>NZ_LWSF01000002.1:75563-254722 GCF_001651785.1 Amycolatopsis sp. M39
CCCGGCCACCGCTCTCCCCGCTCAACCACAACCCCTCCCCTCGCCGCACACGCCCGCGCAACCCGCAGCCGCATTCGCCCGGCCGCGGCCCTTCCGCGGCCCTCGCGTTGCCTCGCTTGCCCAGCCACTGCTCTCCCACCGAGCTACCTCAGCCACCGCCGTACTTGCCCGGCCTCCCGCTCCGCCGCCCCGAGCCTCCGCCGCATCGCACGGTCAACGCCTTTCCCCCTCAGCCACGACTCCCCTCGCCGAGGCTGCCGTCCTCCCTCGCAACAGCCCCATCGCACGCCCAGCCCGCACTCTCAGCGGCACCCCGCATCCACGAGATTTCCTCGGCTCCCGGCGGCGGCACAGCTTCACCGCCCGCCCCGCTTCCCCGTCGCGAAGGGCGAAATCCTCCCAAATCCGTCACCCTCGGTGATTCGTGCTGTGATCCGTCGGGCATCGCCCCGCGAAGCCACCCGCTCGGGCTAAGGTCTCCTCCGGAACCGAGGGGGTCCGTCACCGATGTCGTTCGTTTCGCCGCTGTTCTTGTGGTACTTCATGCCCGCGGTGCTGATCGCGGTCCTGGTGTGCCCGCGCAGCTGGCGCAACAGCATCGTCGCGGTCGCGAGCCTGCTGTTCTACACGATCGGTGCCGGTCCATACCTGTTCCTGCTGCTGCTCTGCATGGCGGTGAACTTTCTGGCCGGACCGGCGCTGGAGCCGAGTCCGTGGGACGTCCGCGGCACGCGCCGGAAGCGGATCCTGATCGGCGTCATCACGCTCGACGTCCTCGTGCTCGTCATCTGGAAGTACGCCGGTTTCGCGACGCAGCAGATCGCCGCCGTCGCGCACTGGTTCGGCGGCGACCTTGGCGTCGCGAACATCGTGGTGCCGATCGGCATTTCCTTCTACACCTTCCACCACATCTCGTACGTGGTGGACATCTACCGCGGCGAGCGGCACGCGCTGCGCAACCCGGTGTCGTTCGCCGCGTACATCGCGATGTTCCCGCAGCTGGTGGCGGGTCCCATCGTGCGCTACCGGGAGATCGCCGACCAGTTGCCGCAGCGGCGGTCGCACCGGCTGGACGACATCGCCGCGGGCTTCCCGAGGTTCGCGCTGGGCCTGTGCAAGAAGTCGATCATCGCCGACTCGCTCAGCCCGATGGTCGAAGCCTGCTTCTCGACCCCGGCCAACCAGATGACGTTCACGACGGCCTGGCTCGGCGCGATCGGCTACACCCTGCAGTTGTTCTTCGACTTCTCCGGCTACTCGGACATGGCGATCGGCCTCGGCCGCATGCTCGGCTTCCGGCTGCCGGAGAACTTCGCCCGCCCGTACTCGTCGGTGACGATCACGGAGTTCTGGCGCCGCTGGCACATGTCGCTGTCCCGCTGGTTCCGCGACTACGTCTACATCCCGCTGGGCGGCAACCGTTCAGGCGCCGGAAAGACATACCGGAACCTGTCGATCGTCTTCGTGCTGACGGGTTTCTGGCACGGCGCGCAATGGACGTTCCTGATCTGGGGCTGCTACCACGGCGCACTTCTGGTCATCGAACGCCGCTTCCACCTCGGCGACGCTCCTGCCGGCCCAATCGCCCGCATCGCCCGCCGAGTGCTGACCCTGATCCTCGTGGTGTTCGGCTGGGTCTTCTTCCGTTCCGCTGATCTTGGCCACGCGTTGTCGATGATCGGCCACATGCTGATCCCGGATTTCGGCGGCCTCGGCGACGTCGTGGAAAGCGCGTTGACGAACCAGCGGCTGGTGATCCTGCTGCTGGCGCTGATCGTGTTCGTCCTCCCAGCACATCCGGTGACCGGCCCGCTGCTGGAGTCGTCGCGGAGCCGCAGAGCGACCGCGCTGCGCATCGGGGTCATGACAGTGGGATTGGTTTATGCGGCGATCCTGGTGGCTACGGGGACGTTCAGCCCGTTCTTGTACTACCAGTTCTGATCGCGGAACAGCTTCATTCTGGTTGACGTCTCGGACAGGAGAACGTCAGGATTCCCGGATGGGATTGGCGGCCAGCCGCGACGGCGGAGAGCGGTTTCGCGACCAGCAGCTGTGGGCATGGGATTTCACCGCTGATAGGTGCTGGTTCGTTGCCCTCGTTGCGAGCGCTGCGCGAAAGTCGGCGTCGTACCAGGCACGCCGCCGACGGAGGAAATCCTGTTCGCCCCGAGGCGGCTAGTGTGCGGTCGTTGCGGCCACGCGCAGGATGCGCGAAACCGCGTTCAACTCGGGCCACCTCCGCCGGGGACCGCGTGTGACCCTTTCCTGCGGCGCCCGTTGTGGCTGCAAGCCGACTTCGACGAGCATGTGCTGTGGGCCTACAACAAACGACACCTGGACCACCTCGAAGCCTACGTCGTTGCTCGACTTCGGGAGCAGCAACTTCCTGTTCAGCAACCCCGCATGACTATGCTCGCCAGGCTTCCGGCCTGGCTGAAGGCCGCGAAGAACCGCGAACGGATCTTGTGCCGCATCGGCCGGATGCGCACGACTCTCCGGTCTTCGGCACCCGACGACCGATCCGTCGAGGGTAAGCTTCGCTCATCGCCCTGACGGAAGGCCCGGACCGATGACTGACCCGACCGAGCCACCAGATCTGGCTTCCACCCCGAATGTCATCCCGTACGTCGACCCGCACGACGGTCCTCGGCGATTGCTCACGATCGACATTTCCACGTATGTTTTCCACGCTGGCGCATACATCCCGTTCGCGGGAATCGACGGTCGGCAGTACGTCGTTTCCTGGGGTGCGGTGTCGTTCGAGATTCCCGCTGACCGCAACGTCCACGTCAGCGTGCACCTGCAGAGCAACGGCGGGGCCGGGTACACGCCGTCGCCGTTCGCATCGATTATTTTGTACCCGAATCCGTTGCCGCAACGCCTGGCGACCCAGTTCGCGCGAGGGGGCGTGGGAGCGCTCGTCCCGCTGCCATAAGCCCCCGAAGGGCCTGGCCCTGTTATCCCGGCATGCCCGGATCTGCCGGACAACCGCGGGTCCATGCGCCGGTGCTCGCGGGAGTGGTCCGGCTCAGCGAGATCACCGTGCCGCGAACCGAGGCCGCGACCGAGTTACGTGCATGCGCTGCCGACCGTGCCAAGTACGGCAGTGCTGTCCGGCGCAGCACCGCTCGCGACACGCGGTCTCCGCCCGGCCCGCTTCCTCGTGGTGCCTGCGGTTGTGCAAGCGGTAGTGGCGATTGCTTCGTTGTCGCGTTTGCTTTCGCGGCACGTGCTTGCCGTCGTGCAACTCCGGCGGGGATTGCCACGATCATCGCGGGGCTGCTGACGATCGTGATGCTGCTGCCCCGCTCGCCAAGCCTCTTCCGAGCGCACAACCTGTCGAAGCGGGCTACGGTCCAGCGACCTGGGCAGCCCCTGGCGCGCCATTCACGCCGCCGGGATACGCCGGGCAAGTTCCGCAAGCGGGTGTGCGACACAGCCTGGCGCGGCATACCTGGGACAGTCCGGGTTTTCGCCGCAGCCCGGTGTTTCCGCGCGGCCCGGGTATCCGCCGCAGCCGGGCCTTCCCGCGCAGCCCGGGCATCCACCGCAGCCGGGCCTTCCCGCGCAGCCCGGGCATCCACCGCAGCCGGGCGCTCCCGGGCATCCACCGCAACCCTGGTCCTCGACCCAGCCTGGGCACCCGGCGCAATCCGGGACGGTGAATCCCGCGCCGCAGAACGGCTACCCGCCTCAAGAGTCCCCACCGCAGCCTAGATACCCGCCACAGCGCGGGTATCCGCCAGGCCAGGGCGGCCAGCAAGGCGGGCCGCCACCCTCCCTGATCAGGTCATCGCTGGCCGTATCCCTTCAGCTTCTCCACTACCAGCTCGATTTCCGCTGGCGGCAACAGAGCCGGAGGACCGGCGGAGCGGGCCAGCAGCCACACCTGGCAGACCCATTCCAATTGCTGAGCCCGGCTGAACGCACTCGCCAACGAGTCGCCATAGGTGATCGTGCCGTGGTTGGCCAGGAGGCAGCCTCGGCGATCGTCCAGGGCTTGCAGCATCGCGTCGGCAAGCTCGGTGGTGCCGTAGGTCGCGTACGGGGCTACTCGGGCCGTGGGACCGATTGCCGCGAGCATGTAGTGGATCGGCGGGACTTCGGTGACCAAAGTGGACACTGCGGTGGCGTGCACCGAATGCGTGTGCACGACCGCGTTCACCGGGGCGGATTCGGGGTCACTGGCCCTGGTGTACACGGCCAGGTGCATCGGGAGTTCACTCGTCGGCTTCAACGCGCCGTCGGCGGTCTTGCCGCCGAGGTCCACCACGGGGATGTCGGCGGGAGTGAGGGCTGCGTAGTCAACACCGGTCGGGGTTACCGCGACCAAGTCGCCAGCCCGCGCCGACACGTTGCCTGACGTGCCGACGACCAAACCGTCCGCGGTCAGGCGGCGGGCGTACTCGCATACTGCGGCACGCTCGTTCTCCAGGATCATTCACAGCCTCCACAATCCGCGCGCGGCAGACAGGGAAGCCTGGTAGTCGGCGTAACCGCGCTCGTAGTCAGCCACATTCTCGGGCCGGGCCTCGACCATTCGCGAGTTCGCTGCCCAGCGATCCCGATCGTAGGGCGTTCCCAGCGCGTCCGCGGCGGTGAGCACGGCACCGCGCGCGCCGACGCCGGGATCGCTCGGGATCACGACCGGACGGCCGAGCACATCGGCGAAAATCTGTAGCCATTCGGGCGAACGGACTCCTCCGCCGCAGGCGTAGAGCTGTCCCGACAGACCGGCTGCGTCAAAGCAATGCCGTGCGGCGTAAGCGATCGACTCGCACAGCGCCCGGACCAGGTCTGCCCGGCCGGTTTCCAGGCTCAGCCCGGAGAACTGTGCGCGCGCTCCGGCGTCGACGAACGGCGCGCGTTCGCCCGATACTGACAGGAACGGCAATGCGCGCTCCCCGCGCGCGCCCGGCCTGCTGCTCGCGAGCAGCGGGTCGATTTCCTCGACGCTGATGCCCAGCAACTCGCAGGCCCAATCGATCCCTGCCGTGCCGACCATCGCGGGCATCGCGTGCAGGTACTCGTGCTCGTCGGGCGTGCACAGGAACATGCCCGCGGGTTCCGCTTCTGGATCGAACACCGGGTCGGCGGTAAGCACCTGGCAGGCGAGCGTGGTCCCGGCGGTGAGGATGCCGTCGCCCGGTTTCCGTACGCCAGCGCCGATGGCACTGGCCGGCAGGTCGAACGGTCCTGCGGTGACGGGCAATCCGACCGGCAATCCGAGCAATTCGGCACCGCGCCGATCGAGCCGGAACACGGACTTCGCCGGAGCTGGTTTTGCGAACAGCGACCGGCGGTGCCCCAGCCCGCAGGCCTCGATCGCACCGTCGTCGTAGCTGCGCGTGGCCGGGTTCAGGAACGGCAGCGACGCGTCCGAAACATCGACCGTGATCTCGCCGGTGAGCCGTTGCAACACCGCATCGACGCAGTATCCGGCCACCGCGGCACGGTCGAGCACCTCGGGTTCATGAGTGTCCAAATAGGACATTACGGCCGCGGTGCAGCCGGGGAACATGCCGGAACCGGTACGGCGGAAGACTTCCGCCGCCACGCCGTCGACCTGCCATTTCGCGAGCACCGTGTTCGCCCGGCCGTCGAGCCACGAGATGGCCGGGTGCACCGCGGTGCCCGCTTCGTCGCGGAGCCAGAGCCCGTCGCCCTGTCCGGTCAACGCCAACGCGGACACCGGCTCGGGCAGCGCGGCCGCGACCTCGCGCACCACCGTCGCGACAGTGCCGACGACCTGGTCGAGATCCTGCTCGACCCGTCCGCCGGGCAGGTGGTGCACTTCGGACGGCGTGCACGCGCTCGCAATGGAGCTGCCGTCCTCGTCGAACACCACGGCCTTGGTGAGCGACGTCCCGATGTCGACCCCGACAATCACGGCCGTCGCTCCAGCACCTCGGGATTCGCGAGGTTGGCCAGCTGCTCGCCGCGGGCGTACCGGCCGACTTCCGCGGCGACGATCGCGGCCGCTCGCTCGGCGGTCTGCCTGCTCGCGCCGGCGAGATGCGGAGTCGCGATCACGTTGGGCGCGTCGCGCAGCGCCCAGTCCGCTGGCGGCGGTTCGACGTCGTAAACGTCGAGGGCGAGCGCACCGAGCCGACCGGACCGCAGGGCGTCGGGAAGCGGCGCGTAGTCGAGCAGGCCACCGCGAGCGGTGTTCACGAGGACCGCGCCCTCCGGCAGCAGGTCGAGTTTGCTCGCGTTGATGAGGTGCCGGGTCTCCTCGGTGAGCCGCGCGTGGAGACTCACGACGCGGCTCTGCCGGAGCAGCTCGTCAAGCTCGACAAGCTGTGCGCCATCGGCCGCTACCGCGGCCCGGTCCGCGTAGGGGTCAGCCACCAGGACGTTCGCCCCGAAGGCGACGAGCACCTTGGTGACCCGGGACCCGATCGCGCCGTACCCGACGAGCCCGACCGTGGTGCCGCCCAGCTCCAGTCCGGCCTGGTCGTAGGCGTAGTAGTCACCGCGCCAGGTGCCGGCGAGCAGTTCGGCCGAGGAGGTCGAGATCCGCCGCATCGCGGCGAGGATCATGCCGACCGCGAACTCGGCCGCCGCGCCCGCGTTGCGTCCCGGCGCGTACGTGACGGCGACTCCAGCCTCGGTGGCGGCGGCGAGGTCGACATTCACCGGCCCGCCGCGGCACACCGACACGAGCTTGAGCGCCGGCGCGGCAGCGAAGACCTTCTTGGTGAACGGGGCCATCTGCGTGACAACAGCCTCGGCACCGGCGAGTGCCTCGATCACCTGGTCTTCGGTACCGCTGGCTTCCAGCACGTTGCCGACCGGCCCGAACGGCTCGACCGGCCACGGCAGCGTCAGCTCGGCGACCTCATGGCCGCCGCCGAGTTCCGCGCGGACGGCTCCGGCCAGCAGGCCGGGGCTGACGAAGTGGTCTCCCGCAGCGAGAATGTGCAACTCTGCTCCCTCACTCGCTCTGTGCCGATTGTGCGTCACGACGGACGCCTTGGTCAGTGGGCGTTCTCGTATTCGGTGATGTGCGCGACCTTGGTCGCGCTGGCCGACGCCGGATCGAAGCGGTACCCGACCCATTCGGCCACGATCTTCTTCGCCACTTCAGGGCCGATCGCCCGCGCTCCGAAGGTGATCACCTGGCAGTCGTTCGATTTGATCGACCGCTCGGCGGAGTACGAATCGTGCGCCACCGTCGCCCGCACGCCAGGCACCTTGTTCGCCGAGATCGCCATGCCGATGCCGGTGCCGCACACCAGGACGCCGCGGTCTGCCTCACCGCGAGCGATGGCTTCCGCGGCGGCAAGTCCCAGCAACGGGTACGCCCGATCGTCCGCCGCGTCCGGCACGCCGAGGTCGGTCACCTCGGTGACTCGTTCGTCGGCCTGCAGCAGGTCGCGCAACTGATTCTTCAGTTCGACCCCGGCGTTGTCCGCCGCCACCACGATGCGCATCAGTCCGCGCTCCTTTCCAGCTCCTCGCCGACAGCCGTGACCAGCAGCGAGAACGACACCGCACCCGGGTCCGAATGACCCTCGCTCCGTTGCGCGAGCCGCGCCGCGCGTCCCTTCGCCGGACGCAAGTGCGCGGTCTCCCGCGCGCCTACGACCGCGGCTCCAGCGGCTTTCCGCCAGGCTTGCACTACTTCCGAACCCGCCTGCTCCCGCAGCGTGGCCCGGAACGGCTCGATCGCGTCGAGCATTGTCTTCTCGCCCAGTTCGGCCTTGCCCAGCTCACAGAACGCGCGAACCGCACCGTCGACGGCGTCGGCGAGCATCGCCGTGGTGATGTCCCCGGCTTCGGCACCGGTCAGACCGGCACCGGTCTCCGCCAGCAGCACGCCGTACAACGCACCCGAGGCACCGCCAGCCGCATCGGCGAACGCCGTACCGGCGGCCAGCAGCGCACCGGAAACCGTGTCCGGTTCGCGCCGCGCGGCAGCGACGGCGGCGCGCATCCCGCGGGTCATGCCGAGCCCGTGGTCTCCGTCCGCGGCCACCGCGTCAAGCCTGCCCAGCTCCGCTTCGTTTTCTTCGATGCTGCGCAAAGCCGCAGTGAGAACCCGGTCGACCACGCTGGTCCCCGGAGCCTCCGCGGTCAGCAGTTCGTCCACTGTGGACTCAAGGTCGACCGTGCCCAGCTCGGCGCCGCTGGTGCGGTAGCCCGGGGTGTCGCACGGCGCGGTGTACAGCTCGGCCAATTCGTCGTCCAGCACCAGGATCGACAGCGAAACCCCGGCCATGTCGAGCGAGGTGACGAACTCGCCGACCTCGGAATGCACCGGGCTGAGCCCGGCCTGGGCGAGCCGTTCGTGCACGCGGGTGTAAGTGACGAACATTTCCTCGTATTTGGTGCGGCCGAGCCCGTTCACCAGCACGACCACGCGGCCGTCCCCGTCCGGCAGCTCCGGCAGGAGACCGTCAACCAGTTCGTCCGCCAGCTCCGCCGCGGACAGCCGACCCACCGTGCGCACGCCCGGTTCACCGTGGATTCCGAGGCCCAGCTCCATTTCCTGGTCCGCGACCGTGAACAGCGGCGCGTCCGCCCCGGGCAGCGTGCAACCGCCGAACGCGACGCCGAACGTCCGTGTGCGAGCGTTCGCCTTCGCCGCGACCTCGTACACCGCGTCGAGGCGGTAGCCTCGCTCCGCCGCCGCACCGGCGATCTTGAAGACCAGGAAATCGCCTGCCACGCCGCGACGTCGTTNGTCGTTCCGGTTCGGTCGCCGGGCCGCTCGCGATGTCGTCGGTGACCAGGATGGTGCGGCTCGGGATGCCCTCCGCCGCCAGCCTGCGCGCGGCGAGTCCGAAGTGGAGCACGTCGCCCTGGTAATTGCCGAAGCCGAAGAGCACACCAGCACCGTTGTCCGCCGCCCGAGCCGTGCGGTAGACCTGCTCGGCACTCGGGCTCGTGAACACGTCTCCGACGACCGCGCCGTCGGCCAGGCCAGGGCCGACGAGACCCGCGAACGCCGGGTAGTGACCGCATCCACCGCCGATCACGACCGCGACCTTCGAACTCGCCGGAGCCTCGCGGCGGACGACCCCGTAGGCATCCGGCACCTTCTGGACCGTGCGGCCGTACGCGGTGACGAACCCGTCCAGCCACTGCCGCTTGAACGTGTCCGGGGAACCCAAGGTGGTCATGGTTCAGTCCCTCGCGGCCACCGGCTCGCCGGCCAAGTAGGCCAGGAGCTTCAGCCGGACGTCGTCATTGCTCTCGGCCACCGCGCTGGCCAGCTCCAGCGCGTCCGGCTTCGGCGGGTATGTCGGGTTGGGCAGGGCGATCACGGTGAGCCCGGCCGCGGCCGCCGCCCGGATGCCGTTGCTAGAGTCCTCGACCCCGAGGCATTCGCTGCCCGATTTGCCGAGCCGGGCCGCCGCCTCCAGATAGACGTCCGGGTTCGGCTTGCCCCGCGCGACCTCGGCACTGGACACCGTCGCGGTGAACTCGCCGGCGAGCTGGTGCTTTTCGAGCACCGCGTCGATCACCCGGCGGGCCGCCGACGACGCGAGCGCGACCGGGACCCGCTCGCTGACCTCACGCACCATCGCGCCCGCGCCCGGAAGCAACGGCGCTTCGCCCGCGTCGATCGAGGCGATCATGCCGTCGACCACCGCGCGTTCCACCTCGTCCGCCCGGTCCGGCACCCCGCACCGGCGAGCGAGATAGCCTGCCCATTCGGGCGCGCTCATGCCCTGCACCGAGGCCGTGTCCTCCGCAGTCCACTCGACCTGGTGCCGAGCGGCGAAAGCGACCCAGTTCTCCTCCCAGAGGTGTTCACTTTCCACCAGGACACCGTCGAGGTCGAACACCACCGCGTCGAGAGTCATCCACCAGATCCCTTCAGAGACGAGCCCGTTTCACACGAGCAATGTTAAGTTAACAGCGACAATGAGAAGTTCGCAAGGGTGTTCACACAAGGAGGGCACGAGTGGGCGCACGGCTGCTGCTGGCCAGGCACGGGCAGACCGAATGGCACGCGGAGAACCGCTACGCGGGCACCAGCGAGGTAGCGCTGACCAAAGAGGGGATCCGCCAGGCGGACGCGCTGGCCGCGTACGCCCGCCGGGTGAAACCGGACGCGCTGTTCTGCTCGCCGCAACAACGTGCCCGGCGCACGATCGAACCGGCGGCCGAGGCGCTGGATCTGGTCCCGGAAATCGTCACTGACCTGCGGGAGACCTATTTCGGCATCGCTGAGGGCCGCACCCACGACGAGGTGCGCGAGACCGATCCCGACGCGGTCGAACGTTTCCTCGCCGATCCGATCGCCGGCGCCTTTCCCGACGCCGACGATCCGGCCGGGGCGGCTGAACGCGGGGCTCGCGCGCTCCGCGCGATTGCCGCCGCGACCAGCGGAACCGCGCTGGTCGTCGCGCACAACACGCTGCTGCGGCTCACGCTCTGTCAGCTGCTCGGCATCCCGCTGTGCCGCTACCGCGGCGTGTTCCCCCGCCTGGACAACGCGGCCGTCACCGAACTGGAGGTGAGTGGTGACCGAACTGCCCTGGTGCGCTTCAACCTTCCAGTGGAACCGCGATAATCACGGCATGTCGAGCGAAAAGCCTGCCGCACACCCCCGCGAGAATCGTCAGCAGAAGCTGACCGAGCACGTGTTCCGGCAGGGTTCGGCGACCATCGGCGAGCTCGTCGACCTGCTCGGCGTCAGCATGATGACAGTGCACCGGGACATCGACGAACTGTCCCGGCGCGGCCTGGTCCGGAAGTACCGCGGCGGGGTCTCGGCGATGCCGTCGACGGTGTTCGAGAGCAACGCCGAATACCGGATGAACGCGCACGTCGACGCCAAACGGGTGATCGCGATGCACGCGGTGGAGCAGGTCGAGCCGGGCATGTCGGTGCTGCTCGACGATTCCACCAGCGCCCTCGCGCTGGCCAGGCTCCTGGTCGAGGTGACGCCGCTGACTGTGGCCACGAACTACCTCGCCGCGATCGACGTGCTCAAGAACGTGCACGAACTGCGGCTGATCTGCATCGGCGGCGACTACTCGCCCACCCACGATTCGTTCCTCGGCATGCAGAGCATCGAGTCGATCGAGCGGCTCTCGGTGGACATCGCGTTCGTGTCCACCTCGGCGATGAGCACGTCGATGAGCTTCCACCAGGAACCCGAGATCGTGATGATCAAACGGGCCATGCTGGCCGCGGCACGGCACAAGGTGCTGCTGATGGACCACAGCAAGATGAAGCGCACGGCGCTGCATCGGCTCGCGGCGCTGGACGACTACGACCTGCTGATCGTGGACGAGGGCGCCGATCCGCACTATGTCGACGAGATGCGCAGCCGGGTCGAAGTGCAGGTCGCCGAAGATCCCGAGAACTGATCGACTTAATAACGCTCTTGCGTGCGAAGTTCACACAGTCCATGATACGTTGGATCTCGACGTCATGGAGGCGTGTATGAACGAGTCGGCAACAGCGGAGTTGCCCAGGTCGGGCTTCGGGCGCTTGCTCACGAAATGGGGGCTGCCCGCGCCCCTGTTCCTCGGGTATGTCGGACTGCTCCTGTTCATGATCGGCGACGGAGTGGAGTCCGGTTTCATCGCGCCGTACATGGCGGACAACGGCGCGGGCACGGAAATCAAGGCGTCGTACGTGATCACCGTGTACGGCGTCGCGGTGATGCTGGCGTCCTGGCTGTCGGGTGCGCTGTCCGAACTGTGGGGCCCGCGCCGGGTGATGGTCATCGGCCTGGTCATCTGGCTGGTGTTCGACGCGCTGTTCCTGACGATCGGCCTCGCCGGCGGGAACTACACGGCGATGCTGATCTGCTACGGCATCCGCGGATTCGGCTACCCGATGTTCGCGTTCGGGTTCCTGGTGTGGATCACCGCGGTGGCCCCGGTCGCCCGGCTCGGCGCGGCGGTCGGCTGGTTCTACTTCGCCTTTACCGGCGGCCTGCCCACGCTCGGCGCGCTCGTCGCGAGCTTCACCAATCCCCTGTTCGGCCACTACGGCACGCTGTGGGTCGCGGTCGTGCTGCTCGGCATCGGCGGGCTCGTGGCGGTGTTCGGCGTCCGGCAGCGCACGGGGTACCGCAGGCTCGCGCCACCGGACGTGAAACCGGTGCAGAGCCTGGTTTCCAGCGTCTCGATCGCATGGAAGAAGCCGCGGGTCGGCGTCGGCATGATCGTGCGGGTCATCAACACCGCGCCGGAATTCGGCATGCTCGTGTTCTTCCCGACGATCTTCATCTCCCAGATCGGGTTCGGGGAAAGCCGCTGGCTCCTGCTCGTGTCGGTGATCTACGGGACGAACATCTTCTTCAACCTGATCTTCGGCGTACTGAGCGACCGGATCGGCTGGCGCACCACGATTTTCTGGTTCGGCGCGATCGGCTGCGCGATCTCGATCCTGCTGCTGTACTTCGTGCCAGTCGCGATGGGCTCGCAGTACTACTGGCTCGCGCTGATCGTCGGCGCGCTCTACGGTGCGACGCTCGCCGGGTTCGTGCCGATCTCCGCGCTGCTGCCGTCACTGGCCCCGGAGCACAAGGGCGGCGCGATGGCTCTGCTGAACCTCGGCGCGGGCGCGGCGGCGTTCGTCGGACCGGCGATCGTGTCGCTGTTCCTCGGGCCGGCCGGTGCCGCCGGAGTCGTCATCATCTTCGCCGCGCTGTACCTGGTGGCCGCGGTGCTGGTGCGCTTCCTGAAGCTGCCTGAGGAAACCGAGAAAGCACTCGCGAACGACGGCAGTTTGCAAGATGTCGAAGAGAGGGTCAGCACGGCGTGAACGAGCAGGTCTCGGTCGGCATCGACGTCGCCACCGCGGGGGTTCGCGCCTTCGCGGTGCGCGGCGGCTCGGTCCTTGCCACCGCATCGGCGTCGCTGCCGGCGCCGGTGCGCGCGGGCGGTGGCCGCAGCGAACAGGATCCGTCGGCATGGTGGCCCGCGGTCGGTTCGGTGCTGAACGGGGTCACTGCCGCGCTGCCTGGACGCGGCACGGAAGTCTCGGCGGTGGCGATCGCGGCTACGTCCGGAACGATCGTCGGAGTCGATGCCGCAGGCGAACCGGTGACGCCCGCGTTGATGTACGACGACCGGCGCGGAGCGGATTACAACGCTAAAGCCGTCGAACTCGGGGCCAGACGATGGCGGAAACTGGGCTCGGGCGTCTCGCCGACCGCGGCACTCGGCCGGATCGCCTGGCTGGCCGAGCACACCGAGGCGGTCGCCGTCCGGCACACGCCGGAGATGATCGCGGCGAAACTGACCGGACATCCGGTCGCGGCGGATTGGTCGCACGCGCTCAAAAGCGGGTACGACCCGCTGGCTGAGGAATGGCCGACCGAGGTATTCGCCGGATTGGGCGTGCCGGACGGGATGCTGCCGCCGGTGGTCGCGCCGACGAGCGTGCTCGGCGAGATTTCGGTGCCAGTCGCCGGATTGCCTGCCGGATGTCTCGTGGTGGCGGGCATGACGGACGGATGCGCGGGACAGCTGGCCGCGGGTGCGGTCGAACCGGGGCGGTTCGTAGGGATTCTCGGGACCACGTATGTCCTGAAGGGCGTCACGGAAACGCTGGTGCCGGATCCCACTGGAGTCATGTACAGCCATCGGCATCCAGACGGTTGGTGGTTGCCGGGCGGCGCGGCGAACACCGGTGGCGAGTCCGTTTCGGACAGTCTGCGGCTGGCCGAACTGGACGCCGCCGCCGCTGCTCGCGGTCCGGCCGAGGTAGTGGCGTTCCCGTTGCGGCGCAAGGGAGAACGTTTTCCGTTCGCCCACGGCGACGCAGAGGGCTTCGTCCTTGGCAGCCCAGTCGACGAGGTCGAGCTGCATCGGGCTCGGCTGGAAGGAGTCGCCTTCCTGGAGCGACTCGCCCTGGACCATTTGCGGCGTCTGGGGGTTCCGATCCGTGAACCGCTCCTGGCGGCGGGCGGTGGCAGCAAGAGTCCTTTGTGGACGCAGATCCGGGCGACGGTGAACGGGCTCGGGTTACAAGTCGCAGCACAGGCGGAAACGGGATACGGCGCGGCACTCCTCGCGGCGGCGGGGTGCACGTCGGGTGGTCTGCGTGCGGCGTGCAAGGGAATGCCGGTGGGGTCGTTGGTTGAGCCCTCGTCGGGCGAGTCAGCGGCGATGTTGGCTTCGTACCAACGGTTTTGCCGCGAGTTGCGAGCTCGCGGCTGGATTGACGACGAGCTGTTCACCGTGGCGGCGGGGTGATGCGACTGGGGATCTTGATGTTGCTCGGGCCAGGCCTGGATGGGGCGGAACCGTGGTGGCCATGCGCGAACTGCGGGACAGCGGTGCAGGCCAACGGAGCCCCGCGCGCCCGGAGTCGTGCGGAATCCGATCAGGCTGGCCACCAGCGAGTCCCGCAAGCCGGAAACCCGTACGTCACCAGCGAACTAGCCAAGCCGCCTGCAAGCCAGCAGCAGCCTTGCAGGCCGAAGGTGACTTCCTCAGGTCACTCGCGGCCTGGCTGGGTCAAGGCTTGCGGGGACAGCGGGGCTAGCTGGTTAGGAGCGACGCGCACGCCGACGACCAGGACAGCCGCCAACCGCCACCAAGCAGGGACAAACAGTCACGAGCGACCCGCACGCCGACGACCAGGACAGCCGCCAACCGCCACCGCCCAGGGACAAACAGTCACGAGCGACCCGCACGCGGGCGGCCGGGGCCGCGACCGTTGCCGTTGCTGCGAGGAGTCGGTGGTTCGGAGGATTTGGCCGTTTGCTGCGATCCTGCGGGTGACTGGGTGTCCGGGCGCGGCGTCGGCTGAGGCAAGGCGGGGGCGGACGAGCCCGTTGCCGGAGGGGCGTCGGCCGGCGAGGCAGTTGAGGGCTGGGAACGTGCGTCGGCCGACGAAGACGTCGAGGTCTGCGAAGGAGCGGCAGTCCCGGAAGGAGCATCAGCCGGCGACGGGGCGGAGGCTTGCGGACGGGCGGAAGTCGGCGAAGCGGCGTCCTCTTCCTGCGAGCCGAGGAAGCGCAACGCCTCCTGGACGGCCTCGTTGGTCGCGGCGATCCGATCGGCGACCTTGGTGCGCAGGTCCAGGGCCAGGGTACGCGATTCGGTGGCTTCGGTTTGCTTGTGGAGAGCGTCGGCGAGGGCAGTCTCTGCCTGTGNGCCTGTGCCTTCTTGATGGCGATCTCCTCCGACGCTCGACGGTCGGCCTCGGCTCGGGCTTGAGCGGCTGCTGCTTCGGCGGCGGCGTCGGTTTCGGCTCGGACGCGGGCGGATTCCTCGTCGGCGGCCTGGCGGGCGGCTTCGGCCGCGGCGTCGGCCTCGGCTCGGGCCTGGGCGGCGGCTTCGGCGGCTTCGGTGCGGGCGCGGAGGGCTTCGGCGTCCTTCTCGTCGCGGATGCGGCGAGCTTCGGCGTCGGCGGCCAGGCGGGCGTGCTGGGATTCGGCGTCTGCCTTGGCGCGGGCTTCGGCGGCTGCCTCGTCGGCCTGGGTACGAGCGGTCAGGGCGACCTGGTCGGCTTCGGCACGGGCCGCTGCGGAAGCCTGGTCTGCCTCGGCGCGGGCGCGGTCGGCGGCTTCGGTGCGGGACGCGATCTCGGCGTCAGCCGCGGCGGTGCGGGATGCGATATCGGCGTCGGCGGCGGCGGTGCGGGAGGTGATGTCCTCATTGGCCGCCGTAGTACGGGTGGCGATATCGGCGTCGGCGGCCGCGGTGCGCGTGGCGATGTCCTCTTCAGCCGCGGCTAGGCGGGCAGCGATCTCCGAGTCAGCCGCAGCTGTCCGGGTGGCGATGTCCTCATTGGCCGCCGCGGTGCGGGTGGAAATGTCCGCGTCGGCGGCCGCCGTGCGGGTGGCGATGTCCTCGTTGCCCGCCTTGAGCCGCGCTTCCAAGTCCGCCAGGCGGGTCGCGATCTCCTCATCCGCAGCGGCGGTACGGGTGGCGATGTCCGCTTCGGCGGCAGCAATCCGGGACTCCAGATCCGCTTGCCGCGCAGCAAGGTCCTTCTCCGCAGCCGCGACGCGGGCGTCCAGGGCCTCTGAGCGCGCGGCCAAATCGGCGTGGGTCTCCGCGAGCAAACGCTGGCGTTCCGCTTCCGCTTCTTTGGCCGCTTTGTCCGCTGCCCGTTGGGTTTCGTGGGCGTAGCGGTCCGCTTCGGCGCGGGTCGAGGTCGCGTCCGCTTCCGCGGAACGGCGCAGGTCGGCGATTTCCTCCTCGGCCAGCTGCACCATCATCCGCACGCGTTCGGAGATCGCGCCGGCGCCGGCCGGGCTTGAGGTGACGCGGACCAGCGCCGCCTTCGCCTCGGACAGCTCCGACTGGGCTGTCGTCAGGGCCTTGGTGAGCTCGCCAGCGGTGGCCACCGCCTCGTCGCGGCCGTGGGAGGTCGTCGTGAGTTCGCTGGTCAGCTGGGCGATGCGGGTGTCGACCTGGTGCGGGTCGTATCCCTTCCGGGTAACAGCAAAGGCGGGGTGCTGCGGCTTCTCGGGCGCGACCATCGGGTCACCTTAGTGATCGGGGCACCTGCGGCACGTACCGCCAAACGGCTGTATTACGAAACGCGAAACCCGACGTCACGCATGGCATCCTGTCTCCTCGACCTACCGCGCGGGCGAACGGGGCAGACGCATGGACCTTTCCGCCATCGCCGCCGACCTGGCCGCGCACTGGCACGTGTACGCGACCATGCCGTTCATCGCGGCGCTCATCGGCTACCTGACCAAACGCGTCGCGATCGAGATGATGTTCCGGCCGCTCGAATTCCGCGGCATCCGGCCCTTCCTCGGCTGGCAGGGCGTCATCCCTGCCAACTCCCGGCGGATGGCCACCACCGCGGTCGACCTGCTGACCAAGAATCTCCTCGACCCGCGAGAGGTCTTCGCGCGGCTCGATCCGGAGGAAATGGTCGCGCAGCTGGAAGAACCGCTGCTGAAAGCGGTCGACGAGGTCACCCGCGAAGTGTTCGAGACTTACCAACCGCGGTTGTGGGAAATGCTGCCCGCTCGTGCGCAGCAACTGCTGGTGGACCGCGTCCGCGCGCAGGCGCCCGTGGTCGTGAAGCGGCTGATGCGGGAAGTGGCGTCGAACGTGGACGAAGTCCTCGACGTCAACGACATGCTGATCAGCGCCATGGTCCGGGACAAATCGCTCACCTGCCGGCTGATCCGGGAGGTCGCCGCGCCCGAGTTCCGGTTCATCGCGCGCAGCGGGATCGGCTTCGGATTCGTCATCGGGCTCGTCCAGCTCATCGCGTGGGCGCTCACGAAACAACCGGTGATCATGCCGATCTTCGGTTTCGTCACGGGGTTCGTCACGGACTGGCTCGCGCTCAAAATGATCTTCTACCCTCGGCAGCCGCGCCGGTTCCTGTTCTTCACCTGGCAGGGCATGTTCCAGAAACGCCGCGCGCAGGTCGCCGCGGACTACGGCGCGTTGATCGCGGAGGAAGTCCTCACCGCGGGGAACGTGCTGGAAGCCGTCCTCACCGGACCGCGTGCGGACAAGCTGTTCGCGCTCGTCACGCGGGAGGTCCAGCGGACCGTCGACGCGCAGGCCGGTCTGGCGAAACCGCTGGTCGCGCTGGCTGTCGGCGGGCGTGAGTACCAGCAGATGAAACAGGCCGCCGCGGAGAAGGCCATCGCGTATCTGCCGGAGACCGTCAAGCACGTCGAGAGTTACGCGACCGACGCGCTCGACGTCCGCAACACCATCGTCGACAAGATGCAGCAACTGACGCCGCTGGAGTTCGAGGGCATTCTCCGGCCGGCGTTCAAACAGGACGAATGGAAGCTGATCGCGGTCGGCGCGGTGATCGGCGGGCTCGTCGGCGAACTGCAGGTCCTGCTCCTCTTGGGATAATCCTGCGGCTCTGCCGTCCGTTGAGGGTGGCGGCGGGGAGGATGCGGATGAGGACGCGGGTTACCGTTCCGGTGAGCGACACGGAGGGGACGCGCGTGCACACTTTCGCCGAGCACTGGCCGGTGTACGTCTCCATGCCGTTCATCGCGGCGCTGATCGGCTACGTCACCAAGCGCGTCGCCATCGAGATGATGTTCCAGCCGCTCGNCGGCATCCGGCCCTTCCTCGGCTGGCAGGGCGTGCTGCCCGCGAACGCCGAGCGGATGGCGACGACCGCGACCGAAATGCTCACCACCAACCTCGTCGACCCGCGGGAGATCTTCGCCCGGCTCGACCCGGAGCAGGTCGCGAAGGAGATCGAACAGCCGCTGCTGCGCGTGGTCGAGGACGTCACCCGCGAGGTGATGGAGACCTACCAGCCGCGGCTGTGGGAAATGCTGCCGTCCGGCGCGCAGCAACTGCTGCTGAAACGCGTGCAGGCCGAGGCGCCGCGGGCGATCACGAAGATCATGCGCGAGATTTCCCAGAACATCGAGGACGTGCTCGACCTCAAGCACATGGTCGTCACGAACCTGGTGCGCGACAAGGCTTTGCTCAACCGGCTGATCCGCGACATCTCCCGGCCGGAAATGCGGTTCATCGCGCGCTCGGGCATCTGGTTCGGGTTCGTTCTCGGCTGTGTGCAGCTGCTGGTCTGGGCGCTGACGAAGTCGCCGATCGTGCTGCCGCTGTTCGGGCTCGGGATCGGCTGGCTGACCGACTGGCTCGCACTCAAAATGATCTTCCTGCCGCGCGAGCCGAAACGGTTCTTCGGCTTCTACAACTGGCAGGGCGTGTTCCAGAAGCGCCGCGACGAGGTGGCCGCCGACTACGGCGACATGATCGCGCGAGAGATCATCACCGTGCCGAATCTGCTGGAAGCCGTGCTGCGCGGGCCGAAATCGGACCGGCTGTTCTCGCTGATCAGCCGCGAGGTGCAGAAGACGATCGACGCGCAGGCGAGCGTCGTCAAGCCGTTCGTCGCGATCGCGGTGGGCACGAAGCGGTTCCAGGAAATGAAGCAGGTCGCCGCCGCGAAAGCCGCCGAGCGGGTGCCGGACACCATCCGGCACGCGGAGACGTACGCGATCAACGCGCTCGACGTCCGCAACACGATCGTGGACCGGATGCGCAGGCTCAGCCCGCTCGAATTCGAGCAGCTGCTGCGGCCCGCCTTCCGGCAGGACGAATGGAAGCTGATCGCGGTCGGCGCGGTGATCGGCGGGCTCGTCGGCGAGCTGCAGGCGTTGCTGCTGCTCGGTTAGGACGCGCACGCGATACGGTTTCCTTCCGGAACGGGGAGGGAGACCCGGTGAACGCGGTGCTGGACGACTTCGCGCGGCACTGGCCGGTGTACGTCTCGATGCCGTTCGTCGCCGCGCTGATCGGCTATGTCACCAAGCGCGTCGCGATCGAGATGATGTTCCGCCCGCTTGAATTCATCGGCATCCGGCCGTTGCTCGGCTGGCAGGGCGTGGTGCCGAAGCACGGCGGCCGGATGGCCGCGATCGCGACCGAACTGCTCACCGCGAACCTGCTCGACATCAAAGAGGTCTTCGCGCGCGTCGACCCGGTGATCATCACCCGCGAACTCGAACAACCGCTGCTGCGCGCGGTCGACGGGATCGCCCGCGACGTGCTCGAACAGCATCATCCGCGACTGTGGGAGGTCATGCCCACGCTCGCCCAGGAACTGCTGATCAAACAGGTGCAGGCCAGCGCGCCGCAGCTGGTGCGGGAGTTCCTTGACGAGGTCCGCGACAACCTGGACGAGGTGCTCGACGTCCGGCACATGACCGTCGAACGGCTCACCCGCGACCGCGCGCTGCTGGTCCGGTTGATCCGCGAAACGTCCCGGCCGGAGATGACGTTCATCGCGCGCGCCGGGATCGTCTTCGGCTTCGTGCTCGGTCTCGTCCAGGCGCTGGTGTGGGCGCTGACCCGGCAGCCGCTGGTGCTGCCGATCTTCGGCGGCGCGATCGGGCTGTTCACCGACTGGCTGGCGATCAAGATGATCTTCCTGCCGCGCGAGCCGGTGCGGCTGGGCCGGGTCATCCTGCAAGGCAAGTTCCAGCGGCGGCGCGCCGAGGTCGCCCGGCAATACGGCGAGCTGGTGGCCAACGAGGTGCTGACCGTCCCGAATCTGCTCGACGCCCTGCTGCGCGGCCCGAAGTCGGACCGGCTCGTGGCGATGGTCGAACGCGCTGTCGGGCACGCGGTGGACGCGCAGGTCAGCGCCGCGAAACCGGTGGTCGCGCTCGCCGTCGGGGCGCAGCGGCTGCAGGAGATGAAGCACGCCGCGGCACAGCGGGCGCTGGCTGAGCTGCCGTTGACCGCGCGCTACGCCGAGGGCTACCTGACCGAGGCGATGGACGTGGCGAAAATGGTGGAGCAGCGGATGCTCGCGCTGACGCCGCTGGAGTTCGAGGGCCTGCTGCGGCCGGCGTTCCGGCAGGACGAGTGGAAGCTGATCGCGGTCGGCGGCGTGATCGGGTTCCTGGTCGGCGAGTTGCAAGTCCTCCTCATGCTCGGCTGACTTTTCGGCGGTTGTTCGCGCCGGGCTCACTCGAACTGACTAACCTCAGTGCCGTGTCCGAGCCACCGCAGCTGCCCGCAGTCCACGAGGCCTATCTGCCCCGCGAGCACGCGCTGCATCGCCCGCGGCACGGCAAACGGCAGCTGACCGCGCTGGTCAGCGCCCTGTTGTTCTTCGTGACGCCGACCCTGCTGTGGGTCGTCGGGGTCCGGCCGAGCGAGATCGAAAACCACAAGCTCGCCGGATTCCCCAGCCTCGGCGAAGGGTTCGGGTTCTTCACCAACCTGCCCCACTGGGCGACGGACCAGCTGTCGTTCCGGGCGGGCGCGATCAACGCGGCGAACGGGATCAGCGAGGGCGTCTTCGGCGAGGCCGCACCGCTCGACCAGGGGTCCGCGTCGAACAACGGCCCGATCCCGGCCCCGCCGCTGCAGCAACCGGGCGCGCCGAACACCGGCCCGACGCTGCCGAGCACCCCGGGTTCCAGCCAGGCCGGATACCGCAAGGTGGTCCAGGGTGCCGACGGCTGGCTGTACTACGGCTACGACTCCGAAGCGAAGTGCACGCCGGCCCAGGACATCGACACCACGATGAAGCGGATCGACGAACTGCGCGCGGCGGTCGAGGCGTCCGGCCGGAAGTTCGTCTTCGTGGTGACACCGGACAAGACGACGATGGTGCCGCAGTTCCTGCCCGAGAGCTACCCAGGCAAGGAATGTTCGCAGGCCGCCTCGCCGAACGACTGGTACAAGATCACCACCGAAGGGCATTCGCTCGACCTTCGCCCGCAACTCGCCGCCGAAGCGACCAGGGTCGGCCACCCGATCTACGCCCCCAACGACACGCACTGGCGCGACGAAGGCGGCCTCGTCCTGACCCGCGCACTCGCCGACACGATCAAGCCGGGCACGACGAACAGCTGGCTGAGCGCCCCGGACGGCCAGTACGACGCGGTCGCGGACCTGCCGCTGCTGCTCGGGCAAACCGGCGTCAAGACGAACACCCGCTACAACCTGCGCCCGGACGGCGTCACCGACCGCGCGGGGGAATTCATCGGCAGCATCGATCAGCCGGTGCACCGCTCGGCGCCGCCGATCGTCGGCACGATCGACCAGCCGACGTTGGTCTACGGAGACTCGTTCAGCCTCGCGTCGTCGCGGTATCTGGAGGCGGCGTTCACGAATCTCACGTATTTGGCGTATTCGACGGACAAGACGCCGCAGTCGCAGGCGGTGGACCAGTTCGTGAACTCGCACGTGGTGGTGCTGCAAGCCGTGGAACGGAATGTGGCCGGCGGGTTGGTGCCCTTTACTGACGAGGGCTTTATCGCGGCGGTGAAGAGCGCGTTGGCGCAGCATCCGATCCGGTAGCGGACGGGTGGGCTTGGCGGTGCGCCAGGAGCCCGGCTAGGTGCTGATCGCTCCATTCGCGCTTGGCGTCGATGACCGGCAGGAGACTGCGGCCGAGGCCGGTCGGCTCGTAGATGACGTGAGGCGGGTTGGCCTGGTGGTCGGTGCGGGTCAGGAGACCGTCGCGGGTCATGGTCGCGCGGGGTTTCGGTCAGGACTTTGGCGCTGCTGATCCCCGGGTTTTGCCGGAGGTCGCTGAAGCGCCGCGGGCCGTCAAGCAACGCGACGACGCCATTCCCGGTCCACCTGCCGCCTACGTGGAAGGGGAAGGCAGCCATCGGGCACGCCGGGTCCAGTTTCGTTGAAGTACCAGTTTCCGTAGATATCGTCCAGCCCACGGTGCCGAACAGCGAAACGGTCCGCTCGTGGTTTTCAGTGCTGGCGGGCTTGCGGTAGTCGCTGACGCGCTGTGTCGAGGACGCCCAGTGGTCGGAGTGGTTCGCGACCCCGGCAGGCACAAAAAACTGTCTGCCCGGAGAGAGGGGGGCACGGTCGTGAATGCCGTGACGCCGTTTACTGCCCCGCCCGAATCGTTCGACGACTTCAGGCTGCGCGGGGGTCGAGGGTGATCGAAATCGGGCTCGCCGCGACTCTGCGCACCAGCAGCACACGACTCTACGAGGACACCGCGGCATTCCCCGCTTTCTTGCGTCCCTTCGCCGAAGCACGGATGAAGGGCCTGGCAGGAACAAGCCGCGGCGGTGGACTGGCTGGTCATCACGCCGCCGCCCGGGTTGTCGCTCGAAGCACCCGGCGACCGGCAAGTACCGGCTTGCGGGCGAGGTGCTCGATCGGCGAACGTCCCATTGTCCTATGCGGACCTCGCGACAGCAGTCCTTGACCTGGTCGAGGCACCAACTCGGTCTCGCCAGCAGGTGGCCGTGTACCACTAGCCGACCGGAACCGGGGCCGCTTCCACCGGGCTCGTCCGCACCCCGCGCCGACGGTCGCGCGCCCACGCGATCACCCGGCACACCAGATAGATCAAGAACGAAATCGACGTCACGAACGCGCTCACCGGCAACCCCGGGGCCAGCGAAAGCACGATGCCGCCCAAGGCGGAAACCTCTGCGAACACCACCGACAACACCGTGGCGCGCAATGGGCTAGCGGTCACCCGGGCGGCAGCCGCGGCGGGGGTCACCATCAAAGCGACCACCAGGAGCGACCCGACCACCTGCACGCTCAGCGCCGTCGCAACCCCGACCAGCAGGGAGAACAGCACCGTCAGCGTCTTGACCGGGACCCCGCGTGCCTCGGCCACTGACCGGTCGACACTGGCGAACAGGAGCGGGCGGTAGATCATCGCCAGCACCGCCAGCACCGCCGCGGCGGAGATGACCAAGGCGGTCAGGTTCGTGCTGTCCACGGTGATGATCTGACCGGTCAGGATGCCGAACTTATTCGCTGACCGTCCTTTGTAGAACGACAGCAGCAGGACGCCCATGCCCAGTCCGAAGGACAGGATCACACCGATCACCGAATCGCGGTCGGCGTCGCGGATGCCCAGGATTCCCAGCAGCAGCGCGGCAGCGACGGCACCGGCCAGTGCGCCGTATTCCACTCCGACACCCAGCAGCAGTGCGCCTGCCGCGCCGGTGAAGGCCAGTTCGGACGTGCCGTGCACCGCGAAAGACATGCGGCGCATCACGATCAGCGGGCCGAGCACGCCGGCCAGCAAACCGAGCACCGCGGCCGCGATCAGGGCGATGCGGACGCTGTCCAGTTCCGCGATCAGCTCCCCCGTCTTGGCGAAGTCGAACATGCCGTCCAAGGCTCAGCCCACTGCTTCCTGCTCGTGGTGATGCGGTTCGTCCTCGCACAGCGCACTCTGCGCACCGGCGATGTGGATCTGCCCGCCGACGCGCAGCACCTCGATCTTCGTTCCGTACAGATCCGACAGCGTCTCCGAGGTCATCACCTCGTCCGGCTTGCCGATCCGGAACTGGCCGTTCACCAGGTACAGCACGCGGTCGACGAACTGCAGGACCGGGTTGATCTCGTGCGTCACGAACAGCACCGCGGACCCGGCCTCGCGCCGGCGAGCGTCGATCAACTCGCTGACCGCGCGCTGGTGCGCCAGGTCCAGCGACAGCAGCGGTTCGTCGCACAGCAACACCGTCGGGTCGCCGACCAGCGCCTGTGCCACTCGCAATCGTTGCTGCTCGCCGCCGGAAAGCCGACCGACCGGCTGTTTCGCGTAGCGCGTCCCGCCGACTGATTCGATCACTTCGGCGACCCGGCGCTTCCGCGCGCGCATACCGACCAGTCCCGGACCCCAGCGGTGCCCGTCCAAGCCGAGGCCGACCAGGTCGACGCCGCGCAGCGCGAGCGAATCGTCGATCGCGCGCTGCTGCGGGATGTAGCCGACCTTGCGGTTCGCCCCTCCCGGCCGCCCGCCCGCGATTTCCACCGTGCCCGCCGACAGCGACTGCATGCCCAGCAGCGCCTTGAGGAAGCTGCTCTTGCCGGAACCGTTCGGGCCGAGGACGGCCAGGAATTCGCCCGGCTCGACGTCCAGGTCCAAACCGGACCAGAGGGTACGGTCGCCGAAGGCGAGCCCGGCCCCGCGCACGCGGACCGCGGGGCCGGCTTCCGGAAGCTGGACGGACATCAGCTGTTCAGAGCCCCCGACAGCGAGTCCACATCCTTGGTCATCCAGTCAATGTAGCCCGTGACGTTCGCCGGGAGCGTCTCGGATACATCGACCACCGCGACCCCGGACGCCTTCGCGTCGGCGACTGCCTGCTTGGTCAGCGGGGTGACCGTCTGCACGTTGTTGACCAGCGCCTTCACCTGCTTCTCCTTGATCAGCTTGGTGAACTCGGAGACCGCCGCGGCGGGCACGTCGGTCTCGTTCTCGATCGCGTCGGAGAAGGCCTTCGGGGTGGCGTCGCCGATGTTCGCGGTCTTGAGCAGGTAGTGCGCGACCGGTTCGGTGACGACGACCTTCGTGTCCGGGTGCGCGGCGCCCAGCGCGGAGGCCTTCTTGATCAGGCCGTCGACCTGGCCCTTGAAGGCCTTGGCGTTTTCGTCGAACTTCTGCTTCGACGCGGGCTGGATCTCGCCGAGCGCGGCCGCGACCTGGTCGGCGACCTTCTCGACGCCCGGCAGGTCGTACCAGACGTGCTCGTTCTCCTCGCCCGGCTTGGCGATGTCGTAGGCGACCAGCTTCTTCGCCGAAGCCGCCTCGCCCGACAGCTTGGTGAAGAACTCGTCGTACCCGCCGCCGTTGGCCAGCGTCAGCTGCGCCTTCTTGGCGGCGAGCGCGTCGTCGGCGGTCGATTCGTACGAGTGCGGGTCAGCGGAAGGATCGTGAATGATCGACGTGACCTGCACTTTGTCGCCTCCGACGGCGGACACGACGCTGCCCCAGACGTCGGTGGAGGCGACGACCTTCACCTGGTCGCCCGTTCCCCCTCCCGCGCCGGAACCGGACGAGGACGACGTGCTGGAGCACGCGCCGAGCGCGAACACAGCCAAAGCCGACGCGGCGGCGAGGACGCTCGTGGTACGGCGGGAAGTCATCGGGCACTCCTGGGTCGAACTGCTAATGGAAACCGTTGTCAGATTCACTTTACCCCATCCGAACGGCGAGCCTCACTCCACCGGGTGGCCGAGCGCGCTCTTCATCACCGAACGGATCGAGACGCTCACCACAGGGGTGTCGCTTCTGGAAAACGATCTGAACCGTTACGGTTTGCGGATGGGCCGTCCTATTCGCACCCGGAGGCAGGCGACATTGGCGTCGCTCGCGGCGGAACTCGGGGTGTCCAGGACCACCGTGTCCAACGCCTACAACCGCCCGGATCAGCTGTCCCCCGAACTGCGCCGCAGGGTGCTCGAAACCGCGCGGCGACTCGGCTACCCCGGACCGGACCCGGTCGCGCGCTCGCTGCGCACCCGCAAGGCGGGCGCGGTCGGGCTGCTGCTGACCGAGAACCTTTCCTACGCCTTCCGCGACCCGGCCGCCGTCGGCGTGCTCGAAGGACTCGCGCTGGCCTGCGAGGACGCGGGCGTCGGCCTGCATCTCGTGCCGGCCAGCCCCGGTCGCGAGGACCTCGCCGCGGTGCACCGCGCGGGCGTGGACGGGTTCGTCGTGTACTCCGTGCCGGACGACGACCCGCATCTCGCGGCCGTCCTCGAACGGCCGGTGCCGACGGTGATCATCGACCAGCCCCGGATC
Organism: Amycolatopsis sp. M39; assembly: GCF_001651785.1. Classification (NCBI taxonomy): domain Bacteria; kingdom Bacillati; phylum Actinomycetota; class Actinomycetes; order Pseudonocardiales; family Pseudonocardiaceae; genus Amycolatopsis; species Amycolatopsis sp. M39. Next base: position 101,508 of record NZ_LWSF01000002.1, read on the forward strand.
GAGGGCGTGGACCGCGTCGGCCCGGACGACGCGGCCGCCGTCACCCAGCTCGCCGACCATCTGGTGGCGCTCGGTCACCGGCAGGTCGGCGTCCTCTGCATGCGGCTCGGCCGCGAGCGCAACGACGACTTCGTGACTTCCGAACGCCAGAGCGGCGCGCACTTCCACGTGCAGCGCACCCGGTTGGAGGCGCTGGCGACGGCGTTCTCCTCGGCAGGCGTCGACTGGGCGACCGTTCCCGTGGTCGAGCGCTTCGACCACACGGTGGACGACGGCGCCTCTGCCGCACGTCAGCTGCTGGACGCGTATCCGCAGGTCACCGCCTTGGTCTGCACATCGGACATTCTCGCGCTCGGTGCGCTGGCCGAGGCCGCGCGACGCGGGCTGCGGGTGCCGCTCGATCTGACGGTGACCGGGTTCGACGGCATCGCCGAGGCTGAGCGTTCGGGACTCACGACGGTGCATCAGCCGGTGCTGGAGAAGGGCAAGGTGGCCGGGCGGCTGCTGCTCAGCGCACCTGAGCGGGTCGGGCCGAAGGTGATCACGCTGCCGACTGAGCTGCGGATCGGCAGGACGTCGGCACCGCCGCGGACGGTCGAGGAGCCCTGGTTCGGCGGCTGAGCCACCCCCAGCCTTTGCCGTGATTTCCCGCCCACCGCATTGTGCCCGCGGCCCCGGCCCGGTTCCATGGGACGGAACCGCCCGCGTCCCGCGGGAAAGCGCAGGCCGAAAGGTGCCCCATGACCTCCATCGACGTGCTGCTCAAGCGTAATCAGGAAATCGGGAACATCGTTCCCGGCGACCGGTCCTCCCCCAAGCCGTCGTTGCAGGTGTCGATCCTGACCTGCATGGATGCCCGGATCCGGGTGTTCGAGATCTTCGGCCTGCTGCAGGGCGAGGCGCACGTGCTGCGCAACGCGGGCGGTGTGGTCACCGACGACATGATCCGTTCGCTCGCGCTCAGCCAGCGCAAGCTCGGCACCCGCGAGGTGCTGATCGTCCAGCACACCGACTGCGGCCTCTCCACGGTCACCGAGGACGAGTTCAAGGACGAGCTGGAGTCCGCGACCGGACTGCGGCCGACCTGGGCGGTCGAGGCGTTCCGCAAGGTCGAGGACAGCGTGCGCACCTCGATGGAGCGCGCCCGGCGCAGCGACTTCCTCCTGCACAACGACAACGTGCGCGGATTCGTCTACGACGTGAAGGCCGGGAGCCTGACCGAGGTCAAGTAAGCGCCGTCGTATTCAATGGCGGGGTGGGCCTAGATACCGATGTTCTGATCGATTGGTTCGCCGACGTCGGCCGGGACCTGCCGTGGCGGGAGCCGGACTGCTCGGCCTGGGGCGTGCTGGTCAGCGAAATCATGCTCCAGCAGACGCCGGTCTCGCGCGTCCAGCCGATCTGGCTGGAGTGGATGGCCCGCTGGCCGGTGCCCTCCGCGCTGGCCGCGGAGACCACCGGCGAGGTCGTGCGCGCGTGGGGCAAGCTCGGCTACCCGCGTCGCGCGCTTCGGCTGCACGCCGCCGCCACCGTCATTGCGCAGGAGCACGGCGACGTCGTGCCGTCCGATGTGGACACGCTGCTCGCGTTGCCCGGCATCGGCGCGTACACGGCGCGCGCGGTGGCCGCGTTCGCGTACGGCAAGCGCGCGCCGGTGGTGGACACGAACGTCCGTCGGGTGGTCGCGCGCGCCGTTCATGGCGCGGGTGATGCGGGCCCGGCGTCGAATACCCGCGACATGGCGGACGTCGAGGCGATGCTTCCCGCCGAGGATGCGCCTGCGGCGAAGCTGTCCGCGGCGCTGATGGAGCTGGGCGCGCTGATCTGCACCGCCCGGTCGCCGAAGTGCGCGGACTGCCCGATTTACGACGAATGCAAGTGGCAGCACAACGGCCGTCCCGAATACGCGGGTCCGGCCAAGCCGGTGCAGAAGTTCGCCGGCACCGACCGGCAGGTGCGCGGGCTGCTGCTGGACGTCCTGCGCGGTGCCGAGGGGCCGGTCGAAAAGGCGCGGCTGGACCTGGTGTGGCACGAATCCGGGCAGCGCGACCGGTGCCTGGATTCGCTGCTCGTGGACGGCCTGCTGGAGCAAACCCGCGACGGGCTGTTCGCGCTTCCCGGGGAACACTGACGCACTACGACGAAAGTCGGCAAAAAGTTGTCCCCTCCCGGGCACCGGGTTAGCTTTCCCCCGTCGCACTTGCAGGCTGAGGAGTTCCGCATGGGGGAAGCAACACGTCGTACCGTCCTGAAGGGCGGCCTCACCGCCACTGCCGTGGGCGCTCTGGGCTTCTCCTCGGCGCGGTCCGCGGCGGCCGCGACCACGCCGACCATTCACTCGACGGCCGAGTGGAACGCCCGGCCCGCGTCGGGCGCGATCGTGGTGGAGAACCACAAGCCGACGTACATCGTCGTGCACCACACCGTCGATCCCGGCAACAACACCGACTACTCGCTGGCGCACGCGCTGCAGATCTCGCGGGACATCCAGAACTTCCACATGGACACCCGCGGCTGGATCGACACCGGCCAGCAGTTCACCAACAGCCGCGGCGGCTTCGTCACCGAGGGGCGCCACCGCAGTCTCGAAATCCTGCGCGGCGGGAAGCAGCACGTGCAGGGCGCGAACGTCGGCAACCACAACAGCGAATGCCTCGGCATCGAGAATGAGGGCCTCTACAGCACGGTCGACGTGCCGGTGGCGCTCTGGAACTCGCTCGTGCAGCTGATCGCCTACATCGCGCACCAATACGGCATCACCCCCGAGTTCATCAAGGGCCACCGCGATTTCAACTCGACCGAGTGCTGCGGCCAGGTGCTCTACGACCGGCTTCCGGAGCTGCGCACGGCGGTCGGCCAGCAGCTCGGCCTGTCCGTCGCCAGGCTCGAAGCACCGGAGTGGCCGCTGCTCAAACCGGGTGACACCGGGCCGCAGGTGATGACCGCGCAACGCTTCCTGCGTGCCGCCGGGTTCGGCGTGCCCACCGACGGCGTGTTCGGCACGGCGACCGCGGCCGCCGTGTCCGCGCTGGCCGCCGAGCACGGGCTTTCCCGCGACAGTTGCACCGCGGCCCGGGCCAGCGACGAATCCGGTTACCTCGGCTCCGACGTCTGGCCGCTGATCGTGCCGCGCGGGCGGTCAGCGGCGGCCTGGCGGAGCGAGCTGAGCAAGGAGTGAAGGGCAGGCACGTGCGCTGGTGAGGGTGGCGCACGGGTCGGGTTCTCGTGAGTGTTTATGCCGGTTCTAACCGGCATAAACACTCACGAGGACAGGAACGCCTCCACCGCGCCGCGATAGGTCTCCGGAGCCTCGGCGTGCGGCAGATGCGCCGCCCCCGCGACGACCACATGCCGCGCACCGGGCACCCGCGCCGCGACCTCGGCTTGTTGACCAGCGGGCATCGCGGTGTGCTCGCCCTCGACCAGCAACAGCGGACAGCGGATACCGTCCACAATGGACCAATAGTCGCGGCGGCCCCATTCGGCGGCGATCTCGTACAGGTTCTCCAGGTCGGCGACCAGGTGATAGCCGTCCTCGCGTTCCTCGACGCATTCGGTGAAGTAGTCGCCCGCTGCGCCGAAGAACTCGCGCACGTGCGCCAGCGATTCGAACGGCACCGGCCAGCTCTCGAAGTAGCCGCGCCAGGTCTCGACGGTGCGTCCGCGCTGGTCCGGCGCGAAATCCTCGCTGACCACCGCACGCACCAGCTCCGGGTGTTTCGCCGCAGTCGCCCACGCGTGCAGTCCGCCCATCGAATGCCCGATCAGCACGGACGGACCGACCTCGGCCAGCACGTCCGCGACGTCCTCGGCGAACTGCTCGGTGGTCCACGGGCCCGTGTGCGGCGCACGGCCGTGCCCACGGGCGTCGAGAGCGCGCACCCGGCCGTATCGCTTGAGCCATTGCGCGACCGTCCACCACGTGCGAGCGCGGCCCATCAGCCCGTGCAACAGCAAGATCGACACGCCAGAGCGTTCGTCGCCGCCGAAGTCGATCAGGCCTGGTCGCATTAATCCTCCCGGGTTTTCCCGGCTACATCATCACAAATCTGCCCCTAGGGTGAAGGAATGCGCAGCCGCCAGCCCGCCGTCCTCGCCCTCGCCGGCGTGCTTGCGCTGTCCGCGTGCAGCCCTGCCGAACCCGTCGCACCGCTGCCGCCCATGCATCCGGCACCAGGCGCGAGCAGCGCGGGCGACCCGTATTTCCCGGAAGACGGCAACGGCGGCTACGACGCCCTCGACTACCACGTCGACGTCAGCTACGACCCGCCGAGCGGCCGCCTCGACGGCGACACCACGGTCTCCGCGAAAGCCACCCAAGACCTCAGCCGCTTCGACTTCGACCTGCGCGGGCTGGACGTCGCCTCGGTGGAGATCGACGGGAAACCGGCGAAGTACAGCCGGGAGAAGAACAAACTGGTCGTGGCTCCCGCCGAACCGCTGCGGTCGGGTTCGACGTTCCGGACACGCGTGCGCTATTCGGGTATTCCGGCGAAAACCCCGCACGACGGCGGGTCGGAGAATGGCTGGGCCCGCTCCGAGGACGGCGGCGCGTACCTGGTCGGCGAGCCGCATTCGGCGTCGTTCTGGTATCCGGTCAACGAAACCCCGCGCGACAAAGCGACCTTCACGCTGACCGCGCACGTGCCCACCGGCTGGACGGTCCTGTCCAACGGCCGGGAGCAAGCCACCGGCGCCAAGGACGGCACAACCACCACGACGTGGGCGGATCCGAATCCGGTGGCCAGCTATCTGACCACGATCGCGATCGACAAGTTCACCGTCCAGCGGTCCACGCTCCCGGACGGCACGCCGATCGTTTCCGGCTACGCGCCCGGTGCCGAAGCCCGCGAGGCCACCGGCGACCGGCTGCCGGAGGTGATTTCGTTCCTGGAGAGCAAGTTCGGCACATACCCGCAGAGCGCGGCCGGCGGGATCTACCTCGACGAGGACATCCACTTCTCCCTGGAAACGCAAACCCGTCCCACTTATGCGAAATGGGCGGAAATCCTGACTTTGGTGCACGAGAACGCGCACCAGTGGTTCGGCGATTCGGTGTCGCTCAACTCGTGGGCGGACATCTGCCTGAACGAATGCTTCGCGTCGTACGCGCAGTGGATGTGGGGCGAACGCGAGGGCCAGAACCTGGACGACCGCTACCGCGCGGCCGTCGAGATCACCAAGAGCAGCACGGATTTCTGGGGCCAGAAGCTCGTCGACATGGGGCCGGAGCACCTGTTCGAAGGCGCGTACGACAAAGGCATCCTCGCGGTGCACGCGCTGCGCCGGGAGCTGGGCGAGCCGGGGTTCGAGAAGGTGCTGCACGAATGGGTGGGCCAGCATCGCAACAGCAACGCCACGTGGGCGGACTTCGAGAAACTCGTGTCGAAGGTCGCCGGACGCGATCTGAGCGGATTCCTCGACGACTGGTTCCACGGGTCGAAACTGCCGTCGGACACCGATCTCTACCCAGGCGCGTTGCGGCCGTGACTGCCGAGCAACGACCTGGTCAGGCTGCTTGCTGCGAGAGTCGTTCATCTCGGTTAGGGCCGCGCCCAGTCCGGGGTCGCCCACCCGCACTGGTTCGTCGGGCCGAAGCGCCAGCCCGGCGAAGCAGTTCCTTCATGAACGACGCCGTGACGCCTTCCGTCACCTCGACCACGGGCTCAGGTCTGCCGTCAGCTCCAGCTCACGCGAGTACAGCCGGAGCAGCGCTTCGCGTCCGGCAGCGGCACCTCCACCGCCAAGTCGACCGGGCCGGGCCGGTCGGCCAGCGCTTTCTCCAAGCTGCTCGCCCGATTGGCGGTAAGCAGGAAGGTGACATCCGCAGGTCCAGCCCCGTTCCTGCCCGACGTAACCCGAACGCGGGGTCGCGTCCGCGTAATCAAACACAGCCCGTCAGGTACCGCACGGTGCGCGTTTTCCCGGTTCCAGGCGGACCGTGCAGCAGCAGGCCGCGCTTCAGATGCTGACCCGCCTCGGCCAGCGCCGGTTCGGCGATGCCGCAAGTGTGCCGTTCGACCGCTTCGAGGACGCCCTCCGGCAGCACCACATCTTCCTTGCCCAGCTCCGGCCGCGGTTCGTCGTTGCGGTGCTCACTCAGGCCGGTCCGGCGGTTCACCTGTCCGTACTGCGGGACCGAGCCGCGCACGCCGACCAGCACCGGGGCACCGTCCGGTGCGACCCTTCGTACCCGCGCAGACCGCCGGCAATGCCGAACCAGTCGGTGCCTACCGGGCCCAAACGCGGGATCGCGGCGGCGCAATCAAACACAGCTGCAGGTCGCGGGCCAATTCGGTGCCAAAAACCTCGTCGTCCCCCGTGTGAGCAGAGTGGCACGAACCGCGAAACCAGGCCAGCTGTCAGTACGCTGGGGGCATGGCAGTGGTCAAGATCAACGCAATCGAGGTCCCCGAAGGCGCCGGCCCGGAGCTGGAGAAGCGCTTCGCCGCGCGGCTGCACTCCGTCGACAACCAGGAGGGGTTCCTCGGCTTCGAGCTGCTCCGCCCGATCGCGGGCGAGACGCGCTACTTCGTGTACACGAAGTGGGAAACCGAGGAGCACTACCAGGCCTGGGCGGGCGGTCCGGCGCGCGAGGCGCACGCGGGCGAGCGCAAGAACCCGGTGTCGACCGGTGCGAACCTGCTGGAATTCGAGGTCGTGCAGGCATCGAAGCCGGGTGAGTGACGAACTCGCCCGCGCCGCCGAGCTGATCCGCGGCGCCGGCGCACTGCTCGTGTGCGCCGGCGCCGGGATGGGCGTCGACTCTGGCCTGCCCGATTTCCGTGGCGGGGAAGGGTTTTGGCGGGCATATCCGCCGTACGCCGGGCTCGGGCTCAGGTTCGAGGAGCTGGCCGACCCGCAGCATTTCGCCTCGGACCCGGAACTGGCCTGGGGGTTCTACGGGCACCGGCTCGAGCTGTACCGGAAGACGGTGCCGCACCGCGGGTTCGGGCTGCTGCTCGAATGCGGGCTCGCGAAACCTGGCGGCGTGCGGGTCTTCACGTCCAATGTGGACGGACAGTTCCAGGCGGCGGGATTCCCGCACGTCGCCGAGGCACACGGGTCGATCCACCATCTGCAGTGCCTGGCCGGGTGCTCGCGGGAGATCTGGTCGGCCGAGGACATCGCGGTCGAGCTGGACGAGGCGACCATGCGCGCCCGGCCGCCGCTGCCGTCGTGTCCGCGGTGCGGCAGCCTGGCCCGGCCCAACATCCTGATGTTCGGGGATTTCGACTGGGTTTCCGACCGCAGTCAGCAACAGCTGGACGAGCTGGCGACTTGGCGGCGCGCGCACCGCGCCGCGGTGGTGGTCGAAATCGGTGCCGGACAAGCGGTTCCGACCGTCCGGCGGTATTCCGAACTCGCCAGCGCGGCGACGGGTGCGCTGGTCCGGATCAACCCGCGCGAACCGCAGATCCGCCACGGTCGCGGGGTTTCGATCCCCGCTGGCGCACTGGAGACGCTGGTCAAGCTCGGGTGAGTTCCAGCAACGGGAACGGACGACCGTCCGAATCGGTTTCCTGCCTGCCGACCACCTCGAACCCGTGGTGCAGATAGAAACCGACCGCCCTCGGGTTCTGCTCGTTCACGTCCAGAGTGAGCCCCGGGAACCGGTCCAGCGCCGCACGCAGCAACGCCGACCCGACCCCGCGACCGCGGAAATCGTCGTGCACGAACAGCATTTCCAGCTTTCCCTCGGCGATCCCGGAGAAACCCGCCAGGATTCCGTCGACCTCCGCCACGGTCACGTCCACTTGCGGGAAGTAGACCGGGACGCGCGTGGCGTAGTACTCGACGTCCGCCGGTGCCAGGAAATGGTGCGTCGCCTCGACGGCACTGCGCCAGATCTCCAGCAGCCGCGGGTACTCGGCTTCCCCGCGGCTCGGCCGCAAGGTCGTCATGGCAGTTGCACCTCCGCGTAAACCGCCCGGTGATCGCTTCCGGGCACATCGAACACTTGATAGTCCCGGATCGCGACCCGGCGGTCCACCAGCACGTGGTCCAGCGGCACGAGCGGAACCGCCGACGTCGACCAGGTCGGGACGAGACCGTCGCCGCGCGCCTCCGCCGCGTCGACGTATCCGCGGGACAGCACCGTCCGCAGTGCGGCATGGTCGAGAGTCGCGTTGAAATCGCCTGCCACGACACGCAGGCCGTGCTCGCCGATCGCGCGCGACAGGTCCCGCGTCTCCCGCTCCCACTGGTAGTACCCGGAGTCCGGCGAACGCGGATGCGCGGCCACGATCTCCACCGTCGTCCCACCGCCGAGATCGGCCGCCGCACCGGGCTGTTTCTGGGCCGAATCGCCGGTGTAGTCCTCTTCGGTGAGCGGATAGCGCGACACGATGCCGGAACCGTCCACCCCGGACGCCGGGTGCATGACCCGGTACGGCAGCGTCTGGAACAGCCCGGCTTTCTCCAGCCCGGACATCGCGGCGGGCGTCATCTCCACCAGGTTCAGCACGTCGATCCGCTGCTCCCGGACCAGCCGCACGAGTGCCGCCGGATCGGCCTGGCCCAGGTAAAGGTTCGCTGCCAGCACGCGCACCGTCTTGCCGTGCGCCACGGGCTGGTCGTCGGACGTCACCCGCGGCGCGACGTAGACTGCCAGCAGCGCGGACAGCGCGAGCGCGACACCGCCGACCCACCAGCGCCGCAGCACCAGCGCGAGCCCGGCGAGCAGCACGCCGTAGATGACGACGTACGGGGTCAGCGCCAGCAGCGCGGTCAGGTACCAGCTGCTGCCGTCCCAGCCGATCGTGCGCAGCACAGCCACCGCCAGCAGCGGCAGTCCGACCAGCACGAGCAGGCCCGTGACCAGCCGGGTCCGCGTCCGCGCCGCCATCACCATGATCCCGAGTATGCCGGGCAGGCACTGACAGGTCCGTGTCAGCGCCGTGTGCGCGGCTTGCCAGCGCCTCCGTCCACTGTGTGCTGGAGCGACACAGGAGGAGGCATCATGTCGCACGCGATCCAGGCCGAGGGCCTGGTCAAGCATTTCGGGGAGACGAAGGCGCTGGACGGGGTGGACCTTGAGGTCCCGTTCGGGAAGGTGGTCGGGGTGCTCGGGCCGAACGGCGCGGGCAAGACAACCGCGGTCCGCATCCTGGCGACCCTGCTGAGACCGGACGCGGGACACGCCACGGTCGGGGGTTACGACGTGGTCCGCGACCCGGTCCGGGTACGCGGGCTGATCGGGCTCACCGGGCAGTACGCGTCGGTGGACGAGGACCTGAGCGGCACCGAGAACCTGGTGCTGATCGGGAAGCTGCTGAACCTGTCCCGGGCCGACGCGCGGGCGCGGGCGGCGGAACTGCTGGAGCGGTTCGAGCTGACCGACGCGGCCAAGCGGCCGATCCGGACGTATTCCGGCGGCATGCGGCGCAGGCTCGACCTGGCGGCGAGCCTCGTCGGCCGCCCCGCCGTGCTGTACCTGGACGAGCCGACCACCGGACTCGACCCGCACGCGCGCAACGAGGTGTGGACGGTGGTCCGCAGCCTCGTCGCCGAAGGCGCGACCGTGCTGCTCACCACGCAGTACCTGGAGGAGGCCGACCAGCTGGCCGACCGGATCACCGTGTTCGACCACGGCCACGTGGTCGCCGACGGCCGTGCCGACGAGCTGAAGCGACGGGTCGGCGGGCAGACGCTGCAGGTGCGGCCGACGTCGCTGCGCGACCTCGACGAGGTCGACCGCATCCTGGCCGAACTCACCGGCGTCCGCCCGGTCCGCGACGACGCGACCGGACTGCTGACCGCACCGGTGTCCGACCCGGTGCTGCTGTCCACGCTGGTGCGCCGGCTCGACACGGCGGGCATCACCTCCGACGAACTGGCGCTGCGGCTGCCCAGCCTCGACGAGGTGTTCCTCGCGCTGACCGGGCATGGCGCCGAAGAGCCGAAGCCGGAGCGCGAACTCGAAGGGAGCCGGTCGTGACCACCGCAACCGCCGTGGCGGCCCCGCCCCGGCACATCAGCCCGGTCCAGGGCGCGAAGCACGCGTTTTCGCTTGCCTGGCGGGGAATCCTGAAGATCCGCAAGAATCCGGAACAGCTGGCCGACGTCACGCTGATGCCGATCATCTTCCTGCTGATGTTCACCTACCTGTTCGGCAACGCGCTGAGCGGTTCGATCGAGAACTATCTGCAGGCGCTCGTGCCGGGCCTGATCGTGATGAACATCCTGCAGGCCTCGCTGACCGTCGGCACGGCGCTCAACACCGACATCACGAAGGGCGTCTTCGACCGCTTCCGAGCCATGCCGATCGCCCGTTCCGCGCCCTTGGTGGGCGCGGTGCTGGCGGACCTCGTGCGGTACGTGGTGTGCCTGACGGTGCTGCTGATCGTGGCGACCGTGATGGGCTTCCGGGTGCAGACCGGTCCCGGGGAGTTCGTCCTCGCGGTCCTGCTGGCGATCGCGTTCGGCCTGTGCTTCTGCTGGGGTTCGGTGTTCGTCGGGATGCTGATGAAATCCCCTGGCGCGGCGCAGGGCCTGATGTTCGTCTTCATCATGCCGCTGACGTTCGGCAGCAACGTGTTCCTCCCGACTGCCACGATGCCGGGCTGGCTCAAGGCATGGGCGGACATCAGCCCGGTGAGCCTGATGTCCGACGTGATGCGCGGCCTGCTCAACGGTGGCGTCGCGTACGGCGGCTCCCTGCTGGGCGCACTGGCGTGGATGGCCGGTGCGGTCGTGGTGTTCTTCCCGCTCGCGACGTGGGCCTACCGCAAGCGGGTCTGAGGGCGTCCGGCACGGGGGTGTGGGCGCTGTGGTGAGTGTCTGTGTCCGGGTTCCACAGCTGGGCACAGACACTCACCTTGTTGTCGCTTGAGTTTCCCGCCTTGTTGCCGGATTCGATGCCGATGAGCGGGCGAGCAGTGCGGTCGGGGGTGTGTCCGAGGTGTGCGCGCACAGTTCGGCAGAGGTGGGCCTGATCGGCGAACCGGAGGTCGGCGGCAAGGATGGCCAAGCTGGGTTCACCTGCCTCCAGTCGGTCCAGCACGCGCACGGTTGCGGTACCGGGTCAGCGACACTCCCAGCTCGCGGGTGAAGGCGCGGCTGAGCCGGTAAGGAGAGAAGCCCAGCAGGGCAGCGAGCGGAATCAGGCCGGCCGCGGCTGGATGATCGTCGCCGATCGCGGCGCGGGCTTGAGCTGTCAATGCCCGGTCGCCTGCCCGTCCGCCGTCCGGGGCGACTGTGGCCACGACCTGCCGGACCACCACGGCTACCAGGCCGAGCAGCGCTTCGGTCGCCGCGTACTCGGGGTCCGCGGCGCGAGCAGCCGGCGATGGGCGAGGTCGAGCGTGCCGCGATGAGCGGTCCAACAGCGGTGCGTCGCCGGCCACGGTGCGCCAGAGCGCGGGGGTCAGGGTGATCGAGGTGCACCGGTCGCCGCCAGCGGGATGGGCGAAGTGCTCCTCTTCGCCGGACATCCCGAGGTAACCGACGTGGTCGAGGTCCGCGCAAACACCGCGGGCCCGGCGACGGAACCCGCCGCAGCGCACGAGCACGAGCCGCACGTCCTCGCGCGGCGGCTCAGCCGACCAGCCGCGGTGATCGTCTCGGCAGTCCACCGCCCCGACTGCGAGCTCCGGGCGAGTGGCGAGGTCGACGGAGGAAAGCACCCCCGGAGGCTACGCGGCGGGTCCGACAGTTCCGGCAAGAATCTTCAAGACCCGCAGGTCGGTGCCGGACAGACTGCTGCGCCGGTACACCCATCGGCACCGCACGAAAAACGAAGCAGGAGACATGGCGTCCATCCGCGAAGAAACAGTGATCGAGTCCAGCGCCGACGACGTGTGGGAGGTGATCGGCGACTTCGCCGCGGGTCCCCGGCGGATGGTGCCGGGAACGGCGGGTCGATGTTGACCACGACACCCGCCGGGTGGTCTACGCGGTCGTCGGCGGCGACGTCCGGCCCGAACACGACAACGCCTCCATGCAGGTCCTGGCCGACAGCGAACAGCGGTGCCGGCTGTTGTGGACCCGCGACGTGCTCCCCGACGACCTGGCCGCGCCGATGAGCAAAACGATGCCGGCCGGCATGGCGGTGATCAAGCGGGCCCTCGATCACCTCCGCGATCCGCAGCCGGGGTCACGCGGGTGAGGTTCCCGTGAGATGGCCGGTCAACCGCTCCCAGTTGCCCGATCCGATGGCGGTCTTCTCTTCGTCGGTAAAGGGCGCGTTCTCCAGAAACGACCGCGCGGCACCACCGCTTGTGTCCAGGTAGGGAAAACCGCCCGGCCGGGTGCCGAAGGTGTAGGGATAGTCGGTCGAGTACAGCATCCGCTCGGTCCCGACGACCTCCGCCGTCCAGCGCAGATATCGTTCGCTGACCGTCCCGCTGCCCGCGATCCAGAAGTTCTGCCGGAAGTAGTCGGCCAGCGGCTGCCGAAGCCCGGCCATTTCTCGCAGGATGCCGACGTGGTCCAGGTAGAACAAGACCACCTCGCCCCAGTGTCCGGCGATCACCTGCAGTCCGGGGTGCCGGTCGAAAACGCCGGAGAAGATCATCCGCAGGTATTGCACGCCCAGGTCGTAGTACCAGCCGAGCCCGGCGGTCGCCAGTGCCGCGCCGACGCCGTTGGGCAAGCCCGAGTAGTACGCGTCCTGCACCGCCCGCACCGGGGCTTGGGGATGGAAGTGCAGCGGGGCGCGAAGTCGTGCGGCGGTTTCGTAGAGGTCGTCGAACTCCGGGGCGTCGGCCAGTTTGCCGCCGGTGCGGCCGTACAGCATCGCGCCGCGGAAACCCAGGCTGATCGCGCGTTCCAGTTCCTCGACGGCGGCTTCGGGCGAGGACGTCGGGAGCGTGGCGAAGGCCTGGAATCGCGTCGGATTGGCGGCGACTGTCTCGGCGAGGGCGTCATTGGCCTCGCGCGCGACGGGCACGGCGTCAGCGGCCGGAAGGTTCTGCACGCCAGGGGTCGGCAGGGACAGCACCGCGACGTCGATGCCCTGTTCGTCCATGTCGGCGAGACGTCCGTCGCCGACATCGCGCAGGCGCCGGGTGACCGGGTGGTCGTCGGGATAGCCGTGCGGCTGGAGCCCCGCCTTCGCCCACGCCGCGCGCAGGACGGGCAGGACCACGTGTTCTTCCAGGGCGACGATACGCATGACAGCTCCTCCGTGTTTCCGGTGATACCCAATGGAGCGTATCACCGGAAACATCAGCGGAAGCAGGATTTAGTTATCGTCGATAACAGCCAGCTAGGTTGCGCGGTGTGCGGCGGATTCGCGGTCCGGCAGCGAGGCCGCGCACCACCGCTGCTGAGAAAACCTCACTCAACCGAACGTTCCGCCCGGACGGCCTCGATCGCCTCCGCCCGGTCCAGCTGCGAGGTTTCGGCCACGAGCGCCTCGTACCGTTCCGCGCCCAGCTCCCCGGTCAGGTTCTCGATGAGCTCCCGGACCTCCGGGCTCCCCAGATCGAACCGGCCGCGCACCACCGCGCTCAGCGCCAGCAGCCGCGCGGACGGCTCCAGCCGTCCCTGCTGGTACCGGATCCGCGCCAGCAGCTCGACCACGCCCGCCAGATCCGGCATGTCGAACCGCCCGGCCGCCTGTTCGATCACCGCGAACACCGCGGGTTCCGCATCGTCTGGACGGCCTTCGGCCAGCAGCAACCCGGCTTCGACGGCACCGAGCCATTCCGCCTCGAAACCTTCCGGCGTCGGCCAGTCCGCGCGCGCGGACTTCATTTCCCGGAACACCTCGCGCGCCTCGGCGACGTTGTGCTCGCGGATCAGCAACTCAGCGCGGCCGAGCAACACGATGAGGCGCAACCCGTTGTTGCCGCCGGAAGCCGCGTAGCGTTCCGCGGCTTCCATGTCCCGCCAGGCACCCTCTTGGTCACCAGCCCGCGAGCGCTCCACCGCCAGCCGCCACCACTGCTGCACGATGTCGTCCCTTGAGCGCAGCTCCATCACCAGCCGCAGGCCCTCGGTGTATCCGGCGATCGCCGCCTCGTGGTCACCGGACTGCGACAGCGCCGCGGCTCGGAAACCATGCGTCATGCCGAGGCCCCAGCGGTCGCCGACCTCGGCAAAGCCTTGGTGCGCGAGCTCTCGCGCCCGGTCCGCACCCTCGAGGTCGCCCATGTCGCCGAGGACGAAGCTCTCCGCCCAGCGCCCGGCGGCGCGGCTCCAGACGTCGTCCCGTTCGACGGCCCGGCGGATCTCGCGCTTCGCCAGTTCGCGTTCGCCGTTGAGATAAGCCACTATCGGCAGCCCCACCCACAACCACGGATTCCGTTCCGCCGCACCGGTCCTTATGCATTCTTCGACCAGTTCGGGGACGTCCGACTCCTCGTGCGGACCGGACATGGCCAGCATCAGCACCTGGCTCAACCGCAGGCTCGCCGCCACGTCCGGCGGCAGCTGGACGCCCAGTTCCAGCACCTCGTCGACGAACAGCGCGGCCCGCTCGTTCTGGCCGACGATGTTGAGATACCAGAACAATCCGAACAGCAGCCGGGCCGCCGATTCCGCGGATCCCGACTCGATCGCCGCCCGCAGCGCGGAGGTGAAGTTGTCGCTGTCGTGCTCGTAGACGTCGATCGCCTGGAGCTGGCCCCGCCCGCGCAGCAAGGGTTCGTTGCGGTACGCCAGTTCCGCGTAATAGGCGACCATCGCGGTCCGCATCCGCTCCCGCTCGCCGGATTCGACGAGCCGCTCGGTCGCGTAGGCGCGCAAGGTCTCCAGCAGGCGGTAGCGCAGACCCACTACGTCCACAATGGACTTCTCCACCAGCGAACCCAGGACGTACACGATCTCTTCCGCGGGCAGTTCCTCGTCCGCGCAGACGTTTTCCACCGCCTCCTCGGAAAAACTCGCCGCGAACACCGCGAGCCTGCGGGCGAGCCGGACCTCCGCGTCGCTGAGCAGATCCCAGCTCCACTCCACCACCGCGCGCAGGGTGCGCTGGCGCGGCAACGCCGTCCGGCTGCCGGAGGTGAGCAAGCGGAACCGGTCGTCGAGGCGTTCGGCGATCTGTTCGGCGGTCATCGACCGCAGCCGCGCGGCGGCCAGTTCGAGCGCCAGCGGCATTCCGTCGAGCCGTTGGCAGATCTGCCGTACCGCGTCCACTGTGGACTCGTCGAGCCGGAACCCCGGCCGTACCGCCGTCGCGCGGTCCAGGAACAAGCGGACGGAATCGAGGGTGCCGATGTCCGAGGGCGGCGCGGCTTCGTCCGGCACCGGAAGCGGGCCGAGCGGGCACAACGCCTCCCCGGTGATCGCCAACGGCTCACGGCTCGTGGCGAGCACGCGCAACTCCGGCAGCCGGCGCAGCAAATTCTCGGCCAGCTCCGCGGCGGTGTCCACGAGGTGTTCGCAGTTGTCCAGCACCAGCAACGCTTCCGTGCCCCCGAGTGCCTCCACCGCGTGCTCGAACGGATCGACCTGCCGACGCCGCGCGTCGGTCTCCGTCGTCCGGAGGTCGCGAACCTCCAACGCGTTCAGCAGCGCGGCCAACACGTCCTCGGCATCCCGCACACCGGCCAGCGGCACGAACCACACCAGGCCGCGCGAGTGCGCCGGATGCCGTGCAGCCGCTTCCGTCGCGAGCCGCGTCTTGCCAGCCCCGCCTGGGCCGACGAGCGTGACCAGCCGGGATCCTTCGAGCAGCTCGGCTAGCAGCTTCAGCTCGTCGGTACGGCCGATGAAGCTGGTCAGCCGCTGCGGCAACCGGTCGACCACCGCCGCGACCGGCGTGTACTCGCCGCGCAGGGCACGCAGATGCACTTCCTGCAGCTCCGCCGACGGGTCAACGCCCAATTCGTCGGCCAGCGTCGTTCGGATCGCGGAGTACGCGGCGAGCGCGTCGGCCTGCCTCCCGGCAGCGGAAAGCGCACGGATTCGCAAGCCAGCCAACCGTTCCCGCAGCGGATGCGCCTGCGCGGTCGCGGTGAGTTCCGCGAGCACGTCCGCATGCCGCCCCAGCCGCAGCTCGGCTTCGAACCAGTCCTCAGCGGTCTCCGTGCGCCGCTCCTCCAGCAGCGTCGCGGGCGCGGCGGCGAACGGCGCGTCCAGCACGTCCGCGAGCGCCGATCCGCGCCACAACGCCAGCGCGGCAGCAAGCGATTCGGCGGCAGTGCCGTCCCGGCCAGCGGCAAGTTCGCGACGCCCCTCGGCGGACAGCTGCTCGAACCGGTGCAGATCCACCGCTTCCGGCGGCACCGCGAGCCGGTAACCGCCGTTGACCGACTCCAGCTCGGCTCCCGCGGGCCGCAGCACGCGACGCAGCCGCGAGACGAGCGACTGGAGTGCGTTGGCCGCGTCAGCCGGGGGCTCAGCGCCCCACAGACCGTCGATCAGCGCCTCGGCGGGGACCGCACGACCGGCGTCGAGCGCGAGCCGGGAAAGGAGCATGCGGAGGCGGGCTCCGCCGATATCGATCGGCGTGCCGTCCTCCCCCTCCGCTCGCAGCGGGCCAAGCAGCGCGACGCGCATGAGGTCCAGCTTTCCAGACAAGGTCCAGCTCGTGTCGGGGCCCGACGTAAGTGTGGACTTTCGGGACAAACTGCCGCCAAAGCGGTTACTGCCCGCCTTCCCGGCGCTACGTTGCGGAGGATTCACCCGCAGACACAGGAGCGCCCATGAGAGCACTGCACCGCTGGCGTCGTCCGGCAGTGACCGTCGCAGCCACCCTCACCGCATTGACGCTCGGCACTGGGATCGCGTCGGCCGGACCGGGCGGCTGGGACAAGCCAACGCCCGGTTCGGACGGTGCCGGAGACAGCTACTACCCGCAAGACGGCAACGGCGGGTACGAAGTCTCCGACTACGACCTCAGGATCAACTACGCTCCCGGCACCCACCAGCTCGCCGGCGTCCAGACGGTCCACGCGAAGGCGACCCAGTCGCTCAGCTCGTTCGATCTCGACCTCCGGGGCCTCACCGTCGACGCGGTCCGGGTCAACGGCGTGCCCGCGAAGTTCACCCGCACCGGCGACCACGAACTCGTGATCACGCCGAGGTCACCGCTGTGGAAGGGCCTTCCGTTCACCACGGAGGTCACCTACCACGGCGTCCCGGTCGCGATCGACGACCCGAACCTCGGCAAGAACGGCTGGCAGTTCACCAAGTCCGGCGGCGCGTTCGCGGCGGGCGAGCCGAAGTCGGCCACCACCTGGTACCCGGTCAACGACACCCCGCGCAACAAGGCGAAGTTCCGGCTGTCGATCACCGTCCCGAGCGAGTGGGGCGTGATCGCCAACGGCCGCGAGGTCGGCAAGTACCGGACGCGTACGGGCACCACGCACGTCTGGGCCGAGGACACCCCGACCGCGTCGTACATGACCACGGTCGCGATCGACAAGTGGACCTTCAACAAGCGCAAGCGCACAGACGGCACCCCGATCGTCAGCGCGTACGCGCCGGGCACCACCGACGCCACGAAGCAGGCCGACGCGCGACTGCCGGAGGTCCTCGACTTCCTCGAATCGAAGTTCGGCAAGTATCCGGTGGACGCCGCGGGCGGCATCTACCTGACCGAGCCGATCGGGTTCTCGCTTGAGACGATGAGCAGGCCGATCTACTCCGGCCGCGCGGGCAACATCGACACGATCGTGCACGAGAACGCGCACCAGTGGTACGGCGACACCGTGGCCGTCGACCACTGGAAGGACGTCTGCCTCAACGAATGCTTCGCCTCCTACGCGACCTGGCTGTGGGCGCAGGCGAAGGACGGCGAAGACCTCGACGCCACCTATCTCAACCAGGTCGCGTCGGCCAGCGATTCGTTCTGGGCGGGCAAGCTGTACGACATGGGCCCCGGCCACGAGTTCACCTACGTGTACTCCAAGGGCCCGGTCATGCTGCACGCGCTCAGCAAGTACATGGGACAGAGCGCCTTCGACAAGGTGCTCAAGACCTGGAACACCCTGCACCACGACGGAAACGCGAACATGCAGGAGTTCCAGAAGTACTGTGAGAAGGTGTCCGGCATGGACTTGCAGGGCTTCTTCGACGCGTGGATCTACGGCAACGGCAAGCCGTCCGACGAGTACCTCTACCCGGGCGAGCTGAAGCCGGCCGCCGGATGACGGTTCTGCTGACGGGGTTCGCGCCCTTCG
This sequence comes from Amycolatopsis sp. M39, assembly GCF_001651785.1. Classification (NCBI taxonomy): domain Bacteria; kingdom Bacillati; phylum Actinomycetota; class Actinomycetes; order Pseudonocardiales; family Pseudonocardiaceae; genus Amycolatopsis; species Amycolatopsis sp. M39. The sequence continues at coordinate 119,585 of NZ_LWSF01000002.1, forward strand.
ACGGAGCGGCGGCGAACCCCTCTTGGCAGGCAGCTTCGCTGGCAGCGGTGCGGCGGACGGACACGGTGGCGGTAGAGCTGCCGTGCGAGTTCGACGCGTCGCTGCCGGCGCTGCGGGCCGCGATCCTGGCGCACCGGCCGGCGGTGGTCGTGTGCGCCGGGCTGGCCGGCGGACGCGAGCACGTCACACCGGAGCGAGTGGCGATCAACCTGATCGACGCCCGGATCCCGGACAACGCCGGTGCACAGCCGGTCGACGTGCCGGTGGTCGAGGGCGGGCCGTCCGCGTACTTCACCACGCTGCCGGTGAAAGCGGCGGTCGCGGCGATCGAGTCGGCGGGTCTGCCCGCGGCCGTGTCGTACACCGCCGGGACGTACGTGTGCAATCAGGTCTTCTACGGCCTGATGCACCTGATCGCGACAGAGTTCCCCGGACTGCGCGGCGGTTTCGTGCATGTGCCGGAGGAAGCGCGGATGCCGCTGGACTCGATCGCGCGAGCGCTCGACATCGTGGCGGACACCGCGCTGACCGTGCACGAGGACGTGGCCACTTCGGCAGGCACCCTGCACTGAGCCCTATTCGCCAGGCTGGACAGTCTGCTCGAAGAACTGCACCAGATCCCGCGGCCGCCGGCTCGTGTGCGACGGACTGGTGTCCATCACCGTGCCGACCACGGGGATGCCGTCGGCCTGGTAGATCAGCAGCCCGAGCTTCGGCCCGGCCCCGGCGACATAACGGCCGGCCAGCCCGATGCGGGTGCGCCAAGTGTCGGTCTCGACGCGGCCGGCCATGTCCTTGCGCGCACCGGGCTCGACCTGGGCGAGGGTGAGTCCTTCGTGGAACGCGACGGTGGTCTTGTCCGGGAAGCGGCACAGCGCGCTGCGTACCGCGCCCAGGGCCTTCGCCAACTCCGGGTCGTCGGAGCAGGTGGCACGCGTTTGGATGGTCGGACCGGCCAGGCGACGGATGCACTTCGTGAGGCCGTTTTCGCCGGGGAGCGCTGGGGGTGAACCGGCGCAAGTGTTCGGCGGGGTGGCTGGTTGATTCGCCGCGGGTTTGTCGTCGCCGCGAGTGGCGAGAACGGCGGTCACGATTCCGGCAATGACGAGCGCGGTCAGGGCGATCGCGCCGATGACGAACGGTTTGCGGGACTTCTTCGCTGGCTGCTGCGGCCAGCCCGGCGGAGGCATTGGTGCTGGCGGTCGCTGGTTCAGACCAGGTTGCTGCTGGGCTGGGCTGGGCTGTTGCTGGACAAGTGGCCAGGATGCCGGTGCTGGCATTGGCGTTGCTGCTGCCGGACGCACGTCCACATGATGCAAGCCGAACGCGACCGCCGTCTCCGGCTGGTCCTCGGTAGTCGGGACCACGCCGAGCGTCGACCCGACCAGTGCGGCCAGCAACGGCATCCGGCTGGGCCCGCCGACCAGATACACGCCGCCGAGCCGATCCGGCGCAAGCCCGGCCCGCGAGATCGTCGCGGCGAGCATTTCCGCACTGCGCAACAGATTCGGCCGGACCAACGCCTCCAGCTCGGCGCGGGTGAGCAGAACGTCGCCGAACGGATCCGGCATCGGCACCTCAGTGCGCGCGTGCCGGGAAAGACTTTCCTTGGCGTCACGGACGTCTTGGAGCAGTACCCGCCGCAACCGCCGGTCACTGGTCGTCTGCGGGCGGAGAAGCCGTTGCCACTGTGCCGGATCCGCGTGCGACACCGACCGTCCAATATGGACCAGCAGGGCTTGGTCGATGTCCAGGCTGCCGAGATCGGGCAACCCGTCCTCCGCCAGAACCGCGGTACCCGCGCCGACGACCGCACAGTCAACCGTGCCCGCACCGAGGTCGTACACCGCGATCGGCCCGCTGGGCGCGCCCGTTTCGCGCAGGGTCGCGTAATGCGCCGCCGCCGCGACCGGCTCCGGCACCAACCGCGCCTGGCTGANGGCTGAACCCGGCCTTGCCCGCCGCCGCCCGGAGCGTCTGCTGCCGCTGTGCACCCCATCCGGCCGGATGCGACAACCGCACCTCGTCCGGAACCCCGGAAAGCTGCCGCTCGGCCTCCTCGCCCATCCGCCGCAACACAGCAGCGAAGGCGTCGACGACCGGTACCGCCCGATCGCCGAGCAACAGCTCGCCCTCGTCGATCCGCCGCTTGGGATTAGGCTCGAACCGGCTGGGATCCAGCCGAGCCCGCCGCTCCGCGTCCTGCCCGACGACGAGCCGCCCGTCCTCCTCCGCGTACACCGCGGAAGACATGGTGACCGACCCGTCGACCTCGATAGCCCGCGGCCCGCGCCCGAAGGCCGCCAAGACGCCGACCGTGCTGGAAGTACCGAAGTCGATCGACAGGACGTCCACGCAGTTCCCCTCCCCAAAACCCCGCCGCATCGTCTCACGGGCGCAGGTGACAGATACAACTGAAACCTGGTTGCCAACAGAAGTGCCGCTGAGGCGCACTTGAGCACGTCAAGAGACCATGACGCCGACCACCGGTGCGCGAGACTCGTTGTTCGCGCCCCCCCCCGCGCAGCAAGAGGCACACGCCGCTGCGGAACTGATCGCCGAAGCGGGCGGCCAGGTCACGCTCGGCGGCGCCGAACTCGGCGGCGAGATCCGCGAACTGGGGCGGCCTGAGCTGGTCGCGCGCTACCCGGTGAAAACCTCCGCCGGAAAAGGAGCCTCCCGGTCCGCCAAAAGCCGCCCGTAAAAATCGTTCATCTCCACCGCCACCGCAGCATGGCGAGCCACCACCTCAGCGATCGGCGAGGGCAGCTCAAGCTCCCCGGCAGCCACGCGACGAACCGCAGCCAGGCGGCTTTCGCGGTCCCAGGTCCCGCACACCTCGGTCACCAGCCAGTTCACCAGATACATCGACCCATAGGCCCGGTCATGCCCCGCATTCAGCTCCGCGAACGCTTGCTCCTCCGCAGTCAGATCGAACCGGCGTGCGAACGACAGGCCGAAATCAGTCAGCACGAACCGGTCGCCGTCGGTCAGGAAGTTCTCGAAGTGGCTGTCGAAGTGCAGAACTTCCTGCGCACGAAGAAACGAAAGCGTGTCGGCAACCTGCGACGCAAGGCGCTCAACCTGATCCAGATTGCCAGGCAGCCACCGGTGCACATTGGCCGGAAAATACTCGCAGAACAAAACGACGCTCGACGACGCGTCCCGCAATTCCGTGAGCCGCCTGCGGACCGCAGCGGAACCTCCCCAGTACTCGACGTCCTCTTCCAACGGGCGGTCTGGCACCCGGCCCGAGGGGACTGGCAGGATCCGCCAGTGGTGCAGCAGAGGGAAGTTCTCGCACGCACCGCTGAGAACCCAGCCGTTCGCCATGATGTGCAGCGCCAGTTCCCGCCACGCCGAGCCCTCCGGCGAACCCAGGCCGTAATGGCAAAAGGCAGGCAGGCCATAGAGATTGGCCGTGGAATGCGGGTGCTGCCGCTCCAGCGCGGTGAGCGGCACCCGCTTCGCGAAGACCAGAACCCCGTCGACGTCCAGTCGGGCACCGGTGCCGCCGATGCCCTCGGACACCACGTCGGCGGATTCCAGCCGCTCAATGAGCTGACGGTCGCTCAGCAGCGGAAGCGCGATGCTCGCCGTGGCGTGGCGCGAGATTCTCGAAGACCCCATAACCCGACAATAGAGAAAAGGGCGGCCCCCAAACCTGGGAGCCGCCCTTTTTCTTTTCTTAGCTCACTCGTTCTCGGCTTCGCCGTTCTCGGCGGCGCCGATGCTCACCGGCGGAGCGTCCGGAACCGAAGACGGACGCTTCTCCCCGCGGAAGGTGAAGTGCGCCTCGTCGTCGCGGTCCTCGGTGTTGCCGCTCCAGCCGTCGACGTCGACCACGATGATCTGACCCGCTTCGACCTCGCCGAAGAGGATCTTCTCCGACAGCTGGTCCTCGATCTCGCGCTGGATCGTGCGACGCAGCGGCCGGGCGCCGAGCACCGGGTCGAAGCCGCGCTTGGCCAGCAGCGCCTTCGCCTTTTCGGTGAGCTCGATCTCCATGTCCTTGGCCTTGAGCTGCGTCTCGACCCGGCCGATCATCAGATCCACCATCTGGATGATCTGTTCCTGGTTGAGCTGGTGGAAGACGATGATGTCGTCGATCCGGTTCAGGAACTCCGGGCGGAAATGCTTCTTCATTTCCTCGTTGACCTTCTGCTTCATCTTCTCGTAGCGGTTCGTCGAATCCGCTCCGGAGGAGAAGCCGAGGCTCACGGACTTCGAAATGTCCGAGGTGCCCAGGTTCGAGGTGAAGATCAGCACGGTGTTCTTGAAGTCGACCGTGCGGCCCTGGCCGTCGGTGAGCCGGCCGTCTTCGAGCACCTGCAGGAGCGTGTTGTAGATCTCCTGGTGCGCCTTCTCGATCTCGTCGAAAAGCACCACCGAGAACGGCTTGCGCCGCACCTTCTCGGTCAGCTGCCCGCCCTCTTCGTAGCCGACGTAGCCCGGAGGGGCGCCGAAGAGCCGCGAAGCGGTGTAGCGGTCGTGGAACTCGCCCATGTCGATCTGGATGAGCGCGTCGTCCTCGCCGAACAGGAACGCCGCCAGCGCCTTCGACAGCTCGGTCTTACCGACACCGGACGGGCCGGCGAAGATGAACGAACCGGACGGGCGCTTCGGGTCCTTCAGACCCGCACGCGTACGGCGGATCGCCTGGGACACGGCCTTGACCGCGTCCTCCTGGCCGATGATGCGCTTGTGGAGCTCGTCCTCCATGCGCAGCAGCCGGGTGGTCTCCTCCTCGGTGAGCTTGAACACCGGGATGCCGGTCCAGTTGGCCAGCACCTCCGCGATCTGCTCGTCGTCCACCTCGGCGACGACGTCGAGGTCGCCGTCCTTCCACTGCTTCTCCCGCTCGCCCTTCTGGCCGAGGAGCTGCTTCTCCTCGTCGCGAAGGCGCGCGGCCCGCTCGAAGTCCTGCGCGTCGATCGCGGACTCCTTGTCCCGGCGCACGTCGGCGATCTTCTCGTCGAACTCGCGCAGGTCCGGCGGCGCGGTCATCCGGCGGATGCGCATCCGGGCCCCGGCCTCGTCGATCAGGTCGATCGCCTTGTCCGGCAGGAACCGGTCGTTGATGTAGCGGTCGGCCAGCGTCGCGGCCGCGACCAGCGCCGAATCGGTGATCGACACGCGGTGGTGCGCCTCGTACCGGTCGCGCAGGCCCTTCAGGATCTCGATCGTGTGCTCAAGCGACGGCTCGCCCACCTGGATCGGCTGGAAACGACGTTCCAGCGCGGCGTCCTTCTCGATGTACTTGCGGTACTCCTCGAGCGTGGTCGCGCCGATCGTCTGCAGCTCGCCGCGGGCCAGCATCGGCTTCAGGATCGACGCCGCGTCGATCGCGCCCTCGGCCGCGCCCGCCCCGACGAGCGTGTGCAGCTCGTCGATGAACAGGATGATGTCGCCGCGGGTCTTGATCTCCTTGAGCACCTTCTTCAGGCGCTCTTCGAAGTCGCCGCGGTAGCGCGAACCGGCGACCAGCGAGCCGAGGTCGAGGGTGTAGAGCTGCTTGTCCTTGAGCGTCTCGGGCACCTCGCCCTTGACGATGCTCTGCGCCAGCCCCTCGACGACGGCGGTCTTGCCGACGCCCGGCTCGCCGATGAGCACCGGGTTGTTCTTGGTCCGGCGGGACAGCACCTGCATGACCCGCTCGATCTCCTTGCCGCGCCCGATGACCGGGTCGAGCTTGCCCTCGCGGGCGAGCACGGTCATGTTGCGGCCGAACTGGTCGAGCACCAGCGAGGAGGACGGCGTGCCCTCGCCGCGGCCGGAGCCGCTCTCGGCGGACTTCTCGCCGGTCTGGTAGCCCGACAGGAGCTGCAGCACCTGCTGACGGACCCGGTTGAGGTCCGCGCCCAGCTTCACGAGCACCTGGGCGGCCACGCCCTCGCCCTCGCGGATCAGGCCGAGCAGGATGTGCTCCGTGCCGATGTAGTTGTGGCCGAGCTGCAGCGCCTCGCGCAGCGACAGCTCCAGCACCTTCTTCGCCCGCGGCGTGAACGGGATGTGCCCGCTCGGCGCCTGCTGGCCCTGGCCGATGATCTCCTCGACCTGCTGGCGCACGCCCTCGAGGGCGATGCCCAGCGACTCCAGCGCCTTGGCGGCGACACCCTCACCCTCGTGGATCAGACCCAGGAGGATGTGCTCGGTGCCGATGTAGTTGTGGTTGAGCATCCGGGCCTCTTCTTGGGCCAGGACGACCACCCGCCTCGCGCGGTCGGTGAACCTCTCAAACATGCGCACTCCCTCGACTGCTGCGTCGGCGGCCCGTAACCTCCGCGGATCGCGTCCGCGGCGGACAGCACCGTGAGACCACTCTAGTAGCCAAGCGATCGCGCTTGCGTACCACTACGGCTTCCGGCGGCCCGTTCGCACCCGGACGGCGACCCGGTCGGTCACCGCTCTTCATCCGGTTGCGCTGCACCTTTACTCCCTCTCGAACGTACGGGACCGGATCAGGATTCCGCCCCGGCACCCCTGTCCGCTCAGCGCGAACACCCCGCGCGTCCGGGTGGTCCCACCCCTTGGCCACCCGATTGGCGCAATCCGGCACCGTATGTAAGGTTAGGCACACCTAATGTACGAAGAACGGGGGTGGACCGATGAACCCGCAGCGCTCGCGCGACGACGCCCGCGAGATCGACGACGGTCTCAAGTCCTCCCTGCTGCGCATCAGCGCCCGGTACGAGCTGCGCCGCGACGCCCCCGAGGACTGGTTTCGCTGCGCTGACCTCCTCGAACGGCCCGAGCTGTTCGTCGAGTGGCGGTCCCGGCTGACCGACTGGCTCCTTGACCAGCACGGCGCGGCACCCTCGCGCACGGCGGCCAGCTACGTGATGTCTTGGTACCTGTACGTCCCCGCGTACGTGGGCGCGCTGCTGCTGCATCACGAGCGCCGGGTGCCGTCGCTGAAGCCCGAGCAGCTCGCGTTCGGCCTCGGCCCCGACCGACCACATCCCGAGGGCATGGCCGTGCTCAGCGACACCTTCTACTGCCTGCCCACCGACCCAGGCAGCGTCCGCCCGGAGGCCACCGTGGTACGCGACGAGCGCGCGCTGGCCGCAGTGCTGCGCGCGCAGTTCGTCGGCCACGCTGCCCGCTTCGTCCGCGCTTACGCCCCCGGCACCCGACTCGGCCGCCGCATGCTCTGGGCGGCCGCCACAGACGCGCTGGACGGCGCTCTGTGGCGGGTTGGCCGACAAGGCGGGACAGCCGAGGCCGAGGGCGCTGGCGTCGCGGATGCCGCACTGGTGCTCGACGCGCAGTACCGTCCGCTGACCTCGGCATCCACCTTGCGGATGGCGGTCAACGACGAGGGCCACCGGGTTTGGGAGCGACGCCGGGAGAGCTGTTGCTTCTCCTATCTCCTACCCGGTGAAGCGGAATGCGAAAGCTGTCCGCGCACCTGCCCGCGATGATCACCATCGAGTGAAATTTCAGGCGTACGGATCCCTACCCGTCGCGCCCAGCGCCCGATGCAGCACCGGCGCGGTTTCCGGCACCGCGACCGCCGGGCCGAAAACACCGCGAGCGCGGGCTCCCTCGCCCATCCCGGCCACGAACGCGAGTACCGCCTCGGCGGCTTCGTCGGCGCAGTTCAGCTCAGTGCCGCTGGCTCGCGCGAGATCCCAGGCGTGCACGACGAGTTCGCCGAGCACCAGGTCCCCGACGACCGCGGCGGGCAGCTGGGAGCTGCCGAAGGTAATGGTGCCGGTCCACGCCTCCGGCGGAGCGAGCGCGGCGAGCACGTCGTCGGTCATCGCTTCCAATGCCTTCGGCCAGTCATCCCCGACGAGGGACGCTTCGGCCTCACTCGGCGCGGGCGGTTCGTAAGGCTCGTGCCGGATCGCGGCGGCAAGCCACGGGCCCCAGTAGAGAAGGTGGTTGAGAAGGCCGCGAACGTCGTATTCGGCGCATGCGGTGGGCGCGGTCAGCGACGGGGCGGCCGCCGCGACGCGCCGCAGTTCGGCGGCGGCCGGCGCGAGCAGCCCGGAGTGGTTCGACATGCGCCCGAGCCAACCACGGAGCGCGGCGGCCGTCTTGAAAATACGCGACACACTACTGTTCTCAGTCATGCGGCGGATCCCGAGCGGCATCCTGAACGAGCGGACGGCTCGCACCAAGTTCACGCTGACCCGGTACCCGCCCGCCCCGGAACTGCGCGATTTCGTGGAACACCACTGGGTCCTGCGCTGGGACCTGACCGAAACCCACGAACAGCACGTGCTGCCGAATCTGTCGGTGCACGTGACGTTCTTCCCCGGCGCGCGCGGGGTTTACGGTCCGGCGCACCGGCTTTTCACGCACCGGCTCAGCGGACGCGTGCACGGGATCGGGGCCAGGATCCGGCCCGGATGCTTTCGCCCGTTCCTCGACGCCCCGGTGCGCACGCTCGCCGATCGCTCGGCTGAGGTGACCGAGGTCTTCGGACCGGCCGCCGCGATCGCGGACGAATCCATCCGGAATGCGCGGACCGACGCGGAAATGATCACTGCAATCGACAACTTGCTGATCGCACGCCGCCGTCCCATTCCGCGCGCGACCCGGGCAGCCGCCGACGCGGTGGAAACAATCGCCGCGGATCCAGGGATCACCAGGGTCGCGGAACTGGCGGCGGCACTCGGCCTGACCATCCGGGCAGTGCAGCGGTTGTTCGCCGAGCACGTCGGAACAACGCCGAAGTGGGCGATCCGGATTTACCGCCTCAACGAAGCCGCGCGGTTGCTCGCCGCACCGACCCCGCCGGATTACGCAGATCTGGCGACTCGGCTGGGCTATAGCGACCAACCTCACTTCATCCGCGATTTCGCCGCAGTGACCGGAGCCCCTCCCGCGGAGTACGCCCGTTCCGCTCGCCGGCTGATGTCGGGCACGCCGGACGGCGCAAAGCCGGAAAACTAATGCGGAACGCCAAACGGCCGCCGGGAATGTTCCCGGCGGCCGTTTGGCGTGCGGTCTGCGAAGACTCGGTCTCCGCGACGGTGCGTTCTCCCGGTTCGCTAACCGGAGGACCGCAACCGCGAGTTCCGGAAATGCCCGGTCAGTTCTTCTTGTGGTAAGCCTCGACGACCTCCGACGGGATGCGCCCGCGGTCGGAAACCTGGAAACCGTTCTTGCGGGCCCACGCGCGAATCGCCTGGTTCTGCTCGCGGTCGACCGCGGCCGGGCGGGCCGGGGACTTGCCGCCGGCGACCGGACGCAGCGGCGCGCGCTTGCGGCCGCCCGCACGGCGAGCGTGCTCGACATACTGCGCGAGCGCGTCGCGCAGCTCCTCGGCGTTTTCGCCCGACAGGTCGATCTGGTAGCTCACACCGTCCAAACCGAACTCAACGGTCTCTTCCGCCTCACTGCCGTCGAGGTCGTCGACCAGAGAGACCAGCACCTTCTGTGCCATCTGATTCCTCCTGCGGGGCTTACCCGAATGATCTGGCTACATGATCTGGTTTCGGGGCAAGCCCCGAGCTACAGAAGTCTTTGACACCCATATTAATACCCGCTTGCCCCGCCGTAGGCAAATCCGCATTGAGAAAATCCGACCGTGCGGCGGGGCGGCGAGCTATTCAGGCCGGACGAGCGGGAAGAGGATCGTCTCCCGGATACCGAGGCCGGTCAGAGCCATGAGCAGCCGGTCGATCCCCATTCCGACCCCGCCGCTCGGCGGCATTCCGTACTCGAGCGCACGGAGGAAATCCTCGTCGAGACGCATCGCCTCGCTATCCCCGGCAGCGGCGAGCCGCGCCTGTTCGGTGAGCCGCTGCCGTTCCACGACCGGATCCACCAGCTCGGAGTATCCGGTGGCGAGTTCGAATCCGCGCACGTACAGGTCCCACTTCTCGGCCACGCCCGCACGGCTGCGGTGCTGCCGGGTGAGCGGAGACGTCTCAAGCGGGAAATCCCGGACAAATGTGGGGGCGTGCAGTCCGTCGCCGACGAGATGTTCCCACAGTTCCTCGACGAGTTTGCCGTGCGCTAGCTTGGGATCCACCTCGATCTCGCGCGCCGCGGCGATCTTGTGCAGTGCTTCGGCCGGAGTATCCGGCGTCACTTCCTCGCCGAGTGCGTCCGAGAGCGACTCGTACATGCCGAGTGTCGTCCATTCGCCGGAAAGGTCGTACTCGGTTCCGTCGGCAAGAGCGACGACCTGGGTGCCGAGCACGTTCTCCGCGGCCTCCTGGATGAGTTCGCGGGTCATCACGGCATTCGTGTCGTAAGTGGCGTACGCCTCGTAGTACTCCAGCATCGCGAACTCCGGCGAGTGCGAGGAGTCGCTGCCCTCGTTGCGGAAGTTCCGGTTGATCTCGAAAACCTTCTCGATCCCGCCGACCACGCAGCGCTTGAGGTACAGCTCCGGCGCGATGCGCAGGAACAGATCGAGGTCGAAGGCATTGGAATGCGTGACGAACGGCCGGGCCGCGGCGCCGCCGTGCAGCGTCTGCAGCATCGGCGTCTCGACCTCGGTGAATCCCCGCCGGTGGAACGACTCGCGCAGCGAGCGCATCACGCCGGAGCGGGTGCGCACCACGTCGCGCGCCTTCGGCCGCATAATCAGATCGACATAACGCTGCCGGATTCGCGTTTCCTCGGCCAGCTCCTTGAACGCCACCGGCAGCGGACGCAGCGACTTCGCCGCGATCTGCCAGCTGTCGGCCAGCACGGAAAGCTCGCCTCGCTTCGAGGTGATCACCTCGCCGTGCACGAATACGTGGTCGCCGAGATCGACATCGGACTTCCACGCGGCGAGCGACTCGGGCCCGACCTGCGCGAGACTCAGCATCGCCTGCAGTTCTGTGCCGTCGCCCTCACGAAGAGTGGCGAAACACAGTTTGCCCGTATTGCGGAGAAACATGACGCGACCGGTGACGCCGACCGACTGACCGGTGCTGGTGTCGGCTTCGAGACCGGAATGTTCGGCACGGATCCGCGCGAGCGTGTGCGTACGCGGAACCTCTACCGGGTAAGGATCGGCGCCCTCCGCGATTATCCGGTCGCGCTTGTCCCGGCGCACCCGCATCTGTTCGGGCAGGTCGTCATCGGGCAGTGCGTCGGACGCGGGGAATTCGGTCATGGCCATAGAGTACGAAGCCGCTGGTGAACCGCGTCAACCGGATTCCCCTACCGGGGCACGCACGGTATTAGGGTGGTTACTCGTGAGCGATCCCAGCACTGATGCGGAACTGCGCGCCCGGCGGGCTTCTTCGTTCGGCGACGAGGCGAGCGCCTACGCCCGGCACCGGCCGGACTATCCGCTGGCAGCACTCGAATGGGGTATGTCCGGAGCAAACCGACCGGTACGCGACGTGCTGGACCTCGCGGCGGGCACCGGAAAACTCACCGAGGGACTGGCCAGCCTCGGCCGCTCGGTGACCGCGGTGGAACCCGATCCGGGCATGCTCGCCGAACTGTCCCGGCTGCTGCCGGACGTCCCCGCGCTGCCCGGCAAGGCCGAGGACATCCCGCTGCCGGACGAATCGGTGGACGCGGTGTTCGTCGGACAGGCCCTGCACTGGTTCGATTTGGCACCGGCGTTCGCGCAGATCCGCCGGGTCCTGCGGCCGGGAGGGGCCGTGGTGGCACTGTGGAATCACGACGACGAATCCGTGCCCTGGGTGCTCGAATTCGCCCGGCTGGTCCGCACCGGCATCAGCCGCGGGTTCGCCGATTCGGAGCAACCGCTGCGCGCGGACGGCTTCGGTCCGTTCGAACAGGACCGGTTCGCCCACACGCACCGCCGCTCGATCGATTCGCTGCTGGCGACCGTGGCCACGCATTCGCATCTGCTCGTCGCTTCCGAGCAGGACCGCGAGCGAACGCTCGCGCAAGCCAGGGCGTACCTGGAATCTGTTCCGGAGACCGGAACAGGCGAATTCGACTATCCACTGGTCACGACGGTTCTGCGGGCTCGGCGGGGCTGAGTGGCGACCGAAATCACCACCTCGCCGCGGCACCGGAGTGCTAATTTCGGAAGTGGCGGTGCTCCCGCCCCGGACGAGCGCGTCGTACCCGGTGACGACAAGACGGCGCAGTGAACGCATCCGTCACTGCGAAAGGTTCTTGATCATGGCTTGGCTCGTTCTCGTTGTTTCCGGATTTCTCGAAACCGTGTGGGCCGCGGCGCTCGGTGCCTCGAAAGGCTTCAGCAAACTCTGGCCGAGCGTGCTGTTCGGCGGCGCGCTGCTGCTCAGCATGTCCGGTCTCGCGTATTCATTGCGCGAAATTCCGCTCGGCACCGGATACGCGGTGTGGGTCGGCATCGGCGCGGTGGGGACCGCGGTGTACGGGATCGTCGCGATGAACGATCCGCTCACCGTCGGCCGGATCACCTGTCTCGTGCTGATTGTCGCCGGGGTCGTCGGGCTGAAACTGTTCCACTGATCTTCATCCGAGCGCGATCTCCAGCCCGCGCAGCCGCTCCGGCGCGGAAATCACGTCGATCCCGGTAATCCGGTCGCCGTCGAAAGCGAACTTGAGGACCACGGCAAGCCGGCCGCGCGGGGCGAGCACCAGGCCGGGAACGCCGTCGACCACCGCGACCTGCGTGCTGCGCGCGGCTTCCGAAGCGAGCAGCGCGCCCTTGCTGACCGCTCGGACACCGCGTAGCACCACTGGTGCCGCGCCGGTGTCCGAGTGCAGCACGACGTCTGGGTCGAGCACCTTCAACAGTCCCGCGAAGTCTCCCTCGCGAGCAGCGGCCAGATACGCCTCGACGACCCCGCGCCGCTTGCTCGCGTCCGCCGGCCCGGCTTCTCCGCCACGCACCCGGCGGCGGGCCCGGCTGGCCAGCTGCCGGACCGCCGCCGGACCGCGGTCCAGGATCTGCGCGATGTCCTCGAAGGGCACGGCGAACATGTCGTGCAGCACGAACGCGATCCGCTCGGCCGGGCCGAGGACGTCGAGCACCACCAGCATCGCCAGTCCGACGGAATCGGCCAGCTGGGCTTCTTCGGCGAGATCCGCGCCGCCGTCGCCGCGGTCGAACGGGAACGCGTCCAGCGAATCCTCTCGGCGGCGTTCGCGCGTGCGCAACAGGTTCAGGCAGACCCGCGCCACCACTGTGGTGAGCCAGGCGGGCAGATTCCGCACTTCGGAAATGTCGGCGCTGTCGACGCGCAGCCAGGCTTCCTGGACCGCGTCGTCAGCCTCGGCAAGCGAACCGAGCATCCGGTAGGCGACTCCCCGCAGCCGCGGCCGCTGTTCCTCGAATTGGGCCGCGAGCAGGTTCTTCTCGTCCACCTGTCACCTCTTCCCGCCCTCAACGGAGCAGCCAAGGCCGCGCTGTCACATTCCTGTCACGGGCGGGTTCCTCCCAGCAGGACACCCCCAGTGCCCAAACCCAGCGGCACTCTACCCGGAAGGAATTGTCATGACGACGATCGTGGTCACCGGTGGCACCGGAACCCTCGGCAAACTGGTCGTTCCCGCCCTCGGCGACGCGAAGGTGCGCATCCTCAGCCGCACCGCGAGCGGCCCTGACCGGTTCGCTTGCGACCTGATGACTGGCGAAGGCCTCGCTCCCGCGCTCGACGGCGCCGAGGTGGTCGTGCACCTGGCGGGCGGCCCGAAGGGCGACGACGTGGCGACGGCGAATCTGGTCCGTGCCGCCGAACGCGCCGGAGCCTGCCACCTGGTTTTCATTTCGGTGATCGCCGCGGACGCGGTGCCGCTCGGCTATTTCCGCCGCAAGCACGAGGCCGAAAAGCTCGTCGCCGCCTCGGAAGTGCCCTCGACCACCCTGCGGGCGGCACAGTTCCACGGCTTCTGCCTCAATGCCGTGCGGGCAGCGGCGAAACTGCCGATCGTGCCGGTGCCCGCGATCAATGTCCAGCCGGTCGACGCCCGGGAAGTGGCGGAGCGGATCGCCCGGCTGGCGCTCGGCGACCCGGCCGGGCGGGTGCGGGATCTGGCCGGGCCCACGGTGTACGGCATGGGCGAGCTGGTCGACAAATATGTGCGGGCCCGCGGGCTGCGGCGGCTGAAAATGCCGATGCGCGTTCCCGGCGCGGCCGGAAAGGTCTATCGCGCGGACGGCAACCTCAACCTCGACGCGGACACCGGCACCCGCACTTTCGAGGACTACCTCGCCGAGCTGTTCGGCTAACGCACATTCCGTTCGTACACCAGCCGCAGGCCGAGCAGCGTCAGGTCCGGCACGTGCTCCTTGATCGTCTCGGATTCGCCCAGCACCAGCGGGGCGAGCCCGCCGGTGGCGATCACCGTGACCGGTTCTGAGCTGTCGTGCTGCAATTCGCGCACGATCCGTCGCACGAGTCCGTCGACCTGCCCCGCGAACCCGTACAGAATGCCGGACTGCAGGCATTCGACGGTGTTCTTGCCGATCACCGAACGCGGCGGGACGAGTTCCACCTTCCGCAGCGCGGCCGCGCGGGCGGCGAGCGCGTCCACCGAGATCTCGATACCCGGGGCGAACGCCCCGCCGAGGAATTCGCCCCGGGCCGAGATCGCGTCGACATTGGTAGACGTGCCGAAATCGACCACCACGCACGCGGTGGCGTGCAAATGGTGCGCGGCGAGGGTGTTCACGAGCCGGTCCGCGCCGACTTCCTTCGGATTGTCCACCAGCAGCGCGACGCCGGTGCGCACGCCGGGCTCGACCACGACCTTCGGCACCCGCGCGTAATAGCGGCCGAGCATCACCCGCAATTCCCGCAGCACCGCGGGAACCGTGGACAGCGCGCTGATTCCGGTGACCGCGTCGGCGTGCGGGCCGAGCAGCCCGCGCACGGCGAGCGCGAGTTCGTCCGCGGTCATCCGCGCGTCGGTGCGCATCCGCCAGTCACCGGCCAATTCGGCACCCTGGTAGAGGCCGAGCACGATATTGGTGTTGCCGACGTCGACAGTGAGCAGCAACGAGGTCTTCCTTACTGCGGCTCGCGACCGCCGCCGGTACAGGTCAGTTTTCGGCGTGCAGCAACGCGTCGAGACGGCGCGCGTCCGCGGTTTCGGCCACCGGGAAGGTCATCGTGTCCTCTTCGGGCAGCGTGACCGTGCCGCTCAGCAGGCCCGATCCGTCCGGTGCGTGCGCCGGGTCGTCCCCGCGCTCGACGATCCGGTTGTAATCGTCCACGAAGATCACTCGCGGCCGGTACCCGCGGGCCTCCGCGTCGTCCATCTGCCCGTAGGCGATCAGGATGACGAGGTCGCCAGGGTGCACCAGATGCGCGGCGGCTCCGTTGATGCCGAGCACGCCGCTGCCGCGCTCGCCGGTGATGACATAGGTTTCCAGCCGCGCGCCGTTCGTGACATCCACAATGGACACCTGCTCGCCCTCAAGCAGGTCGGCGGCCTCCATCAGGTCCTCGTCGACCGTGACCGAGCCCACGTAGTGCAGGTCGGCCTGGGTCACCGTGGCCCGGTGGATCTTCGATTTCAGCATCGTGCGATACATCGTGGACTCTCCCTATTCCCCTGCGTCCGGATCCCCGCTCGGATGTTCCACGGCTTTTCCGAGCAGCACTCCCGCGTTGTCGATCAGCCGGGTACTCCCCACCCGGGCAGCGACCAGCAACCGCGCCTCTCCGTCGACGGGCGCCGGCCCCAAATCGGTTCCCCTCAATTCCAGGTAATCCACTTCCACCTGGGGACGGGCCGCGAGCGTCCTCCGCGCCAGGTCCAGCACGGCCTCCGCCCCGTCCCGCCCGACGTGCGCCCCGGCCGACAAGGCGGCCGACAGCACCACGGCGTCTTCCCGTTGTTCCGGCGTCAGGTAGACGTTGCGCGAGGACAGCGCGAGGCCGTCCCGCTCCCGGACCGTCGGCACCCCGATGACGTGGGTGCCGATGTTGAGGTCCGCCACCATCCGCTTGATCAGCACCAGCTGCTGGTAGTCCTTCTCCCCGAAGAACGCGTAATCCGGGCGCAGCAGATTGAACAGCTTCGCGACGACCGTCAGCACCCCGGCGAAATGCCCGGGCCGGACGGCCCCCTCAAGCTCGTCGCCGAGCGGGCCGGGGTTCACGGTGACCATCGCGTTGTCCGCGTACAGGTCCGAAGCCTTCGGCGTGAAGGCCAGTTCGACGCCTGCTTCGGACAAGGTCGCCAAGTCGGCTTCGAGCTGGCGCGGGTACGCTTCGAAGTCCTCGCCCTCGCCGAACTGCAACGGGTTCACAAAGATCGACGCGGAGACGACGGTGTTCGGCAGCCGCTTCGCGCGACGCAGCAGCTCGCGGTGGCCGTCGTGCAGCGCGCCCATAGTGGGCACGAGCGCGACCTTCCGGCCAACGCTGCGCAGGCCCCAGCTCACCTTGCTGATGTGCTCGGGCGGCTGGAACGTGTTGAGCGTTCCGCGCTGGAATTTCGGTGTCGTCACGGGGTCTGTCCTTCGGCGGGATCGGCGAGAAGATCGGTCAGTTCGGCCGCGGCCGCGGGATCGAGCAGGCCTGCGACGCGAGACCGTTCGGCCGTGCGCCGGGCCAGCGCCCGGTAGGCCGGGACGATCCGCGGCGCCCGGTCCGTGAGCACGTCGAGGTGCTTGCGGACGGTGCCGAGATCACCACGCGGGACCGGTCCGGTGAGGGCGCGGTCCCCGTGGCGAAGGACATTGTCCAATGCCGCCGAAAGCAGCGGTGCGACGAGTCGTTCCGGATGCTCGATTCCGGCGCCGCGCAAGGTTTCGGTGCAGTCGGCGACCAGCGTCATCAGGTGATTCGCACCGTGCGCCAGCGCCGCGTGATACAGCGCCCGCGCGGATTC
The DNA here is from genome assembly GCF_001651785.1 of Amycolatopsis sp. M39. Taxonomy (NCBI): domain Bacteria; kingdom Bacillati; phylum Actinomycetota; class Actinomycetes; order Pseudonocardiales; family Pseudonocardiaceae; genus Amycolatopsis; species Amycolatopsis sp. M39. The sequence goes on from NZ_LWSF01000002.1 coordinate 136,298, forward strand.
GGGGACTCGCACCGGCTCGGCGCCCATCTCGACGGCGAGCGCCTCCCCGACGTTCCACGCCGCGTCGTCCTCCGGTGCCGCGGTGACGCCGATGCTTGCCGCGACAAGACGTTCCAGGTCTTCCTCGCGGCCGGTGAAGGTGAGCACCGGATGCAGCGCGAGCGGCAGCGCACCGGCCTCCGCGACCGGGGCCAGCACGTCGATGCCGTGCGCACCCGAGGTGTGCACCACAATCTGGCCCGCCCGTACCGAATTCGTAGCGACCAGACCACGGACGGTGCCGGCGAGCGCGTCGTCCGGCAACGCGAGCAAGACGAGATCAGCTCTCCGCACGACCTCGTCGGGCGGCAGCAAGGGGACATCCGGCAGCAACCGTTCCGCGCGGTTCAGCGAAGCCGCGGACAGCCCCGAAGCGGCGACTACGGTGTGGCCTGCCCTGGCCAATGCCGCACCGAGGACACTGCCCACCCGGCCGGCGGAAACGACGCCCACGGCAAGGCGGGCCGGTCGGTTCATGGCGTGCGCCTGTGGACGCTCATGGCTCGAAACTCCTCATGTTCGTTCCAGTCCCGCTCTTTCGTCGCGGGTACCAGACGACGGCGCGAGAGTAGCCCCGCCCCAGCCGGATCGAGGTGCCCGGGTGACCAGCTTCACCCGGGGCGTCCCATCGCGCCCGTACCTTATTGGCGTTCGGCTTCTCCCGGTCACCGTGTCCGCGAATCCCCCGGCGGAACGCCACTTTTGGCACGGTCGAGCTACCCCGGACGGGGAATGTTCACCGACTGTCGCGGTTGTTCGCCAATCGCACGGCATCCGCGCGCGCGTCCCGCAGTGCCTGCAGCAACTCTTCCTGCCGCTGCCGGTCCTGCTCGGTGCGCAACCGCGTACGCCGCAGGAATGCGAGCTCGGTCACGCTCGTCTGATACCGGCCCACCGCCCGCGCGGCCGCCGGCCCGGACTGCTTGCGCGCCTGCTTCCGCCATTGCCGCCGCCTAGGCAAACTGGCGAGCAACTCGATCTCCGACGGCGCGATCCACCGCGCGGCCGCCATCTTCGGCAACGCAGCGGCGACGATCCGCTGTTCTCGCCGTCGCTGCAACACGATCACGTAGATCGCGGCGATCAGCAGCGGCAAAATCACCAGGAAGTACAAGGTGAGGAAGGACTTTCCGCCGTTGAGCGTGGCCGCCGCGTTCCAAAGCGCGTGCAGGAACACCCCGGCCAGATACCCGGCCAGCGGCGCGAGGATCCGAATCCACCGCTGCGCGTACCGCGCCGCGATCCCGAGCCCGATTCCGGTCATAGCGGTGAACAGCGGATGCGTGAACGGCGAAAGCACGCCACGCACGAAGAAAGCGGCAAGCACGCCGGAGCTGGTGCCGTTGCCGAAGCCGTGGTCAGCGAAGGCGCGGCCGAAGTAATAGATGTTCTCGGTGAAGGCGAACCCAGCGGCCGCGAAGCCCGCGTAGACGACGCCGTCGACGATCCCGTCGAACTCCTCGTTGCGCCGCCAGAAGATCAACAGGACAAAAACGCCCTTCGCGGCCTCCTCGACCAGCGGCGCGGAGACGAGCGCACTGACCTTACTGCCATTGCCGCCGCCGAGAAGCAGGTCACCGAACGCCTCGGCCCCAGTGTTGATCAGCAGCGCGGTGACGGTGGCGATGCAAGCGCCCCAAGCGAAAGCGATCAAGAGCAGCTTCGCCGGCTCCGGTTCCCACCGATCAACCCAGAGCAACCCAGCGACCACCACGCCGACCGGCACCAACGCGGCGACCACCCCGATCGCGACCGCCAGCCACCCAACGCGCGCGGTCGCGAGCCCGAAGAGAAAGAGCCCGCACAACGCCACGACGATCAACCCGAGCACCGGAAGGAGCACGGTGATGTGCCGCGAACGAGAGCCCGTGGACGCAGAACCCCGCGGCATGGCAGAAAGGGTGCCGTTCACGAGCGGTCACCATACGCAGGCCCCCCAAGGGATGCCGGTTGGACGCACCGGGTTCAGCCCTCCGCGCGACGCCCTGTGCCCCTCCTCCCCCCAGAAGTTCGTGAGGGCCCACCCTCACGAACTCTGATTCCCTGAGGGTTCCCCTCACGACCCCGCGCCCCACCGCTGCCCGCTGCCGCCGGATGCGCCCCACTCAACCGCGGCCAGCGCACCCAAACCCACCAGGCAGCCACACCCCCCGCTCCCCGATACGAAGCCAAAACGCGGATGGCGGGTGCTTGTCAAGGCATCTTTCCCACCTTGACAAGCACCCGCCATCCGTCGTCGCACTCAACTTCGGGGTGCCCACGCACCCACCGGGGCGCAATGTCGCCGCCAGGCGTCGAGCCGATCAATCCTCCGCCCGACGCCGCCGCCGAGGACTCCCCTCGGTCTTCCCGTTAGCCGCGAGCAATTCAGTCACCGACCGTCCAGACGCGTGATGTCCAGCCGAGGCCGCCTCTTCAGCAGGAGCCTCCCAAGCAGGCGGTTCGCCCTCCGGCCGCCTCCTCCGCCCGCCAGACGAAGCCGGAGCGGCCTCCGCCTCAGGCCGCCGACGCCGCCCCCCAGTCCCGCTGCTCGCCGAACTGCGAACCGACTCCGGCAATGTCGGATTAACCGCATCGGCCCCAGGAGCACCATGCCGCCCAGTAGGGGTGTCCTCCGCCAACGGCGACAAATCCGACCGAGAGAACTGCTCCAGCCGAGAGGGAGCCCGAGTCCGCGACTCAACCGCGGTTTCCTTCTCCGGCACCGGTTTCTCCGCCTTCTTCGGGGCCGGTTCGGCATGCCGAGCCGGTTCAGCAGGCCGGGAAACCGCAGTCTGCTCGTCAGGTTCCGGCCGCTCCTCCGCCCGCTGAGGAGCGGGCCGCGCCGCCAGCCGAGGCACCGGCCGCTCCTCCTTGACCGGCTCCGGTTTGTTCACCGGCGCGACAGTCCGAGTCGGCTGCGCTTCGGGCCGCCGAGGCGGCTCCGGCACGTCGTTCCGCGGCCGAGCGGCCCGCGGAGACGGCTTGTTCCGGCTGACCGGACCACGAGGCTCCCGAACCCGCTCAGCCTCACGAGGCAACGGCTCAGTCACATTGCGCACCCGGGCACTGTCCTGCTCAAACGGCTCCGGAATGACGTGCGACCCAGAGTCACCCGCCGAACGGCGCTCAGCTTCGTAAGGCTCCGGTGCCCGATCACCGCGCGGCTTCGGCGCAGCCCCGCGAGGCCCACGCTCGGCCTGCGGCTCCGGCGCACCACCGCGGACGGGCCGTCCAGCATGCGGTTCCGGTGCCCCGTTCCGCGGCTCACGCGCAGCGAAAGCATCCGCCACACTGGCGCGCCCCTCATGCGGTCCCGAGTCGCCGCGGGGCACGAACGCCTCCGCCAGGTTGACCCGAGGGTCGCGACCACCGCGCGGAGCGGGGCTGTCCGCTTCGACCTCGTCCTCGAACGGCTCCGGCTCGGCAGGCGGTTCCGGACGCTTCGGCTTGAGGCGCGGCATCTGCTGAGTGCGCAGCTGAGTCGAACGGCCGCCATTCGGTCCGGAACCGTTCAACCCAGCGCTGATCGAGCCGTTCGCGCCGGAAGTCCCGTTGGCGCCGTTGGTCTTCGCGGTCCCGTTCGCAGGCGTCCGGCGACGCTCGGCGGGAGCCGCGTCGAGCACCCGGTCCATGAATTCGGTCGGGCGCTCCGGAACGTCGACCACCGGCTTCTGCGGAGCGAGCAACTGAGCCGGTTTCTTGCCATTGCCGTTCTGGGTTTCCGAACCGGCCGAAACGAGCCGCTGCTCGTCGTTCAGCGCGCGCATCCGGGTCGCCTGCGCGGTGAGCGCGACGCGTTCGAGCAGCACCTCGCCGCCGAACAGCGATTGCAGGCTCTCGCGGAGCGCAGCCACTTCGGCACGCAGCGCATCCAGTTCTTCGCGCGATTGCGCCTGCGCGGCCTCGCGCGTTTCCGTCTCGAGTTCGAGTTCGTACTCCCGCCGGGCCGCGATCTCGCGTTCCAGCTCGAGTTCGTATACCGCCTGCGCCTCGGCGACCGCGTCCTCGCTGTGCACCGCGTTCTTGCGGGCCCGGACAGCCAGGAAGGCGCCGATCAGGGCAGCCCAGAGCGCCGCGACGATGCCGAGCCGGAGGTACCGGAGGTCGTCGCTGAGCACCAATGCGAGGGTGGCGCCGACGGCGAGGAGCAATCCGACGACAAGCCACGGCCTGCCAGGGCGGCGGCCATGCGAGTCGTCACCCACGCCAGTCATGCCTGACACCGTACCTTCCGGTGATCCGAATGAGACCTAGTCGGTACTTCGAGCGGCGGCATCGAAGCGTTAACCGGTCGTTCCCCTACGCTCCTCCGGCGGCGTCCGGCAGCAGTGCTCGAGCCACAAACCGGCAGCTACCAGCAGCGCCGACGACACCGCTCCGACGACCGCCGACCTGCTGTCGGAGACCGCCGCGACGAGTTCGTCACGTCGCGGGAAAACGTAAACGAACGCGGCCAGCCAGCCGCCGCCGAGGAACGCCCCGGCCAGCGAAGACGCTTTCGCCAGCGCCACCGCCCTCGCGATCCCGACCGCGTCGCCGTGCACCCGGCCCGACTTGATCCGCGACCGGATCGAGAGAGCCAAACCCGCCTCGGCGATCGCGAGCACCGCGAAGGTCACCCCGGCGAGCAACGGCAGCTGCGGCAGATCGCCGTAAGCGGCCTGGAACAGCACGTAGACCACGGCGAGGCCGAGGACCGCGGCCACGACCAGGTCCCGGGACCGCGTGAAGTGCATGACCCCACCGTACCGAGCCCGTTCTGGCAGGCTTGACTCTCCAGCGACTGGAGACTCCACGATGCCTGACATGCCTGCCACCACGGTCTTCACGATCGGCGAACTGTCCCGGCGCACCGGGCTGCCGGTGAAGACCATCCGGTTCTACTCCGACGAGGGCCTGCTCCCGCCCACGCAGCGGACCGGTGCCGGCTACCGGCTGTACGACGCGCACGCGCTCGCCCGGCTGGAGCTGGTGCGGACGCTGCGCGAGCTGGGCATCGGCCTGCCCGACGTGTCCCGCGCACTGGCGCGCGAGACGACGGTGCGCGACCTGGCGACGAGCCACGTCGACGCGCTCGACGAGCAGATCCGGCGGTTGCGGCTGCGCCGCGCGGTATTGCGCGCGGTGCTGAAACGGGATTCCGAGCTGGAGGAAGTGAAACTGATGAATCGCATCGCCCAAATGCCAGACGAGCAACGCCGCCGTTTGGTGGACGAGTTCTGGGCCGAAATGATGGAAGGACTCGATGTCGATCCCGCGTTCTACGCGCGAATGCAGTCGGCGAAACCGGATCTTCCGGATGATCCGACGCCGGAACAGCTGGAGGCCTGGATCGAGTTCGCCGAACTCGTCCAGGACCCGGGCTTCCGGCAGTCCATCCGCACGATGAGCGAGCGGCATTCGACCGCGCGGGAAGCGGGCGAGTACGAGCAGCCGTCGAAGGCTCAACAGGAAAACTGGGCTGCCTGGATGACTGACGCCCGGTCCGCGCTCGACGCGGGCCACGCGCCGGACTCCCCGGCCGGACGGGCGCTGGCGGACGCGATCGTGATCGCCTCGGCCCGGCCGGACCAGGACCCGGCCGATCCGGCGGTCCGCGACCAGCTGGCCGGCGGAATCGCCGTCGGCGCGGATCCGCGCGCCGAGCGGTACTGGCAGCTGCTCGCGACGATCAACGGGTGGCCCGCGATTCCGAGCCGCCAGGAAGAGGTGCGGTTCCTGCTGGCGGCATTGCGGGCGTCGTGAGTGGTGATCCCGGCTAGAACCGGGATCACCACTCACGACAGGGTCAGGCCGGGCCGCAGGACGACGCCCGCCCGGTCGGCTTCCGGCAGCCGGGCGAGCAGATCGGCGGCCCGGCCGTGCCCGGGAACCTCGGCGTCCGGGTCGATCTCAAGCCACGGGATCAGCACGCTCGCCCGGTCCGGGGTCCCGGGATGCGGCAGCAGCAGCTCCGGATCATCGGACGTCACATCCTGCACTGTCACTATGTCGACATCCAGCGTGCGCGGGCCCCAGCGCAGTTCGCGTACCCGGCCCGCCGCCTGTTCGGCCGCCTGCCCGGCGCGCAGCCACGCCCAGTGGTCGCGCGCCGGGTCGTCGACGATGCACAGCGCGTTCAGGAAGTCCGGCTGGTCCTCGACGCCCCAGGCTTTCGTTTCGTACACCCCGGACACCGCGACGAGCGCCGGGCGCACCGCGTCCACCGCGCTGCGCAGGTAACCGAGCCGGTCGCCGAGGTTGGAGCCCAGCGACAGGACCGCGCGGCTCACCGCTCCCGCCGGATGGTGACCGCGACGTCGTCGAAGGTCAGCGGAATCGGCGCGGACGGCTTGTGCACGGTGACCTCGACCGCGCTCAGCCGGTCGTCGCGCATGACCTCGTCGGCGATCTTGCCTGCGACGCTCTCGATCAGGTCGAAGGGCTCCCCGGCGACGATTCCCGCCGCCAGTTCGGCCAGCTCGCCGTAGTGCAGCGTCTTGGTCAGGTCGTCCGACGCCGTGGCGGGTCCGAGGTCGAGCCACGCGACGATGTCGATGCCGAATTCCTGTCCGTCGCGCTTTTCGTGGTCGAAGACCCCGTGCCGGCCGAACACGCGCAGTCCCGTGAGCGTGATGCGGTCAGCCATCGGCTCGTCCTTGCTGCCAGGCCGCGGCCACCGCCACGGCGTCCAGTGAAGCCCCCACCTCGTGCACCCGCACGCCCCAAGCACCCGCCGCCGCGGCCAGCGCCGAGATCGACGCGGTGGCGACCTCGCGGCCGTCCGGCGGCCTCGGCACGCCGTCCTTCCCGGACAGCAACCGGCCGAGGAAGCGTTTGCGCGAAGCACCCACCAAGACCGGGAAACCCAAGTCCAGCAACGAATCCAGCCCGTGCAGCAACGCCCAGTCGTGCTCGGCGTGCTTCGCGAACCCGAGGCCGGGGTCGAGCACGATCTCCCGGTCCGAAACCCCGGCCGCGATCGCCTCGTCGACCCGCTGCGACAGCTCATCGCGCACTTCGGCGACGACATCGGTGTACGTGGCGAGCGCGTTCATGTCCTTGCTGTGCCCGCGCCAGTGCATCAGCACCCACGGCACCTTGGTTTCCGCCGCGACTCGTCCCATCGCCGGATCGGCGAGCCCGCCGGAGACGTCGTTGATCACCTGCGCACCCGCCGCCACCGCGGCTTCCGCCACCGCGGCCCGAGTGGTGTCGACCGACAGCGCAACGCCCTCGGAAGCCAGCTGCCGGATCACCGGCAAGACGCGCGCGGCCTCGGTCTCCGCGTCGACCCGCGAGGCACCTGGGCGCGTCGATTCGCCGCCGACGTCGATCAGGTCCGCGCCACGCGCCCACATCTCGCGCGCGTGCTCCAGCGCCTGGTCGAGATCGAGGTAACGGCCGCCGTCGGAGAACGAATCCGGCGTCACGTTCAGCACGCCCAGCACGGCGCACCGCCCCGGCCGGGGGATCATCGGCGCCCCCGGATCAGCTCGATCGCCTCGGCCCGCGACGTCGCCGACGACCGCAGCATCCCGCGCACCGCCGACGTGGTGGTCCGCGAACCCGGCTTGCGGATCCCGCGCACCGACATGCACAAATGCTCGGCCTCGACGACCACGATCACCCCGCGCGGCTCCAGCCGCCGCACCAGCGCGTCGGCGATCTGCGAGGTGAGCCGCTCCTGCACCTGCGGGCGGCGAGCGTAGAGGTCGACCAGCCGGGCGATCTTCGACAGCCCGGTGACCTTGCCCTCGCCGTTCGGGATGTAGCCGACGTGGGCCACTCCGTGGAAGGCCAGCAGGTGGTGCTCGCAGGTGGAGTACATCGGGATGTCCGTGACGAGCACGAGTTCCTCGTGCGATTCGTCGAACGTCCGCGCCAGCACCTCGTCCGGATCGGTGTAGAGGCCGGCGAACATTTCCCGGTAAGCGCGAGCGACCCGGGCCGGGGTGTCCTGGAGACCGTCCCGATCCGGGTCCTCGCCGCAGGCGAGCAGCAGCTCGCGAACGGCGCGCTCCGCCCGGTCTTGATCGAAGACCGGGCGGATGCCGTCTTTACTGCTTGTCTGGTCCGTCGACGTCACGCCGATGCTGCCCCTCGTCCGGCTGCTGGCCGTTCGCGCCGTCGGCGAACCAGCCCTGCTCACGCGGACGGTCTTCGGCGGGGCGCCACGGCTGCTGGCCGCCCGGGGACGTCGCCGGGGTCCAGCCCGGAGGCGCCCCGTAGTTCGGCGGTCCGCTCTGCGCACCGCCCGGGCCACCGGGCTGGTAGCCGCCGCCTGCCGGACCGCCCGGCTGCTGCGGACCACCATACGGCTGGCCCCAGCGGCCGGTGCCGTTCGGCCCGCCCGGACGGCCGCCGTTGGACGGCGGGGCGTACGGGTTCGCGTTCGGGTCCGGAGCCTGGTACGGCGGGCCGCCAGGCAGCTCGCCCGCACCCGGTGCGGTGCCGACCGGGGTCGGAGCGGGCTGCAGGGCGGGCTTTTCCTTCTCCGGAGAAGGCGGCGGCCACGGCTCGCCGCGCTCCATCGCCAGCTCGCCCGGGGTCTTGATCGGCGGCTTGTCCGACGGCGTGCGCTCGCCGAACTCGTTGAAGACGGTGATGTGCGGGCGCTTCTCGACCGTGGCGAAGATCCGCTCAAGGTCCTTGCGCTGCAGCGTTTCCTTCTCCAGCAGCTCCATGACCAGGTTGTCGAGCACGTCGCGGTAGGTGTTCAGCACGTGCCACGCCTCGGTGTGCGCGGTCTCGATGAGCTTGCGCACCTCCTCGTCGATCTCGTGCGCCACTTCGAGCGAGTAGTCGGCCTGCCTGCCCGCGGACCGGCCGAGGAACGGGTCGCCCTGCTCCTGGCCGTACTTCACCGCGCCCAGCCGCGCGCTCATGCCGTACTCGGTGACCATCGCGCGGGCGATCTTCGTCGCCTGCTCGATGTCCGAGGACGCACCGGTGGTGGGCTCGTGGAACACGAGCTCCTCGGCCGTGCGGCCGCCCATCGCGAACACCAGCCTGCCGATCATCTCCGACCGGGTCATCAGCTGCTTGTCGTCCTCGGGCACCAGCAGCGCGTGGCCGCCGGTGCGGCCGCGCGGCAGGATCGTCAGCTTGTACACCGGTTCGATGTCCGGCATCGCCCACGCGGCGAGCGCGTGCCCGCCCTCGTGGTAGGCGGTGATCTTCTTCTCCTTCTCGGAGATGATCCGGCTCTTGCGCGCGGGACCGCCGACCACCCGGTCGACCGATTCCTCGAGCGCGACGTCGGTGATCACGTGCCCGTTCTCGCGGGCGGTGAGCAGCGCGGCCTCGTTCAGCACGTTGGCCAGGTCCGCACCGGACATGCCGACCGTGCGCTTGGCCAGCCCGGTCAGGTCGGTGCCCTGCGCGATCGGCTTGCCCTTGGCGTGCACCTCGAGGATCGCCTTGCGGCCGAGCAGGTCCGGCGCGGACACCGGGATCTGCCGGTCGAACCGGCCCGGGCGCAGCAGCGCCGGGTCGAGGATGTCCGGCCGGTTGGTGGCCGCGATCAGGATGATCCCGCCGCGGGCGTCGAAGCCGTCCATCTCGACCAGCAGCTGGTTCAGCGTCTGCTCGCGCTCGTCGTGGCCGCCGCCGAGGCCGGCGCCGCGCTGGCGGCCGACCGCGTCGATCTCGTCCACGAAGATGATGCACGGCGCGTTCTGCTTCGCCTGCTCGAACAGGTCGCGGACTCGCGACGCACCGACACCGACGAACATCTCGACGAAGTCCGAACCGGAGATCGTGTAGAACGGCACGCCCGCCTCGCCCGCGACGGCGCGCGCGAGCAGCGTCTTACCAGTGCCGGGCGGCCCGTAGAGCAGAACGCCCTTCGGGATCTTCGCGCCGAGCGCCTGGTAGCGCGCCGGGTTCTGCAGGAAGTCCTTGATCTCGTACAGCTCTTCGACCGCTTCGTCAGCGCCCGCGACGTCACCGAAGGTCGTCTTCGGCATGTCCTTGTTGAGCTGCTTCGCCTTCGACTTGCCGAAGTTCAGGACTCGGTTCCCGCCGCCCTGGGCGTTGTTCATCATCCACATCAGCAGGCCGAGCACCAGCGCCAGCGGGATCGCGAAGATCAGGATCTGGGTCAGCAGGCTCTGCTGGGTGACCTTGGTGGTGAACTTGACGGGCTGGCCGTCGTTCTTGGCGTTGATCAGCTTGTCGTAGATCTCCTGCGTGGCGTTCGCGGGGAACTGCGCGATGATCTGGTCAGTCTGCTGGCCCTCGACGTCGATCTTCTGCGTGAGCTGCAGTTTGAGCTGCTGCTCCTTGTCTTCGAGGCTGGCTTCCTTGATGTGGTTCTGGGCGACCTGGCCCATCGCCGTCGAGATAGGAGCCTGGGTGTAGCCACGATCGCTGTCGAAGATCGTGTTGTAGGCCAGCAACGCCAGCAACCCCGCGACGATCCACAGCAGTGGGTTCCTGAGCACGCTCTTCCGGTTCATACGACTCGGCCCTTGCGGCCTCGACCCTCCCTGGTTGGGCGGCTCCTGTGATACCCGCCATCGCGATCTTGACAACCCGTGGGCACCGCTGGGCACCCGTCCCACCAGGGTACCGTCCGGGCGGGCGGGGAAGCCTGGCGAGCCTCTCGCAGGTCAACGGCCAATCCCGCGCGAGGGTTCCCGGTCCGGGACGACACGTCACCCAGCTATCGGCCCTCGACCGCCACTGAAGCCACCATTTCACCCAGCCTGCTCCGCAGCGTCGCCGGGTCCGCCGGGGCTACGGTGACCCATTCGCGGCCGTCCGAACCCGCCCTCGACAAGCTCAAATACCGTCCGGTGGCGGTGTCGAACCAGCCAAGCACCCGGGACCGCTGCCGGTGTCCCAGCTGGGACCGGCTGTTCGCTGCGAGCTGACCGCCGCGCAGCCGCGGCTGGCCCGCGATGAGCCCGTAGGTCTCGCGCGGATCGAGCGTGGCGCGCTCGCTGAGCGACTGGCGCTTCGCCCGCCGACCGCCCTTTTCCTCGGGCTGGCCGCCACCCGCGGCGACCGGAACCCGGATCGGCTGGGTGTGCAGCGCCTCGTCCAGCGGAAGCGTGACCGACGCCTCACTGCCGCGCGGACCGCCGGGCAGCAGTTCGACGATCGTGGATACCAGCCCGTCCGGCGGGATCGCGCGCAGCCAGATGCCGTCGGCGTCCTGGATCGCGACCACGCCGGTGCGCTCGTCACCCGCGGCGAGCAACGCGACCGGATGCGCCTCGAACTGCGGGATGTGCAGCGCGTCAATGGAGTGCGGGGCGCGCGCGAGCAGCGTCAGCCAGTCCTCGACGTCGGGTTCGACCCGGCCGCGCGCGTCGCGGACACCGCGGGCCTTCAGCTCGATGTCGACCCGGTGCCGCAGCGACACGCGCTCGTCCTCGGTCGCGCCGTGCGAGCGCACGCGCAGCGGGTAGGGCAGCTCGCCCAGCTCCACCGACTCCCACAGGAAGTCGAATGCCAGCGGCGAGAAGAACTCTTGGTGCATCCGGTGCTGCTCACCCTCCGGTCAACGATCTCCGGCCCCAGCGTAGCGCCGGATCGGCAGTCTTCAAGCGCCCCAATGCCACTTTGGGTGCGTCGCACGCACCCAAAGTGGCATTCGGTGCGCTCAACGCACCCAAAGTGGCGTTCGCTCCGTCCCACCCGGCAAGACGCGGCGGTTGTTGCACACGCACCCCATGTGGCGCTCGGTGCGCGAGATGCGCCCAATGCCGCATTGGGGCGGTTTCGGCCGAGCGGGAGCCGGGCTGGCCACAGCAAGCCCACGGGTCAGCGCGGGCCAGAGCGGGTCAGGGCTGGTCAGCGCGGGCCAGAGCGGATCAGTGCGGATCAGTGCGGGCCAGAGCGGATCAGTGCGGGTCAGCGCAAGCCCGCGGATCAGCGCAAGCCCGCAGGCCGGGGCTGGTCAGAGCGGGTCAGGGCTGGTCAGAACGCGCCCGCGTTGGACTGGTCGGCCACCCCGGCGAGCATTTCGCCGAGCCGGTGGCGCAGCGTCGCCGGGTCGGCGGGCGCGATGGTGATCCAGTCGCGGCCGTCGTGGCCCTGGCTCGCCTGCGTGAAGTACCGGCCGGTTTCGGTGTCGAACCAGCTCAGCACCGTCGACCGGCTGCGGCCGCCGAGGCGGTTGCGGGCGTTCGCGCCGATCTGGCCGCCGCGCAGGCGCTGCTGGGCGTGCAGCCGGGCGAGTGCCTTGCGGTCCTCGTCCACGCTCGCACGGCCGGAGGCGTCGACCTGGTTGCCGCGCCGCTGCATGAAGTCGACTCCGGAAGCGCCGACCAGCTGCTCCAACGGCACGGTGATCGACTTCTCGGTACCGCGCGGAGCGCCCGGCAGGAGCGAAATGATCGCGGTGGCCAGGCCGTCCGGCGCGCACGGGTGCAGGTGCAGGCCGCGCTGGTCATGGACGGCGAACAGCCCGTCGCCGTTCGCGCTGCCCGCGACCGCGAGCAGCGGTTCGCCGTTCGGGTCGAGCAGCTGGACAGTGTCGAGGCTGACGTCCGGCGAGGCGAGGATGCCGAAGTAGTCCTCGACGTGCGGAGCGGGCCTGCCGCGGCCGTCGGCGAGCCCCCGGTCAGCCAGTGCGCCGAGCGTGCGCGTGCGCAGCGCCGAGCGCTCGTCCATCGTCGCGCCGTGCGAACGGATCCGCAGCGGATACGGCAGCTCGCCCAAACCGGCCGACTCCCACAGGAAGTCCACCTCGATCGGCGCGAGCAGCTCCGCGTTCGGCATCGACCAACCCCCTACCCCACGTGTTTGCGAACGCTCGCGGGCGCGTGACCGGTCCGGTCACGCGCCCGCGAGCACTGCGTCAGTTGTCGTCGTCCGACCACGCGCCGATGACCGGCGGCGGGGTGGCCTGGTTGGCCCCGAACGCGTCGTCCGGGTCCGGTTCGATGAGGAACGAAGCGTGCGTGTGCTCCTCGTCCTGTTCGCCCGCGCCGTGCGCGCCCGCTCCGCCCATGCCGCCCATCGGGCTCATGCCGCCCTGCGACTGGCCGATGGTGCCGCTCGCCGGGACGACGCCCTGCTGCTGCGGAGCCGCCGACGCGGCGCTCTGCCCGCTCTGGTGCTCGGACGCCGCGGAGGTCTTGCCTTCCTCCTCCTTGCGCGAACCGCTGCGGTTGCCCTCGCCGAGCTTGCCGCCGGCGAACCCGGCTCCCGCGCCGATGGCGCCGAGGCCGAGCGCGGAACCGAGGCCGCTGCCGCCCGTGCTCGCGGGCGTGGCAGCGACCGGGGCCGCGCCAACGCCGGAACCGGCACCAACGCCGGCACCCGCGGCGAGCCCGCCGCCGCCTTCGAAACCGGAAGTGCCGTACTTGCCCGAGTCGGCCGAGACGTGCGCCGGAGCGCCGTGCCCGGCGACCCCCGCGCCGCCTGCCNTGCGCCGGAGCGCCGTGCCCGGCGCCCCCCGCGCCGCCTGCCCCGCCGTGCGCGCCGACCGTGCCGAAGCTGGCCGGCGAACCGAGCGCGCCGGGACCGTCGGTGTGGCCGATGTTGTTGACGTTGTTGAACGAGTTGCCGTTGAAGTGCGTCGCGGTCGGCTTCATGCCGAGCGAGTCCGGGCCGAAGCTCGGGGTCGAGCCGTCGACCTCGCTCATCGCCTGGGTGTAGGCGTTGAAGAACGCGACCTGCTGCGCCTTGACGTCGTTCGCGGCGTCCGCCTGCGCCTTCTGGTCCGCGGCCAGCGCGGCCGGGCCGCCCGCGAGCGCGGCCGTCATGGCCTGCTTCGGGTCGTAGTCGCGCGGGGCGGGCATCTTCTTGACCTCGGCGGCCGCGGCGGCCTGGCGGGCGAGCCGGTCGGACATCGTGTGCGCGGCGTCGGAGGCCTGCGTGCCCGAGTTGGCGATCGCCACCAGCGCGCCCTGCGCGCTGGCGGCGCCGTGGCCGACCCAGGCGTTGCCCAGTTCGGTGATCGCGTTGTACAGGTCGTCCGACGCCTGCTTCAGCTCGGTTCCGTGCTTGGCCCAGTGCTGTCCGCTGGCCTCGGCGGTGCCCGGGTCGTTGTCCGTGGTCGCGCCGACGTAGAGCTGGTGGCTTTCCTGCGCCTGCCAGTTCGGCGGGTTGCCGATGGCGCGGTCGCCGCCCATCTCGAAACCGCCGGAACTGCTGCGCGCCGACGCGACGATGTCGTTGGCCGCCGGGTTCGAGCCCATCGCGACGGCGGAGCCGGGCGCGGGGACCGAGGACGAGCTGCCGTAGCCGGAGGTGTTGTAGCCCGATCCGTCCGGGACGGAGCCCGGGGCCGAGGTGTTGGTGTTCGGTGCCATGACTGCGTGATCCCCCTAGGACGTCAGGCCTTGTTGCGGAACGGGTCGCCGGCGGACTGGTCGATCTCGTGGTAGCGGGCCATCGCCGCGACGATGCCTTCCTCCGCGGCCTGGTACTGGCCGAGCAGGTTCTGCAGCGCGGACGAGTAGGAGTCGCCGCCGCCGTCGGCGCGCTGCACGAACTTGGTCGCCATCGCCTTGCCGACCGGGTTCGCGCCGAGCTTCGGCGGCTGCGCGAGCGTGCCCGCGCTGTTCAGGAGAGCTTCGACCGCGTCCCGCCCGGTCCGGATCTTCTTCAGCACGGTCTGCGCGGCGTCCGGGTCGATTCCGACCTGGCCGTTGACCGCGGCGTTCTTGAACGCCGCGGCATCCGCCGAGCTGTTGTTGCCCATCTGCCCTCTCTCCGTTCCCCCGCGCGAGGACCAACCCGTCGGCTGGTGTCACTCGTCCGCATGGCAATAGGTCTTCGCATAGGTTAACGCACCTGGTCGAGCCCTATGACGCGATTTCGGGCTTCCGGGTTCCGCACCCGGAATGAGTACCGCGAACCGTGACTATCCGGACTATCCAGACGTGTAGACGTGCGGATCGAGCGTCCCGATGTAGGGCAGGTCGCGGTAGCGCTCGGCGTAGTCGAGGCCGTAGCCGACGACGAACTCGTTGGGGATGTCGAAGCCGATGTACTTGACCGGCACCTCGACCTTCACGGCTTCCGGCTTGCGCAGCAGCGAGACGACCTCGAGCGAGGCCGGGTTCCGGCTCGCCAGGTTCTTCAGCAGCCAGGACAGGGTGAGCCCGGAGTCGACGATGTCCTCGACGATCAGCACGTCGCGCCCGGCGATGTCGCGGTCGAGGTCCTTCAAGATCCGCACCACCCCCGACGACGAGGTCGAAGACCCGTAGGACGACACGGCCATGAACTCCAGCTGCGTCGGCACCGGAAGCGCCCGCGCGAAGTCGGTCATGAACATGACGGCGCCCTTGAGGACGCCGACCAGGAGGAGGTCGCCCTGGCCGTTTTCCGGGTGGTCCGCGGCGATTTTCGCCGCCAGCTCCGCGATCTTGTCCTTGATCTGCTGCTCGGTGATGAGCACGGAGGCGATCTCGCCCTCGTACACGAGTCATTCCCCTCGGGTGGTGGGTTCGGGTCCGGCAAGCGAGAGCCTGCCACGCCGCCGTCGAGCCTCCAAGTTGCCTGGCAGCCACACCCCGCCCTGACCCCGCCAGCGGGCCACGAGCGCGTCGACCGAACGCAGGTGCGCGTCGGTCAGCTCGCGGACCCCGGAGTCCAGCAGCCACCTGCGGAGAACCCGTCTGCGCAGCGCAGCGGGCTCGGCTGCGAGCACGCCTACGTCGAGGTCGTCTTCGCGGGCCGCGCGCTCGTGGACACGCATGGCGAGTGTGTCCAACGCCTCGGTGTCCTCGCGCAGCTGTGCGGCCGTACGGGCTAAAGCTGGAGCGACTCCACCCGACAGCACGTCCTCCAGGAGCGGCAGTGCTTCCGTACGCAGCCGTACGCGGGTGAAGCGTGGATCAGCGTTGTGCGGGTCTTGCCAGGGCTCCAGGCCGAGCTCTGTACACGCCGCCACGGTTTGCGCGCGCGTGATGCCGAGCAGCGGACGACCCCACGGCGGATCGTGCGGACGCATGCCAGCCAGCGACCGTGGTCCGGAACCGCGGCCTAGACCGAGCAGCACCGTCTCAGCTTGGTCGTCTTGGGTGTGGCCGAGCAGTACGAGCCCTTCGCCGTTTGGCAACGCTTCGCGCAGCGCGTGGTACCTCGCGGCGCGCGCGGCTGCTTCGGGACCGCCTTTGCCCACGACGTGTACGGCATGCACTTCGACGACGTCGATGCCAAGGCTCTTCACAACCGTCGCCGCTTCGGCGGCAACAACCGCTGAATCCGCCTGAAGGCCATGGTCGACGACGAGCGCCCGCGTACGGACGTCTCGATGCCGGAGGACGTATGCCGTCGCTTCAGCGAGCGCTAGGGAGTCCGCGCCGCCCGACACCGCGACGCACACCTCGCCGGGGACAGCGACTGCCGCAAGGAAATCGCGAACCGCTGTCCGGACCGTGGCGAGCGCGCTCACCCGTGCAGGCGCCGCACCCAGGCCGCGGGGTCGGCGATCTCGGCGCGGGTCGGCAACGTGTTCGGCGAGCGCCAAACCTTGTTGAACCCGTCCATCCCGACCGCGTCGACCACGTGCCGCGTGAACTTCGCGCCCTCCTCGTACTGGCGGATCTTCGCGTCGAGACCGAGCACCGCACGCAACAGCCGGTCGAAAAGCCCGCCGCCCTGGCGCCGCGCGGTAAATCGCGCCCGGATCTGCTCGACGCTCGGGACGACCTGCGGGCCCACCGCGTCCATCACGTAGTCCGCGTGGCCCTCCAGCAGCGTGGACAACGCCAGCAGCCGATCGAAAACCGAGCGCTCCTTCGGCGACTGCAGCAGCTCCGCGATACCGCCGCCCTTGCCGCGGTTGCGCAGCGCGTCGGGCAGCCTGCCGACCAGTTCGGCCAGACCGTCGGCGGAGCTTTCCGCGAGCCCGGACACCAGCCGTTCGACCTCGTCGGCGAAGTAGTCGCGCAGCCACGGCACCGCGGTGAACTGCAGCCGGTGCGTGCATTCGTGCAGGCACACCCACAGCCGGAAATCGTGCGAGGGGACCTTCAGCGCGCGCTCGGCGGACACCACGTTCGGCGCGACGAGCAGCAGTTCTCCCTTGTTCTCGGGGCCGCCGAACGGGTCGTACTGCCCGAGCACACGAGACGCCAGGAACGCGAGCAGCAGCCCGGTCTGCACGCCGGCGCCGGACGCCAGGAGCGGGCCGAGCGGACCGCCTTGGGCCGCGGGCAGCGCACGCCCGGTGAGCACGCCGAGACCGGACGCCGCGGACCGGACCCAGCCCGGCCGGTCGACCACGGTGCCGGGCAGCAGCGGCAGGTCCCGGCCGAGACCGGTCAGCTCACGGACGTGCCCTTCCGCCTCGGCGGTCAGCTCCCGCAGGTCGACCACCGCGCGGTCCGCTTCTCCGCGCGCGACCTGCGGGCCGCCGCGCACCAGCAGCGCGCCGGTGGCGGCTGCCCGGTCCCAGTCGACCATGGGCCGCCGTTGGGTCTCGGTTTCCTGGCTCACCCCTCCGACGCTACCTTCCGGCCCGCGATTGTGGGCAGCTCAGCCGAACGGGTTCAGCGAGTCGGCTCAGTGCGGGCTACTTGCAGCCGCAGCCCCGCAATGCTGTCGCCAGCACGTCGAGCGCCGCCTGCCCGGAGTTCTTCTCCGAACCGTTGGACATGAAGGCGAAGGCGAGCACGCGGTTGTCGCTGTCGAGCACATACCCCGCGAGGGTGTTGACGCCGGTGAGCGTGCCGGTCTTGGCGCGCACCCAGCCCTTGCCCCCTTGGGTTTCTCCCGAGTGGTAGCGGCCGTGCAGGGTGCCTTCCGGGCTGCCCGCGACCGGAAGGCCGGCCAGCAGCGGACGCAGCTTCGGCGTGTTCGGGTCCTTCCCGTCCGGACCGGCCGCCGCGGCGAGCACCTGTGCCAGCAGCCTGGCGGGCACCTTGTTCTGATTGGACAGTCCACTCGTGTCGAACAGCTGGAGGCCGTTGACGTCGAAACCGTGGTCTGCCAGCACCTTCTTCACCGCGGCGGAGGCGCCGGCGAACGACGCTTCCCCGCCGGTGGCCATGGCGACCTGGCGGCCGAGCGAGTCGGCGAGCACGTTGTCGGAGATCTGCAGGAGCGCGTACGCGAGGTCCGGCAGCGGAGCCGACTGGACTTCGCCGAGCACCTTCGCCCCGTCCGGAGCCTTCGCGGCGCCGGCCGGGCTCGCACCGAGCTTGTCCGCGACGAGCTGGGTGAGCGTGGTTCCCGGGTTGCCCGAGCGCATGGTTTCGTCGACCTTCGGATTACCGCGGCCGCCGTCGGTCATGGCCGGGACGATCGGCGCGCCGTACAGCGACGGCGCGTCGCCCGGCTCCCAGCCCGGCGCGGTGTTCGGACCGCTGAAGGCGCTCGCGTCGAGCTGGACCTTCTTGACGTCGCCGCCGGCCTTCTTGACCTGGTTGACGAGGTCGTCGACGTGCGCCGCGCCGGGGTAGAGCGGCGAGTCGGTGCCGACCGGCAGCGCGGTCAGCGACGGGTCGCCGCCGCCGACGATGACAACCGTGCCCGGCTGCGCGCCCTGGACGATCTTGGTGGAGATCCGCTTCGTCGGCTCCATCGCGAGCAGCGCCGCGGAGACGGTGAGGATCTTCGTGGTCGACGCCGGGGTCAGCGGGGTGTTCGACGCGTGGTCCCACAGCACGGTGCCGTTCGCCGGGTCGATCACGCTTCCGCTGAGCTGCGAGAGCGCAGCCGCCCCTGCCGGACCGGAGAGCTTCGAGGCGACGCCGTTCGCGGACGGACCCTGACCGGACGTGTCCGGGCCGTGCAGCGCGAGGCTGGCGTCGGAGGGGTCCGGTTCGCTGCCCTTCGGCGCGTTCGGCGCCCACGGCAACCCGAGCCGGTTGGACACGGCGGGCACGGCCGACGCGCCACCCGCGGCAGCCAGCAGAAGCAGCACGACGAGCGCCAGGATCAGCGCCTTCCGGCGAGGCTTCTTCCCCTCGGGACGAGGCGCGTCGCCCTGCGGCGGGATCGGCCCGGTGCCGGACGGCGGTTCGGGTGGCTCCGCAGCGCGCGCCGCGATCTGCTCCGGGCCTGGGCGCTCAGCGAAACCTTCCGCAGGACGAGGAATGCCGACAGTCGCTTCGGACGGCCCCTGCTGCGCTTCGCCGGGGAAGCCTTCGGGCGGACGCGGGATGCCGACGGTCGCCTCTGCCGGGAACTGGCCACCGGTCGGGTCGATCCGCATCGGCCGCGCCTGGCCGCCCGCCGGCGGGACGGTGCCGGGTGCTGGTTCGGGCAAGGCTGGACGGACCGGGATCTCGATCTGCTGCGCCCACGACTCGGAGCCGGATTCGTTCCGGTTCGGCTCGTTCCCGGGACGACCGGACTGACCGGCGTTGGAGCGACCCCAGCTCTCCGGCGCTTCGTTCCCCGGCCAGCCGGGCTGAGCCGGGTTGAGCCGCGCGGCGGCGGACCCGGGTGCCGGTTCGCCCCGCAAGCCCGTCCGGTTCTCCCGCGGCTGCTCCCCGGGCTGAGCCTGCCCAGCGGGGCGGGCGGCCCCGGGCTCGCCCCGGAACTCAGGTGCTCCTTCTCCGCCACGACCGGACTGGTTCTGGCCAGACGCGGCGGTACCGGAGTCGTTCCGGAAGGCGGTCCAGCCCTCCTTGGGCGGCTCCTGCCCCTGCTCGTCCCGCGTGACGACCGGCCGGAACGCCGCCCAGCCCTGGTTGTTTTCGCCCGTTCCCGGCGTTTCGTCCCGGAACGCCGCGAACTGCCCCGGCTTTCCGGACTCAGCGGGCTCGGCGGACTCAGCGGGCTCGGCGGACTGGCCGGACTGGAACGGCTTCCACCCCTGCCCCTCGTCCGAAGCTCCAGCACCAGCAGGCTCGAACAGCGAGTTCCCCGGCTTCCGCGCGGCCTGCCATGCGGGCGACGACTGTTGCGACCCATCCTGACCAGGCGAAAAACTCGGCTGCGCCCAGACCGTCTGCTCCGCGGACGGCCTCGGCTGCTGCGATACCTGGAAAGTCTTCTCCGCGGATCCCTCCTCGACCGTTGACGACCGCACCGTCGCCTCGGCGTCCGGACGGGCCGCGTTGTCGCCCGGCCCCGGCACCCCGGCGGTGAACCGGGTCGGCCCCTCCACCGGCACCCACGGCGCCCGCGGTTTCGGTTCCTCGGCCCGAGCGGGCGCCGAAGCGCCGCTCATCCGGTCCGCGAGGTTCGACCGAGGCGGTTCCGGCGGCGCGGCGGGAGCGTCCGAGGGCGCGTTGAGCCCGGGCACTTCCTCCGGTTCGACTTTGGGCCGGAACCACGATCCCGGCCCGTCTCCCGGTGTGACGTTCGGCACGGAAAGCTGCGCGGTGGCTCCCGCGTCGCGCTTGGGCAGGGGGAGGCGGGAGGTCGCCCGGTCCGCCTCGGACGAGGTGTCCTCGTCGCCCGTGGGCCACCTCGGCTGGTCGTTTTCCGGCACCCACCACTCCTTCTCACCCGCCCCCGGAGGGGCCAAGGTCACATGCCGTCTGGCCGACATCGGCGCGACCGGCCGACGGGCGTAGTCCACACTAGTGACGTCAACGAGGTCATGAGGTTGCCGCCCACGAGCGCGTGGGACACCGAGATTCGAGAAGCAGCGAGGACGGCCGTGGAATTCGACGTCACGATCGAAATCCCCAAGGGGGAGCGCAACAAGTACGAGGTCGACCACAAGACCGGTCGGATCAAGCTCGACCGGACCCTGTTCACCGCGACCCAGTACCCGGCCGACTACGGCTTCATCGACGACACGCTCGGCCAGGACGGCGACCCGCTCGACGTGCTCGTGCTCGTCCAGGAGCCGACGTTCCCCGGCTGCCTGATCCGCTGCCGCGCGATCGGCATGTTCCGGATGACCGACGAGAAGGGACCGGACGACAAGGTCCTCGCCGTCCCGACGAACGACCCGCGCCTTGAGCACCTGCGCGACATCCACCACCTGAACGAGTTCCACAAGCTCGAGATCCAGCACTTCTTCGAGGTCTACAAGGACCTCGAACCGGGCAAGAGCGTCGAGGGCTCCTCCTGGGTGGGCCGCGCCGATGCCGAGGCCGAGATCTCGCGCTCCTACGAGCGCGAGAAGGACCGTCTCGCCAAGGAAGAGATCACCGGCGAAGCGCACCGCTGAGCCACCCGAAAGGGGCCGTCCACCTGCCTGGTGGACGGCCCCTTTTTGCTGCCTTCTCAGCCCGCGAGGGCCAGCTCGCTCGCCTCCTGCTCGGCGCGCTGCTCCATCGCCGACTTGTCCGAGAGCGGCTTCTCCCGCAGCAGCCAGACCAGCGCGAACCCGACGGTCAGCACCGCGCCGCCGATCAGGAACACCGTGCTCATCGAGCTGGAGAACCCTTCCAGGACCGGCCGGGCGAGCACCGGGTCGAGCGTCGACAGGAACGAGGTGTCGTTCACGTCAAGGCCGCCGCTCGCCATCTGCCGGGCGAACTCCGGGTGCTGCGCCAGCGCCGCGGTGTAGGCCGGGGAGGCCATCGCCGAGCGGACCGCCGCCGCGATCCGGTCGCCGACCGTGCTGAACAGGATCGACAGGAACACCGCGGTGCCCGCCGTCCCGCCGATCTGCCGGAAGAACGTGACCGACGAGGTCGCGACGCCGATGTCGCGGGGCGAGACGTCGTTCGTGGCGGCCAGGGTCAGCGTCTGCATGGTCGAGCCGAGGCCCAGTCCGAGCACGAACGCGATGGCCATGACCACGCCGAGCGCGGTGTCCACGCCGATCATCGAGAACGAGTACACCGCCGCGGCCATCAGGCCGAGTCCGGCGACCGCGAAGCCCTTGTACCGGCCGGTGCGGGCGATGATCCGGCCGCTGCCGAGGCTCGCGACCATGATCCCGAGGGTCAGCGGCAGCATCTGCAGCCCGGCCTGGGTGGGCGTCGCGCCCTTGACAATCTGCAGGTAGAGCGGCAGCGACATCATCGCGCCGAACATCCCGATGCCCTGGATCACGGTGACCATCGTCGACACCCGGAACACCCCGTTGCGGAACAGCCGCAGCGGCAGCAGGGCGGCGTCGCCCATCCGGCGTTCCTGGAGGATGAACAGGACCACGCCGAGCGCACCGACCAGGTACATCGCCAGCGACGCGGGCGAACCCCAGCCCCATTCGCGGCCCTGCTCGGCGACGAGCAGCAGCGGCACGAGGCCGACCGTCAGCGCGCCGGCTCCGAGGAAGTCGACCTTCTGGTCCACGCGGGTGTGCGGGAGGTTCAGCACCTTGCTCACGACGACCAGCGCGGCGAGCGCGATCGGGACGTTCACCATGAACACCCAGCGCCAGCCGGTGAGGCCGGCGAACGAGTCGAGTCCGGCGAAGAACCCGCCGACGACCGGGCCGGCGACGCTCGAAACGCCGAAAACGGCCATGAAGTAGCCCTGGTAGCGGCTGCGTTCCCGCGGCGAGGTGATGTCGGTGATGATCGCGAGCGCGAGCGACATCAGACCGCCGGCGCCGAGGCCCTGGAACGCGCGGAACGCGGCCAGTTCGTACATCGATCCGGCCATCGCGCTCGCCAGCGAACCGGCGAGGAACAGCGAGATCGCGGTCAGGTACATCGGCTTGCGGCCGAAGAGGTCGGACAGCTTGCCATACAGCGGCGTGGAAAGCGTCGCGGTGATCAGGTAGGCGGTGGTGGCCCAGGCCTGGAGGCTCTGTCCGTGCAGTTCGTCGGCGATGGTCTTCATCGCCGAGGACACGATGGTCTGGTCGAGGGCCGCCAGGAACATGCCGAGCATCAGTCCGGACAGAACCGTGAGGATCTGCCGGTGTGAAAGCCGTCCGTTCGTGGTGGCGCCCCCTTCCGCAGTGGCGGTGTCGCTCATGGTGGTCTCCCTCAGTGCCGTACTAGTTGCTTGTATCTCTCAACTACTTGCTCGCCACAACTGTTCCCGAAAAGCTTGCATTCATCAACCAAATATCGTGTGACGCTAGTCTCTCGCCGGGCGATGTCGAGAACGCGCGACCGGCTCCGTCCCTGGCGCGAACGTGGCGACAACGAGCCGCCACCAGCACGGAGGAGAACCACAATGGCCAAGTACCTGCTGCTCAAGCACTACCGCGGCGCGCCGGCTTCGGTGAACAACGCCCCGATGGACCAGTGGACGCCCGAAGAGGTCACCGCCCACATCCAGTACATGCGCGACTTCGCGGACCGGCTCGTGGAGACCGGCGAGTTCGTCAGCGAGCAGGCGCTGTCCCCGGAAGGCACGTGGGTCCGCTTCGACGGCGAGGGCCGCCCGCCGGTCACCGACGGCCCGTTCGCCGAGACCAAGGACGTCATCGCGGGCTGGATGCTCATCGACGTCGACAGCTACGAGCGCGCGCTCGAACTGGCCGGCGAGCTGTCCGCGGCTCCCGGCGCGGGCGGCAAGCCGATCCACGAGTGGCTCGAACTGCGCCCCTGCTACGGCGTGACGCCCTCGGTCACCGAATGAACGAGGAACTGCTGCGGGAACTCGTGCCCGCGGTGATCGGCATCCTCGTCCGGCGCGGAGCGGACTTCGCCTCGGCCGAGGATGCCGTGCAGGAAGCGCTGATCCGCGCGCTCGACGCGTGGCGGGACGATCCGCCGCGCGACCCCAAGGCGTGGCTCATCGCGGCCGCGTGGCGCCGGTTCCTCGACGCCACGCGGTCGGAATCCTCGCGCCGGGGCCGGGAAGTGGCGATGGACGCCGAGCCACAGCCCGGTCCGGCGTCCGCGGTGGACGATTCGCTCCAGCTCTACTTCCTGTGCGCACACCCGTCGTTGACGCCGTCGTCGGCCGTCGCGCTCACGCTGCGCGCGGTCGGCGGGTTGACCACGAAGCAGATCGCGCAGGCGTATCTGGTGCCGGAAGCGACGATGGCGCAACGGATCAGCCGCGCCAAACGGACCGTGTCCGACGTGCGGTTCGACGCGCCCGGCGACGTCGCGACCGTGCTGCGCGTGCTGTACCTGGTGTTCAACGAGGGCTACTCCGGCGAACTCGACCTCGCCGCCGAAGCCATCCGGCTGACCAGGCAGCTCGCGGCGGGATTCGACCATCCGGAGGTGGCCGGCCTGCTCGCCTTGATGCTGCTGCACCACGCCCGCCGGGCCGCGCGGACGAAGCCGGACGGCAGTCTCGTGCCGCTCGCCGAACAGGACCGCGGCGTTTGGGACACCCGGCTGATCGCCGAGGGCGTCGACCTTCTCCAGTCGGCGCTGGCCCGCGACCAGCTGGGCGAATACCAGGCCCAAGCCGCGATCGCCGCGCTGCACGCAGACGCTCTCGCGGCAGCGGAAACCGATTGGGTGCAGATCGTCGAGTGGTACGACGAGCTGCTCGCGCTGACCGACAGCCCGATCGTCCGGCTCAACCGGGCGGTCGCGGTCGGCGAGGCGGACGGAGCCCGGGCTGGGTTGAACGCGCTGGCGGAGCTGGACGACAAGCTGCCGCGGCATCGTGCGGTGGCGGCTTATCTGCACGAGCGGGACGGGGATCTGGCGACCGCCGCGCGGCTGTATCGGGAGGCGGCGGAGAAGGCGGGCAATGTGGCTGAGCGGGATCACTTGGTCAAGCAGGCGGCGCGGCTTAACAGCTCGTGAGTGGCGATCACGGTTCTCACCGTGATCGCCACTCACGACCTCACTCGCTGTACCCCGGAATCGGGAACGCCCGCAGAAACTCGGAAATCTCCGCCGCGATCGCATCCAGCGCGCCGTCCTGCTGTGCGGCCGCGGCGGTCACGGTCCGGTCGATCCAGTCCGCGACCTGCACCTGGTGCTCCGGCTTGAGCCCGCGCGTGGTGATCGCCGAGGTGCCCAGCCGGATGCCGGACGGGTCGAACGGCTTGCGCGGGTCGAACGGCACGGTGTTGTAGTTCAGCTCGATGCCCGCGCGGTCCAGCGCCTGCGCCGCGGGCTTGCCGGGCACCGCCTTGTTGGTCAGGTCAATCAAGAGCAGGTGGTTGTCCGTGCCGCCGGAGATGAGGTCGTAACCGCGCTCGACCAGCGCTTCGGCCAACGCCTTGGCGTTCGCGACGATCGTGTGCGCGTACTCGGAGAACGAGGGCTGCTGCGCCTCCCCCAACGCGACCGCGATGGCGGCCGTCGTGTGGTTGTGCGGACCGCCCTGCAGACCGGGGAACACCGCCTTGTCGACGGCCTTGGCGTGCTCGGCGTCGGAGAGGATCATCGCGCCGCGCGGACCGCGCAGCGTCTTGTGCGTGGTCGTGGTGATGACCTGCGCGTGGCCGGCCGGCGACGGGTGCGCGCCGCCCGCGATCAGGCCGGCGATGTGCGCGATGTCGGCCACCAGCACGGCGTCGACCTCGCGGGCGATCTCCGCGAACGCCGGGAAGTCGATGGTGCGCGGGATGGCCGTGCCGCCCGCGAAGATCAGCTTCGGCCGGTGCTGGCGGGCGAGGTCGCGGACCTGATCGAGGTCGACGCGGCCGGTTTCCTTCCGGACGCCATAGCGGACCGGCGTGAACCACTTGCCGGTCGCGGACACGCTCCAGCCATGGGTGAGGTGGCCGCCGTCCGGCAGCGCCATGCCGAGCACGGTGTCGCCCGGCTTGGCGAACGCCAGGTACACCGCGAGGTTGGCCGGCGAGCCGGAGTACGGCTGGACGTTCGCGTGGTCGGTGCCGAAGACGGCCTTCGCGCGCTCGATCGCCACCTGTTCGACCTGGTCGATGAACTGCTGGCCCTCGTAGTAGCGCTTGCCGGCGTAGCCCTCGGAGTACTTGTTGGTGAGCACGCTGCCGGTGGCTTCGAGCACCGCTTGCGAAACGTAGTTCTCGGACGCGATCAGGCGGATCTTGTCGTGCTGGCGTTTCGCTTCGTCCTCGACGAGACCGGCGATCCGCGGATCCGCCGCGGACAGTGCGGACAGGGCGGGCTGGTGTGTCATGGCGTACTCCGGCTGTGCAGTGGCCCTCACCCAGGCGCGCGGTGCCGGCCTCGTCGTCGCTCCCCGGTGGTGCTCCACCTCTTGAATGGCGCCAGTCGCTGCTGCGGGACGGAGTTTAGTGCACTCCGCCAGGGGCGTCCGGTCCGCGGGAAACGGGCTCAGACCTGCTCTAGGCCGCTGCGATGCCGCCGCGCGAGTTCCTGGTAGACCGCCGCGTTGTGGTCGACCCACACGCGCGCGGAATCGGTGAGTTCCACGAACTTCTTCGCCGGGCTACCCATCGCGATCATCTCCGCTGGGACCTCGGTGCCGGGCGTGACCGTCGACCCCGCGGCGACGAACGCGCGCGGTCCGATCACCGCGCGGTCGAGGACCGTGGATCCGTTGCCGATCAACGCCTGTTCGCCGACCGTGCAGTCGTGCACGAGGCACTGGTGCCCGACGGTGACGTTGCGGCCGACCTCGGTCATCTCGGGTCCGGAGTGGATCACCGAGTTGTCCTGGATGTTCGCGCCCTCGCGGATGACGATCGGACCGAAGTCCGCGCGGATCACCGCGCCGTACCACACCGAAGCGTCCTTCTCGACGGTCACGTTGCCGATCAGGGTGGCGGTGGGAGCGATCCAGGCGTCCGGGTGAACCTGCGGGCTGACGCCGTCCAAGGAGAACAAAGGCATGCCGGGAGCCTAAGCGGCGTCAGCGGTATCCGGCGAAGCAGAGCGCCTCGATGTCGCCGCGGAGGCTCGCGGACGACCGCGGCCGGACGCGTTGCTGCACCACCGCGCCGAGCAGATAGCTCAGCAGCGAGCGGGCGCGGGCACGCGGATCGTCGACGTCGAGCGGGCCGAGGAGTTCGACGAGCAGTTCGGTGATCGAGGTGAGCATCGCGTCGATCGCCTGCGGATGCTGCGCGCGGCCCGCCGCGATCCAGTACTCGAACCAGAGGAACGCGCCGCGCGGGTGATCGGCGAATTCGGCGAGGTAGGCCTCGGTCACCGCGAAAAGCCGTTTGCGCGGGTCGGAGTGCTTGTCCGCGACCTTGCGCAGCTCCGCCGCGAAAATGTTGATGTGCGCGGCCATCGCCCGGTCGATGAGCACGTCGATGTCGGCGAAGTAGTAGTGGATCGCGCTCTTGGTGAGCGGTCCGGCCTCGGCGATCGCGCGTACCGTGCAGCCGGCGAGCCCTTCGCGGGCGAGGACCTGGCGCGCCGCTTCGACGATCAGTTCCTGCTTCTGCAACTGGTTGGGCGACAGCTGGGTGCTGCGACCGGGTAGGGCGCTCACGGTGATCCTCGTTACGTTCGTCAGGACAGCAGCCCTGAATCCTAGGCCAGTCGTCCCAACGTCTTCCGGCGGGTGAAAAACCGGATTGGCCACCCCGGTCCGCGCAGCGGACAATGCCCGGCATGGTGATCTCAGGGGACAAGGGGCTCAGCGAGGCGGCGCGCCGTCAGCTGGAGAAGGAAATCGCGGATCTGCGCGCGCAACGCGAGGCGCTATCGCCGCAGCCGGGCGAGCAGGAACGCACGGGGGACGCCGCCGACCAGGCGGACGTGATCGACCGCGCCGAGGCAGCGGCGCGACTGGACCGGCAGATCGCCGACGTCACCGCGAAGCTGGAGCACGGCGCGTACGACAGCTCGCTGCTTCCCGACGGCACGCGGGTTTCGCTGCGTTTTTCCGACGGTGACGAGGAAGAGTTCACCGTGGTGACCCTTCCCGGCGAGGACGCCGACGCGATCACCTCGGACAGCCCGCTCGGCCTCGCGCTGGCCAACGCGAAGGCAGGCGAGGAAATCAGCTACCGCACCCCGCGCGGGCAAGCCACCGCGACGGTGCTGAAGCTGACCCCGCCCGCCAACTGACCTCATAGGACAGACAGTGGCCGCCCCGGTTTCCAGGGCGGCCACTGTTATTTGTCCGCGTTGGCCACCGTTTCGGCCTGATAGGCGAACACGCCGTCAGTCTCGACCGCGACGTGCCAGCCGCCGCAGTCCTTGTCCATCCGTTTGTGCTCGCCCGCCGGCCACCAGTCCGCGGTGAGCGTCGGAGCTTTCGCCTCGGCCTTCCCCGGCTGGCACAGCGCGGGCAGGCCCGACGGACCTGGCTGATAGCGCAGAATCCGTTCCGAACCGGTGGTGCGGATCAGTTCGGTGACCGACTTCGCGTCGTCGGGCACCCACGACGGAAGCCGGGCGTCCGAGTTGGCTTTGCCCTGCTTTCCGTTGTCGTAGGAAACCGCCTTCACGTGGCCGTTCGACTTCTCCTCGACCGAGGCACCGAGTCCGCACGCCGCGACCGTGGCCAAAGCCGCGATCCCGGTCGCGGCCAGTACCGCCTTGTTCCGCACGCTGTTCATGGCTTCCAGTCAACCGGGACCCGCCTGTCCCGCCCTCGTTCTTCCGGCCCTTTGCGGCTGGCCAGTCGGCTGACTCCGTCCCTCAGACGAGTGAAATCGCGGTCATTCTTCGCGGTCGAGATGGGCCCGCAGCGCGGCGAGCGGTCCGTCCCAGTCCCGCGCGAGCGCGGCGAGGAACTGCTGCGCGACGCGCATCGGCGCGGAATCGAGCCGGTACCGCACACGGCGGCGCTCACCGGGTTCAGCGGCGACCAACCCGGCGTCGGACAGCAGGCCGAGGTGCTTGGCGACCGCCTGCCGGGTGATCGGAAGGCGCGCCGCCAGGTCCGTCGCCGTCGCCGGACCGCGCGCGGCCAGCTCGGCGAGGATCGCACGCCGGGTCGGATCGGCGAGCGCGGCGAAAACCTGCTCGGCGACCGCTTCGGAGTCAGCTGCCATCGAGACTGGCCGCCAGCTCGTCCAGTTCGCGGGCCCAGCCTTCGAGGTGCGAACGGTAGGTCGCCGGGTACTGGCCGTCCGGCAGCTGCGCGAACCCGGATTCGACCACGGTGAGCCGGGTTCCGCCGTCGCGCGCGTGCAGGGTGAACTCGACGTACGTGCGTCGCGGGTCGTCCTCCGGCATCCCGTCGACCTGCCAGGTGAACCCGAACACCGCTGGCTCCTCGACACGCGCGACCCGGATTTCGGCACTGCGGTCGCCGATCCACGCGACGCGTCCGAGCCCGCCCGGACGCAGGTCGATCTCGGCCTCGTCGCCGAACCAGGCGCTCAGGCCGTCCGCCGTGCACACCGTCGCGGGCGGCTGCGCCAGCTCGACCGTCCGCTCGATGCGGTCGGGAAACCCCATTTCGTGCTCCTTCCGGGCCGAGCCTAGGCAACCACACTCCATTGACGCAACAAGGCAGTTGCATTACTTGGCGAAAGGAAGTCCGATGAACTCCTTCACCACCGAGCTGACCGTCGACCGCACCCCCGAGGAGGTCTTCGCCGCGGTCACCGACGTCCGAAGCTGGTTCAGCAAGACAATCACCGGTGCCGCGTCGCCTGGCATGTCGAGGACGCGTACGTCGCCTTCGTCGACCAGCACGACGAATGGACCGACACGCGGATGAGCTTCGACATCACGCCAGGCCCGAACGGAACGACGCTGCGCTTCACGCACCACGGCCTCACTCCGGACCAGGCCTGCTACCGCGAGTGCTCGCGCGGTTGGACGAGTTGCGTCACCACGAGCCTGCACGCGTTGCTGACGACTGGCGTCGGCGAGCCGATCCCGGAATCCGCCGCCCCGGCCAAGTAATCCCCTCAGGGGAGCTGGAAATCGGAAGTGTCGCGCTTGGCGTGCATCTCCCACAGCGTCTCCGCGATGTCGGCCGGATCGATCTCCGGGAACTCCGAATTGGGTCCGATAGCACCCGACAGCAATGCGGCGTGGACGCCGCTGCCCCGGATCATGGCTCCGATTTGAAGCGTCGCCGCGTGCACCCCGTCGGGCGAGATTTCGGCCGCCAGGCTCTGGATGTAGTTGCGGGTCGCGGCCATCGCCGGACCGATGCCGCTGAGAACGGGCGCTGGCTGGGTGGCCGAGACGCTCTGGCTGATCAAAATGCTGCCCTCGCCGCGGTCGCGCAGCTCCCCCAACACGGCCTGAACCAAGGCGATCGGGGTGAGGAAATACAGGTCGAGGAGCTGCTGCGCGGTCGCGGGCGTCAGCTCGGCAGCGGGCGTGAATCCGTTCAGATCCAAGGGCGCGTACGACACCACGTCGATCCGCGCGAAGCGGTTCCGAATCGCGTCGACCAACGCCGGGATCTCCGCTGGGCGCGCTAGATCCGCCGGAAACACCGCGGCTTCGATGCCCTCCGCACCCAGTTGACCGGCCAGTGCGGCGAGCCGTTCGCGATCGCGCGCGACGAGCGCGACGCGGAATCCCTCACCGCCGAAGCGCCGGGCGATCGCGGGGCCAAGGCCGGTGCCGGCACCGAGGAGAACGAGAGTCTTGGACACGGAACCTCCATAAGTTGATGACAGCCTCAACTTTGACGCCAAGTTGAGGCTGTTGTCAACTTCCTCGCCCGGACCTACGATGACCCGGTGAAAACGGAGGGGAAGCCCACGCTGCGCCGAGACGCCCGCCGCAACCAGGAACGGCTCCTCACCGCGGCGGCGGAAGCCTTCCGGGAGAAGGGTTTGACGGTGCCGCTGGAGGAGATCGCGCAGCGAGCGGGTGTCAGCGCCGGAACTCTCTACAACCGCTTCGGCGGGCGGGAAGCGCTGATCGACGCGGTGATGCCCGAACTGGTCGCCGCGCGGATGGACGAGGCGATGCGCCAGGCGGAGGCGGTCGACGATCCGTGGGAATCGTTCGTCACCTACGTGACGGTGCTGTGCGAACAGCAAGCCGACGACCCCGCGTTCCGGGACGCGATCAGCCGTCAACTCCAGGACGCGCCTGAACTGACCGCGCGGTGCACGGCCGAACTCGCCAAATCGGTCCGGCTGCTCGAACGCGCGCAACGGTCCGGGACGCTGCGCGCGGATGTCACCTCCGACGATCTGATGCTGCTGATCTTCACGAACGCGCTGATCGTTCGCGAGACCGTCGAGGCAACCCCGGACGCATGGCGGCGCACACTGTCGTTCAGCCTCGCCGGACTGCGCGAAGACCCTTCAAGGAAAGCCTAGCGGCCGACCAGAAGTTCATCGCCAAGAATTTCCGGAAAGCCCAGTGCAGCTACAGCTTCACCCAGCCAGGTCCCGGTGAATGGGATCACGCCTTCGCCGAAGCCCGCACTGCCATGGCCGAGCCGCGGAAAAGCGCCGAGGAGATACTGCCGGTCCCCTGAAGCGCGTCCTCACCACGCACCGGACTGCTCGACGCACTCCCGCACCGCACTCGTGCCCGGCAAATTGTCGGTCGCGCTCGCGGTGGTGTCGCGGACTCCCGAGGCAAGATCGGGATGGAGCACATCACCCGGCACCAGCGGGAGGAGCTGGGCGCACCGCTCGACGTCGGATTCGGCTGCCTGGTCCGCGGGCTGAAGTTCGAGGTCCGCAGTTCGGGCGGGGACGTGCTGGTCTCGCTTGCCAAGGCGGGTTCCGGCATGGCGGACACCGTACGGGAGCAAATGCTTACTTCACCGTACGAGACGACGGAACTGGTCCCGTCCGTCCTCCGGCTCGGGCCCGGCGGCCTGGAGTTGCTCGCTGAACGGAGCGACTCCCCTAACGGGTGAATTCAGGGAAGCCGAGCAGGCTGCCCCCGAAACGACTCAGGCCCCCTCCGAACTGCTTCGGAGGGGGCCTGACCTGGGAGCCGCCTGGGGGAATCGAACCCCCGACCTATTCATTACGAGTGAATCGCTCTGGCCGACTGAGCTAAGGCGGCATGCCGCTGTGCGACGGTCACCAGTGTAGCGGAGGCGTGGTGCGTCACCTTGCGGGGGCCGCGTCGTTAGGCTCCTATGACTTCGGTCTCACCCCCCGACCCGGCGATCCACTGGAGGACCCGGCACATGCAGCGAAGACTGCCCCGTGCGCTGGCGGTACCCGCAACTGCCGCGTTGCTGCTGCTTCTGGCCGCGCCGGCCGGTGCGCAGGAGATTCCGACGACGCCGATCCCGCAGCCGAACAACCCCTCGCAGCCGCCCGCGTCCGCGCCCATCGGGCCGCAGCCGCTCGGGCACGCGGTGGGCGACGCGGGTACTGCGCTCGGCGTCCTGCGGTTGCTGCCGAACTCGGTCACCACGAGCACGATCCTTCCGGGCTTCGGCCAGACCCTGCCTAAGCAGTCCGCGCTCGAAGCGGGGATGGGACTGTCCAGCGCGTCGGCGAACTCGGAGGCCTACCTGGCCTACGAGAAGTCGATCGCGCAGTCGTCTCCGTTCGGGCTGGCCGTCGGGGGCCAGGCTCCGCAGACGCCGGGCAGCCTCGTGCAGACCGCGCTGCCGGACAACCCGAAGGAGATCAGCGGAGGCCTGAACGCGCCGTCGAACCCGCTGCTCAACGTCGGGCTGCTCAACGGCACCGCGCACGCCCGCTGGAGCGAATCGCTCGGCCCGTGCGTGGACACGATCGCCGACTCCAGCACGTCCGTCGCGAGCCTGTCGCTGCTGAACGTCATCCCGACGCTGCCGCAGGTCCCGCTGCTCGGCAACGGCGGGCTGAAACTGCCGGACAACACCCAGCTCGCGCAGGGTTTCGACCCGAAGAGCGGCCTGCAGAGCCTCGGCGGCCTGCTTCCCGGCAGCGGCCAGACGCCCACCGCGGGCACCGGTTCGCTGCTGAGCCTGCCGAACACGCTGTCGTCGCGGTCGCAGGTCAAGCTCGTCGACATCCCCGGTTCGAAGAACAAGGCGGTGCAGTCGAAGTCCACGCTGCAGGCGGCGGACATCAACATCCTCAAGGGCACCCCGCTCGAACTGAACCTCAAGGTGGCCAGCCAGCCGACGCTCACCGTCACCTCCACCGGCGACGCGAAGACGTCCAAGGTGGACTACCAGGCTCCGGTGATCACCATCGCGGCCGGCGGCAAGACGCTGTACACGCTCGACGCGGCGCACCCGACCAAGGACATCCCGATCGGCCTGCCGCTCTCGCCACTGAGCGACCAGTTCGGCGCGCTGGACAACGTGCCGGTGGTCGGCGGCCTCGTCGCCACCGCGACGAAGGGCCTGCAGCAGCTCGGCGACACCACTAACAAGGTGCTCGACCTCGGTGTGCTGCGGCTGAGCATCGCGAACCTCGACCAGAAGCAGTCCGAGGCGACCACGCCGTTCAAGGGCTACCAGATCGGCGCGGCCGCGCGGCTGCTCGACCTCCAGGTGCTGCCGACGCAGAAGCTGAAGTCGCTGCTGCCGAAGCAGGCTGGCGACAACCTGCCGTCGTCGCTGGCGCAGCTGTCGCTTGGCGAGCAGGTCGCCCGCTCCTACGCCCCGACCGGCGGCGTCGTATGCGGTTCGACGACGACTCCGCCTGCCCCGCCCCAGGGTGGTGCCGCGCCGGCTGGTCCGGTGAAGCACCTGGCCTACACGAACGGCGCGTACGACACGGTGCCGCTGTTCTGGACGGGTACGGCGATGCTGCTGCTCGGCGTCGTGCTGGTCGCGGCGTTCCCGCACCGGCGGCGTCCCGCGCTGGTGCTGAACCGGCCGACCGGCGGTCCGGACACCCCGTTCAAGCCGTCGCCGCATCCGCGCGACTGACGTTAGGCAGGGAAACGGCTCTCTCGCTGGCTGGCGAGGGGGCCGTTTTCTGGTGAGTGTCAGCCTTGGCGCAGCGTGGTAACCATCGCTTCCACCGCGATCCGCGGCTTCACGTTCAACCCGATCGCGTCACGACACTCCAGCACCGCCTCCAAGCGGCGCAGCGTCGACTCCGGCGACCAGGAAGCCGCAGCCGAGTTGATCTGCTCGGAGTGGTCTGGATGCGTCAGCGTCGCACCGGAACGGGTGGTCGTCACCAGGACGTCGCGGTAGAAGCCCGCCAAGTCGACCAAGGCGAGGTCGAGCGTGTCGCGCTGGGTCCGCGTCGCGCGAGACTTCTGGCGCTTCTCCAGCTGCTTCACCGCGGCCTCAGCGGCACGTTTCGCTCCGGCGACGCCCTTGCCGGTGCCGTCGCCGCCCATCGCGGTGCGCAGCTCGGAGCGTTCCTGCTCGTCGCGGCCCTTGCTTTCCTCGCCCGCGTCCGCTTCCGCCGCGCTGATCAACTGGTCAGCGCTGGTGAAAACGTCGTCCGGACGGCGCAGTCCGAGCGGAATCCGCAACACGGTGGCGCGACGCTGCCGAGCGGCTTCATCAGTGGCGAGGCGACGCGCGCGGCCGACGTGACCGTTGCACACCGCCGCGGCCCAGTTGGCGCGCTCGGGCTCGACGCCGTCCCGGGAGATCAGCACCTGCGCGATCGCCTCGGCGGGCGGAGTGCGCAGCGGAACCAGCCGGCACCGCGAACGGATGGTGACCGAGACGTCCTCCGGGTGATCCGACGGCGCGCACAGCAGGAAGACGGTGCGGGCGGGTGGCTCTTCCACAGCCTTGAGCAGCGCGTTCGAAGCGCCCTCGGTGAGCCGGTCGGCATCCTCGATGATCACGACCTGCCACTCGCCGGTCGTCGGCCGTCGCGCCGCGGCCTGCACGAGCGCGCGCATCTCGGCGACCGAAATGGACAGTCCTTCCGGGACGACCAGCCGCACGTCCGCGTGGGTGCCGGCCATCGTCGTCCGGCAGCCGGGGCAAGCGCCGCAACCGGTTCCGGTGCTGCACTGCAGGGCCGCGGCGAACGCGCGCGCGGCGACCGAACGGCCGGAGCCCGGCGGTCCAGTCAGGAGCCAGGCGTGGGTCATCGCCGCTGGCGAGACAGCTTCGCCAGCAACGATCTTGGCTGCCGCGGCCGCCGCGGTGGACAGCGTTTCCACGGCAGGCTCCTGGCCGACAAGCTCTGTCCAGACGCCGATCGGGGTCGTCACCGATCCTCCACTTTGGACATTGCGGACAGCGCGTCCGCGCCGTTCTCCGGCGGTTCCGCTTCGGCGGCCGCCGCCTCTGCGACGTCCGCGCCAGCCGCGTCCTCGGGCTCGTCCTCCGGCGGTTCCGCGGGGGCGAGCCCGGCGAAGACCGACTGGACGGCGCTGCGGACGCGGCCCGCCACCTCGTCGTCGGAGGCCTCGGCGTCGACCACCACGTACCGGTCCGGGTCGGCGGCGGCCATCTCGGCGAGCAGCTTCTGCACCCACAGCTGGTCCTTCAGCGACGGCTGCGGGTCATCCGGGTGCGCGGAGTCGAGAAGCACGGTGAGGTCCGGGCGGAGCCGTCCGGTGGCCCAGTCGACCAGGCCTTCCAGCTCGGCGCGGTCCAGCTCGCCCGCCGCGGACAGCGACGCGAGCGGGGAGTCGACAAAGCGTTCCATGACGACGACGGACCCGCCGTCGAGCGCGGGCTGGATCTGGCGTTCCACCAGCTCGGCGCGCACGGCCGCGGCGACGAGCGCCTGCGCCCGCACCCCGGTGAGGGCAGCGTCCGAAACAAGCGTGCGGAAGCGTTGTTCGCCGAGCGCTGGGTCGGCGCTGAGCACGACCGGCCGGGTGCCGGTGCCGAGCCAGCGCGCGAGGCGAGCGGCCTGCTCGGCGGTGTTGACCGCGGTGGTGCCCTCGACGGCGATCAGGAAGCCGTTGACGCGGCGCGGGTTGCGGCGCAGCGCGTTGCGCAGATCGCTGAAGATCTTCTCGGTGCGCCGCTCGTCCATCTGCCGGTAGGCGATGATGCCGAGCAGCACGGCGAGCAGGCCGCCGCCGAGGATGACCGGGCGCGTGCCGTCGACGATGATCGGCGTGCCGAACAGGGTGACGTTGCGCTGCCGGACCAGGCCGATCAACACCGGCGTGACCACCGTCGCGCCGAACAGCACGATCTTGAGCATCGCCTGGTAGATCGCGTTGATCCGGCCGCGGATCGCGTCCTCGACCCGGGAGCCGATGATCGTGACGCCGGTGAGGAAGGCGGTGCCGGCGCAGATGCCGACGAAGGCGACCGCGCCGACCGAGATCGCCAGGTGCGGCGACAACGCGACGACGCCGAGCGCGAGCCCGGCGAGGACGATCGAGATGCCGAACAGCCGGTCGTGCGGGAGCCGGTGCGCGAGCTTCGGGGCCAGCGCCATCCCGAGAGCGAGGCCGATGAACACGGCCAGCATCAGCAGGTTGAACGCCGCGTCTCCACCGAGCAGCGACGACGAGTACGGCTTGGCCGCGCCGATGACCGCGCCACCGGCCGCGAACGCGCCGAAGGCACCGATCAGCAGGCCGCGGACGATCGGCGTGCTGCGGACGAACTTCAGCCCGTCGCGCATCATCGCGCCGAAGCCGAACTTCTCCTCGTCAGCCCGCTTGACTTTCTGCTGCGGCAGCGAGTGAACGTCGCGCAGGGACAGTTCGGGGATGCGGGTGGCGACGAGAATGCCGCTGATCAGGTACAGCAGGCCGGTGATGACGACGACGACCTTGGCGATGTAGAGGTCGACCCCGGGGCCCTGGAAGAGCTGGAACGTGGAGTTCGCGCCCTGGATCAGCGCGTTCGCCCCGGCGGCGGTGATGACGGCGAGGCCGTAGGTCATCACCATGCCCAGCTGGTTGGCGGTCTCGACCTGCTCGGGGCGGCGCAGCAGGTTCGGCACCGCCGCGTCCTTGGACGGGATCCACATGATCGAACAGCAGCCGACCAGGAAGTTCGCCACGAACAGCCACCACGGTGCCCCGATGATGGCGATCGAGAGCAGGAACCCGCAGCGCAGCAGGTCGCAGATGACCATGATCTTGCGCCGGTCGAACCGGTCCGCGAGCAGGCCGCCGACCGGCGCGAACAGCAGGCCGGGCAGCAGCGCGGTGACGACGACGCCGACGAACGCGTAGTTCTGCGCGGAGTAGTTGTCGAGGAGTTTGGTGCTCAGGCTGGTGAGGTTCAGCAGGTTCAGCCAGTCGGCGACACTGCACAGATACGTGACGCCCCACAGCCGACGGAACGGCTTGATCGCCAGCACTCGGCGGGCCCGGTGAATCGTGGACGTCCCGCCCGATCCGCCCGGGCCGGTGCCGGGCACCGACCGTACGCCCTCGCTGATACGCCCACCCCACTTGTCACGGCGGAGTCAGGCGACCCCTGCGGATCCCCCGACCGTGTAGCCGCCAGGGTAGTCCCGCCGCGGACGGGAGGAGGGCACGCCCCGTGATATACGAGGTCAGCGGGCGTCAGCCGAACAGCCCCTTCACACTGCTCACCAGGCTAGCGATGAGCTCGATCGCGACAATTCCGAACACGATGAGCAACACCACAGCGAGCACCACGCCCGCCGTGCTGCTGGAGGGACGCCCGAAGCTGGGCATGCTGATCGAGGGCAGCCCACGCCGGCTCTGCCGTTCGGCGAGCTCCTCCTCGATGTCGTCGTCAGCGATCTCGGTGACCCGCTTCGGCCGCGGCCGGGGCACCTTCTTCAGCAACTGCGGAGCCTTGGTCGGCCACGTCCGCTGCCGCGGCAGCAACCCGAGCGGAACCAGATCCGGCCGGTCGGACGGCGGAACCGGATTCGGCGTCTTGACGACTTCCTTCTTCTTGGCTTCCTCTTTCAGCGCGGCCTCGACCATCCGCTTGACCTCTTCGGGATCATGCTGAACCGGCTTGGCGGTCGGCAACGGCCGGGGCGCGCGGCCGGACGCCATCTCGAACCCGGACAACGGATCGGAGAACCGCTCGCCCCCGACCTCGCCGACCTCGCCGGCCAACGTCCCGTCCCGGTCCGGCCCGGAGGCGGGAAAAAACGGAGTCCCGTCGCTCGTGCTCATGGTGACCACCTCACTACGGAATGTCCGGCGAGTCCAGTGTCGGCGAGAGTACCGGTCCCCGCATCCACCCAATGGCCGCAGAACCACTACTGCCCGCGCCCGGGGGAAGGCGCGCCACCCGGACCAGTGACCGCCGGCAGACGGCCGGGCGGAGGGGTTTTGGCACGGGGAACCCTGGGCCGGGCCGAGGGGGCGGGGTTGGACTTCAGGGGCAGGATTGGCTGGCTGCAGGAGCTGGGGTGACCGGGCTTGGCTGATGAGCGCACAGGACCGACAGGTCGGCAGGGCTGACTTCGGCCGACGGGCGGGCGGGACCGACAGACCGGCCCGGGCTGTCCCGGCTGGCCCGGCTGACAGATCGATCGAGCTGGCGGGTCAGCCGGTTGGCGGACCGGTTGCGGCGTGGACGAACCGACCGGGTCCGCCGGAGAGGCACTGAGCGCGACTGAGCCAGGCTCGCCCCAGCCAGCCGCAGCCGGAGTGCGGCCTGGCACAGCCCGCCCCAGCCGGAACGCAGCCGGAGCACAACCCGGCACAACCAGCCCCAGCCAGCACACAGCCCGGCACAACCAGCCGCAGCCGGAACACAGCCCGGCACAACCCGGCCCAGCCAGCACAACCCGGCCCAGCGCGGCACAGCCCGGACCAGCGCGGCACAGCCGGACTGTCCCACGCTCGGCCGGGCCGCCCCGCGCTCAGCCAGGAACGTCCCAGACTCCAGCTGGACTGTCCCGCGCTCGGTCCGACACCCCGGACTCGACCGACCAGATCCAGTCCGGCCGCCAGCACCTCCGGTCAAGCATGACCGCGCACCGCCTCCACGATCCACGCCTCCGCGGTCCCCCGGGTAGCCGGAGACCACGTCACCACCCATCCGCCGCCTCCGCCTCGTGGCGCGGCCCGGAACTGGTACCTCCCCTGATCGTTGTCCACCAGCCCGAACGCTCCGTGCGGGTACTCCGCCAGCACCGCGTCCCGTACTGCCAGGTCCACCAGCACCGTTCCCTGCCGGGGCCGGGCCACCGCTTGCCGGATGACGTCCAGGTCTCCCCACGCCGCCCGCGGGATCAGGCCGCTGTCGTCGGTCTCTATGCGCACTGCGGGGCCAGGGCCGGGCGGGCGGTCCGGCAGGCCGTCGAACACCCATCCGGGCAGCGCGCTCAGCATCCCGGACCGCAGCCGCGCCCGGCGGCCCAGTTTGCTCATCACCGTGGTGAAGTCCTCGTCTCCGAAGAACCGCACCTCCCACGGCTCCTCGCTCGCCGGGAACACCCCGGTGACCACTCCTCGGATGAACCCGCCGCGCAGCACTCGGTACAGCTCGACCGCTTCGGCGGTCACCTCTCCCTCAGCGGCGAGCCCGAGCGCGGTCATCCCGGCGACGAATCGCGTGTACTGCTCCACCTCCTCGGCCAGCCCGGCGCCGAGCATCGGCCCGAACGACTGCCGGACCTCCTCTGCCAAGCTCAGTCCCGAAGCCGCTCCGGCGGGCTCCTCCTCGGCCAGCACGGGCGGCACCTGGAAATGCGGGTCGTAGAACTCCATCACCGAAGGCCGCTGCGGCATCTCGGCCCGCAGCGGTCCGATGACCTCGTCGATGACGTCGAAGACGACGGGTGCTGAACTGCTCACCCCGTCATTGAACACCCTGGTACCGACAATTTCTCGAACTTTTGTTCGAGTCGACCCATCCGTGCGCCGAGCGGTCGGTCAGCGCCGCGACACCGGGTCGCCGACACGCATCGTGGGCGCGAGGAAGCCGACCGTCACCACAAGAGCGCCGACCACGGCGAGCGTCCAGTGCAGGCCGATTCCGCCGCTCAGGCCGCTGACCAGCACCGGACCGGCGAGAAACCCGAGGTATCCGCACGCCGCGACGGCCGCGATCGCGCGCCCCGGCGCCTCCGGTTGCTTGCGTCCGGCCGCGCTCCACGCGAGCGGCACGATCCCGGACACGCCGAGTCCGACCACCGCGAACCCGATCACCGCGACCATCGGCACCGGCACCGCGACCACCAGCAGGAATCCGGCGACCGTCACCGCGGTCGCGACCCGCAGGAACAGCACCGCGCCGACGCGCTCGACGACCCGGTCGGCCACCGTGCGCACCCCGATCATCGTGATCGAGAACGCGAAGTAGCCCAGCGACGCGACGGCCGTGCTCGCCGTAGTGACCTCCCGGAGGTAGACCGCGCTCCAGTCGTTCACCGTGCCTTCCGCGACGAAACCGCAGAACGCGATCACGCCCAGCGGGATCAATGCCTTGCTGGGCAAGGCGAACGCCGCCTCACCCTGTCCGCGATCGGCACCCGGCAAGAACTGCGAAGCGGCGAAAATCCCGAGCACCAGCAGCACCACGCCAGCACCGGCGAAGTGCGCTTCGATCGGCACCCGCCAGACCTCCATCAGCGCCGCGGCACCCGATCCCGCCAATCCGCCGATGTTCCAGAAGGCGTGGAACCCAGCGAAAATCGGCCGCCCGTACGCCTCTTCGACGCGCGCGGCGTGCGCGTTCATCGAGACGTCCAGCAGGCTGTTGCCCACTCCGAGCACCACGAGCGCGGCAACGAACAACGGCAGGTCCGGCGCGAAGGCGACGAGCGGCAATCCACCGCACAACACCGCGGCTCCGCAAAGAACCCCGCGCCTGCTGCCGATCTTCGTGATCAACGGCCCCGCGGCCAGCAAGGCGACCACCGAACCGGCGGCCAGCCCGAACACCCCGATCCCGAGTTCTCCGGTGCTGAGGCCGAGTTTCGCTTGCACCGCAGGCACTCGAGCCGCCCATGAAGCGAATGCCGCACCACAAACCGCGAAAACCACGGAAACCGCGGCACGAGCGCGCTGCGTCTCCCCCATCCATCCCCCTGATCCGAGAAAGGGCCACCCGGAGTTCTCCAGGTGGCCCTTCGGATCCTCGTTACTTCGACTTCGTCGCGGTACTGCTTCGCTTAGCCGGTGCCTTCTTCGCCGTGGTCGACTTCGCCGCCGCGGACTTCGTCGTGGTCGACTTCGTCGTGGTCGACTTGGTCGCGGTGGACTTCGCCGGTGCCTTGCGCGTCGTCCGCTTTTTCGGCGCCGGACCCTTCGCGCGCTTCTCCGCCAGCAGCTCAGCGGCGCGCTCCGCGGTGAGTTCCTCGATGCTGTCGGACTTTCGCAGCGTCGCGTTGTACTCGCCGTCGGTCACGTACGGGCCGAAGCGGCCATCCTTGACCACCATCGGCTTGCCCGACACCGGGTCGTCGCCGAGTTCCTTCAGCGGCGGACGCGCGGTGGCCGACCGGCCGCGCTGCTTCGGCTCCGAATAGATCTTCAGCGCTTCTTCCAGCGTGATCGAGAACAGCTGATCCTCGGTCTGAATCGACCGCGAGTCCGTGCCCTTCTTCAGGTACGGCCCGTAGCGCCCGTTCTGCGCGGTGATCTCGTCGCCCGACTCCGGGTCCTTACCCACGACGCGCGGCAGCGAAAGCAGCTTCAGCGCGTCGTCGAGCGTGATCGTCTCGATCGACATCGACTTGAACAGCGAGCCTGTACGCGGCTTCGGCAGCTTCGCCTTCGCGGCCTTCTTCTGCGCCGCGGTGGCGTCCTCGGGCAGCTCCGGCTCAGGCAGCAGCTCGGTGACGTACGGGCCGAAGCGGCCTTCCTTCGCCACGATCTCGTGTCCGCTGACCGGGTCGGTGCCCAGCACGCGGCCCTCCTGCGGCGTCGCGAAGAGCTTCTCCGCAATCTCCGGCGACAGCTCGTCCGGCGGCAGGTCCTCGGGCAGGTTCGCGCGCTGCGACTCGCCGTTGACCTCACGCTCCAGATACGGCCCGTAGCGGCCGACGCGCACCACGACCTGGTGCCCTTCGGCGTCGCTGAACATCGGGATCGAGTTGATCTCGCGCGCGTCGATGCCCTCGACACTGCCGTCGACGAGCTTCTTCAGCCCGCCGAGNCCCGCCGAGACGGCCGACCGAACCCTCGACGCCGAAGTCGCCGCCGAAGTAGAACTTCGACAGCCATTCGACGCGATGCTCGTCGCCGCTGGCGATGCGGTCCAGCTCGTCTTCGAGCCCGGCGGTGAAGTTGTAGTCCACCAGCCGTTCGAAGTGCCGCTCCAGCAAGCCGATCACCGCGAACGCGACCCACGACGGAACCAGGGCGGAGCCCTTCTTCCAGACGTAGCCGCGGTCCTGGATGGTCTTGATGATCGACGCGTACGTCGACGGGCGGCCAATGCCCAGCTCTTCCAGCTTGCTGACCAGGCTCGGCTCGGAGTAGCGCGCGGGCGGCGACGTGGAGTGGCCGTCTGCGGACAGCTCGGGCGCGGTCAGACCCTGGTCCTTGACCAGCACCGGAAGCCGGCTCTGCTTGTCATCGGCCTCGCCACCGGCCTCGGAGTCGACTGCCTCGACGTACGCCTTCAAGAAGCCGGCGAAGGTGATCGTGCGACCCGAAGCGGCGAAGGTGCACTCCTCGCCGGTCGTGGCGGTGCCGATGATGCGCACCGACATCGTGGTGCCCTTCGCGTCCGCCATCTGCGACGCGATGGTGCGCTGCCAGATCATCTCGTAGAGCCGGAACTCGTCGGTGTCCAGCTCTTTCGCGACCTGGCCCGGCGTACGGAAGACCTCACCCGAGGGACGGATCGCCTCGTGCGCTTCCTGCGCGTTCTTCACCTTGCGCGTGTACTGGCGCGGCGACGGCGAGACGTACTCCTTGCCGTACAGCTGCGTTGCCTGGTTTCGCGCGGCCGTGATCGCCGACTCCGACAGCGTCGTGGAGTCGGTACGCATATAGGTGATGTAACCGTTCTCGTACAGCTTCTGCGCGACCCGCATCGTGCGCTCGGAGGTGAAGCGCAGCTTGCGGCCCGCCTCCTGCTGCAGCGTCGAGGTCATGAACGGCGCGTACGGCTTGCGCGTGTACGGCTTCTCTTCGACGCTCGCGACCTTGAAGTCGCGGTCCTGCAGCCCCTGGGCCAGCGCCCGGGCGTCGGACTCGCCAAGCACGCGGATGTCCGCCGTGTTGCCCTTGAGCTGACCGTTCGAGTCGAAGTCACGACCGGTCGCGAGGCGCGCACCGTCGACCGCGACCAGCCGCGACGGGAACGTACGCGGCGAAGCGTCCTCGCCGGCGTCCATGGTCGCCGAGATGTCCCAGTACGACGCCGAGGTGAAGCGCATCCGCTCACGCTCGCGCTCCACGACGATCCGCGTCGCCACGGACTGCACGCGGCCCGCCGAAAGCTTCGGCATGACCTTCTTCCACAGCACCGGCGAGACCTCGTAGCCGTAAAGCCGGTCGAGGATGCGGCGGGTTTCCTGCGCGTCGACGAGGTCGGCGTCCAGCTCGCGGGTGGCCGCGGCGGCGGCCTGGATGGCCTGCTCGGTGACCTCGTGGAAGACCATCCGGCGCACCGGGACCTTGGGCTTCAAGGTCTCCAGCAGATGCCAGGCGATGGCCTCGCCCTCGCGGTCGGGGTCCGTCGCGAGGTAGAGCTCGTCGACGTCCTTCAGCAGCCCCTTCAGCTCGGTGACCTTGGACTTCTTGTCCGGGGTGACGATGTAGAGCGGCTTGAAGTCGTTGTCGATGTCGACGCCGAGCCGGGCCCACGATTCGCCCTTGTACTGCGCGGGGACGTCGGCGGCGCCGCGGGGCAGGTCCCGGATGTGCCCGACGGAGGACTCGACGACGTAGTTGCCGCCGAGATAGGGGGCGATCTTGCGGGCCTTGGTTGGCGACTCGACGATCACCAGCCGCCGTCGATCGGCACCGTTGCCCCCGGTACCGCTCTTCTTGGTCCGTGTTCCTGCCACGCTGCCCTGCTCTCCACTCATCTCCGCGCCGCCGCAGCGGCGCTCTCACCCCTGCACCAGAGGGGTACTGCGCCCGCGTCTCGACCTGTCAGTGTGCACGTCCCCGGTGTCCGCGCAGCGCCGAGGTGCCCTGACGAGCCGCCGGGGCCTTGCCCGTCGGATCGCCGCTGACCTCGACGATGTTTCTCCTCCACACCTAGCACGTGATGTCGGACACGTGCCGTGCAGGGTAACCGGTCATAGCACCGATACCCTCCGTTAGACGGTGGCGGGTCCCAGGACGTCGACGGTTCACTTATTCCTCCCCCCAGCCGAAAGGAACCCACCATGATCCGCCGACTGGTTGGCGCCGCGATCGCCGTCACGGCGACATTCGCGCTGGTCACCGCCCCCGAAGCAAGCGCGGCGACCACCACGTTCACCGGTGCCGTGGCGCTGTCCAACTGCTCTGGTTCGGTCGTGAAACCGGCCGCCACGCCGATGGACGCGCCCGCGATGGTGCTGTCGAACGGGCACTGTCTCGAAGATGGCATGCCCGATCCGGGGCAGGTGATCGTCGGGCAGTCCTCGAACCGTTCGTTCGACCTGCTGTCGCCGGACGGGCAGAGCTCGGTGGGCACCGTGACCGCGACCAAGGTCGTCTACGCGACGATGACCGACACCGAC
This sequence comes from Amycolatopsis sp. M39, assembly GCF_001651785.1. Lineage (NCBI taxonomy): Bacteria > Bacillati > Actinomycetota > Actinomycetes > Pseudonocardiales > Pseudonocardiaceae > Amycolatopsis > Amycolatopsis sp. M39. The sequence continues at coordinate 180,261 of NZ_LWSF01000002.1, forward strand.
ATCTCGCTGTACCAGCTGAGCGACACCTACGCCGACATCGAGCAGAAGTACAACGTGCCGCCGCTCGAACTGGTCAACACCCATCCGCAGGCAGGCACGCCGATCGACGTGGTGTCCGGGTACTGGAAGCAGATCTACTCCTGCTCGATCGACGGTTTCGTGCACGAACTGCACGAGAACAACTGGGTCTGGAAGGACTCGATCCGCTACGTGCCGGGCTGCGCGACCATCGGCGGCACGTCCGGTTCGCCGGTCGTCGACCGCAACACCGGCAAGGTCATCGGCGTGAACAACACGTCCAACGACGACGGCCAGCGCTGCACGCTGAACAACCCGTGCGAGGTCGACGAAGCAGGCAACGTGACCGTGCGGCCGAACTACAAGTACGGCGAAGAGACCTACGGAATCCCGGCCTGCCTGACCCCGGCCAACGAGATCGACCTCAACCAGCAGGGCTGCACCCTGCCGAAACCGTAGGACACTTCATCGGTCCCCCATCGCTTGGCGGTGGGGGACTTTTTCTGCGCGGCTACCCCACAGCCTCCAGTAAATACTGTGCGGGGCTCTCCGCCGGAGCGCCTCGGCGCGGCTCTCCCGGCGTCCGTTCGCGGCGCTCCCCGGCCGGCGGCAACTCCGGCCACGCCGCCTCCGCCCCGGCCGGAGGTTCGCCGATCAGCTCCAGCAGACCGGCCAGCTTCCGCCGTCCGCTGACACGCACCGCGGGCTGCTCCGCCTTCGGCCCGAGCAGCCGGGCCTGGACGCCCAGCGACGCGAGCACAGCCAGCAGTTCCTCATGCATTCCTGGGGCCAGCGGATCGACGCCCAGCAGGTAGCCGCCCGGTTCGGGACGGCCCGCCGCGAGCGCCCACATCCGCAGCATCGCGCCGCTCAGCCGGAAGCCGCCCGGCACCGCCTTGCCCGAATCGTCCTCCGCCGGACCGGTGTGTCCCGGCCGCAGCCACTGTTCGGCGAGCCCGAGCAGATCGACCCGGAACGACGTGCGCACCTGCGGACTGCCGCATTCGGCCGCCGCGACCTGCGCGTCCGCGCCCCGGCTGCGGCATTCGCGCGCCAGCGCCCGAGCCCGCCACGACTCCTCGACCAGCACCGACAGCCGCGCCGCCGTGCGGCCGAACCCGGTGATCTGCCCCTGGCAGCACAACAGCCCGGCCAGGTCGGGCAGGCCCGGGCCGGTCGCCTCCGCCGAGAACAGCGAGATCGTCCGATCCACGCCGCGATGATAGAACACAAGTTCGATTGAAGGCGAGCGTCACGCCGAGGTTTTTCCCGCGCACTCAGCGTTGTCGGTATAATAATACCGGTACCGACCCTGGGAGCCCAGTTGTTCGAAGTCGCCGAACGCGTCCGGGTGCGTGCCGAGCTGATCGCCGCGGCCCGCCAGGACGTGGACATCACAGGTGCCGCTCTGGTCGGATCGGCCGCTCGCGGTGCCGAGGACCGCTGGTCAGACATCGATCTCGTGCTTCAGCTCGCGGAGGACGCGGACGAGTCCGCAATCGTCGCACGCTGGACTCGGTCGCTCGACGAGAAGTTCGGCGTCGCCGACACCCTCGACGTGACCTCGCGCGAGGGAGTTCGCTATCGGGTCTTCCTCCTCGGCTCCTCGCTCCAGGTCGACTTGTCGTTCTGGCCCCACGATCTGTTCCGGGCCACCGAGGACGGCTTTCAGCTCGTGTTCGGCCAGGCCAACGAGCCGGCCAGCGCCGCGGAACCGGACAGCGCGCAGGTGATCGGCATGGCCTGGCTGTACGCGGTGCACGCCCGCTCGGCCATCGCCCGCGGCCGGACCTGGCAGGCCCTCCTGATGCTCGACGACCTTCGCGACCAGATCATCGCCCTGGAATGCCTGCGGCACGGCTTGAATCCTGGGCACGGGCGCGAAGTCGACCGACTGCCCGAACCAGTGCTGGCGACGCTGCGAGACGGCCGGGCGGCGTCGGTCAGCTTGACCGAACTCGAACGGTCTCGGCAGGCGCTGCTTCAGCACTACCTCGCCGCCGTCGCCCACCATGATGCGGAGCGCGCGGTCGCCCTTCGGCGGGCACTCGATCAGCGTGGCGCGGGCGGGACCACCAGTTCCTGACAGCCCGCCGCGCGCTTGCCCGCCGCGGACAGGGCTGGCGTCGCTTCCAGGCCCTTGAGGACGTCGAGCCGGGAAATCTGGTCGATAGCCGATTTGGCGTCGTCCAGCGCCGCTTTCACCGCTTCGGGACCCTCGGCCGCGTCGAGTTTGCCGCGCACCTGGTCAGTCTGGTGCCGCACCGAAGCGAACTGGTCGAGCAAAGCCGTGCGCGCCGGTTCGCCACCGGGCAGCGGCGCTGGGCCGACCTGGTGCAGCCCGGACACGGTCCGGTCGATGCCGGTGGCGACCGACGCCAGCAGATCGCTCGACGTGCGAGCGGCCTGCGCTGACGAACTCGGATCGATCGAGGGCAGATTCGCCAGCGCACGAACCAGATGCGTGACCGCGCCGCAGTACCCGTCGGCCCATTTCGCGGCCGGATCGGATGGGCCCGCCGCCTCCGCGTGCCCGCCGGACACGACCTGCTCGCTCGGCGGCGGCGGTTGCCCGCAGCCCGTGAGCCCAAGGCCGATTCCTGTTGCCAGCGCGGCTAAACCGGTCCACCGCGGCCGCACCCGCACCACTCCTGTCCATCGAAATCCGTGTCCTCCGCACGGTACCGACCCGCCAGTAGACCGCAACTCGCCCCGGGTCGTGGACGCGAACGGGCCCGGCACGCACAAGGCGTACCGGGCCCGAATGGAGCAACGCGTCAGGCTTTCGCCTCCGCCGGAGTCTCCGCCATGACGCTGCCGCGCCGCTTGGACACGACGATCGCCGCCACGATCACCGCGACCGCGACGACCGCGATCACGATCCGCCACGTGGTGTCCGCGCCGCCGCCGAGCGTCAGCGTGACCACCGCGGGCGCGATCAGCACCGAGACCAGGTTCATGACCTTGATCAGCGGGTTGATCGCGGGACCGGCGGTGTCCTTGAACGGGTCGCCGACGGTGTCGCCGATGATCGTCGCCTCGTGCGCGTCGGAACCCTTGCCGCCGTGGTTGCCGTCCTCGACGAGCTTCTTCGCGTTGTCCCAGGCACCACCGGAGTTGGCGAGGAAGATCGCCATCAGCGTGCCGGTCGCGATCGCACCCGCCAGGTACCCGGCGAGCGCACCGGTGCCGAGACCGAACCCGACCGCGATCGGCGCGAAAACGGCCAGCAGACCCGGCGTCGCCAGCTCCCGCAGCGAATCGCGGGTGACGATGTCGACGACCCGGCCGTACTCGGGCCGCGTAGTGCCCTCCATGATCCCGGGGATGTCGCGGAACTGGCGGCGCACCTCGTACACCACCGCGCCGGCGGCACGCGAAACCGCGTTGACCGCGAGACCGGAGAAGAGGAACACAACCGCCGCGCCGACGATCACGCCGACCAGCGTGTTCGGGCTGACCACCTGGTTGACGAACGAGTTCACCGCAGTGACCGCGCCCTCGCCGCGTTCGGCGACGGTCTTCGCGATCGCGTCCGAATAGGACCCGAACAGCGCAGTCGCCGCCAGCACCGCGGTAGCGATCGCGATGCCCTTGGTGATGGCCTTGGTGGTGTTGCCGACCGCGTCCAGTTCGGTGAGGATCTGCGCGGCCTTCTCGTCGACGTCGCCGGACATCTCGGCGATGCCCTGCGCGTTGTCCGAGACCGGGCCGAAGGTGTCCATCGCGACGATGACGCCGACGGTGGTCAGCAGGCCGGTGCCGGCCAGCGCCACCGCGAACAGCGCGACGCCGCCGCCGAGCAGGTAAGCGCCGAACACGGCCGCGGCGATCACCAGCGCGGTGTACACGGCGGACTCGAAGCCGACCGAGATGCCGGACAGGATTACCGTCGCCGCACCGGTTTCCGATGTCTTGCCGACGTCCTGCACCGGCTTGTGCTCGGTGCCGGTGTAGTAGCCGGTGATGCGCAGGATCAGTGCGGCGAGCACGATGCCGATGATCACCGCGACCGTCGCGATCACCGCCGGGTTACCGGTGTTGTGCGCGTAGCCCTCGCCGAATTCAGCGAAGCTGTTCGGCAGGTACACGAACGCGGCGATCGCCGACAGCACCGCGGAAATAACCGCGGAGATGTAGAACGAGCGGTTGATCGTGACCAGGCCGCCCTCACCCGCGCGCGCCTTCGTGATGTAGACGCCGATCACCGCGGTGATCACGCCGATGGCGGGCACGATCAGCGGGAAGATCAGGCCGGACGCACCGAACGCGGAGCTGCCGAGAATCAGCGCGGCGACGAGCATCACCGCGTAGGACTCGAAGAGGTCCGCGGCCATGCCGGCGCAGTCGCCCACGTTGTCGCCGACGTTGTCGGCGATCGTCGCGGCGTTGCGCGGGTCGTCCTCAGGGATACCCTGCTCAACCTTGCCGACCAGGTCAGCGCCGACGTCGGCGGCCTTGGTGAAGATGCCGCCGCCGACACGCATGAACATGGCGATCAGAGCCGCGCCGAAACCGAAGCCCTCCAACACCTTCGGCGCCTGACCGGTGTAGACGAGCACCACGATCGCCGCGCCCAGAAGGCCGAGCCCGACGGTGATCATGCCGACCACGCCGCCGGTGCGGAACGCCACGCGCATCGCCTTCTCACGGCCGCCCTCCTCGCGCGACGCGGCGGCCACGCGCAGGTTCGCCTGCGTGGCCAGCCACATGCCGAGGTAGCCGATGGCGAACGAGAACGCCGCCCCGATAAGGAAGAAGATCGACCGGCCGATCCTCTCGTTCCAGTCGTCCGCGGGGAGCGCGAACAGGAGCAGGAACACGATCACGCCGAAGATGCCGAGGGTGTTGCGCTGCCGCTTCAGGTATGCGGCCGCACCTTCTTGCACTGCCTTCGCGATGTCCTGCATCTTGGCGGTGCCCTGGCCCGCGGCCAGCACCTCCTTGAGCAGCACGTAACCGATGGCCAGTGCGACAAGGGCGACCACGGCGACCACACCGACGATGGTGTAGCCACCCCCGGAGAGCGTGATACCGCCCTCCGCGAGGAACTGCCGGGACATTCGTCCTCCTGGGAACGCCGTTTGGCCAGCGCGGGCCCGTCGTACCCGGCGCGCCTGCACTGGCGTGGATCTGTGCCGAAGGACACGCTAGCCGTGCAAGCAATGCACGTCTCGCATGACGCTCGCCACAGTGGGTGTGGATCGAGGGAGTGTATTGGTAGTGATCTGCGCGTCCGCAATGCGTCCCGGCGACAGTACGTTCGGTGACCTTGTGTGATTGGTCACTGGATCGATCTCGGCCAGGTTTTGTCGGTGCCCTGTGCGAAGCTTCGGCACGTGGTGGGAGAGCGAGGACGGAGGCTGCTGGACCGGGTCACGGCAGGGATCCCGGCGCACGAGAATCCGGTGACGCACGTGTCCCGGCTGCCGGAACGCGCGGCCCGGCACGAGCCGTGGCCGGAGTGGGCGGAGCCGTCGGTGGTGGCCGCGTTCGGTGCGGCCGGAGTCGAAAAACCGTGGCGGCACCAGGTCGATGCGGCTTCGCTGGCGCACGCGGGCACGCACGTCGTGGTGTCCACCGGCACCGCGTCGGGGAAGTCGCTGGCGTATCAGCTGCCGGTGCTCAGCGCATTGGCCACGGACCCGCGGGCGACCGCGCTCTACCTCTCTCCGACGAAGGCACTCGGCGCTGATCAGCTGCGCGCGGTGTCCTCTTTGGACGTCACAGGCGTGCGCGCGGCGGCGTTCGACGGAGACACTCCGATGACAGAGCGCGACTGGGTCCGCGCGCACGCGAACTGGGTGTTCAGCAATCCCGACATGCTGCACCGCGGCATCCTTTCGACGCACTCTCGATGGACGCAGTTCTTCCGCCGGTTGCGATACGTCGTGGTCGATGAATGCCACAGCTATCGCGGCGTCTTCGGCTCGCACGTCGCGCTGTTGCTGCGCCGCCTGCGCCGGGTGGCGGAGCACTACGGAGCCTCCCCGGTGTTCGTGCTGGCTTCGGCGACTACTGCTTCGCCAGCTTCCTTCGCCACCCGGCTCACCGGCGTGCAGTGCTCCGCGGTCACCGACGACGCGTCGCCCCGCGGAGCACGGACGGTCGCTCTGTGGGAGCCGCCGTTGCTCGACGAACTGACTGGCGAGAACGGCGCGCCCGTCCGCCGCCCGGCTGGCGTCGAGACCGCGCGGATTCTCACCGAACTGGTCGTCGAAGGCGCTAGATCGCTGGCTTTCGTCCGCTCCCGCCGCGGTGCGGAGCTGACCGCGCTGGGAGCACGCCGCCTTCTGTCCGAAGTGGACTCCCGGTTGACGGATACCGTTGCCGCGTACCGGTCCGGCTATCTCCCTGAAGAGCGTCGTGCTCTGGAGCAAGCCCTGCTTTCGGGTCGGCTGCTGGGCGTCGCGACCACGAACGCCTTGGAGCTGGGCGTCGACATCGCTGGCCTGGACGCCGTGGTGCTGGCTGGCTACCCCGGCACTCTCGCGTCGTTCTGGCAGCAATCCGGCCGCGCCGGGCGTTCGGGCGATGAGGCGCTCGTGGTGTTCGTCGCTCGGGACGATCCGCTCGACACCTACCTGGTGCACCACCCGGCCGCTTTGCTGGAGCGCCCGGTGGAAACCGCGGTCCTGGACCCGACGAACCCGTACGTGCTGGGCCCGCAGCTCGCGTGCGCGGTCGCGGAGCTGCCGCTCACCGAACCGGAGTTGGAAACCTTCGGCGGCGAGGCGGCCCGCGCGGTACTGGCGGATCTGGCCGAGGAGAAGCTGCTGCGCCGACGTTCGAGCGGCTGGTACTGGACTTCGCGCGACCGCCCGCACGGAGAGGTCGGCATCCGCGGCTCAGGCGGCGACCAGATCGCGGTGGTGGAAGCCGACTCCGGCCGAATGCTGGGCACCGTCGACCCCGGATCGGCTTGCTACTCCGTCCATCCCGGCGCGGTGTATCTGCATCAGGGGTCGTCGTATGTCGTCGATGAGCTGGATCTGGAGACAGGTCTGGCGCTGGTGCACGCGGAGGACCCGGACTGGACGACTTCGCCGCGCGAGATCGTGGACATCTCGGTGCTGTCGACAGAAGAACAATGCCGCCACGGCGGGGTGACAGTGTGCCTTGGCGAGGTCGCAGTGACATCGCAGGTGGTGGGGTATCTACGGAGGCGGCCGTCGGGGGAAGTGCTGGACCATACGCCGCTTGACCTGCCGGAACAGAGCCTGCACACGAGAGCGGTTTGGTACACGGTTTCGGGTGGGCTGCTGGAATCTCCGGCTGGCGGTGGCGCCGGCGAAACCGCTGCCGGGTCGGCGAACAACGAGGCTGTCGACGGGGCGAGCCGTGCTGAGACCACGTCGCCAGCCACGGCGGAGAAGGACGGGACCGCTGCGGGATCGGTAGCGAGCCACGGGGTTGGCGGGCAGACGGGGTCCGAGGGCGCGTCCCCAGCTGCCGGGAATCCCGGCCGAATGGGCGCGGTGTCGGCGAGCGGCCAGACGGCGGGGGCCGGGAGTGCATCGCCAGCCGCCGGGGGAATCGGCGGGACCGCTGCGGGGGCGGCGGACCGTCGTGCGGCCGGAGAACCGGTGGGGACCGGGGGTGCATCGCGAACCGCTGGGGACATCGACGAAGCCGCTGCGGGGTCAGCAACCCGCCGTGTGGCGGGAGAACCGGCGGGGACCGAGAGTGCATCGCCAGCCGCCGGGGGAATCGGCGGGACCGCTGCGGGGGCGGCGGACCGTCGTGCGGCTGGAGAGCCGGTGGGGACCGGGGGTGCCTCGTCGGCTGTCGGGGTAACCGGCGAAGTTTCGGGCGATCCGGCGGCTGGGCGGGGGCCCGGTGCCGGGGTCGAGATCGGTGTTGCGGTGGGACCGGTGGGGACCGGGGGTGCTGGCAGAGCACCGGGGGGCGCCGGTTTGCTTCCGGCGCGCGTCCCCGGTGCCCTGCATGCCGCCGAGCACGCGGCGATCGGCCTGCTACCGCTGTTCGCTACGTGCGACCGCTGGGACATCGGCGGGGTGTCTACCGCGTGGCACGAGGACACCGGGGAGGCGACGGTGTTCGTGCACGATGGGCATCCCGGGGGTGCGGGGTTTGCCGACCGCGGTTATGCCGCGATTGTCCCGTGGCTGGCCGCTACGCGGGAGGCGATCGTCTCCTGCGAGTGCCCGACGGGCTGCCCGTCCTGCGTCCAGTCGCCGAAGTGCGGGAACGGCAACGATCCGCTGGACAAGGCAGGGGCGGTGGCCGTACTGGGAGCCGTGCTCGGGGCGTTGCGTCAGCACGGGGAACAGTGCGGCCACGATGGAACGTGAAGACTTTTTCGATTGTCGCGTGCTACCTGCCGGGATGGAACCGGAAATCAGGCGGCGGTGCTCTCGACCAGCATCGAGGCGTGCTCGTCGGCGAGGGCGCGAACCAGCACGTCCTGCACCTCGGCGGCGGGCGGCAGCTGCCAGCCGCACACCTCGGGCTTCACGCGCCAGTGCACGACACCGTGCTGGAACGGCGACGGCGGCAGCGGGATGTAGCTGTCCTTGCCGTGCCATTGCAGGGAAATCTGCTCGGCGAGTTCGGCGGGAAGGTGCTCGGAGGGCAAGGTGAGGAACAGCCACCGGCCGTTCGGCATGGCGACGATCGGGGCCGGGTGCCCGATGGCGCGCAGCAGTCGTGCGGCGCGCTTGCCCAGTTCCTGGTCCACCTCGACCGCGTCGAGCACGGTGCCGGTCGCCACCAGCAGGCTGTGCGTGCGGTCGCTGAACCAGCTGGCGACCTCGTGGGCGTGCGAACCGACCAGCTCACGCCAGTCGTCGCGCACCGGCACCGGCCGGCGCCAGGTCAGGTCGTCCCCCTCCGCGGTGATCGGCTCCGGGGTCGCCCCCGGAAGCACCGGCCAGCCGCGCCAGGCGAGGCCGATCGCCTCCGCACGCAGTTCGATGCGGAAGGCGTTCCGCCAGCTGTCCGGCCAATTCGCGTCCAACATTGCTTTCCTGCCTTCGAGGTCCGGTTTTCGCGCCGTCCGGGTCGGGGCCGTGGTGGCGCACGTCTCACTAAACGGCAAGTTGCACATTGCGGGGAAGACTCCGCGCGACAACCGGCCGTTACCGATCGATGAACGCCCAGTAGCCCACTGTCCGGCCGATAACAAGGAGCCGATCACCGGCCGCTGACCCCGCCGTCCCGCCCGCGAGAACGGGGCTACCACGGGATTCGACACTTTCCCGCCTTTTCGCACACGCACTGAGGCATGCCCTTGGACCACCCGTTGACCTGGGGAATTGACCGTTCGGCGTGCGTCAGCGACCGCTGCTCGTGTTCTTCGCCACTCGTCGCCGATGCCGGAAAGATCCGGACGCACCGTGGGTTCCGGGGACTGGTCACCGGTCCGGCTCGTCGCCGATGAACGGTTCCGGCTGGTGGCCCGGAACGCCGCTGAGGGCGGCCCATGGTGTCTGGACGAGCGGGGTGTGTGGAGGCGGTCGGCAGGTTGCAACTCCCTTCGGTTGGATCGGGCGACGCCGGTCTCCGCGACAAACCGCGCGCTGGACTGCGGCGGGTGAACCGGCGGCCTAGGCCCGGGCAGATCTGCCTAGCTCAGGCGGTCCCGTGCCCGAGGGGCAGCTCAAGCGGTCCCGTGCCCGACGGGCAGCTCAAGCGGTCCCGTGCCCGACGGGCAGCTCGGCCGGTCGGTCCCGTGCACGAGGCGCAGCTCGGGCGGTCCCGTGCCCGAGGGGCAGCTCAGGCGGTCGCAGGGGAACACCGATGGCGGGCGCAAGGAGTCAGCAGTCCGTCGCGGAGCCGCAGCGACCCGCCCGGACACCGCTCCACCTGAGACACGGCTACCGGACGCGCGGGTAGTCAGCGGCCGACTGCGGAGCACGGCTACTGGATCGGGCCCTGCCTCTCAACACCACCAACGGGCCAGCACCGGTGTCCACGCAAGCGGCCGGTCGCGGAGCACGGCTACCGGACTGGTCCGCGCGTCGCCGCCGTTGAACGCGGCTGCCGAGGCCAGCGTCGGTCGAGGCGTTCCGGTCAGAGAGGCAGGTCGACTGGACCGGCGCGGGATTTTGCGGTGGGGGCCGGCAGGCCGGGGATCGGGGTGGTCGTGGCGCGGACCTCGACAAAGGCGTCGCGGTTGTGCCAGCGGCAACTGGTCAGCACTGCGCGTTCGTGGTCGGCGACCTCCTTGGCTCGGGCGCAGGCGATGGTCGGTCCGGCGGCGGCGTGGGCTGCTGCGGCCAACGCGCCCAGGTCGGCGGCAGCTTCGGTGCGGTGGCGGGCGGTGATGGCCGCGGCTAACCACCACACCAGGACTGTCACGGAGATCAGGGTTGCGGCAGCCAGGGCCGTCCAGATCGTGGCTACGCCGGCGTCGGCTGGTTGTTTCTGGGTCATGAGGCTGGGCCTGGTTCGAAGATGGCGTAGGCGGTTGCGCTCAAGTGAAGAGCGGACAGGGCGTCGGTGGTTACTTCTGCGGTGAGGCCGTCGCCGGTGCGGTGGATGGTGAGGTGTGCGCCGTGCGGGGCAATGGTTTGGACCACTGCGTCGGCGGCTCCTGGCTGCCCGGTCGCGGTCAGGCGGGCGGCTTCGCGGGCGGCGTCCAGGCAGCGGAGGTGCCCGGCGATCGCGCTGGTGCCCGCGAGCAGGATCGCCAGCACGGCGGTCAGCGCGCCCAAGGACAGGGCGGCTTCTACCGTGACGAATCCGCCGTCCCGGCGACGGCTGGCCATCAGGTGGCCACCGTCAGGGCCTTGTGCACCAGGCCGGCCAAAGTCGCGGAGACCGAGTCTCCGCTGAGCAGCACGTAGAGCGCCACGGCGAACGCTGCCGCGGCTACCGTGCCGATGGCGTATTCGGCGGTGGTGGTGCCCTCGTCTCCGGGCAAGAACCACATGGTCGGATTCCCTTTCTGTCGTGGATGGGTTCACAGCAGACCGCCGATTCGCCCGGCCAGGCCGAGCACTACCGGCAGTACGCCGAGGGCGAAGAACGCGGGCAGGAAGCACAACCCGACCGGCAGGGCCAGGGCGACTCCGGCGCGTTCGGCGCGTTCTTCGGCCTCGACGCCCAGTCCGTCGCGAATGCGGTGGGCCAGGTCGTCCGCGGTCGAGGCGAGGGCCGCCCCGGACCGCGCGGTTCGGGTGGCTGCGACCGCCAGCTCGGCGAAGTCCCGGCGGGCTCGGAGCGGGGTCCAGGCGGGAGCCGGGTCCGCGCCCAGTGCTAGCAGGTTCGCCGTTGCGCGCAGGGCGGTTTCGGTGTCCGGTGGCGCGCCGGGCGCTACGGCTTCCAAGGCGGTCGGGACTGGCATTCCGGCGCGAAGGCAGGCGGCAAGCAGGTCCAGGACTGACGCGGAACGGAGTCGTTCCGAGACGTCGCTTGGGTTTTTGGGATGGCGGGATCGGCGCAGGAGCCACCAGGAGCCTGCGCAGGCGGCCAGTCCGATGGGGATTCCGGTGAGGACGGTTGCGGATACGCCTACGACGATTGCGGCGGCGGGGTGCCAGACCTCTGGTCGCAGAGTGCGGGGTGGGCGCTTGGGCCGGGCTAGGTGCCGGGGCGGGACGGTGTTTGGCCAGAGCAGCAGCGCGGTGGCGGCGAGGGCGAGGCTCAGGGCGGTCATGGGGCCGACCTGCGGCCGGTGAGGGCTCTGGACCAGGCGGTGCCTGCCCATAGCAGGGCTGCGCTGGAGACCAGGAATGCTTGTCCGATCAGGGTTTCGGTGAGGACGGCGAGCGGGTTGGCCCCGATGAGCTGGCCCATTGCCAGGCAACCGACCGGCAGCACGGTCAGGACTATTGCGCTCATGCGTGGCCCGGCCATTTTTGCGCGCAGGCGGCGGGCGAAGGCGACTTCGGCGTCGACGTCTCGGCGGGCGGCTTCGAGGGCGTCGGCGATGGGCAGGCCGTGGCAGCGGGCCAGGTTCCAGGATTGGACGACGGCGGGGAGTGCTGGCGATTCCAGGGTTCCGTCGAGGCGGGCGGCGGTGGCGAGGTTGTGGAGCTCTCCGGCCAGTTCGGGGACCGCGTCCGCGGCTGCTTCGGCGGCGGTTACCGGGTGGGCACCGGCGCGGAGTTCGGAGACCATCGTGCGGAGGACAGTCGCGGTGCGTTCGGCGCGGGTCAGGGTTTCGGTGGTTTCCTTTCTGCTGCGCCATTCCTGACCGACGGCGAGGGTGAGCAGGGCGGTGGCTGCCGCGGCGCCGATTCCGGCCAGCGGCAGGGCGACGATGGCGGGGGCCAGCCAGAGGGCCTGGCGGGGCGGGACGGGGAGGCGGAAGCGGCGGCGGGGCGTTGGAATGAGGCGGTTGGGGGTGGCTGGCCAGCACAGGATTCCGGTGCCTGCGCAGAGGAACGACCATGCGGAGATCAACGGGGTCACCTCGATGCTGGGTCGGTTGAGTGCGGTTCTTACGGGACGCTTCGCTGCGGGGCGGAACTGCGGAACGGACTGCCGAAAGGGAAGTGCGCGTGGTCCGCGCGACAAGGTTCTGTTGTGGAGCGGAAGGAAGGTGCGCGTGGTCCGGGGTCGGCGCGAGGTCTAATGGGTGCAAACGCCGACTGGTGAGTGGCTGCGCAGGACAAACGCGCGAGCGATGGAAGCGAGCGGGGGGGCTAGGCAGGGGCGGGTTCCGGCGTTGTCAGTGCGGTGAAAAGGGAGCGACGGTTCGTCCAGTGGCCGTCGCGCCAGACGGGGTGGGGTTTTACTTCCCCGTGGTAACGCTGGAGTACGGCGACTTCCGTCAAGCGGCGGCCGGTGGCTGTTCGGCGCATGTGGAGGATTACGCGGACTGCTGCGGCTAGTTGGCTGTGCAACGCATCTCTCGGCAGACCGCCCAGGGCTGCCAAGGCCTCCAGGCGTGCTGGGGCTTCGGCAGGGGAGTTCGCGTGCAGGGTGCAGGCACCGCCTTCGTGACCGGTGTTCATGGCGTTCAACAGGGAGCACACTTCTGCTCCGCGAACCTCGCCGACGATCAGGCGGTCTGGGCGCATTCGCAGTGCCTGTCGGACCAGCTCTGGGAGTTCCACGGCACCTACGCCTTCTACGTTCGCGGGTCTGGCGACGAGGCTTACGAATTGTGGGTGGGTCGGGTGTAGTTCGCCAGCGTCCTCTACGCAGACGATTCGTTCGGTTGGAGCTACCGCGCTCAGCAAGGCGCTCAGGAGCGTTGTCTTTCCGGCACCGGTGCCGCCGGTGATCAGGAAGGCCAGGCGGTGTTTGAGGATTGCTTCGAGGATGTTCAGAGCGGTTGGGTCGATGGAGCCGTGGGCTTGGAGTGCGGCTAGGTCGTGCGTCACCGGGCGCAGCACGCGCAGGGACAGGCAGGTGCCGTTGGCGGCGATGGGCGGCAGGACGGCGTGGACGCGGATTCGGCCCTGGCGGGCGGGGAGCCAGCCGTCTACGTAGGGCTGGGCGTCGTCCAGGCGGCGGCTTGCCGCTAGGGCCAGGCGCTGCGCTAGGCGGCGGACGGCGTCCTCGTTGGGGAAACGGATGGTCGTGTGGGTGAGGCCGGCGGGGCCGTCGGTCCACACCTGGTCGGGAGCAGTGACCAGGACGTCGGTAACTGTGTCGTCCTCCAGTAATGGGGCTAGCGGGCCTGCGCCGACGAACTCGTCTCGCGCTTGGCGAACGGCGGCTAGTACTGCGTCATGGCTCAGGGCGCCGCCGGCTTCGACCCGGACTGCTTCGGCCAGGGCGATCGGGTCGGTGCCGCGGCTTTCGCCTGCCAGGCGGTGACGGACTCGTTCTACTAGGTCGGTGGTCATCTACGCGGCCTGTGCGGTCGTGAGGGGACGCAGGTTCGCCAGTACGGCACGGGCAGCGGTGGCCAACGCGCCCTTCGGGGGCAGGTCGAACTCGCCGGATTCCAAGGTGGCGGCTACTCGGCGTTCTGGGGCCACGTCAGCGATCAAGGGCGGGCCGAGCATGCCTGCGGTTTGCGAAGCCGGGACGCCGTCGATGCGGTGTCCACTTGCGACGACTGCGAAACGCCCGGTGTGCGGACGAAGGTGGGTCAGGACTTGTTTCGCCGCCATACAGGCACGGAACTCGACGGGAACGACCAGCACGACCAGATCGGCGGCTGCGGCGACGGCAAGCGTGCCCTCGTCGAAATGGCGGGGNGACCACCGCGGACAAGGCGCGAGGAGTCGGGCCGTCGCCGGAACGACCGCAGGACAGCACAGGGAGCTTGCCGCGACTGGGGAGCGAGGCGATCAGGGACGGGACGGACACTCGGCCGGACAGCCGAACTTCGGGCCATCGCAGGCCTTTCGTGTGTTCCAGGCCCAGCGGGAGATCCAATCCGCCGCCTAGCGGGTCGCAGTCGACTAATAGCGCGGAGTCGGTGCGGGCGGCTTCGACGGCGACTGCTGCGGCCAGCACAGAGGTGCCGGAACCGCCTCGGCCGCCCACGAAAGCGATTACTGGGCCTGGTGATTCGGCTGGTGCGTCGGTGACGTCGGCGAACGCGCCGGTCAGGCCCGCTTCGTCGTCGGGCAAGCTGAAGACTCGGCGGGCGCCGAGGGCGGCTGCGCGTCGCCAGGTATCCAGTCCGGGTGCGCCTTTGCAGACAAGCACGACGCTGTCGCGTGCTGGCATGGGCGAGCTGTCGATCGAAATGTCCTCATCCAGCACCACGAGCGGAGCTCGTGTCCATCGTCCGCGTGCGGCGGCTAGGTCTGGCGCGTGGTCGAACTCGCAGCCGACTACCGCGGCGACGCGGCGGATCTCTTCGAACACGGTGCCTTCGCCGGAGACGACGAGCGGTTGTGCGGTGGCCATGTGCCCTCCCCTGGGTTTCGCGGGCCGGACTCCCACGGTCGCTCGCCGCCAGGCGGCACGGCAATGCCCGTCTTTCCGTCATGTGGATAACCCGGGGGTTGTGGACAACTCGGGGTGCGAAATCGATCCAGCACCGCGGAGTGTCGGCCGGCACCGGATAATGCACGGCTCCGCACATTCGGCTGAGAAAACGATTGCTGCGAAGAAACTCCGGAAAACCAAGTGGAAAGAAGTAAATTTGCCGCAGCGGGAGAAGTAAGGGGTGCCACCGCCGGAGAAAACACTGGAAAGGTAAGCATGCGGTTAATTGATCTTGCCCGTAAGGTGCCCGGCGAACGACCAAGACCGCCCAGGTCAGAGCGATAAATACGGGCAGTACAGCGTTTCCGGGGCAGACCTGAAAATTGTTCGCCGACGCGAAAACGGGGAGAATAGAAGGCGGCCCTCGCCAGGGGGGAGGGACGAGGGCCGCCAGGGGTTCAGCCCCGGGGGGTCGGACTGAACCAGCCCGGTTCAAGACCGGGCCTGTTCACTGTAACTCCGTTAGCTATGAGTTGGCTGTGTGAGTGACACATACGATTCGATAACGGCACCCGAGGCCGTAAGCGAGCCGATGTCATCGATTTTCCGGCCGTCGCCACGACCGGTGTGCTGCCAACAACGCGGCGCGGTGCGCCTATCCTGATCACGTGGCCGAACCCCGCAGCGAAGAAGCACCCCGGCGCGTAGCCGCCTTCTTCGACCTCGACAAGACGATCATCGCGTCGTCCAGCGCGCTCGCGTTCAGCAAGCCGTTGCTGCGCGAAGGACTGATCAACCGCCGTGCGGCGCTGCGAAGCGCTTACGCGCAACTGGTTTTCTCGCTCGCCGGCGCGGACGCGGACAAGACCGAGCGGATGCGCGCCGAGGTTTCCGCGTTGTGCGCGGGCTGGGATGTCGCGCAGGTTTCCGCGATCGTGCGCGAAACCTTGCACGACGTAGTCGATCCGCTCGTTTACGCGGAAGCGACCGACCTCATCGCGGCGCACCTCGCCGACGGGCACGACGTGATCGTGCTGTCCGCGACCGGCGAGGAGGTCGCGGCTCCGGTCGCGGAGATGCTCGGCGCGACCCGCTGCGTCGCCACTCGCATGGAGATCGTCGACGGCCGTTACTCCGGCGAGGTCGATTTCTATTGCTACGGCGAGAACAAAGCCGTCGCCGCGAAGCAGCAGGCCGCCACGCACGGCTACGACCTCGCGGACTGCTTCGCCTACACCGACTCCAGCACCGACCTCCCCCTGCTGGAGGTGGTGGGTCACCCGCACGCGGTGAACCCGGACAAGCTGCTGCGCCGCACCGCGGACGAGCACGGCTGGCCGGTCCTCGCGTTCGAGCGGCCGATGTCGCTGCGCACGCGGATCCCGGCGAAGTCCGCGGGGATGGTCGCGCTCGGCGTGGGGGCCGTGGCGGCGGGCGCGACCTGGTACAGCCTGAGCCGGCGCCGCCGGTCCCGGGGCACCGGCGACTGAGCACCCGCGTGGCGGTACCAAAACGCCGGTTTCCGCAGCTAGGTCCGTTGCTGAGGGTGGTGTTGTCACCGGATCGAGCCTCTGTACCGGTGCACCCGTACGCGCACTTGAAGTGACCGCGCTCACGGCGTAGAAAGTAGGTGCGGACGTTGATTCGGCCAGGACAGAGGTAGAAGAGAAGCCTCTGTCACCCCGGGCAACCTCCGTGCGCGGACTCCGGGTACCCACGCGCAGCACGCCGCGGGAGGCTCGTCGTCTAGGGACTGCGTACCGGGACGCCGGACGCCGAGTCCATGAAGGTACGACCAGAGTTGCACGCTTGGTCGCCCGAGATGTTCGCGCTGACTGGCGGCACCCGTCCGGCCTCGGCTGACGGGCGCCGCCAGTGTTATGTCGGCACCTCGCGCAGCGGACCGAGCCGGGCTCGATGAAATCCGCGCGCAGACCGTCCTCCCAGGTGAACCCTCTCGTTCCTGCGCTCGGCCGATGGACAACCCCGTATCGCGGTGAGTAGCTTCCCGATACCGGTGCTGCCCGGTGGACGCTTCACGACCCGCGTCCGTACCCGCTGCGGCACGCGACACTGGGAGGCAATTCGTGACGAACCGACTCGCGCGCACGCGGAGGATGCAGGTGTTCGCCGTTCCCCTTGCGGGGGTGCTCGCCGTCGGGGGGCTGAGTTCCTCGGCGTTCGCGGTGCCGAAACAGCCGCAGCAGACACCCCAGCAGACGGCCGCGCGGCTCGACGCGGCGGCCGCACAGGCGCTGCGCGGCATGAGCCTGGAAGAGAAAGTGGGGCAGCTGTTCGTCACGTGGGTGAACGGCAAGTCCGCGGACGAGGTCAACCCGAAGAACCAGACCGACTTCGGCGTCGACACTGCCGCCCAAGCCGTGCAGAAGTACCACCTCGGCGGCGTCATCTACTTCAACAACACCAGCCGCGACAACTTCGACGACCCCACGCAGGTCGCGAAGCTGTCCAACGGCCTGCAGCGCGCGGCGATCTCCAGCGGCGCGCACATTCCGCTGCAGATCGGCACCGACCAGGAGGGCGGCACGGTGACGCGGATGGGCGCGCCCGCCACCGAGTTCCCCAACTCGATGGCCATCGCCGCCGGACGCGACACCGGCAGTGCGACCAAGGCCGCCACGATCCTGGGCCACGAGCTGCGCGCGGTCGGCATCAACCAGGACTACGCGCCGGACGCGGACGTCAACTCCAACCCGGCCAACCCCGTCATCGGCGTCCGGTCGTTCTCCGGACGACCCGACCTGGCCAGCAGTTTCGTGACCGCGGAGGTCAAGGGCTACCAGAACTCCGGGCCGGCGAGCCAGACCGTCTCGTCCACCGCGAAGCACTTCCCCGGCCATGGCGACGCGGCCACCGACAGTCACACCGGGCTGCCGAAGATCGACCGCTCCGAGGCGGACTGGCGCAAGATCGACGTGCCGCCGTTCAAGGCCGCGATCGCCGCGGGCATCGACTCGATCATGAGCGCGCACATCCAGTTCCCGAGCCTCGACCCGTCCGGTGAGCCCGCGACGCTGTCTAAGCCGATCATCACCGGCAAGCTGCGCGGCGAACTCGGCTACAACGGCGTCGTGATCACCGATTCGCTTGAGATGCAGGGCGTGCGGGAGCTGCACAGCGACGCCGAAATCCCGGTCCTCGCCTTGAAGGCGGGCGTGGACCAGCTGCTCATGCCGGTGCACCTGGACGTCGCGATCAACGCCGTGATCGCCGCGGTGAAGTCCGGCGACCTGCCGATGCAGCGGATCGACCAGAGCGTGCTGCGGGTGCTGAAGCTCAAGCTGAAGCGCGGAATCCTGTACTCGCCGTTCAACAACCCTTCGCAGGTCATGAAGAAGGTCGGCACGCCGGACCACCTGGCTACCGCGCAGGGCATCGCCGACCGGTCGGTCACCGCGATCGCCAACGACGCCGGAGTGCTGCCGCTCAAGCAGAAGCCGTCGAACGTGCTGGTCACCGGCTGGGGAGACACCACGACGCAAACGCTTGCCGACCGCTTCACCGCACATGGCACGAAGGCGACCGCGCTGGCCACCGGGCAAACCCCGACCGACGCGCAGATCTCCGAAGCCGCAACCGCCGCGAAGCAAAACGACGTCGTCGTGGTACTGACCAACAACCTCGGCGGTTTCCCCTTGCAGGGCAAGCTTCTTCAGGCGTTGATGGACACCGGCAAGCCGGTGGTCGCGGTCGCCGCGCAGATTCCGTACGACGCCGGGTACGCGAACCCGGTGCCGACCTGGCTCGCCACTTACGGCTACATCACGCCGTCGCTCGAAGCGCTCGCCAAGGTCGTGCTCGGCGAGACGAAGCCCAGCGGGAAGCTGCCGGTCGACGTCCCGGCCGGGGCAGACGTGCACACCGTCAAATACCCCTTCGGACACGGGCTGACCTGGTGACTCTCAATCGCAGGAATTTCCTGGCCGTTCCGGCGCTCGCCGTCCCGGTGCTGGCGAGCGGCTCGGCTGCGGCACAGGCGGCACAGGCGGCACCCGAAGCAGCGCAACCCGAGCTGGAGCGCCGGGTGCTCACTGGTGCCGAACAGCTCGCCGCGCAGGGCTGGCGTCCGCTCGCCGGACGCAAGCTCGGCGTGCTGTCCAATCCGACCGGCGTGCTCGCCAACGGCGACCACATTGTCGACTCGATGGTCGCGGCGGGCGTACGCCCCGTCGCGGCCTTCGGGCCCGAGCATGGCTTTCGCGGCAGCGCACAAGCCGGTGGCTCCGAAGGCGATTACACCGATCCGCGCACCGGCATCCCCGTGTACGACGCGTACGGCGCTAACGCGACGAAGCTCGCTTCGCTGTTCCAGAAGGCCGGACTGGACACTGTCGTCTTCGACATCGCTGACGTCGGCGCGCGCTTCTACACCTATATCTGGTCGCTGTACACGGCGATGGTCGCCGCAGCGAAGGTCAACGCGGCCTTCGTCGTTCTAGACCGGCCAAACCCCATCGGCGGACGACTGTCCGGCCCGGTGCTCGACCCGAAGTTCTCGTCCGGAGTCGGACTGAAGCCGATCGCACAGCAGCACGGCATGACTGTCGGCGAGCTGGCGCGGTTCTTCGCCGCCGAGTTCCTGCCCGGCGAAGGCGTGAAGCTGGCGAAGCTCGAAGTCGTCCAGGTACGCGGCTGGCGACGCGACAGCTTCTTCGCCGACACCGGGCTGCGTTGGGTCCTTCCGAGCCCGAACATGCCAACGCCGGACACAGCGCTCGTATACCCGGGCACAGGCATGTTCGAAGGCACAGTGTTCTCCGAAGGACGCGGCACGACACGGCCGTTCGAGATCATCGGCGCGCCCGGCCTCGACTGGCATTGGCGCGAAGAACTCGAAAAGCTCCATCTGCCGGGTGCGGCGTTCCGCGAGATCTATTTCGTACCCACCTTCGGCAAGTTCGTGAACGAGCCCTGCGGCGGCGTACAGGTCACCGTCGCCGATCCGCAGGCCTTCGACGCCATTAACACCACCGTCTCGATGTTCGTAACGGCCAAACGCGTCGCGCCCGACAAGTTCGGCTGGCGGCCGGACCGCATGATCGACAAGCTGTCCGGATCCGCGCGGCTGCGCACCATGGTCGACGCCGGCGCCGGGGTCGACGAGATCACCGGCGCTTGGCGCGCCGAACTCGCCGACTTCGCCCGCAGACGCCGCCCCCACCTGATCTATCGCTGAGGAGAGCGGTCATGCGTGCTAGGAAAGTGCTCGTCGCGACGTTGGCCGTCCTGGTCGCGGCCACGACGACCGCGGGAGCAGCCACGATCGACAACCGACACGGCTTCGCCGGGCGCTTCGACCGTCCGCAGCACGGGTTCGCCCCGGCGAGCACGACGCTGCGCGACGGCAGCCCGCGCGAGGTCAACCTCGATCCGCAGCCGATCCGCGACGCCGAGCAGTTCCTGAAGAGCTGGACCCAGCCGGACGACAGCGGGCATCCGCATTTCTCCGGCGCGGTCGGCCTGCTCGCGCACGACGGCGTAGTCGTGGACCGGTACGCCGTCGGCGGCGCGCTCCGGTACGCGGACGCCAAAGGCACCGAACTGCCGCCGGACCAGCAGGTTCCGATGCGCAACGACACCATTTTCGACATGGCGTCGATCTCGAAGCTCTTCACCTCGATCGCCGCGCTGCAGCTGACCGAACAAGGCAAGCTGGACGTCAACGCACCGGTCGTGCGCTATTTGCCGGAGTTCGGCGTCAACGGCAAGCAGGGCGTCACCGTGCTGCAGCTGCTCACGCATACCTCCGGCTTCGACGCCGACCCGTCACCGTCGCTCTGGCAGGGCTATCCGGACATCCCCTCGCGGCGCAAGGCAGTGCTCGACAGCCCGCTCAAGAACGCGCCGGGCAGCACGTACCTGTACTCCGACCTCAACATGCTCACCCTCGGCTTCCTGATCGAGAAGCTGTCCGGCAAGCCGCTGGACCAGGTGGTGCACGACCGCATCACCGCTCCGCTCGGCATGGTCGACACCGGGTACCGCCCGCCCGCGTCGAAGCTCGCCCGCATCGCCGCGACCGAGTACGAGACGAACCCGCCGCGCGGGCTCGTGCGCGGACAGGTGCACGACGAGAACGCCTGGTCGCTCGGCGGCGTCGCCGGGCACGCGGGCGTCTTCTCCACGGCCAGCGACATGGCCGTGCTCTCCCAGACCATCCTCAACGGCGGCAGCTACCGCGGGCACCGGATCCTGCGGCCGGACACCGTCACGAAGATGCTGACGAACTACAACCAGCGCTTCCCCGGCGACGAGCACGGGCTCGGTTTCGAACTGGACCAGCCCTGGTACATGGGCGCGCTGGCGTCGCCGGTCAGCGCGGGCCACACCGGCTTCACCGGCACCACGCTGGTCATCGACCCTGAGTCGCGCTCGTTCGCGTTGCTGCTCACCAACCGCGTGCACCCGACGCGCGACTGGGGTTCCATCAACACCGCTCGCCAGGTCTGGGCGACCTCGCTCGCGAAGGCGATGGCCGTGCGGCCGGTTCAGGGTCCCGACGCCTGGTACGCGAGCCTGGGAAACAACGGCACCGCTACGCTCAGTACCCAACCGCTTCCAGCAGGTGCACCACTTCGCGTGTCCTTCGCCGCTTTCGTCGATACCGAGGGCCCGAGCGACCCGTTACAGCTCGAATCGAGCACCGACGGGGTTAATTGGCAACCTGTTCCGCTCCAGGCCCGTGGCCCAGGTGCGCCCGGAGCCGAGACGGCCGCGCTCGGCGGACACGGGCACCGTTCCTGGTGGCGGGTGTCCGCCGAGGTGCCCGCGTCCGCGGCTACCTCGCTCCGGTGGCGTTACAGCACCGATCCGAATTACACGGGGCGGGGAGTTTCCCTCGACAGTGTGAAAGTCACCCAACGCGGCCAGGTCGTTCTCGATGGTGAGCGAAACCCCTCGGAACTGGCCTCTTCGGGATGGAAATTGAGCGCTCGGTAGGCACCCCGCCGCGCATTGCCACCTTCGTGTCCCCACTCAGTGGAACAAGACTCCTTCGCTAGACACACTTAGTTGCCAAGTCGTTAGCTTGAGGTCGTTAACACCGTGGACTCGGTTGGCGACTTTCTTGACAACGATTAATCGCAAACCGAAGTCCGCAGACACGGACGGGTTGTGGTTCTGCCGAAGGATGTGGGTAGCCTTGTCGCAAATGCCAACGGTTAGTAACTTTCCGACGGCGGATGATGCGGGATCCGTAATCAGCAGCGCACCCTCCGAGCACCTCGCAGGTCAGGCGACGGCGCGCGACGCGGATGCGAGCCCCTTGGTCCGCATTCGCTCGCTGCTGCCCGGACTCGCCCGGGCCGAGCAGCGGGTCGCGAAGGTTGTCCTGGAAGACCCGGCCGCCGTCGCGCGCCGCAGCATCACCGAGGTCGCGCTCGCCGCGAACACCTCCGAGACCACCGTTACGCGCTTCTGCAAGGCCGTCGGCGTCGGCGGCTACCCGCAGCTGCGCATCGCACTCGCCGCGGACACCGCTCGCACCGAGGCGCGCACCTCGCGCAACCTCGGCGGCGAGATCGGCCCTGGCGACGACCTGGCGTCCGTCATCGGCAAGGTCAGCTTCGCCGACGCGCGCGCCGTCGAAGAGACCGCGGACCAGCTCGACGTCGCCCAGCTGCAGAGCGTCATCGACCTCGTCGCCGAAGCCGGCCGGGTCGACGTGTACGGCGTGGGCGCAAGCGCTTTCGTGGCCGCTGACCTGCAGCAGAAGCTGCACCGGATCGGCCGCGTCAGCTTCTCCTGGTCGGACACGCACATCATGCTGACCTCGGCCGCGGTCCTGAAGCCGGGCGACGTCGCGATCGGCGTCTCGCACACCGGCGCGACCACGGACACCGTCGAGGCGCTGCGGGTCGCCCGCGAGCACGGAGCGGCGACCGTCGCGGTCACCAACTTCCCGCGCTCGCCGATCACCGAGGTCGCCGACCACGTGCTCACCACGGCAGCCCGCGAGACCACCTTCCGGTCCGGGGCGACAGCGAGCCGGATCGCCCAGCTGACCGTGATCGACTGCCTCTTCATCGGCGTCGCGCAGCGGCACATGGAGGCGTCGGTCAGCGCGTTGGACGCCACGAGGGACGCGGTCGGCTCGCACCGGCTCGGGGTCAGACCCGACGGTCGTCGTCGCCCGCGGGAAACCGGCAAATGAACCAAGAAGCGAGGATCTGATGTCCGTCCCCTGCCAGACGGTGCACGTCGATTCGCCCACCGAACAACGAAACCCGCGCACGGTGGACATCGACCTGATGTCCACCATGGGGATCCTCGGCGCGATCAACGCCGAGGACCGCCGGGTGCCGGACGCGGTGGCCGCGGTGCTGCCGCAGCTGGCCCGCGCGGTCGACTACGCCGTCGAGGCGCTGCGCGGCGGGGGGCGCGTGCATTACGTCGGCGCGGGCACCTCGGGCCGCCTCGCGACGCTGGACGCGGCTGAGCTGGTGCCGACGTTCAACGTGCCCGGCGACTGGTTCATCGCCCATCACGCGGGCGGCGAGAAGGCACTGCGGCAGGCCGTCGAGAACGCCGAGGACGACGCGGACGCCGGCGCGGCGGAAATCGCCCTGTCGGTGCGGCCGGGCGACTTCGTGCTCGGTCTCGCGGCCTCCGGACGCACGCCGTACGTGCTCGGCGCGCTCGCCGAGGCCAGCCGGATCGGCGCGCACACCGGGCTCGTCTCGGCGAACCCGCGCGCTGCGCAACCGCCTGGCGTGGACGTCCTGATCGCCGTCGCCACCGGTCCCGAGGCCATCGCGGGCTCGACCCGGATGAAGGCGGGCACGGCGCAGAAGCTGATCCTCACCGCGTTCTCCAGCGCGACGATGATCAAGCTCGGCAAGACGTACTCGAACCTGATGGTGAGCATGCGCGCGACGAACGCGAAGCTGCGCGGCCGCACCATCCGGATCCTGCAAGAAGCCACCGGCATGACGATGGCCGACTGCTCGGACGCGCTCACCGAAGCGGGCGGCGACCTCAAGGTGGCGCTCGTGCACCTGCTGTCCGGCAGCGACGTCACCCGCTCCGCCGAGGCGCTGTCCTCGGCAGGCGGGCACGTGCGCAAGGCGCTCGACTCGCTGCATCTGCGCGCCGGCTGAGCTTTACCCGATTGTCCGTGAAGGGCTTCTTGAGGGAATCTGATTCCCTCAAGAAGCCGCACGGCTTTCCGGCGAGCGAGAGGACGGCGATGACGCAGCGGTTCACTCGCGGCGGCCGTTGGTCGATCGGCGGCATGGCGGCAGTGGTCCTGCTGCTCAACCTCGTCGGCTGGGGTTTGCTCGTGCTGGTCGTCGCGCCAGAGCATTACGCGCTCGGCGCGGGCGGCACCTTCGGCATCGGCCTCGGAGTCACCGCGTTCACACTCGGCATGCGGCACGCCTTCGACGCCGACCACATCGCCGCCATCGACAACACCACGCGCAAGCTGATGGCCGACGGGCAGCGTCCGCTCTCGGTCGGGTTCTGGTTCTCCCTCGGGCATTCGACGATCGTCTTCGCGCTGTGCCTGCTGCTGTCGACGGGCGTCCGCGCGATCGCCGGGCAGCTGGAGGACGACGGTTCCGCGCTGCACGAGACGACCGGCCTGATCGGCACCTCGGTGTCCGGGATTTTCCTGTACCTGATCGCGATCATGAACCTGGTCGTGCTCGTCGGGATCGCGCGCGTGTTCGCCCGGATGCGCCGCGGCGAACTGGACGAGGCGGAACTGGAACGCCATCTCGACAACCGCGGCCTGATGAACCGGCTGTTGCGCGGGGCCACCAAAGCGGTGCGGAAGCCGTGGCACATCTATCCAGTGGGAGTCCTCTTCGGACTCGGTTTCGATACCGCGACGGAAATCGGACTGCTCGTACTCGCCGCGGGTGCCGCCGCGTTTGCCTTGCCCT
Organism: Amycolatopsis sp. M39; assembly: GCF_001651785.1. Lineage (NCBI taxonomy): Bacteria > Bacillati > Actinomycetota > Actinomycetes > Pseudonocardiales > Pseudonocardiaceae > Amycolatopsis > Amycolatopsis sp. M39. The sequence goes on from NZ_LWSF01000002.1 coordinate 204,992, forward strand.
GGTACGCGATTCTCGTGCTGCCGATCCTTTTCGCCGCCGGAATGAGCCTGTTCGACGCCGCCGACGGCGTGCTCATGAACTACGCATACGGCTGGGCGTTTGCCCGGCCGATCCGAAAGATTTATTACAACCTCACGGTCACCGCGCTTTCCGTGGCGGTCGCGCTCGGCATTGGGACCATCGAACTGGTGACGCTGCTCGCCGAGAAGCTCGGCATCACGTCCGGACCGCTCGCCGCGATCGCTTCGGTGGACCTCGACTACGTGGGCTTCGCGATCGTCGGGCTGTTCGTCGTCACCTGGTTGGCCGCGTTCGCGATCTGGAAATTCGGGAGAATAGAGGAGAAGTGGGCCGCGCGGCTGGGAACCGCCGACTGACCGCTCAGGGGGCACCGTGGAGGGACAACCGCTGATACTGGCGAGGGCACTGGCGCTCGTGCTCCGCCGCCGGACCGACGTGCCGCCGGACGGCGTCGCGATCCACTACAGCCGCACCATCCGCCCGATGTTCTGGGTGATGCTGGCGGTCAACCCGGTCGACATCGTGCTGGTCGAGGTCGTGGTGAAGTCGGTGCCGGTGCGGATCGCGTTGCTGGTGCTGGAAGTCATCGGCGCACTCGCGTTCCTGGCGCTCGTCGCGACGCTCTACAAGTACCCGCACTCAGTCAGCCGGGAAGGGCTGCGGGTGCGGTATCTGTCCTTCTTCGACCATCGGATCCCGTTGGCCAGCATCGATTCTGTCCGGCAGGCGAGCCGGTCGTTGAAGACACGCGGCGGCGTCAGCGTGCCCGAAGACGGGGTGCTGGCCGTGGGAATCAGCCAGGCGACCAACCTCTCGGTCACCCTGCGCGAACCGCAGCGGGTCGATCTCGGCCGCAAGGCAGGCGTCGAAATCACTCAGCTCGACCTCTGGGCCGACGATCCGCGGGCCGCCGTCGCCGCGATCCGGGACCAGCTGTCCGCGAGCGTGTGAAGCTGCCGGAGGCGGCGGTGGATCCCCTCGCCACCGCCCCCGGCAACACCCCCAGTGCACCTCAGAACGAGCCGACCGGCTGGCGGATCGCGGCGTTGAGCCGGTTCCACACGTTGATGCCGGCGATGGACAGCAGCAGCGACGAAAGCTCCTTCTCGTCGTAGATGTCCGCGGCGGCGTCCCAGACCTCGTCCGGGACCGGGTCGGTCCGGTCGGCCAGCCGGGTCACGTGTTCGGCCAGGTCCAGCGCGGCGCGCTCGGCGTCGGTGAAGTACGTCGATTCGCGCCACGCGCCGACGCCCCAGATCCGCTCGTCCTTCTCGCCCGCTTCCTTCATCTCCCGCGCGTGCATGTCGACGCACATGCTGCAGCCGTTGATCTGGCTCACGCGCAGGTGGATGAGGTGGTGCGTGGTCGCGGGCACGGTGCTGTCGTTCGTGGCCTTGCTCAGCGCCAGCAGCGCCTTCATCGCGTCCGGCCGCACCTGGATCGGGTGGGTCATCCGAGCCTGCATGGTGATCTCCTCCTGTCACGTCCGCCGCGTTCGGCGGGTCTTGCCAGTAGGACCCGGCCCGAGGAGAAGATGTGACAGTGCGGGACGAAAAACAGGACGAGAATTTTTGGGCGGCTCAGTTCGAGGAGCATCGGCCCAGGTTGCGGGCGGTGGCGTACCGGATGCTCGGTTCGTTCGCCGAGGCCGACGACGCCATCCAGGAGACCTGGCTGCGGGTGACGCGTTCGTCGGGCGAGGACGTCCGCAACACCGGCAGCTGGCTGACGACGATCGTGTCGCGGCAGTGCCTCAACATGCTGCGCTCGCGCGCGACCCGCCGCGAGGACCCGCTGGACGTCCGGGTGCCGGACCCGGTCGTGGAGACCGGGGACGGCGTCGATCCGGCGGAGCAGGAGGTCCTCGCGGACTCGGTGGGGCTCGCGCTGCTGGTGGTGCTGGAGGCGCTCGACCCGGCGGAGCGGCTCGCCTTCGTCCTGCACGACATGTTCGCCGTGCCGTTCGACGAGATCGCGACGATGCTCGACAAGAACACCGCCGCGGTACGGCAGCTGGCGAGCCGGGCGCGCCGCCGCGTGCGGGGCGTGACGCCCGCCGGTCCGGCGGATCGAGCCCAGCAGCGCAAGATCGCGGACGCCTGGCTCACCGCCGCACGCGGCGGCAACTTCGAGGGGCTCGTCGCCCTTCTGCACCCCGACGCTCTGCTGCGCGTCGACACCGGCGGGCTCGGCTCGAAGGTCGTGCGCGGCGCGGCCGAGGTCGCGGGCAGCGCGTCGCAGTTCCGCCCAGCCGGCCTGAGGTCGCAGTACGCGACTGTCAACGGCGGCCCCGGCATCATCGCCCGGCGCGACGGGAAGGCGGTTTCGGTGCTGTCGTTCACCGTGGCCGACGGGTTGATCACGGAGATCAACATCCTCGCCGACGCCGAGCGGATCGCGGCGCTGAACTTCTGAGATCAGCCGAGCCGGTCCAGGGCAGCTACCGCTTCGGCGGGCAGCTGCACCTGGCCGGCCGCGAGGTTTTCGGCGAGATGCGCGGGAGTCGCCGTGCCCGCGATCAGGAGCGTGCCCGCGTAGCGCTGCAACAGCCAGGCGAGCGCGACCTGCGCCGGAGTTGCGCCGAGTTCGGCCGCGACGCCGGTCACGACCGGATTATCGCGGACGTCCTGGCCCAGCTCGAACGCGGAGCCGAGCGGGAAGTACGGCACCCACGCGATTTCGTGTTCCCGGCACAGCTCCAGCACCGGTTCGGTGGCTCGGGCGAGCACGTTGTAGGAGTTCTGCACGCAGACGATCCCGACTTCGAGCGCGTGCCGGAGCTGGCCGGCGGACACGTTGCTGAGCCCCAGCGAGCCGATCTTTCCCGCGTCCCGCAAGGAAATCAGCTCGGCGAGCTGATCGTCGATGTCGACGAGCTGGTCGCCTTCCGCGATCAGGCCAGGCCCGGCGTCCGCGCGGCGCAGGTTGACCACGTCGAGCTGTTCGACGCCGAGCGCGGCGAGGTTGGCCTCGACCTGCGCTCGAAGCTGCTCCGGCTGTTGCGCGAGCCGGAGCCCTCGCGGCGATTCCTCGGCACCGACCTTGGTCACCACGACCAGGTCGTCCGGATAGGGCGAGAACGCTTCGCGGATCAGGTCGTTGCAGCGGCCGTCGCTGTAGAACTGGGCGGTGTCCAGGTGGTTCACGCCCGCGCTCGCCGCTTCGCGCAGCAGTTTCACCTGGTCAGCGCGGTCGGTTCCGGGGCGACCGAGTTGCATTACGCCGTAGCCGATCCGCGCGACCTCGTGGCCGGCGAGCTTCGCGGTGCCGCCTGGAGCAGTGGTTGCCGTCATGAGGAAAGACTCCTGCCGTGGCATAGTGGAAGTTGATGCGGAGGTGCCTCCGTATCACCACCGTAGCAGAACCGGAGGACCCTCCGCTTTGTCGAGCGCCAAGAAACCGCGCGCGGACGCCGAACGCAACCGGCTTCGCCTGCTCGCTGCTGCCCGTAAAGCGTTCGGCCAGGACGACGAGCCCGTGACTCTGGAGCGCGTCGCACGCGAAGCGGGTGTCGGCATCGGCACGCTCTACCGTCACTTCCCTACCCGCGAAGCGCTGGTCGAGGCGCTGTACCGCGACGAGTTGGCGCAGGTCGTCGCGAGCGCGCCGAAGCTGCTTGAGAGCGAGAAGCCGATTCGCGCACTGCGCCGGTGGATGGACCGCTTCGCCGAGTACGCGAGCACGAAGCACGACATGGCCGACACGCTGCGCGCAATCATCGAGGCGGGCACGGTCGACATGACGCAGGTCCGCGCGGAGCTGACTGAAGCCGTCCAGCTGATCATGGACGCGGGCGCGGCGGACGGCACACTGCGGGCGGACGTTCGCGCGCAGGACGTTGTGGTGACGGTGGTCGGCGCGTGCAGCATGCGGACGCTGCCGGACGGGCCGGAGCAGTTGGATCGGATGCTCGACCTGATCCTCGCCGGAGTCCGTCAGCCGCCGAGTTGATGCACGCGCAGCGCGAGCTGGATCTCCAGCGAGCGTTCCGGTTCGCGCCAATCCTCGCCCAGCAGTACCGCGAGGCGTTCCATCCGCTGCGCGACCGTGTTGACGTGGACGTGCAGGGTTTCTTTTGCCCGCGCCAAATTCCCGCCTGCCGCGTAGTACGCGCGCAGCGTGCCGATGAGGTCGGTGCCGCGGCGAGCGTCGTAGTCGAGTACCGGGCCGAGGGTCGCGCGGACGTAACCGGACAGGTCGGAATGGCGGCCGAGCAGGACGCCGAGGAACCCGAGATCGGCCATCGCCGCGCCGTCGCCTTCGCGGCCCAGAGCCAGCAGAGTATTAACGCATCGAACAGCTTCAGTGTAGGCCTGCGCCAACGCTTCCGGGCCGCTCGCCGGGCCAGCCGCGCCGACCGTCACCGGACAGTCCACAACGGACTTCAGCTCGACCGCGATCCTCGCCGCCGCAGGCTGGTCCGGGGCGAGCGCGACGACTTGCTCAGCGTGGACTCCGACCAAATCGCCGTACCGGGCACAGGCCGCGGCGAGTCCGCGGCGAGAGATGCCGGACGCGTGCGCGACCAGAACCGCGTGCGGTGCCGATAAATCGACGCCCAACCGGCGTGCGCGAGCCACCAACGAGCCCGGGTTGCGGGTCGGCGAGGTGAGCAGGTCGGTCAGCAATTCGCCGCGCACTTGATCCTCGGCTTGCGCTACGGAACGGCGCAACAGCAACAGCAATGCCGTGACAACCGCAGCCCGTTCAAAGAGCCGACGGTCGTCCCCGGCCAGCTCGGGCCGTCCGGAGAGCGTCAGGCTGCCGAGCAGTTCGCGGCCTGCCCGTACCGCACAGACCCAGACGTCCTTTGTAGACACCGCGCGGCCATTGGCGTGGGACGAAGCCACCGCGGCAGTATCAAAAGCGACCGAGGTACCGGCCAGCAGCCCGCCTTCCTCGTCGTACACGGCGATCGAGCCGCGCAACACTCCGGCCACTTCCGCTGCCACCGCGGGCAGATCCGCGCCGCCGAGCACGAGGTCCATCAGCCGGTCGTGTGCGTCGTCGGCCCGGCGCATCGTCGCGTTGGCCGCGTTCAGTTCCGCGGCCGCCGAGCGGGTTTCTTCCAGCAGATGCGCGGTGTCCAAGGCGATCGCGGCGTGCGCGGCCAGCGACGACAGCAACGCGACCTCCGCCGTCGAGAACGCCCGCGACGAACGGTCGGACGCGTACAGCACGCCCAGCACCTTGCCGCCGATCGCCAGCGGCACGCCGAGGATCGCCTTCAACCCTTCCTCACCGACGCCCGCGTCGATCGGTTCCGTGTGCCGGAACCGCTCGTCCTCGAAGTAATCCGCGGTCGCGTATGGACGCGCGGTCTGCGCTACCAGCCCGCCGAGCCCTTCGCCCATCCCCAGCACAATCTGCTGGAACAGCGCGGAAACCGACCCATCGGTGACCCGGATGTAGGTCTCGCCGTTCGCTTCGTCGTTGAGGCTGAGATACGAAACGTCCACGCCAAGCAGTGTCCGAGCGCGCCGGACGATCGACCGCAGCACCGCGTCCGGATCGCGCAGCCGGGCGAGGTCGCTCGCGGTGTCGAACAACGCGGTCAGCTCGGCTTCCCGCCGCCGGTGCTCGCTGAGCGTCTCGCGGATCCGCAACGCCAGTTCGGTCGCCGAACCGATCGCGGCGGACTGTTCCGCGGACAAGCCCCGGGCAGCGACGTGCGCCAGCTGCTCGCTGCTCGCTCCGGCGGCGAGCAGTTCGAGCAGCCGGCGATACGCCTCGGCAGTGGGGTCCACACCCGTCATGCTGTCATTGAAGCCTGCCGTTCGGCCGCCGTCTCGTGCAGCGACGCACCGCGCGTCTCACGGGCGGCGAGCAGCGCGACCAGCGACAACAGACACATCGCGACCACGTAGACCGAAACCGGCACCGTCGAGTGGTACGCCTCGAACAGCGCCACCGCGATCAACGGGGCGACCGCACCGGCCGCGATGGACGACAGCTGGCCGCCGACCGAAAGCCCGGTGTAGCGCACCCGCGTCGGGAATTGCTCGGCGAAGAACGCCGCCTGCGGCCCGTACATCGCACCGTGCACGACCAGCCCGATCACCGCCGCGCCGAGCACCGAACCCGTCGTGCGCAGGTCGAGCAGCCAGAAGAAGCCGAACGACCACGCGGCCATCCCGACGACGCCGAACAGGTACACCGGCTTCCGGCCGATCTTGTCAGACAGCAAGCCCCACAAGGGAATCGTCACGAAATGCACCGCCGACGCGACGAGCACCGCGGTCAGGCCGGTCGCCTTCGGCAGGCCGAGCCCGGTCGTGACGTACACGAGAATGAACGCGGTGATCACGTAGTAGGACACGTTTTCCGCGATGCGCGCGCCGAACGTCACCGCGAGCGCGCGGAAGTGCCCGCGGAACACGTCGACAATCGGTGCCTGCTCACGCTCGTCCGCAGCGGCCTTCGCCGCGATGAACACCGGCGATTCCGAAACCGCCAGCCGGATCCACAGACCGAGCACCACCAGCACGCCCGACAGCAGGAACGGGACCCGCCAGCCCCAAGCCTGGAAAGTCGCGTCCGACTGCGCCGACGCCAGGATCGCGAGTACCGCCGTGGCCAGCAGGTTCCCGGCCGGAACGCCGGTCTGCGGCCACGACGCCCAGAACCCGCGCCGCCGGTCGTCGCCGTGCTCGGACACCAGCAGCACCGCGCCGCCCCACTCGCCGCCGAGGGCGAAGCCCTGGATCAGCCGCAGCAGCGTCAGCAGGACCGGCGCGAGCACGCCGACCGCGCTGTACGTGGGCAGCAGGCCCATCGCGAACGTCGAGCCGCCCATCATCAACAGGCTCACGACCAGCAGTTTCTTACGTCCGATCCGGTCGCCGAAGTGCCCGAACACGAGCCCGCCGATCGGCCGCGCGAGGAAGCCGACCGCGTAGGTGAGCAACGCCAGCAGAGTGCCGGTGAGCGGATCCGCGGTCGGGAAGAACAGCTTGTTGAAGACCAGCGCGGCGGCCGAGGTGTAGAGGAAGAAGTCGTACCACTCGATGGTGGTTCCGATCAGCCCGGCTCCGACGACGCGCAGCAGCTTCTTGTCCATAATGGACTCCACTCCGTTGTGGGGAAAGGGGATTTCAGCCGGCGGTCCAGCCGCCGTCAACGGGAAGCGACGCACCGGTGACGTGCCCGGCGGACTCGCCGCACAGCCACACCACGAGATCGGCGACGTCGGAGGGTTCGATCAATCGCTTGATCGCGGCCCGGCGCAGCAACACCTGTTCCAGCACTTCTTCCGGCGCTACCCCGTGTTCAGCCGCTTGCGCTTCGAGCTGACCGGTGACGAGCGGCGTACGGACATAACCTGGGTTCACGCAATTGCTGGTCACGCCGTGCTCGGCGGCTTCGAGAGCGGCCACTTTGGACAGTCCCTCAAGCGCGTGTTTCGCCGTGACGTAAGCAGCTTTGTACGGACTCGCCCGCACGCCGTGCACGCTGGACATGTTCACGATCCGGCCCCAACCGCGCGCGTACATCGCGGGCAGGCACTGCCGGATCAACAGAAACGGCGCAGTCACCATCAACGACTGAATGAAGGTGAACCGCTCCGGCGGGAACTCCGGCAACGGCGCGACGTGCTGCACGCCCGCGTTGTTGACGAGCACATCGACGTCCGCGGGCAGGGTAGCCAGCGCCGCCGGGTCGGTCAGGTCCACCGAGTGCGCCTGCCCGCCGACCTCAGCAGCCGCCGCCTCCGCCCCGGCCACGTCCACGACGTGCACCTTGGCCCCGGCCGCGCCGAACGCCCGCACGCAGGCCAGCCCGATGCCGCTGCCGCCGCCGGTCACCAGCGCGGTGCGTCCGGCGAGGGAACTGTCACTGGTCATGGCCGAAGACAGTAAGTCGCTCCGACCTGGGCGACCATGGCTCAGTCCCCCACAGAATGACGACCATCTATGTGGCCTGACCCCACCTGCACTGGTCTGGGAAAGGGCCCTTCTGGGACGCACCCGTCCAGCTCGAAAGTGCCGCCGCGACGCGGGCTAGCCCTTCCTTCCCCGCATGGCCCTCAGCCAGCAGCAGAGGAGATGCTCCGCGCCTCGTTAGCCCCGGTTTCGAAGGCCTCGCAGCAGAAGAGCAGCCACTCGCGCACGCCGTCGGCCGTCCCGCCGGCGAAGCCTTGCGCCAGCTCGACATATCGCGGAACCCGCCGGAAATAGGCGACTTCCGGCACCGTCAACGCCTTCGGGTCAAGCCCAGTGGCGACCATCGACAGCCGCGCCGCCGCCCGGGCGACCACCCCGTCCGCCGAACCGAACGGTGACAACGCCAGCAGCTCGCCGTGCACCACCGCGGTCAGCACCGGCCCGGGTACCGCGCTCGCACCGGTGACGAGCTGAGCCAGCAACTCCAGCCGCTCGCCGCCGCGCTGCGGACGGCCAAGCTGATCCGGATCGGACACCACGTCCGACGCGGCCAGCAAATGCAGCCGGGCCAACGTCTGCAACGGAGCCCGCCGCCACGTCGGCAGCAACGACTCCAGTTTCTCCGCCACCCGCAACGATCCGGCGAGCAGCGGGTCGGTCACCGAACCGGCTTCCGGCAACTCGGGATTGGCCCCGTCGATCCCCGCCGAAGCCCTCGCCGCACGGACGGACGCCTCGGCCGCGGTCTCCGCCCCGCCGCGCAGGTTCGCGGGCAACCGGTGCACGGCGAAGACGGCGTCCTGCGCTGCTTTGGCCGCCGTGGCAACGCCGTCCAGCTCCAGCAGCGGCTTCAGCGGATCGCTCATGTCGCCGCCTCCATCAGGAGTGGCACGCCGGTCGACGGGGAGGCGACGGCATGAATATCGATGATTCGCTCGCAAGCAGCGCTCATGCGTCGAGCACCTGTCCAGCCCGCTCCACGACCGGAGGCAGCACCGACCACGGGAAGTTGATCCACCGGTCAGTCCGCTTCCACACGTACTCGCACTTCACCGTCGAAGCGGGCTTCTCGTAAACCACCGCGCACCGCACGTCCGCGACGTGGTCGGCGCAGAAGTCCCGGACCAGCTTGAGCGTCGCCCCGGTGTCCGCGACGTCGTCGGCGACCAGCACCTTCTTGCGTGTGAGATCCACCACGTTGGGCACCGGCGGCAGCATGACCGGAAGATCCAGCCGCTGGTCGACACCGGTGTAGAACTCGACGTTCATCACGTGGAGGTTCTTCACGTCGAGCGCGTACCCGAGCGCGCCCGCGACGAACAGCCCGCCGCGCGCGACGGAGAGGATGAGGTCGGGGACGAACCCGTCCGCGGCCACCTCCCGCGCCAGTTCCCGGCTCGCCGAACCGAACAACTCCCAGGTGAGGTTTTCTCGCTCCTCGGCCATGCGCGCTCTCTTTCTCGGGGGTCCGCCGAGCATAAGCGGCCGGAAAGTGGACTGCTGAAATGACCGGTAAATGGTACTTAGGCACTGCCACTTGTCGTCGTAGCGTGAGCCCGTGACCTGGAGCGAGCACCCGATTCTGTCCGGCCGCCACGTACGGCTCGAACCCCTCACCACCGAGCACGCCCCCGGCCTGCTCGAAGCCGGAGCCCGGCCATCTGGGCCTGGCTGAGCGTCCGCCAGCCCGCCGGCCTCGGCGAAACCGAGACGATGGTGAAGGACGCGCTCGCCGACCCGGACCGCCGCCCGTGGGCGCAGATCGACGTCGCGTCCGGCCGCGTCGCCGGGACCACTTCTTATTACCAGGTGGTAGCGAGGCACCGGATCCTCTCGATCGGGCACACCTGGATCGGCGCGGAATTCCAGCGCACCGCGCTCAACACCGAGTCCAAATTCCTCCTGCTGCGCAACGCCTTCGAGGACTGGGGAGCCCAGCGCGTCGCGTGGGAAACCGACAACCGCAACCTCCGTTCGCAACGCGCCATCGAACGGCTCGGCGCGCTGCGCGAGGGGGTGCTGCGGGCGCACCGGATCCGTCCGGACGGCACGACACGCGACACGGTGCTCTACTCGATGACCGACGCCGAGTGGCCGGGCGCCCGTGCCCGGCTGCTCGCCCGCCTCGGCTGAGCCTCGCCGCAGGTCGCTTGGAGCTGTGCGCGCAACGTGGCTGCAACCTTGTCGTAGGCGGGCTAACGTCGCTAGCGTTCCCTGAGCCGCGGGTTCGCACTACAGGAGGCTTTGCACCATGACCGAGCAGTCCCCAGCGTTGGACAACCTGCTCACCGAGAGCCGCACGTTTCCTCCCAGCGACGAGTTCGCTGGTCAGGCGAACGCGAAGGCCGATTTGTATGCGACGGCGGACGCTGACCGGGAGCAGTTCTGGGCCGGGCAGGCGGAGCGGCTGTCGTGGGACACGAAGTGGTCCCAGGTATTGGACTGGACCAATGCGCCGTTCGCGAAGTGGTTCGTGGGCGGGAAACTGAACGTCGCGTACAACTGCGTGGACCGGCACGTCGAGTCCGGCCACGGGGACCAGGTCGCGATCCACTGGGTCGGCGAACCGGGCGACACGCGCGACATCACCTACTCGCAGCTGAAGGACGAGGTCTCGAGGGCCGCGAACGCGCTGTCGTCGCTGGGCGTCGTGGCCGGGGACGTCGTGGCGATCCAGCTGCAGATGGTGCCCGAGGCGATTTTCGCGATGCTGGCGTGCGCGCGGATCGGCGCTTTGCACAGTGTGGTGTTCGGCGGTTTCTCGCCGACTGCGCTGCGCGCGCGGGTGGACGACGCGGCGGCGAAGATCGTGATCACCTCGGACGGCCAGTACCGCCGCGGCAAGGCCGCGCCGATGAAGGCGAACGTCGACGAAGCCTTGCAGGGCGCGGAAACCGTGCAGAAGGTCATCGTCGTCCGGCGCACCGGCAGCGACCTTGAAGGCGAGACGCCGTGGACCGAGGGCCGCGACCTGTGGTGGCACGAACTGGTCGACGGACAATCCGCTGAACACAAGCCGGAGGCATTCGATTCCGAGCACCCGCTGTTCATCCTCTACACCTCGGGCACCACGGGTAAGCCGAAGGGCATCCTGCACACTTCGGGCGGCTACCTGACCCAGACCGCGTACACCCACAACGTCGTGTTCGACCACAAGCCGGGCGAAGACGTCTATTGGTGCACCGCCGACATCGGCTGGATCACCGGGCACTCCTACATCGTGTACGGGCCGCTGGCGAACCGCGTGACCCAGGTCGTGTACGAAGGCACGCCGAACACGCCGCACGAGGGCCGGCACTGGGAAATCGTCCAGAAGTACAAGGTCTCGATCTACTACACCGCGCCGACCCTGATCCGCACCTTCATGAAGTGGGGCGAGGACATCCCGGCGAAGTACGACTTGTCCTCGTTGCGGGTTCTCGGCAGCGTGGGCGAGCCGATCAACCCCGAGGCCTGGATCTGGTACCGCGAGAAGATCGGCGCGAACCAGACGCCGATCGTGGACACCTGGTGGCAGACCGAAACCGGCGCGATCATGATCTCTCCGCTGCCCGGCGTCACCGCCGCCAAGCCGGGTTCCGCGCAGCGCGCGCTGCCGGGCATCTCGGCGAAGGTCGTGGACGACACCGGTGCCGAGGTCCCGCACGGCGGCGGCGGATACCTCGTGCTGGACAAGCCGTGGCCGTCGATGCTCCGCGGCGTGTGGGGCGACGAAGAGCGCTTCCGCGACACCTACTGGTCCCGTTTCTCCGAGCAGGGCTACTACTTCGCGGGCGACGGCGCGAAGTACGACGAGGACGGCGACATCTGGCTGCTCGGCCGCGTGGACGACGTGATGAACGTGTCCGGACACCGGATCTCCACCACCGAAGTCGAATCCGCGCTCGTGTCGCACCCGACAGTCGCCGAGGCCGCCGTCGTCGGCGCGACCGACCCGACCACCGGACAGGGCATCGTCGCGTTCGTGATCCTGCGCGGCAACGCCGTCGACGGTGGCGATGACGCGGTGCAGGAGCTGCGCAACCACGTCGCGAAGGAAATCGGGCCGATCGCGAAGCCACGGCAGATCATGGTCGTGGCCGAGCTGCCGAAGACCCGCTCCGGCAAGATCATGCGCCGGCTGCTGCGCGACGTCGCGGAGAACCGGCAAATCGGCGACGTCACCACGCTCGCCGACTCGTCGGTCATGGACCTCATCTCCTCCGGACTGAACTCCGGCAAGGAGGAGTAAGTTCTTCACCGTCAGGAAGGGACCCTCCCGGCTGGGAGGGTCCCTTCCTGCATTGATCCCCTGAAAGTGCGGACATCGAACGCATGTTCTAAGATGCCCGCGTACCCAACCCAGATCCGGGCAAGGAGACGACACGAATGTCCGTGGAAGCCTTGACGCACGACGAGGACACTGCGGCCGAGACGGCGGCGTCGTCATCGCCGCAGGCCGCTGGCACCCCGGAGACCCCGGAAGTCGCCGAGTCCACTGCCGCTCCCGCGGAGTCCGCTTCGGAATCCGCCCCGGCGGACGCTTCGAAGCCGGCGGCTGAGGAAACCCCAGCCGTCGAATCGCCGAAGCCGAAGCGCGGCCGCCCGAAGGCCGCGGCGTCGACGGCGAAGAAGACCCGCACTGTGGAGCTGACGCTGACCGTCACCGGCACGGCGGACGGCGAGTGGCAGGCCGAGCTGAAGAACGGCGCCAAGTGGGTCGCGAAGGGCCTGGCCGTCCCGGCCGCGGCGGTGTCGCGGGCGGCGAAGGAACTGCACGAAGAGCTGTCCGGCCCGATCGACGAGGTCATCAACGCAGCGCGCGAAGCGCAGGCCGCGAAGGTCGCGCAGCTGGAGGCCGAGCTGGAGGCCGCGAAGGCGGCGCTGGCCGAACTCGACAACTGAGCAAGACCCCGGTTCGCCCGGGTCCGGTGTCCACGGTGGCTCCGGACCCGGGCGTTCGTCGTTTCAGCCCACCGGCGGTCGTCCGGGCAGCGGGGCTTTGAACTCGATCCACCGGCTGTCGGTCAGCGCTTCGACGTGGTGGCGCACCCCGCGCGGATGCACCACGACGTCGCCCGGTCCGAGTTCGGCCCACACCCCGTCGACCGTGCCGCGCAGCCGCCCTTCCAGCACGTGCACGATGCTGTCGTGGTCGTGGCAGTGCTCGGCCGACGCGACGCCAGCCGGATAACGGATTTCGTACGCCAGACCGTGCTCCGCGCGCGCCCGTTCCCGGATCAGCCCGGTACCGCCGCGCAACGGCCGCCCCTCCACCACCGACAACGTCCGCCACTCCTGCTCCATCCCGGCAGCCTATTCGGCTGGTCAGGCAAGGCACAATTCATTGAGGATTGCCTTTCTTAACCGAATTCCCGCGCACCAGGAAAATGTCGCGCGGAAACAATTTCCGTGATTCACTGAAGTCGTGACCGAAACGATGGGCGACGCGGTGCACGCGCACGAACCGCACGAGGACCTCGGCGGGAAGCTGAACTGGCTGCGCGCCGGGGTTCTCGGCGCGAACGACGGGATCGTGTCCGTCGCGGGCATCGTCGTGGGCGTCGCGGGAGCCACCACGGACAGCACCACGATCCTCACCGCCGGAATTGCCGGACTCGTCGCGGGCGCGTTTTCCATGGCGGGCGGGGAATACGTGAGCGTGAGCACCCAGCGCGACACCGAACGCGCGCTGCTGCGGCTCGAGAAGCAAGAACTGAAAACAATGCCTGAAGCCGAGGAACGCGAACTCGCGCAGATCTACCAGGGCAAGGGCCTCTCGCCGGAGCTGGCGAAGCAGGTCGCGCGCGAGCTGACCGAAAACGATCCGCTGCAGGCGCACGCGGAAGCCGAACTCGGCATCGACCCGGACAACCTGACCAGCCCGTGGCAGGCGGCGTGGGCGTCGCTGCTGGCGTTCTCCGTCGGCGCGCTGCTGCCGTTGCTGGCGATCGCCTGGACATCGGTCAGCGTCCGCGTCTGGGCGTGCGCGCTGGCGGTGGTCGTCGGCCTCACGCTCACCGGTTTCGTGAGCGCGAGGCTCGGCGACGCGCAGGTGGGGCGCGCGATCGTCCGAAACGTCGGCGTCGGCGCCCTCACCATGCTCGTCACTTACTTCGTCGGAGTGCTTTTCGGCACCACCGTGGGTTAGTGCACTCCGCGCATCAGTCGGCGGATCATCGGGATCAGCGCGAACAGCAGCAAGCCGACCGCGACCGCGACGCCGCCGATGATGCTGAAGTACGGCACCTCGTCGTGCGGGTCGTAGGACTGCGCGAGCTTGCCCGACATCGCCGTGCCCAGCGACACCGACAGGAAGTTCAGCGCCACCATCTGCGTCCGGAACGCCTCCGGCGCGAGCTTCGTCGACAGCGAAAGCCCGACCGGCGACAGCATCAGCTCGGCGATGGTGAACACCAGCAGAATGCCGGCCAGCGCGATCAGCGGGCTGCCGTTCTCCCCGGTGTGCGCCATCGGCAGGAACAGCAGGAACGCCACGCCCATGAGCACCGTGCCGAGCACGAACTTCATCGGCGTCGACGGCTGCTTCGGGCCGAGCTTCGTCCAGATCGCCGCGACGATCGGCGCGAACACGATGATGAACACCGGGTTGATCGAATTGACCCAGGACACCGGCATCGTCCAGCCGAACAGGTCGCGGTCGAGCCGCTGGTCGCTGTAGACCGACACGACCGTCGCCTGCTGCTGGTACAGCGAGAAGAACGCGGCGCTCGCGATGTACATCGGGATGAACGACAGCACCCGGCTGCGCTCGTCCGAGGTGATCTTCTTGCTGGTCAGGATCGCGACGAAGTACACCACCGAGATCGCGACGACCACGTAGACCACGACGTCGGCGAGATTGTCCGGGGTGACCACGCCGGACATGATCAGCGCGACGACCGCGGCGATGATCACCACGGCCACGCCGACCACGAGCACGCGCTGCGAGGACGGCAGCGGGTTCGGCACCTCGGACGCCTTCGCGCCGAGATTCTTCCGCCCGATCGTGTACTGGATCAGCCCGAGCGCCATGCCGATCGCGGCGAGGCCGAAGCCGAGGTGGAAGCCGCCGTTCTGCTGGGCGAGCCCGGTCAGCAGCGGGCCGATGAACCCGCCGATGTTGACGCCCATGTAGAAGATCGTGAATCCGGCGTCGCGCCGCTCGTCACCCTCGGCGTACAGCGTGCCGACCACCGAGGTCGCGTTGCCCTTGAGCCCGCCGGACCCGAGCGCGACGCACGCGAGACCGACGCCGACGCCGGTCAGGCCGGGCAGCACCGCCAGTGCGATGTGCCCGATCATCACCACGATGGCGCTGTAGAACAGCGTGCGTTCAGAGCCGAGCAGCCGGTCGGCGATCCACGCGCCGACGACCGTGGCGAGGTAGACCGTGCCGCCGTACGCGCCGACGATGCCGAGCGCGGCGCTCTGGTCGATCCCGAGGCCGCCCTTGTCGGCCTGGTAGTAGAGGTAGATGGCGAGGATGCCCTGCATCCCGTAGAAGGAGAAGCGCTCCCACATCTCCACGCCGAAGAGGTTCGCCAACCCCCTCGGGTGCCCGAAAAATCTCGTGTCGGCCTGGGCGTCGATAGGGGTGCTCACTACTGCCTCGTCCCTGTATTCAACATCATTGTCGTTCTCTCCTCGCATGCTAGAAGGCGAACAGGTGAACGAAAAACCGGCGTCAGTATGGACTAGACAACTTGACCGCCGCGACGGGCTGATCTCCGTTTGCGCACGGCCCTGCGCGATGCGAGCGTCATCGGGCAGTCCTGGGTTGCCGTTCGTCACAACGGGCGGTAATCGGCGACTGCGGACGGTAAACTGGCGGTCGGTGTGCCGGGAAGTCTGGTCGGCGGAAGAGCCGTCGATCCCACAAGGAGTTTTTCGTGACCCCAGCCCGCGCCGTCGCCGAATTCGCCCGTTTCCTCCGCACTGAAACCACCGGTGGGCTGATCCTGCTCGCCGCCACCGCGGTCGCGCTGGTCTGGGCCAACTCGCCGCTCGCGCCGGCTTACGAGGCACTGCGCGACTTCCGGCTCGGCCCGGAGTTCCTGCACCTCAACCTCACCCTCGGCGACTGGGCGAAAGACGGCCTGCTCGCGCTGTTCTTCTTCGTCGCCGGGCTTGAGCTCAAACGAGAACTGGTGGTCGGCGAGCTGTCCCGGTGGCGGCAGGCGGTGCTGCCGGTGATCGCCGCGGTCGGCGGGATGGTCGTGCCCGCGGTGCTCGCGCTCTCGGTCGCCTGGGGCACGCCGGGCGTCGACCGGGCGTGGGCGATCCCGGTCGCCACGGACATCGCGTTCGCGCTCGGCGTGCTCGCGCTGACCGCCTCGAACCTGCCCAGCAGCGCGCGGGTGTTCCTGCTTTCCCTCGCCGTGGTGGACGACCTTGGCGCGATTCTCGTCATCGCGATCCTCTTCACCAGCAGTTTCAACCTGATCGCGGCGGCGGTCGCGGTGATCGCGCTTGGGCTTTACGCCTTCTTGCAGCACAAGCGCGTCCGCACGCCGTGGCTGTACGTGCCGCTCGCGCTGATCACCTGGGTCGCGGTGCATTCGGCGGGCATCCACGCGACGATCGCCGGCGTCGCGCTCGGGCTGCTCACTCGCGTCCGCGAGGACCAGGGTGAGGAAGAAGCACCCGCGGTCCGGCTCGAACACCGGCTGCAGCCGTGGTCAGCGGCGGTGGCGGTGCCGGTGTTCGCCTTGTTCGCCGCGGGGATCTCGGTGAACGGCGACGCGTTGTCGACGGTTTTCACCACCGCGTTGCCGCTGGCTGTCCTCATCGGACTGGTCGTCGGGAAGTTCATCGGCATCTTCGGCGCGAGCCTGCTGGCGGTGAAGCTGCGCGTGGCGGAAAAGCCCAGCGGAATGAGCTGGCGAGACGTGGCAGCGCTGTCCGTGCTCGGCGGCGTCGGGTTCACCGTCAGCCTGCTGATCGCCGAACTCGCGCTGCCCGCCGAAGCCGCTGAAGTGGCCAAGGCGGCGGTCTTGATCGCCTCGGCGATCGCCTCGCTGACGGCGGCCGTGCTGCTCTTGCGGCGCAGCCGGGTACACGCGAAGGCGGCTTGATCCCGACACTCCCGCCGGTCCGTCGCGCCTCGCGTGCGGCCACGTGGCACGATGACCCAGTGAGCAGCCCCAAACACGAGCGCACCAGCCCCGACGGCGTGGGGGCCGTGCCGTACCTGCCCCTGTCCAGCGACGAGGAAGCCGCGGCGAGCGAGCAGTCCATCGGCAAGCTCGTCGGCGACGCCACCCAGCACCTGTCGACGCTGGTCCGCGCCGAAATCGAGCTGGCGAAAGCCGAGCTGGCGCAGGAAGCGAAGAAGGCGCTCAAGGGGACGGTCTTCTTCCTGATCGCCCTCACCGTCTTTCTGTACAGCACCTTCTTCCTGTTCCTGCTGATCGCCGAGGGCCTGTCGGACTGGTGGGGCATCCGCTGGCCCGCATTCGCGACGGTGTTCGGCCTGATGCTGGTCACCGTGGGCGTGACCGCGTTCATCGGCTGGCGCAAGGTGAAGAAGCTGCGCGCGCCGGAACGCACGATCAGCAGCGTCAAGGAGACGGCCGAGGCGTTCAAGCGCAAGCCGGCCGAAGACGACGACCTGCCCTCGACGCAGGGCTGACGCCAGCCCGCGCGCGGTGGTGGAGCTGACGCCGGACCCGTCAAGCGTGCGGGTCGACGGCCCGTGGACGCATCGCGACGTCTCGGCCAACGGCATCCGCCTGCACGTCGCCGAATGCGGCGAGGGCCCGTTAGTGCTGCTCCTGCACGGGTTCGCGGGTTTTTGGTGGACCTGGCGCCACCAACTGCCCGCACTGGCCGACGCGGGTTTCCGCGCGGTAGCGGTAGACCTGCGCGGCTACGGCGACTCAGACAAACCCCCGCGCGGCTACGACGCGTGGACACTGGCAGGCGACGTAGGCGGCCTGATCAAGACATTGGGCGCCCGCCGGGCACATCTAGTAGGCCACGCCTGGGGCGGCATGCTCGCCTGGACCGTCGCGGCACTGCACCCGCGCCTCGTGTCCTCGGTGACCGCCATCGGCGCCGCGCACCCGCTAGCGTTCAAGTCGGCGGTGAAACGCGCGCGCGGCCAGATCCGCGCAGCCGGCCATCTTTTCCGCTTCCAGGTACCGATGGCCCCGGAAAAGTGGCTGGTCCGCGACAACGCGGCAGCAGTGGAAGAACTGTTCGCCAATTGGTCCGGCGAGTCCTGGCGATCCTCTTCGGACTTCACCGAGACCATGCCGCCGTTCCGCCAAGCCATGCTGGTCCCCGGCGTCGCGCACTCCGCACTGGAGTACTACCGCTGGGCCTTCCGCGCCCAGTTCCGCGGCGAAGGCAGACGCTTCACCGACGCCGTCGACGGCCGCATCACTGCTCCGGTACTGCAACTACACGGCGCGGACGACACCTGCATCCTTCCGGAAACCGCACTGGCCTCAGTCCACTGGGCAGGCCCGCACAGCGAACCGAAAATCTGGCCAGGCATCGGCCACTTCCCACACTTGGAAGACCCGGACCGAGTCACCAAATCCGTTGTGGACTTCGTCCGCTGACACTCGAGCATGGGGTACGTGAGGGCCACCCCACAGACGCCAGCGAGACCACGCGACCCGACCAGATGCCGCGCACCGCCACAACGAGGCCGCACACCACAACTACCAAGAAACCCCAATTGGCGCGCAAGCCCACCCGAGAACCGCAGCCGATACACCCGACCATCGAGGCACCCAGCCCTCCCCCGCACCCCGATACGAAGCCTTCCTGCACACTCGGGCTTCGGGGTGCCCCACGCCAGCAACCGGGCCAATGTCGCCCCCAGGCGACGAGCCGATCAATTAGCGCAAGCCCCAGTCCCCACCCGAGCAGTCTGCGACGGCGCAGCGTCAACCGCACTGCGCACCTGATCCGCAGTCAGCGTGAACCCAGTATCCGGATCCTCCACCGCGGCCCCGAACACCACCCCGATGACATCCCCGTCAGGCGTGATCATCGGCCCCCCGGAGTTCCCGCTCCGCACCGTCCCCCGAACGGTGAACACATCCCGCTGCACAGTATTAGCGTCGTAAATATCCGGCCCGCGCAAGTTAATCCGTCCCCGAACCCGGGCCGGAGTAGCGGTATACGGCCCATCCAACGGATACCCGAGCACCACCGCGTTATCCCCGGCCTTCGCGGTTTCCGGCGCAAACGGCAACACCGGCGCCCTCAGCCCAGGCACCGCCAGCACCGCGACATCGATCTCCGGATTGAAATAGACAACCCGAGCCCGATAGTCCCCCGAAGTCGACTCGATCCCGACCTCATCGGTCCCCGCCACCACGTGCGCATTAGTCATCACCCGCTGCGGTGCGACCACAAATCCGCTGCCTTCGAGCGCCCGGGAACAAGACGGCGCATTCCCCCGAATCTTCACCACACTCGGATGCACCCGCTTGGCCACAGCGGACACATTGAGCGAGGTATCCGGCGGCGGCGTATCCGCCGAAGGAGCCTTCTCGAACGGCGAAAGCGCAGACGGAAACCCGGACGCGTCAAGCAACTTCCGCAAATCGCTTGGCAGTCCTTGCGCCTCGGCAGGCATCAGGTCGTTGACCTTGCCGAGCACCACCNTTAGCCAGCCCAGGAATCGCCGAAACCGTCGTCAACGGATTCGCGACCAGCCAGGCAACCACGAACACCGCAGCCGCCTGCAAGATCGCGCCGAGCGTCTTGTCGATGCCGGAAAGCTTGTCCGGATTGATCTTCTGCCGCAGCTTCCGCCCGACCCACACGCCGAGCGTCTCGCCGAGCACGATCAGGAACACGACCACAGCGAACGCGAAAGCCACCTTCGCGACCGGACTGTCGAAGAGGCTGATCACGAACGGCGCCAGCTTCACCCCGGCCACCGCGCCCAGCGCGACGCCCACGAGCGCGGGCAGCGCGACGATCACGCCCTGGAACGCGCCGGAAACCGCCGCCATGACCGCGAGCAGCAGGACGACGACATCGACCCAGTTCACCGCGCCGTCACTCCTCGATAGAACCGTCCCGAGCCGCCAACCGGCCCTGATGTTCGGCCCACGCTACGTCAAGCTCGCGCACGTCGCCGGTGTCCCACTCCCGTTCCCAGCCGCCGAGCGAAAGCAGCACGGACAGCAGACCGGCGGTGAAGCCCCAGACGAACAAGCCGTCGACAGTGAACGCGGGCCCGCGCCACGACGCGTCGCCGCGGCGCACGGTGAACCGGTTGGCCGGGTCGGCGAGGTCGGCCAGCGACACCCGAGCGACCGCCGCCGTCTCTGCCGGATCGACCGCGCGCACCGGCGACGGGCTGTGCCAATGCGCCAGCACCGGCGTCACCGCGAACCTCGACACCGGCACGAACAGCTCCGGCAGCACCGCGACCGGCAGGATCCCCGACGGGTCGACGCCGGTCTCCTCCTCGGCTTCGCGCAGCGCCGTGCCGACCGGGCCGTCGTCGCCGTCCTCCGCGCCGCCGCCGGGGAACGAGACCTGCCCGGCGTGCGAGCCGAGCGTGTCCGCCCGGCGTTGCAGCAGGACGTCCGGGCCGTCGCCGCCAGGCCGTTCGCCGAACAGGATGAGCACCGCGGCGGCGCGGGTGAGCAGGTCTTCGGGCGGGCTGAACCGGGTGAACGTGCGGCTGTCGACCTCGCCGGACACCTTCACCAGCGGCCGCAGCCATTCCGGCACGGCTTCGGGTTCGACAAGCGGTCCGGTGGTCATGAGTAGTCCTTCACAGCAGCGCGCACCTGGTCAGTGTTGTCGAACACCCGCGGGTTCGCGATGAACCGGACCTGGCCGTCCGCACTGACCAAGTACGACGCGGGCAGCGACGAGGGCACCTTGAGCGCGGTGCGGATGGGACCGGTCTGGCCGTCGCCGTCGTAGAGCGACGGGAGGTGCACGCCGAGTCGCTCGAACAGGCCGAGCCCGTCCGGAGCCGGGCTGGCGACCTGCACGCCGACCACGCGCACCGCACCCGGCTCAGCGGCGTACCGCTGCAGCACCGGCAGCTCGGTGCGGCACGGCTGGCACCACGACGCCCATACGTTGACCAGCACCGGACCGCCGCCGAGAACCTTGGCGACGTCCACGCGGGACCCGTCGCCGAGGCAGTCCGCTTCGATCCCGGAGAGCTGATCGACGGCTTTCGCCGCGGCGGGCGGGCAAGCCTGGAGCTTCGCCGCCGCACGAGCCGAGGCGAGGTCGCCGGACGCGGGCGGCGCGGACGTCGAATCGCCGCCGCGCAGCGTCAGGACCGCGACCAACGCGGCCACCGCCAGCACCGCGACCCCGAGCGCCCACTTGGTGACTGCGGTCACCCGCGCGCCGCCAGCTCGAGAATGTGGTCCTTCTCCGGGCCTTTGACCAGTTTCGCGGCCACTTCGAACTCGATGGGCCCGGTGCCGAACGACGGGCAGTCCTTGCGCAGCGGACACGCGCCGCAGGCCGGTTTCCGTGCGTGGCACACGCGGCGGCCGTGGAAAATCACGCGGTGGGACAGCATGGTCCACTCTTTCCGCGGGATCAGCTCGCCGACCGCGTGCTCGACCTTGACCGGGTCCTCTTCCGCGGTCCAGCCCCAGCGCCGCACGAGGCGGCCGAAGTGAGTGTCCACTGTGATTCCCGGCACGTCGAAAGCGTTGCCGAGCACGACATTCGCGGTCTTGCGGCCGACGCCGGGCAGCGTGACGAGGTCGTCGAGTTTCTTCGGCACCTCGCCGCCGTAGCGCTCCACGAGCGCCGCGCCGAGACCCATCAGCGAATTCGCTTTCGCCCGGAAAAACCCGGTCGTGCGCAGGTATTCCTCGAGTTCGGCGCGCTCGGCTCCGGCGTAATCGGCCGCGGTGCGGTACTTCTTGAACAACGCGGGCGTGACGAGGTTCACCCGCACGTCCGTGGTCTGCGCCGACAACACCACCGCGACCAGCAGTTCCAGCGGATTCGTGAAGTCCAGCTCGGCCTTCGCGTCCGGATAAACCTCGTCGAGGCAACGTTTCATCCGCCGGGCGCGTCTCACGAGAGCGAGCCGGCTTTCTTCGCGGTCCGCGCGGGGCCCGTTCGGGACAACAGGGGGCACCCCGATAGCCTACGGGCGAGTCGGACGAGCCGGTCGGGAGCATCCGCCGGTGGACGGCCGAACCGCCAGAGCACCACCTCTGCGGGCCGCGCGTCCGCCCTGAGCGAGGATCTGGAGATCCATGACCGAGTGCGTCACCGAAAACAGCGGAGCTGTGGCATGACCGTGTGGTTCGTGATCTTGGTCCCGCTGGTGATCATGTTCTTCGCGTTGTTCATGGAACGGGTCGAGAGCAGGCTCAAGCACGTCGCGGTGCAGGAGAACGAGGTCGAGGAGTTCCTGGAGCAGGCCCAGCCCAACGAGGTCAGGGCCCTGTACGGGCACGGGATCGGCCGCGCGCTGGAGCTCTTCCGGCTCCGCAGGCTCGGCGGACGGGCAGCCAGGCTACGCGCGCGCAAGGTGCGGAGTTAGGCTGCTCAGTCGGACGAGATCGTTCCAGGCAGCCGCGCCGGGCGCGGCGAGCCGACGAGCGATCTGCCCGACACGCCCTAGACTGACGCGAAAGTGATCGGCGACACTGCCTTCGGCCTGCGAAGGAAGTGGTCGTTTCTCGACGAGGAGGCACCCGAGGTGGACGAAACCCTGGCCCGTGCGGGCATTTTCCAGGGTGTGGAGCCGGCAGCGGCGGAGGCGCTGGCCCAGACCTTGGAATCCGTGGAGTTCCCCCGCGGCCATGTCATCTTCAACGAGGGTGAGCCGGGCGACCGGCTGTACATCATCCAGTCCGGCAAGGTGAAGATCGGCCGCAAGTCCCCGGACGGCCGTGAGAACCTGCTGTGGATCGCCGGTCCGTCCGACATGTTCGGCGAACTGTCCATCTTCGACCCCGGCCCGCGCACGTCCGGTGCCACGACGGTCACCGAGGTCCGCGCGGTCACCATGGACCGCCCGGCGCTGCGGCAGTGGATCGCCACCCGCCCGGAGATCGCCGAGCAGTTGCTGCGCGTCGTCGCGCGCCGCCTGCGCCGCACGAACAACATGGTCGCGGAGCTGATCTTCACCGATGTCCCCGGCCGCGTGGCCCGTGCGCTGCTGCAGCTGGCGCAGCGCTTCGGCAGCCAGGAGGCGGGCCTGCTGCGGGTCACGCACGACCTGACGCAGGAAGAGATCGCCCAGTACGTCGGCGCGTCCCGCGAGACCGTCAACAAGGCGCTGGCCGACTTCGCCCACCGCGGCTGGCTGCGGCTCGAGGGCAAGAGCGTGCTGATCCTGGACCCGGAGCGGCTCGCCCGCCGCGCCCGCTGATCCACACCCGTGCGGGTTACTCCGCACGGGCTTTCGAAGGCCACCTCCTACCGGGGGTGGCCTTCGTGCGTGCATATCGGACTGTCCCCCACAAGAGCGGCATTCCGCTCCCGTCCCGTGTCGCCGCCGGTTTCGGCGCGTCCGGCCAGGAAAATGACAAGGAGCCGGGCGCCACCCCCGACGTGGCGCACCGGCTCCTTGCCTGCGCACGGATCATCCCCCGACGACCCGCGCTCCCCGCCCTCCGGACCAGGCCCCGACCCATATGCCGGAGGGAGCTGGGTGCTGCAGTGCTGTCCAGCCCGCAATGGGCTGTCGTTCAACCATCACGGCCAAAACTCACGAATTCAAGGCCATTCACCCTCAAGGACGCCAAGACCGCGTTTTCGTTGCACGAGTTCACGAAGAATCCAGCTGGTGTTATCGGATCGAGACCTCCAGGTCATGCAACCGGGCCACCACCGACGCCGGGGCGGGCTGCTCAGCGATCTGGGCGGCCAGGGACTCGGCGGACTCCCGGTAGGCCGGGTCGGCCAGCACTGTCCGGACCGCGTCGAGGATTCCGTCGCCTGAGTCGACCGCGATTCCGGCTTCCACGGCCTGAACCTGCGCGGCGACTTCGAAATGATCAGTCGCCAACGGCAAGACCACCAGCGGCACCCCGTGCGCGAGCGCGCCGAGAACGGTCGCCGAACCGCCGTGGCAGACCACTGCGTCGACGGCGGGCAGCAGCTGTGTCTGGGGCACGAACTGCTCGATCCGAACGTGGTCCGGCCGCTCGCCGAACCGGCCGGCGTCACCGTCCAGGCCGATCGTCGCCACGACGTTCACCGGCTCGTCGCGCAACGCGGCCACCATTCCCTCCAGCACGCCGGGCCGCGCGTTGTGGGTGGTGCCGAGGGTGACGTAGACGGTCCGGTCATACGGCAGCCCATCGAGGACTGCCGGACGCGGACCAGGCGTCGGCGTCACGCCAGCGGGCTGGAGCGGCCAGCGCGTCGGGTACTCCCAGGCGACGTCAGCCGGGGTCAATCCCGTCGGCCAGAAGTCCAGGTACGGCACGGCCTCGCGCGGCGGCAGCTCGCCGAGACCGCGTTCGCGCACCAGGCCGTTGGCGACTTCCCAGGCCCGCTCCATCGTCGCGGCGGACTTCGGCGGGCCGATCGCGTGCATCGCATACGGCACGCCGACCAGGCACGCAGCCATCACGGCGGCACGTTCGGCGAGGTTGGCGATGACGAGATCCGGCCGCCAGCCGCGGACGAACTCGACCATCTCGTCGAGCCGCGCGGCCGCGCCGAGACCGACCATGTACTCGGCGACCAGGTGGGAGAGCCGCTCGTCCGCGGTCATCCCGGCCATCTCCTCGCGGGCTCGCTGCCACATCGAGGCCGCGGCGGCGGGGTCGCTCGGCTGTCCCACCGACACCGCTGGCAGACCGGCGTTCTCCAGGTACCGCACGGCTTCCGGACCGGTCACGAACGCGACCTCGTCTCCAGCGGCACGTGCTGCCTCGGCGAGCGGAAGCATCGGCGCGAGATGGCTGTATCCAGCCCCGGAGGAGAACATCAGCCGCATCGCGCGAGCGTACTGGCTGACCCGATCGGGCGTGACCGAGATGACCGGGAAATTACTGGTACCTACGTACCAATTTCGCCATACTGGTACGCGTGTCCCAGTCTGCCCATTCCGAAGGCCGCACCACGCTCTCCGACTACCGCGCCGCGCTGAGCGCCCCTGGCTCGCGCGGCCCGGTGATCGCGTCGATCCTCGCCCGGCTCCCGATCGCGATGATCGGCATTTCCGCGCTGCTGTACGTGCAGCGCGAAACCGGTTCGTTCGCCGCCGCCGGGCTGGTCTCCGCGAGCTCGCTCGCCGGGGTCTCGGTTGGCGCGGTCGTACAGGGCAGGCTGATCGACCGGTTCGGGCCGAGCCGTCCGCTGCTGGTCGTCGCCGCCGTGTTCGCCCTGTCGATGGCGTCGCTCGCGGTCGCGATCGAGGCGCACCTGCCGACGTTCGTCCTGATCCCGCTGGCCGCCGCGACCGGGCTTTCCGAGCCGATGGTCGGCTCCGCGTCGCGGGCGCTGTGGACGAAAATCCTGCCGGAGGGACCGGCGCGCAACGCCGCGCTGTCCTATGAGGCGATCAGCATGGAGGTCTTCTTCATCCTCGGCCCCGGCATCGCGGGCCTGCTGATCACCGCGCCATGGGCGGGCACCGGCATGGTCGTCGGCTCGATCACCATGGTCACCGGCGCGGTGCTGTTCGCGCTGAACCCGACCGTGCGCGCGTGGGGTTCAGCCCCGAAGGCCAGGACACCACTGCTCGGCGCGCTGGCCAGCCCCGGGATGCGGACGCTCGCCTTGGCAGCGCTCGGTTTCGGCATGGTGATCGGGTTCGTGGAGGTCGCCGTGCCCGCCGCCGCGACGGAATCCGGCCACCCCTCGCTCAGCGGTCTGCTGCTGTCCGCGTGGTCGTTGAGCTCGGTGGCGTTCGGGGTGGCTTACAGCCTGCACCCGTGGCCGCGCCGTCTCGGCCTGCGCCTGCCGATTCTGCTGGGCGGTTTCGGCGCTTTCGTCGCCCTGCTTGCCCTTCCGTCGAGCCTGTGGGCCCTTGCGCTGCTGATGCTGCTGGCCGGCGCGATGATCACTCCCCAGTCGACGACCCACTCCGCAGCCATCGAGGTCGTCGCCCCTCGCGGCACCGCGGCCGAGGCGTTCGGCTGGGTCCTCACGGCGGTGACGCTAGGCCTCGCGGCAGGCCAGTCAGTGAGCGGCTACCTGGTCGAACATTCCGGGACGGCTGCGGCTTTCCTGGCTGCTGGCGTAGCCGGTGTTGCGCTGGCTGTGGTGGTTTGGCTGCTTCGGGGGACCGTGCGGGCTGCTTCGCCGGTACCTGCGGACGGTGCTCTTGTCGGAGCTGCTGGGTAACCCTTCCCGTAGCTAGTGCCGCTTCGCTCGGCAGCGCTGCCGGGTAGCTGTTTCCGAAGCTGTCCGGGCCTCTTTGCCCGCCGACAGGCACCGTCCGTGTCCCCTTCACCAGCGGTTGGGGATGCGTTTCCGCAGCTCAACTACCTTGGTCGCCGTTTTTGTCGGTGCTCGCCGCTACTTTGCGTGGCATGGATCTCACATCCTTCGTGCGGCCGCTGGCGGCGGTCGCGACCGCCGCGGCCCGGCTCCTGTCGAGGCAAACCCGCCTGCGCTTGCGGGCGAACGCTGAGGGCCTCGTCGTGTCCGGCAACGACCGCGACCTGGCCGTCCAGCTGTCCTGCCCAGCGACCACCCATCTCGACGGCGAAGTCGTAGTACCAGCCGCGCCGTTCGCCGAGACAGTCCGCATGCTGGATGTCGACCAGGTCCGGTTGGCAGTCGAAGGAACCCGCCTCGCGATCCGAACGGACAGTGCCCGCTTCGCCCTGCCCGTGCTGGACCGCGACCTGCTCCACGTTCCGGAACCACCACCCCTGCTGTCCAAAGTTGACGGCACAGCCCTCGCTGCGGCTTTGCGCACCGTCGCGGGCACCGCCGCCAAGGATGACCCGCTCCCGGTCTTCACCGGCGTACGAGTGCAGTCAATCGGCGACGAACTGTGCCTGACCGCTTCGGACCGCTACCGGATGGCCGTAGCCCGCCTGCCGCTGCAAGAGGTCCGGGACCCCATCGATGTCCTGGTCCCCGCCACCCTGCTGACCGAAGCCGCCCGCCACAGCGCCGGTGCCATGGGGCTGCACGCCGACCCCAGCCACTTCGCGCTGAGCTGGCGAGGAGGCACCGTCACCACAGCGGTCCTGGACGCGGGTTTCCTGTCCGCGGACTCCATCCCGTCCGACGCGGTCGACACGGAAGTCGAGGTAGGCGCCGACGAACTGGCCGCAGCCATCCGCCGAGTCGGCGTCTACTCCGAGGACCGCCGAGTCCTGACCCTGGAAGTCGGCGACGCACACCTCCGCCTGGCAAGCGCACGACAAGACACCGGCGAGGCGGAAGAACACCTGAAGGCAAACGTTTGCGGCGGCCGGACCTCGCCGTCCTTCCAGGCCCGGTACCTGCTGGACGCCCTCGCCCCGTTCAGCGGAGAACGCATCCGGCTGGCAATCCAGCCAGGGTTGCGAGCGTGCGTCCTGACTCCGGCCGACGAGGACGGACGGGAGGTGGCATTGAAGTACTACTTGATGCCGATGTTGCCCCGGTAACCGGCGAACACTGACTTGGCTCCGGCCTGACGGCTGGTTCGCGCCGGACGCGGTGCGAGCCGGGGTAGGCACGGCTCGGGTGCGCGGTGCCGAGCCGGGGCTGAGCCGACTCGGGCTCGCCGGGACGAAGCCAGACTTCCACGACACGGCACGGCTCAGCCGCACAGCACCAAGCCAGAGCTAAGCCGACTCGGGCTCGNCCGACTCGGGCTCGCCGGAACCAAGCCAGACTTCCACGACACGGCACAGCTCAGCCGCACAGCACCAAGCCAGAGCTAAGCCGACTCGGGCTCGCCGGAACCAAGCCAGACTTCCACGACACGGCACAGNCCGACTCGGGCTCGCCGGAACCAAGCCAGACTTCCACGACACGGCACGGCACAGCACCGAGCCGGAACTGCGCCGACCGGGGCTCGCCGGAGCGCCGCGGGGCTAGGCGACGCGGCGCTCTCGCACGCGGAGCGTGCCGAAGGTCGGCACGCTCCGCGGCGGGCTTTCCGGGCTGTTCCAGGCCGCGCACCCGGCACGGAGCCGAGCGAAGTCGTGCCGGAGGCCGAAGGGGTCTGAACGGGGCTGAGCGGCCTGCGGCGGAGTCAACACGGCAGGGGCGTGCCGTTGTCGGTTCGCGGCGGTTCTGGCTGCTGTTGCCGGGAAGGCAGCACAACTGCGCGGTGATGGATCGGCTGCCGCCCTCCATCCGAAGATCCACCGGGGCCTGCGCGATGCGTCGCGGCACGTCCCGGGGAAGGCTCGGAACAGCCTTCAGGCAGCCGTCTCCGCGGCCACCGCGGCCTTGACCTCGTCGAACGTCGGGTTCACCAGTGCGGTCGACCCCACAATCACCGTGGGCACCGTCTCGTTGCCGTTCGCCACCTCGCGCACTCGTTCGGCCGCGCCCGGTTCCTCCCAGATGTTGATTTCCCGGACCGGCAAACCGCTTTCCAGCAGTGGCCGGCGCAGGGCCGAGCAGAAGCCGCAGCCTGGGCGCCAGTAGAACTCGACCTCGACGTTGCTCATTGTCCGTCCTCCGAAGACGACCGTAGATACTCCAGTTGTGCGCGCACGCTCGCCTCGGCCGGTGCCCACAGCGCGCGGTCGACGTCGGCGTAGACCACCTCGACCACTTGCCGCGGCGTCGCGTCTTCGCCGAGCGTTCGCAAGGCGGAACGCACCTGATCCAGGCGCTGTTCCCGGTGCGCCAAATACTCTCGTGCGGTCGCGGGCAGATCCGGCAGCTCCGGGCCGTGGCCGGGCAGGCCTGGGATGCCGTCCGGGAGTGCGATCAGTTTGCGCAGTGAGCGCAGGTAGTCGCCCAGGTCGTGCAGGACCGTCGTGCCTCGGCCGAGGATCGTGTCTCCGGTCAGGATCTGGCCTCCGACCAGTAGCGACACCGAATCGTCGGTGTGGCCGGGAGTGTGCAGGACACTGAAGTCCAGTCCGCCCGCGGCGAAGGAGTCGCCGTCGGCGAACGCAGGCGCGTCGATGCAGAGGGAAGCGTCGAAGGCTCGCACCGGCGCGCCCGTTTTCGAAGCGAACCAGGGTGCGCCTTCGGCGTGATCCGGGTGGTGATGGGTCAGCAGGATGAGCTCGACCGGACCGACGGCGGCGAGCTTTTCCAAGTGCTCCAGATCGTGGTAGCCGGGGTCGACGACCACGGCGGCAGCGGCGTCACCACCGCGCAGCACCCAGGTGTTGGTGCCCTCCAGCGTCATCGTCGAAGGATTGTTCTCCAGCAGCACCGACGCGGTTTCGGAAACACGGCGCAGCACGCCGTAAGCGGGAGCGGTCACTCAGGACTCCGAAGTATCGAGGACAACGCGGATGTTCTCGCCGTCCCGGACCAGGGTCGGCACGGTCTTCACGATCTCGCGCGGCTCGGCGAGCACCGCGTCGGCCTTGGAAAACTCGGCGAGTTCGACGAGGGTCAGCCAGGTCGGCGGCATCAGCGTGCGACGACCTTCGCGCGCGTCCGCGACTGCCTCGGCGGGCGGTTGCCAACCGGCGGCGGCGGCTTCTGAGGTCGCGCCGTCCGCGCGCTGGCCTTCAGGGAGCTTCGCGACGAAGAAGCGGGTGTCGTATCGACGCTGTTCCTGCGGCGGCGTGACCCAGTGCGAGTACGGGTGGAGCAGGTCCGCGCGCAACGTAAGGCCCGCATCAGCCAGGAAACCAGCGAGCGAGATTTCCCGTGATTCCAAGGCTGTCCGCGCTTCGTGGTACGGCGCGACGTCGGCGACCACCGAGTCCTCGGTCCCAGCCAGCAGTACGCCGGACTCCTCGAACGTCTCCCGAACAGCGGCACAAACGAGCGCGCGGGCGAGGCTTTCGTCGCAGGTGAACTGCTCGGCCCACCACGACGGCGGCAGCCCGGCCCACGCCACGGAGGCGTCGGCGTCGCGCGGATCGACCCCGCCGCCAGGGAACACCGTCATCCCGCCGGCGAACGCCATGCCCATGACGCGGTGCTGGAGGAAGACCTCCACGCCGTCGGAAACGTCCCGCAGCAGGATCACCGTGGCGGCGTCCTTCGGGGTCGCCGGCGGGCCATCCGCGTTGTCCCGGATCGCGATGCCGGGACGGGCGGGGATGTCGAAAACGAATTCACGCGGCCGTTCCACCCGGGCAACATACCTCGCAATCCGTACGCGTCGCGGATTACTTGTGTCACCTCCCGACAGTCCCGGGGCAGCCCAAAACCGCCGTCCCGCGTCCGGTCGCCCGAAAGCCGCGAAGGGCTCCTTGCGGGAATCTTCTTCCCGCAAGGAGCCCTTCACGGAACAACAGGGGCTCAGGACCAGTGCTGGTCCCCGCCGGAACGGGACGCGCCGTTGAGCCGCAACCGGGCCGCCTCGGCACGCTCGCGTTCAGCCAGTTCCTCGTGCAACTCGCGCAGCAGCGCACGGTCGCGTTCGGACAGGCTCGGATCGTCCAGATCCAGCGCGGGCAGCTCGACCACCTCGTGCATGCTCGGCTTGCCCGCGGCGATCTCGCGGCCCTTCTCCGGGTCCTCGGCCAGCGCGCGCCGCAGCTGCGCCACCTCGGACGGAGTCAGGTCCGACGTGCGCTCGGCACGCGACTCCGATCCGGCCGTCCTCGGCCGCTCCGAAGACGCGGCGGGCTCGGCCACCGGCTCCGGCGTCGAGATCGGCTGTGCGGGCACGGCCTGCACGATCGGCACCACGGGCGCGACCGGCACCACCGGCTCGGCGGCAACCGGTTCCGGTTCGGGCTGGCGGTGCCCGTGCCGGCTCGGCGCTTCCGAGACCGGCTCGGGAACCGGAGCCGAAGCGGGCGCCGGGGCGCTGCGCTGCGGCGTCGGTTCCGGCCGGTAGTCCGGGGCCGAATGCGTGCTGCCGGTGACCCACACCGGGCTCGCGACGGCACCCGCGGCCTGGTGGTAATCCGACTGCGGAATTCCCGGACCGCTCACCTCGACGACCGAGCGGATGCCCGCCCGGCGCAGCGCGGTGTCGACGCGGAACGCGACCGCGGGAGGGTTGCCCTCGGGACCGAGTTCGACCAGCACTACCCGCTGCGGCAGCGCGCCCGGCACGCTGCCCGCCGGGGTGTTGCGCCACACCGCGTGCACGGAACGCACGTCGGGCAGCACCTGCAAGGTCCGGTCGAGCGCCTCGGCGAGACCGAACTCGGGCTGGTTGTCGCCGGTGAACCGGTGCGTGTGCATCGGCTCGTGGTCGGTGACCAGCAGGTCGTTCGCGAGCGTCGCGTCCGACCGGCTCATCTCGAGCACCAGCGCCAGCTCGCGCTGTTCGGCTTCGCTCACCGCGATCCGGCCCGCGATCAACGTGCCGGTGGTGAGTTCCACCGCCTCGTCGATGTGAGCCCGGGCGATCAGTTCCCGCGCTTCGGTGAGCGCGCTGTCGTCGATGCGGCCCGCCAGGGCCAGCAACAAGTTATGCAGGCGCAGGGGCACCGAGAACCCGTCCATCGGGCCGTCGTGAACCTCCACCATGGCTCTGCTCCTCCCAGCTCGCCTGGCGGCAACGAGCGTTAAGCGGCGACAAGTCGATGACCGGCGCCCGCGGCGCCTACGCAGACCAGCTCGGACTCGGCGAGCGCGGCCCGGTGGTACCCGGGAAGGTCGAAGCGCGGCGGGATGACCTCGACGCTGGGCTCCTCGTCCCCCATGACCCGCAGCACCCGCTGCAGTTCACCGGTGAGCCGGGGCTGTCCCGCGGTCGCCGTCACCAGCAGGACTCGCTTCGCCCCGCTCTCGCTGGCGGTGCCGAGGCGCCGCCAGCTCTGCCGTACTTCCCCCACATCCGCGCGTCCACGCAACGTCGCGTGAAGCAAGACGGACACAGAGTCGACGGAGTTCACCCATTCGGGCGCACTCTGCGTGAATGTGTACCTGGTCTCGGTGACGTCGTCTACCCCCAGGGTCGAACTCACCTGGTGCCAGTCAGCACCGTGCGGGATCAGACCGGCCACGAGCAGGCGGTACTCCGACTGGTCCAAATCGATCCTGTGCTTGAGCAAAGACCTCGGCAGGGTCCGCGCGAGCGTCCCCATCGCGCCTTCGCCGAGCCAGTCGCGGAACCGCCACAACAGCTGGTCCGGCGTGCGGCCGGCGAGCCGCAGCAGCAGTTCGTGCAAGGACTGTTCGATGTCGGGGTCCATCACCGCACCTCCACGATCAGTTCGACTTCCACCGGCGAAGCGATCGGAAGCTCCGCGACGCCGACGGCCGACCGCGCGTGCACCCCGGCGTCGCCGAAGATCTCGCCGAGCAGCTCGGACGCCCCGTTCACGACCGCGGGCTGGCCGGTGAAGCCCTCCGCGGAGGCGACGAAACCGACCACCTTGACAATCCGGACAACAGAGTCAATGCCGACGAGGGCGTGTACCGCGGCGAGCGCGTTCAGCGCCGCTATGCGGGCGTGGCCCTTGGCCTCCTCCGGGCTGACCTCGCCGCCGACCTTGCCGGTCGCGGCGAGCGCGCCGTCAACGAACGGCAGCTGGCCGGAGGTGTAGACGTGCGAGCCGGAGCGCACGGCGGGCACGTACGCGGCCAGCGGTGCGGCGACTCCGGGCAGTTCGATGCCGAGCTCGGCGAGCCGGTCACTCCAGGTCAACGCCGCCCCCTCAGCTCTTCGGCCGCTTCAGGTACGCGACGTGCTGTTCGCCGCTCGGGTTGGGCAGCACGGTCACCAGCTCCCAGCCGTCCTCGCCCCACTGGTCGAGAATCTGCTTCGTGGCGTGGATCAGCAGCGGGACGGTGGCGTACTCCCATGTGGTCGCACTCATGACTCGGGAGCGTAACCAAGCGGGCAAGGCCCCTCCGGACCGCGGCCGCCGAAAGCCCGTCACCCGTCCAGGGGAGCACCTGGCTGGGCCGGGTGAGTGTGGGGCAGTTCACATCCGATCGTCGCTCTCGTGAGTGGCGATCACGGTTCTCGCCGTGATCGCCACTCACGAGGTCGCTAGCGTGGGCGCGTGGAGACCTGGCGGATCGTCGCGACCGTGCTGCTCGCCGTGGCCGGGGTGCCGCTCGCGCTGGCCGTGATGGCCAAAACGCGGGACCGGGTGAACGATTCGGGCCAGGTGGCGATCGCGGGCGCGGTCACCCTCACCGGGCTGATCGTGGTGGCGGTGCTCACGCTGACCGTGCTGCCCGGCTTGGTGACCTGGATCGTCGTTGCGGTGGTCGCCGCTGCGGTCGGCGTCCTGATGCTGGCCAGCTGAACACCGGTTTAGTGTTGAGGGTGTGACCACACCCTCCGCTGGCTGGACCGACGAGCTCGCCAGGGCCCGGCTGCACTTCGTCACCGGCAAGGGCGGAACCGGCAAGACCACGCTCGCCGCGGCGCTCGGTCTCGCGCTCGCCCGAAACGGCCGCCGGGTGCTCTTGATCGAGGTCGAGGGCCGCCAGGGCATCGCGCAGCTCTTCGACACCGAACCGCTGCCGTACGCGGAACAGCGGATCGCGTCGGTCCCCGGCGGCGGCGAACTGCGCGCGCTGCACATCGATGTCGAAGCGGCGCTGCTCGAATACTTCGAGATGTTCTACAACCTCGGTTTCGCCGGGCGGACGCTGCGCCGGATGGGGGCGATCGAGTTCGCCACCACGCTCGCGCCGGGCCTGCGCGACGTCCTGCTCACCGGGAAGATCAAGGAATGCGTCGGGCGCACGGAATCCGACGGCCGCCACACCTACGACGCGGTCGTGGTCGACGCGCCGCCGACCGGGCGCGTGGTGAAGTTCCTCGACGTCACCAAGGCGCTCACCGACCTCGCCAAGACCGGCCCGATCCGCGGCCAGGCCGACGGCGTGGTGCGGCTGCTGCATTCCGGCGAGACCGCCGTGCACCTCACCACGCTGCTGGAGGAGATGCCGGTGCGCGAGACCGTCGAAGCGGTGGCCGAACTGGACGGAGCCGATCTGCGACCAGGCGCCGTGCTGGTGAACCGGGTCCGTCCGCCGCGGCTGCCCGCGCGTTCGGTGACCGCGGCGGCCGACGGCCGGGTGGACGCCGACCGGGTGCGCTCCGGCCTCGCCTCGGCCGGGCTGAACCTGCCGGAGGCGACGCTGGAGGCGCTCGTGGAGGAGACCGTGGAGCACGCCGTCCGCGTCGCCGCCGAACAGCGGGCCCGCGAACAGCTCGCCGAGGCCGATCTGCCGACGCTGGAGCTGCCGGACCTCACCGAGGGCGTTGACGTCGCCGCGCTCTACGAACTCGCCGAAACGCTGCACGAACAGGGGGTGCGCTGATGCCCGCCGACACGATGCTCGACGTGGACGCCCTCCTCGACGACCCGGCCAGCCGCGTGATCGTGTGCTGCGGTTCCGGCGGCGTCGGCAAGACCACCACCGCCGCGGCGCTCGCGCTGCGGGCCGCCGAACGCGGCAGGCAGACCGTGGTGCTCACGATCGACCCGGCACGCAGGCTCGCGCAGGCGCTCGGGCTGCGCGAACTGGGCAATCATCCCAAGCAGGTGCGGGTCGAGGGCTTCGAGCCCAAGGGCGAACTGTGGGCGATGATGCTCGACATGCGCCGCACGTTCGATGACATGGTGCGCGTGCACGCCGGGCCCGAGCGGGCCGAGCAGCTGCTGCAGAACCCCTTCTACCAGACCATTTCCACGTCGTTCTCCGGCACGCAGGAGTACATGGCGATGGAGAAGCTCGGCCAGCTCGCGGCGACCGACGACTGGGATCTGATCATCGTCGACACGCCGCCGAGCCGGTCCGCGCTCGATTTCCTCGACGCGCCGACCCGGCTGTCCACCGCGCTCGACGGCCGGATGATCCGGCTGCTCACCGGCCCGGCGAAGGCGGGCGGCTGGGGCCTGCGCAAGGTGGTCAGTGCGGGGTTCTCGATGTTCGCGAAGGCGGTGTCGACGATCATCGGCGGCCAGCTGCTCGCCGACGCGTCCGCGTTCATGCAGGCCTTCGACAGCATGTTCGGCGGCTTCCGCGAACGCGCGCGCAAGACCGCCGAGCTGCTGCGGTCGTCCGGTACGTCGTTCCTCGTGGTGGCCGCGCCGGAGCCGGACGCGCTGCGCGAGGCGTCCTATTTCGTGGAGCGCCTCGCCGGAGAGTCGATGCCGCTGGCCGGTCTGGTGGCCAACCGCACGCACCCGGTGCTCGCGCCGCTGTCCGCGACCGAAGCTCTGACCGCCGCCGAGTCGGTGCAGAACGCGCCGCTCGCCGAAGCCGTGCTGCGGCTGCACGCCGACCGCGTCGCGCTGGCCGAGCGCGAGAACCGGCTGCTGGCGCGCTTCACCCGCGCGCATCCGGAAGTGCCGCTGACCCGGGTGCCCGCGCTCGCCGGTGACGTGCACGACCTCGAAGGCCTGCGCGACATCGGGATAAAGCTGACGTCGTGAGTGGCGATGCCGGTTCTCACCGGCATCGCCACTCACGAGCAGGTTCAGCCCGCCGCGGCGGACAGCGCGTCCCGCTTCGCCGCTTCGAGCAGGTCAGTCCAGCTGGTCACGTCCGGGCGACGGCGCAGCAGGGCGCGCCGTTCCCGTTCCGTCATCCCGCCCCAGACTCCGAAATTGATCCGGCCGTCGAGCGCCTCGGCGAGGCATTCGGTGCGGACCGGGCACCCCATGCACACGGCTTTCGCCCTGTTCTGCTCGGCGCCTCGCACGAACAACCCGTCGGGATCAGCGTCCCGGCACGAGGCATCGACCCGCCAGCCAACCTGATTGGTTTGCATACCCCCAGCTCCCTCATCTGGTGTATGGCACCAGCGAAGGCGAAGCTCCCGCTCCCACCCCCGCGAGCGTTTCCCACTGCGCCGCACGTCGGTGACGGCACCTCCCCGGTGCCGCTGCCGCCGTCCGGACCAGCCAGGCTCCCACCCGGGCTGCTCCGTCTGTCGGCATCTACGTGAGACGTTGACGGACTGTAGGGTCCCTCGGTTCCCTCCGTCGAGACCTAGCATGCATTCCGTTACCAAAGGTCACGACATGGGGTCCCGTTAATGATCGCCTCCGGGGCGCGCGGACCCTTAGGTCACGAAGGCGACACGGGGCTTCAGTACCCTGGCTTTCGTGCGCAAAACGGATGGTCTTTTCAAGCTCCTCGGCCTGTGCCTGCTGGCAGGGGTGCTGGTCGCCGGGATCATGTTCCCGGTGGTGGGCGCCGCGGGGGTCGTGTCCAACCAGGCGAGCGAAACGGTCGACAAGACGTCGTCCGACCTCGCCGACATCCCGCCGCCGCTGGTGACGACTATCACCGACGCCGGCGGCAAGCCGATCGCGACGCTGTACAAGCAGTACCGGATCCCGGTCCGCCCGGACCAGATCAACCCGGCGCTGAAGTGGGCGCTGCTGTCTGCCGAGGACAAGGCGTTCTACGAGCACCACGGGGTGAACTGGGGCCGGACGCTGCGCGCCGCCGTCTCCAACACCGCGGGCGGGGACACGCAGGGCGCCTCGACGATCACGCAGCAGTACGTGAAGAACTACCTGATCAACGTCGTCTACCGGGGCGACAAGAACGGGCAGGCGAAGGCGCAGGAGCAGACGCTCTCGCGCAAGCTCAAGGAAGCCCGGATCGCGATCAACCTGGAGACGAAGCTCTCGAAGGACCAGATCCTCGCCGGCTACCTCAACATCGTCGAGTTCTCCCGGCAGATCTACGGGGTCGGAGCGGCCGCGCACGCCTACTTCAACACCACGCCGGAGAACCTGACCGTGCCGCAGGCCGCGCTGCTCGCGGGCATCGTGAACAACCCGATCGTCTTCGACCCGTGGAACCACCCGGACAAGGCGACGAAACGGCGCAACCTGGTGCTCGACCGGATGGTCAGCAACCAGAAGCTGGCGAAGGCGGACGCGGACAAGTTCAAGGCCGAACCGCTCGGCGTGGTGCCGGACACCCCGCAGAAGCCCGCGTCGAACTGCACCGGGGCCGGGACTGAGAACGGCTTCTTCTGCCAGTACGTCCAGGACTATCTGCTCAAGGCCGGGATGTCCGAGGACCAGCTGTACACCGGCGGCTACACGGTCAAGACGACGCTGGACGAGAAGGCCAACCACGAAGCGAAGGTCTCGGCCGAGCAACAGGTGAACAAAACCCAGAAGAACGTCGCGAACACGCTTTCGCTGATCCGGCCCGGCAAGGACCGGCACGAAGTGGTGGCGCTCGCGGCGAACCGGGACTACGGGATCGACGCGGATCAAGGGCAGACGACCTACGCGCTCCCGTCCGGCGTGTTCAACACCGGCGGCGCGGGGTCGAGCTACAAGATCTTCACCACCGCGGCGGTGCTGAACCAGCACATCGCCGGGATCTACAGCAACATCCCGGTCGGCAACAGCTACGTCTCGCACGTCTTCACCGGCAGCCAGCCGCACTGCCCGGCGACCGGTGCACCGAACACTCGCTGGTACTGCGTTGGCAACGCGGGCAACGGCTATCCCGAATCGGCTTCGTTGCAGCAAGCACTGGCGACCTCGCCGAACACCGCGTTCGTGGCGCTGGAGGACAAGCTCGGCAGCACCGGGCCCGCCATCGACATGGCGACGAAACTGGGCATGCGCGAGACGATGGCGAGCAACCAGGGCGGCGGACCGGTCGATCCGAAGTCGACCAACCCGGGAAAGAACCAGACCCAGGCGCAGGCCTACGGGCCCAAGGGCAATTACCCGGGCACGGGCGCGTTCACGCTCGGCTTCAGCCCGACGAGCGGCCTGGAAATGGCGAACGTCGCCGCGACCATCCTGAGCGGCGGCAAATGGTGCCCGCCGACCCCGCTGGCGTCGGTGACCGACCGCGACGGCAAACCGGTGCCGGTCAAGGAAGCTGCGTGCGAGCAGGTCGTGCCGGAGGGCCTCGCGAACACCATGGCGGTCGGGATGAGCAAGGACGACCAGCCCGGCGGCACGTCCGCCAAGGCCGCCGCGGACGCTGGCTGGAACCGTCCGCTCGTCGGCAAGACGGGTACGACCCAGAACAACGGTTCGGCGACCTTCGTGGCCGGGACGCCGCAGATGGCCGGTGCGGCGATGGTGTTCCGCCCCGAAGGCGGTAATGGCGGCCTCTGCTACGGAGGTGTTGGCAACGTGTACACCTGCGGCACCGGCAACATGTTCGGCGGCAAGACGCCCGCGCAGACCTGGTTCGGCGCGATGACGAACATCATGAAGGACCAGCCGATCGTCGGGCTGCCGCCGGAGGATCCGGCTTACACCAACTGAATCCGGTGAAAACGGGGCGGGAGACGCGATCTCCCGCCCCGTTTCGCCTGTCCGGGCTCAGCGTCGGCCGTTGAGCGCGATCCGGCAGAGCCGCACGATCGCGATCGGAAAGCCCGGTCCCAGTGCTCGCAAAGGGGCCACCCCAGCGAAAACACCACAACCGCGCCCAGGGTTTTGTCCCCCGGCGCCACGGGAACGCGGCCAGCAAAAAGAGAATCGTGCTTGCCATAGCCAGGCTCCGCATCTCTGTCGGACTGGTCCGATCCAATTCGATCCAACGACGCGCCGGCTGTCGAGAGAACACCGCTGAGACCTTCGCTCTACGCCATCCGGCACCGGCCACAGCGGACGACCCGATCGAACACGTATCCTCGACCTTGTGAGCACGCTCGGTAATGCCAGTCCGCCCGGAGGCCCCGCGAAGCGGTTGGCCGTGGGGACCATCGCCCTTGGGGCCGCCACCCTCGGTTACGCCGTCGGCATCGAACGCCGCCGCTGGACCTTGCGGACCGCCGAGTTGCCCGTACTCGCGCCCGGTACGCCGCCGTTCACCATCCTGCACGTCTCTGACCTGCACATGCTCCCCGGTCACCAAGCCAAGCAACGCTGGGTCGCCGCGCTCGACGAGCTCGAACCCGACCTCGTCGTCAACACCGGCGACAACCTCTCCCACCGCACCGCGGTCCCCTCCGTGCTCCGCGCGCTCGGCCCGCTGCTGGACCGGCCGGGGCTGTTCGTCTTCGGCAGCAACGACTACTACGCGCCCAAACCCAAAAACCCCGCGCGCTACCTGATGCCGCGCGGCAAAAAGAAGCGCATTCACGGCACCCAGCTGCCCTGGCGCGACCTTCGCGCCGCCTTCGTCGAGCACGGCTGGGTCGACCTGACCCACGTCCGCCGCACGGTCGACGTCGGCGGCCGTGCCGTCTTCGCCGCCGGCGTCGACGACCCGCACCTCCACCGCGACCGGTACTCCGACATCGCCGGACCCGCCGACACCACCGCGGCCGTCCGCCTCGGTGTCACGCACTCCCCGGAACCACGCGTCCTCGACACCTTCGCCACCGACGGCTACGACCTCGTCCTCGCCGGCCACACCCACGGCGGGCAACTCCGCATCCCCGGCTACGGCGCCATCATCACCAACTGCGAACTCGACCGCAGCCGTGCCCGCGGCGCCTCCCGCTGGGGAGCCCGCATGTGGCTCCACGTCTCCGCCGGACTCGGCACCTCCCCCTACGCCCCCGCTCGCTTCGCCTGCCCGCCGGAAGCCAGCCTGTTGACGCTGGTCCCGCGCGGATCCGACGCCCCCGACCCCCGCAAACCAGCCCCGCGCAAAGCCGCGAAACCCGTCCGCTAGACTTACCCCCGACCCGCTAAGCAGTACCTCGGGGTGTGGCGCAGCTTGGTAGCGTGCCTCGTTCGGGTCGAGGAGGTCGTGGGTTCAAATCCCGCCACCCCGACTGGTAAGTGAGGGCTCCCTGTCTGCACAAAGCGCAGACAGGGAGCCCTTACTTCGTTGTATCTCCTGGGGGTCGGACCCCCAGACCCCCGCCAGGGGGCTCGCCCCCTGGACCCCCGAAGGTGCGGCGGCGGCGGAGGGTGGGGTGGGGTGGGGTCGTGAGTGTTTGTACCGGTTGCCGCTCACGAGGGGGATTAGCGGGTGGCGGTTAGTTCTTGCCAGCATTGGTGGAAGTCGCCGATTGCGGTGGTGCGGGTCCAGGACCAGGCGGAGCGGGCGGCTGAGGTTAGTTGGTCGTGGTCTTTCGTGGGGGGCTTGGAGAGAGCTTCCGCCAGGCGGGCTTCTACGTAGGTCGCCAGGGCGCGGTAGGAGAGGTCTTCCCGGTAGCGCGAGCGTTCGGTGATGTTCGTGAAGCCAGCGGTGGCGAGTTTTGTGGCTATGGTGCGGCCGGAAAAGGGGTCGCCGCCGGAGCTGCGGCGAAGCAGGTAGTGGCCGCGCAGGGCGGCGTCCACGTTTGCGGTTCTCGGGCGGATTTTTGCTCGGCTCCAGTCTGAGGTGGAGATTGCCAGGTGGCCGCCTGGGCGGAGTACTCGGCGGATTTCCGCCAGTACGGCGGCGGGGTCTGCCAGGTGCTCGAAGAGCGCGTGTGAAAAAACAACGTCGAATGACGCCGTCGCGAAAGGGAGGGCGTATGCGGTCGCGTTGATGTAGTCCACTGTGGACGCAGTGGGGAGCAGGGGGTGGTGGATGTCAAGGCCGATCACGTGGCAGTTCGGGGCCAGAGTGGTGGTGATGGAGCCTTGGCCGCAGCCCAGGTCCAGCACGCGCGAGCCCGGGATGAACAGTTGTTGGGCGAACGCGGCGCGGTCACTCGCTGTGCGCGTGTTCATCATTGACAGCGCGTCTTGGGCATAGCCCGGCGCGTAACCCTCCAGCACCCCGCACAGAGTACGGGTGAGAGGTGGCAGGATCGAGGGGTGAGCACGCAGTCAGGCAACCAAAATCCGCCCGCGGTGGTCCCGGACCGCCTGTTCGACGACCCCGAAGCCGAAAAACGCTGGCTGGCGCGATTCCACGCGCCGCGCATCTCGGTGCCCGAATGGGCCCGCGACGCACCCGAGGCCAACGTGTACGTCTCCAACGCCAGCGGCGTATGGGAGGTTTACGCGTGGGACCGGGCCACCGACAGTCACCGGCGGGTCACCGACCGGCCCAACGGCACCTTGCACGCGACGCCCTCGCCCGACGGAACAGCCATCTGGTGGTTCGACGACACCGACGGCGACGAGTTCGGGTCCTGGCGCAGCCAGCCGTTCGACGGCGACAGCTCCGCGGCCAGCAAAGCACTGCCCGATATTCACGACGGATACCCGGCCGGTCTGGAAATCGGCCAGCGAGTAATCGCGGCAGGCGTTTCGACCGACGACGGCAGCGAACTGTTCGCGAAAATCGACGGCGTAACCGAGCGGTTTTACCAGCACGCGGACGACGCCGGGATCACGTCGATGTCGCGGGACGAAAGCCTGCTCGCCATTTCCCATTCCGAGCACGGCGATTCCCGGCACCCGGCGTTGCGAGTGCTGTCCACCGACGGGTTCACCACCGTCGCGGAGAAGTGGGACGGCGAAGGCAAAGGCCTGCAAGCGCTGGAGTTCTCGCCGCTTCCGGGCGACCAGCGCGTGCTGGTCCTGCACGAACGCCGCGGCCGCGAAGAACTGCTGGTGTGGGACGTGCAGGCGGACACCGAAACCGAACTGCTGATTGATTTGCCCGGCGAGGTCGTCGCGGACTGGTATCCGGACGCGCGCGCGTTGCTCGTCGTGCACTTCCACGAGGCACGCAGTTCGTTGTACCGATACGACCTTGACACCGGCGAGCTGTCCGCTGTGGACACTCCCGCCGGACGGATCGGCGGCGCGGGCGTGCGGCCGGACGGAACCATCGAGTACTCGTGGTCCAGCGCTGCCGAGCCCGCTGCGGTCCGTGCCCGCGCGGCCGACGGCACCGACTCGGTTCTGTTGACGCCGCCGGGCGAGCGCGCGCCGGGTTCGTCGCCGGTCACCGACGCGTTCGTCGAGGGCGTCGGCGGCCGGATCCACGCACTGGTCTCCCGTCCCGCGGATGCTCCAGAAGGCCCGCTGCCGACGGTGTTTTCGCTGCACGGCGGCCCGCACGCGGCCGACGAGGACCGGTTCTCCGCCTACCGCGCGACCTGGCTGGACGCCGGATTCGCCGTGGTCGAGGTGAACTACCGCGGCTCCACCGGCTACGGCTCGGCGTGGCGGGACGCCATCGAGGGACGTCCGGGCCTGACCGAGCTGGAAGACGTCGCGGCGGTCCACGACTGGGCAGTCGAAAGCGGACTGTCCGATAAGGACAAGTGCGTGGTGAACGGCGCTTCGTGGGGCGGGTACCTGACCCTGCTGGCGCTGGGCACCCAGCCGACCCGGTGGGCCGCTGGCGTCGCGGGTGTGCCGGTGGCCGACTACGTGGCCGCTTACGAGGACGAGATGGAGCAGCTGCGCTCGTTCGACCGCGCCCTGTTCGGCGGTTCCCCGGAGGACGTGCCCGCGGTGTACCGCGAGTGCTCGCCGCTGACGTACGTGGACGCGGTCGCCGCCCCCGTCCTGATCCTGGCCGGCGACAACGACCCGCGGTGCCCGATCCGGCAGATCGAGAACTACCTGGACCGCCTCGCCAAGCGCGACGCACCCCACGAGTTCTACCGCTACGACGCGGGCCACGGCTCGCTGGTGATCGCCGAGACGATCAAGCAGACGTCCATCGAGGTGTACTTCGCCTTGCGGGCGCTGGGAATGCGCTGAGGGTTCGGGCCGCCCGGGGGTCTCCTGGGCGGCCCGGATCACAGCCCGCGCTTAGCGCCCGTCAACTGCGCCACCGCGGCATCGTCACCCTCATAAGTCACCTGCACCGCGTCTCGCCCGAAGACGAACAGCAGCAGTTCCACCGGCTCGCCCACCACCGTGACCACCGGAGCACCCGGCTTCACCGAAGCCGACTGGCCGTCCGGGGTCCGCAGTACCACTCCGACCGGGGACTTGCGCAGGTTCAGCTTCGCCGTCCGCGTAGCCAACCGCCACGCCGCACCGTCTCGTGAAGGATCAGCCTCGCGCGGGGTCCACTCCGGTTGTGCCCGCCGGACATCCTCGTGGTGCACCAGGAACTCAGCGCTGTTCGTCGCCTCGTCCACCGGGCCGATGGACGTCGGCCAGAACCGGGACGGGCCGCGGCGGACCTGGGCGACCAGGTCGTCCCACGGGCGCGCGGCGACGCCGTCCTGCACTTTCCGGGTGTGACCGGCCAGTGCGGGCACCACGATTCCGGGCATTGCGTCCGGCCGGTGCTCCCGGACGACCAGGTGCGCGGCCAGATCCCGCGTCTGCCAGCCCTCGCACAGGGTCGGGGCATCCGGGCCGAGCTGCTCGAAGAGGTCGCTCAGCGCTTGGCGTTCATCCTTGGCAAGGCCCATACCGGCCAGGTTACTCGTTAGTAGCGGGCTAGTGGTGGAAACCGGTCGACGTGGCTGGGTCGTGCTGCGGGGACGGCTGGCGGTCCAGTTCCGGAAGTATCCGCTTCAGGTCGCCGAGCAGCAGGTCAGCGAGGTCGTGCGTGAAGCCGTTGCGGAT
Organism: Amycolatopsis sp. M39; assembly: GCF_001651785.1. Taxonomy (NCBI): domain Bacteria; kingdom Bacillati; phylum Actinomycetota; class Actinomycetes; order Pseudonocardiales; family Pseudonocardiaceae; genus Amycolatopsis; species Amycolatopsis sp. M39. The sequence continues at coordinate 248,196 of NZ_LWSF01000002.1, forward strand.
GACGACGCGCAGTACCGCCAGGTCGGTGCGGTTGTCCGGGAACGTGTACGCGGGCACGAGCCAGCCGCGTTCGCGGAGACGGCGGGAAACGTCGAAGACGTCGAACGCGGTTACGTCCGAGCGGGTGGTGAAGGCGAATACCGGCAGCTGGTCGCCGCGGGTGAGCAGTTCGAATGGCTCCAGCTTGGAGATCTCGCCGGCCAGATACGTCGCCACGTCGCGGGAAGCCTGTTGTACCGCGCGGAAACCTTCGCGGCCCAGCCGGACGAACGTGTAGTACTGCGCGGCGACTTCCGAGCCGGGGCGGGAGAAGTTGAGCGCGAAGGTCGGCATGTCGCCGCCCAGGTAATTGACGTTGAACACCAGTTCCTCGGGCAGCGCCGCCTTGTCGCGCCACACCACCCAGCCGACACCGGGGTACACGAGGCCGTACTTGTGCCCGGAGGTGTTGATCGACGCGACGCGCGGCAGCCGGAAGTCCCACTCCAGGTCCTCGTCGAGGAACGGGGCGATCATCGCGCCGGACGCGCCGTCGACGTGCACCGGAATGTCCCAGCCGGTTCGCTCATGCAGGGCGTCGAGGGCGGCCGCGACCTCGGCGACCGGCTCGTAGCTGCCGTCGAAGGTCGAGCCGAGGATCGCGACGACGCCGATGGTGTTCTCGTCGCAGAGCTTCACCGCTTCTTCGGCGGACAGGTGGTACCGGTCGCCCTCCATCGGCACCAGCCGCGGCTCGACTTCCCAGTACTCGCAGAACTTTTCCCAGCACACCTGGACATTGATGCCCATCACCAGGTTCGGCTTCCCGGTGCGGCCCAGCTTCGACCAGCGCCGCTTCAACGCCATCCCGGCGAGCATGCAGGCCTCGGACGATCCGGTGGTCGAGCAGCCCATGATGTCGGTGGGGTCGGGCGCGTGCCACAGATCGGCGAGGATGTTGACGCAGCGCCGCTCAAGTTCCGCGGTCTGCGGGTACTCGTCCTTGTCGATCATGTTCTTGTCCACGCATTCGGCCATCAGCTCGCGCGCCTGCGGCTCCATCCACGTCGTGACGAACGTGGCGAGGTTGAGCCGCGCGTTGCCGTCGAGCATCAGCTCGTCGCGCACCAGCTGCAGCGCCGTGTCCGGCGGCAGCGAATCGTCCCGCAGCCGGTCGCGCGGCATCGTGAAGTCCGCGGCGAGTGCCGGATTGCTTCCGGCGTACAACGGATTCGTGCCGGTCTTCCGGTCTGCCCGATCTTGTTTCCCCTGATGAAGCACCATGTCAGCGAACCTACTGCCGGGTGCCCGCGACGACCACCGGATACGGAAAAGCCGTCCGCGACAAGGGCGGACGGCTTTTCCTCAGGCGACGCGGGTCAGGCCTGCTGCGCCTGCCACATCCAGTGCGCCTCTTCCAGCGCGCGGGTGATCTCGATGAGCAGATCCTGCGTCACGAGGTCGCTCTTGTCGGTCTCGTCGATGCGCTTGCGGAGCCGTTCGATCAGCGCCGCGAGAGTGTCGACGATCGCGGCGACGGTCGATTCGACGGACTGCCAGTTGTCCGGGTACTCCGGTACGCCGGAGGTCGCCACGACGGTTTTCGCCTTGCCGTTGGGCGAAACCCCGATCGCGGCGGCGCGCTCGGCCACCTCGTCGACGTACTGCCGCGCGGTCGACACCAGCTCGTCGAGCTGCAGGTGCGCGCTGCGGAAGTTCTGGCCCACCACGTTCCAGTGCGCCTGCTTCGCGATCAGCGAGAGGTCGACCAGGTCGGCAAGCGTCGCCTGCAGCGCGTTGCCGGTGATCTCCTTGTCGGAGTCGGAAAGCGGGCTCTTGATGGGGGAAGTGGTCATCTCGGGTGTCCCTCCTCGCTCTTGGTCAGACAGTGGTGGTCAGCTCCACCTCGATGTTGCCGCGGGTCGCGTTGGAGTACGGGCAGACCTGGTGCGCCTGCTCGACCAGCTGGTCGGCGTCGGCCTTCGCCAAACCGGGCAGCGACACGTCGAGCCGCACGCCGAGCTGGAACCCGGCGTCCTTCTTGAACACGCTGACCGAACCGGTCACCGTCGCGGCGGGCAGCGCGACCTTCGCCTGCCGGGCCACGGCTTGCAACGCGCTCAGGAAACACGCGGAGTACCCCGCGGCGAACAGCTGCTCCGGGTTGGTTTTGTCGCCGCCGGGACCGCCCATCTCCTTGGGGATCGCCAGCGACTCGTCCAGCACGCCGTCCGAGGACGTCACGTCGCCGTTGCGGCCTTCTCCTCGCGCGGTCGCGACGGCGGTGTAGATCGGCTCGGCCATGCGTGTTACCTCCTCATCGGGGACGCCTCCGGAGGCAGCGTCTCTGATGAGTTCAACGCCCCGCATCCGCGGAACCGTGCCCCGGCATGGCAGTCATCACCCCGGGAATAACCGGGATTCGAGGAGGCGAAACCTCAGTGAGCGCGAAGCAACGCGTGCTCCGCGACCTGCTCTCCGATCAGCCGCAACGTGCGGACGCTCTTCTCGTCGGACGCGCCGTCGCCCTCGTCGAATTTCGTCTCGGCGGAGTTGATCGAACCACCCAACGGAGTGGACCAGCCGCGCAGAGCGTGCGTGATCGTGCGGAGCTGTTCGAGCGTGGTGACCGCGGCCTGCCAGCCGTATGCGACGGCGGCGAGGCCCACCGCGCGGCCGTCGAGGTAGGGGCGGGTGTCTTCGCGAAGGTCTTCGATGTAGTCCAGGGCGTTCTTGACCAGCCCGGACAGCCCGCCGTGGTAACCGGGCGAGACGACGATGAGCCCGTCGGCCCGGCGCACGCCCTCGATGAGCTTCCGCGCGCGTTCGTCCCGCTCCGGAATCGCGGTGTCGTAGAACGGCAGGACCAGCTCGGGGCCCGGGATCAGCTCGGTCACGACGCCGCGTTCCCCGGCGGCGGCGAGCGCGATGCGCAACGCGCGCTCGGATTGCGAGCCCTCTCGCAGCGAGCCGCCTATGCCCAGCACCTTGACCGTTTTCGCGGAAGTCACCGATCGAGGCTAACCCCTCCACTTAACTGGAGGACCAGACTTTGGGACGGAGGCCTGGGTCACACACCGACTGGACCAACGTACCTACTGGCAAGTAACCTCGGCTCATCCGGCGTTCGAGGAGGAACGATGGCCATTCCGCTGCAGATCCGCGCCCAGGCTGCCGCCGCGCAGTTGGTGTTCTGGCTGCCCCGGCCGGTGCGCAGGCTGATTGCCGGGAAGCCGCTGCGGCTGGACGGCCAGGAACTCGCCCTCGACGCCCAGCTGCTGCTTCGGCTGCAGAAGCTCTCCGGCGCGGCGCTGGTCAACGGGTCGGTCGAACAGTCCCGCGTCCTGCTGGAGGCGGGCCAGCACCTGGTGAACGGCAAGCGGATCGAGCCCGTCACGACCCGCGACGTCGCCGTCCCCTCCGGTGAGGCGTCCCTCGACGCCACCCTGTACACCCCGGCGGGCCTGCCGGAACCGTCTCCGCTGCTGGTGTTCTTCCACGGCGGCGGATGGGTCATCGGCAGCCGGGCCACGCACGACAACGCCGCGCGCTACCTCGCGAAGCACGCCGGGGTCCGGGTGCTGTCGGTGGAGTACCGGCTCGCGCCGGAAAGCCCGTTCCCCGGACCGGTGGACGACGCGCTGGCCGCGTTCGACTACGCGCACGCCAAAGCGGCCGACCTCGGCGCGGACCCGGACCGGATCGCAGTGGGCGGCGACAGCGCGGGCGGCAACCTGTCCGCCGTCGTCGCACTGGAGGCGACGCGGCGCGGAGGCCCAGCACCCGCGTTCCAGCTGTTGATCTACCCGGCGGTCGACTTCACCACGCGACGCCGGTCTCGCGAACTGTTCGGCGAAGACCTCTTCCTCACCGACGAGGCGATGGTGTGGTTCGAGGGGCATTACGCGCCTGAGGGCGTCGACAAGGCCGACCCGCGGATGTCGCCACTGCTCGCGTCTGACCACAGTGGACTCCCACCTGCCTACATCGTCACTGCGGGCTTCGACCCGCTGCGCGACGAAGGCGAGGCGTACGCGGAAAAACTGCGGGCGGCGGGCGTTTCGGTGGCGGTCAGCAGGCAGGCCGACCTGATCCACGGCTTCCTCAACTTCGCCGGGGTCGGGACGCGGTTCCGCGAGGCGATCGCGGAAATGGCCGGTGCGCTGCGAGTGGGGCTCGCCAACCGCTCGTGAGTGGCGTTGCCGGTGAGAACCGGCATGCGCACTCACGAGTCCGGACATGGAACGGAGCCTGGCGCGGCGAACCGCACCAGGCTCCGGGCCTTTCCCCTCCCGCTCAGGCCGTTCAGGTCGCGGGCACTGGCACCGGGGCGGGCACCGGCGGGGCCGGCAGCGGCGGCGTCGGCACCGGAAGCGGCGGCACCGGCACTCCGCCGAGCAGACCGGCCAGCAGGCTGGTGACCGCGGCGAGCAGGCCCTTGACCAGGTCGCTCACCGCCTTCAGCGGTCCGGGCAGGTCCGGCAGCGGCGGGATCGGCAGCGGCGGGATCTGCCGCGGCGGGATCTGCCGCGGCGTCGCGGCCGGGTCGGCCAGCAGCCGGTTGGACTCGTCCGCGCGGACCTTCGCCGCCGACGAGAGCTGCTGGGCTTCGGATTGGACCTGGTAGCGCTTGCCCGCCGCGAGGTCGGCGAGCACCGGGCTGAGCCGGGTGAGGTCCGCCCTCGTCTTGGCGACGTCGCCCGCGTACGCCACCTTGGTCAGATCGTCCCGCATCTGCAGTACCTGCGCGGCGACGGCTTGGGTAGCCGAGGACCCCTTGCCGCCCGCCGGGCTCGCGGAGGCCATCCCCGAGGTGCCGACGGCCAGCAAACTGCCCGCGGCGACCACAGCGATGATCCGCCCGATCTTGCCTTTCATTCTTTACCTCCCTGGCCTCTGGGACCTGCCGGGTAAATCGATACCCGCCGTGTCGGCCCAACACCAGCCGATCACCGGATAGGGAGTTTTTCTAACCCTTACGTGCCGAATCCAAGAATCGGGAACCGGCCCGCAATTGATTAACGTGGACGGCTTGCGCGTCCCCCGACGATCACGGGCCGCGGACCTGAATCTGACTCATAGTAGCCGGATTGCCCGAACGGCGGCAGCGCTCACTCACACAGGCGTAGTTCGTGATCGATTACCTTCATCACCCTGTCGGGAGGCGTGATCTCGCTCGTCCGACCGTGGGGGTCCCCCACGCACGCACCGCCGCCCGCATTCGGGTCCACCTCCCCCTTTTCCCGGGGAATCTCCGCCGCTTCGACCGGAAAACTCCACGGTCGGCGCGGAAATATGAAAAACCGTTCACGAATGGGCGGCGAGAATGCTTTTCGCGTTGCCGACGAAGTTATCACCCAGGTCGCGCTCGCATTTTCCGGGTCCGCCGAACGCCTGCGCGACACCCGGACGGGTGCCGGGTCACCGCTCAGCGAGTGTGACGAAAAGAAGTTGCACGCTCGTACCAGCTTTTGCTCTCATGGGGTACGTGCCCTTTCAGCCGTATCGTCGCGTCCTGAGCGTCCCCGGGGTCCGCCCGTCGATGGCGCTGATGTTCTTCGCACGCGTGCCCATGACGATGACCGGCGTGACGCTGACGCTGTACGTCGTCAGCGGGCTCGGCCGCGGCTACGGCGCGGCCGGCATCGTCGGCGCGGCGGTCACGCTGGGCATGGCGCTCGGCGCGCCGATGATCGGGCGCACCATCGACCGGTACGGCCTGCGCCCGGTGGTCGCGGTATGCGGGTTGTCGTCCACCGCGTTCTGGTTCGCGGCCCCGCATCTTTCCTACGGGGCGCTGGTGGTGTGCGCGCTGCCGGCCGGCGTGCTGTCGGTGCCCGCGGGCTCGCTGGCGCGGCAGATCCTGGCCGCGCTGGTGCCCGCCGGGCAGCGGCGCGCGGCGTACTCGCTGGACACGATCCTGGTCGAGGCGTCGTTCATGATCGGCCCGGCGGCCGGGATCGCGGCGATCTCGTCGCTGTCGGCGACGCTGACGCTGAGCGGCATCGGCAGCATCTTCGGCGTCACCGCGCTGCTGATCTTCCTGCTCAACCCGCCGATCCGGAACGAGGACGAACTGGCCCCGGCGGGCACCGCGCGGCCGCCGCTGCGGTCCTGGCTGACCGGACGGCTGCTGGCGACCCTGCTGATCGCCGCCGGAACGCTGTTCTGCCTGGTCGGCACGGAGGTCGCGACGCTGGCCGCGCTGCGCTCGCACGGTGACGTCGGCTGGACCGGCCTGGTCATCGCGGTGATGTGCGCGGCGTCGATGATCGGCGGCATCGTGCACGGCGCGGTCCGGAAGTCGCTGCCGCAGGGGCTGCTGATGCTGCTGCTGGCGCTACTGGTGATCCCGGTCGGGCTGGCGACGCAGCCATGGTGGCTGCTGATGCTTCTGCTGATCCCGACGAACCTGGTCTGCGCCCCGACGCTCGCCGCCACCACGGAGGCGGTCAGCGAACTCGCGCCGCCCGCCGTTCGCGGCGAGGCGATGGGCCTGCAAGACGCGTCGACCCGGCTCGGGCTGGCCGCGGGGAGCCCGGTGGTCG
>NZ_LWSF01000002.1:254729-279243 GCF_001651785.1 Amycolatopsis sp. M39
CGGGCTGGCGCTGGCGGCGCTGGGGCTGGTGTGGTCGCTGCGCCGCAGCTCGGTGCGGGCCCCTTCGCTGGCGGCGGCTGTCCGGGCTCGCCGCTGAGCTGATGCCACGACTGGACGCGGCTCGACCTCGTGGAAGTACGTGAGGGGAACCCTGACGGCATCTGATTCCCTCAGAGTTCCCTCACGTGCCTCTGCGGGAGCCGGGCGAAGGTCAGGTGCAGGCTTTGCGCAGGCCGTCGAGCTTTTCCAGGTCCCGTTTGGTCCACCGGGCGATCACCCCGGCGTCCTCAAGGTGTTCCTTCTGCACCTGGAGGTACGAGTCGGCCATGCCGAGCAGGGCGTTCTTGACGTCCTCCTCCTTGACATCGGCCGCCAGCTCGCGCAGCCGCCGTTCCTTGTCCTGCGCGCGGGCCTTGAGCTTTTCGCCGTCCACCAACGGGTTCAGGTCGGCCAAGCCCAGCGCTTCGGTGCACGTGGAGACCTTGTCCACCGCTGAATTCGTCTGGTTGACCGCCGAATCGACCTGGTCGCATCCGGCCAGCAACGTTCCGGCCGCCACCAAGGCGACAGCCACCCCCCAGCTCCTCATCGCTTCAGGGTAGCGGGTTCCGCGGGCGAACCAGCGCGATTCGCCCGCAGGAACCCCTCACCCCTTCACGCACACGACCTGCTTGAGGTGAGCGACCACCTCGACCAGGTCGGTCTGCGCCTTGAGCACCGTCTCGATGTCCTTGTACGCGGCCGGGATCTCGTCGACGACCCCGGTGTCCTTCCGGCATTCCACGCCCGCGGTCTGCGCGGCGAGGTCGGCGGCGGTGAAGGTCTTGCGGGCCTTCGTCCGCGACATCCGCCGTCCGGCGCCGTGGGACGCGGATTCGAACGACGCGGTGTTGCCGAGTCCGCGCACGATGTAGGAGCCGGTTCCCATGCTGCCGGGGATGATCCCGAGATCTCCGGAGCCGGCCCGGATCGCGCCCTTGCGGGTGACGAGCAGGTCGATGCCGTCGTAGGTTTCCTCGGCGACATAGTTGTGGTGACACGATATCGCGTCGTCGAACGTCGTTCCCGGGATTACCTCGGCGACCGCGAGTTTCACCAGCGCGACCATCGTCGCCCGGTTCCGCGCCGCGTAGTCCTGTGCCCAGAACAGGTCACGCCGGTACGCCTGCATTTCCGGCGTGTCCGCGACGAACACCGACAGGTCAGGATCCGGCAGGTCCCGGTTGTGCGGCAGCTTCCGCGCGATCGCCATATGCCGTTCGGCGAGTTCCTTGCCGATGTTGCGGGAACCCGAATGCAGCATCAGCCACACGCGGCCCTCGCCGGCTCCGCCCTGTTCGAGGCAGACCTCGATGAAGTGGTTGCCGCCGCCGAGACTGCCGATCTGCAGATGCGCCCGCTTGCGCAGGTCCTGGACGCCTTCGTGCAGGTCGCCGAACGACTTCCAGAACGTGTCCCAGCCGCCGACGCCGTGCACCTTCGCGGTGTTGACCGGCGTCTGGTGCAGGCCGAACCCGACCGGCACCGCCGATTCGATCCGCTTGCGCAGCTTGCCGAGGTCGTCGGGCAGGTCGCTCGCGGTGAGCGAGGTCCGCACCGCGCTCATCCCGCAGCCGATGTCGACGCCGACCGCGGCAGGGGAGACCGCGTCGCGCATCGCGATGACGCTGCCGACCGTGGCGCCCTTGCCGTAGTGGACGTCCGGCATCACCGCGACGCCGTGCACCCAAGGCAGGTTGGCGACGTTGCGCAGCTGCCGCATCGCCTGGTCTTCGACCGACGCGGGATCTGCCCACATCCGGATCGGAACCCGCGCGCCGTCCACTGCCGTGTACATGACTTTCCTTTCCCAGAAAGAAGTTTGCCCGCTCAGCATCCGGCACGCCGTCGCTCGCGACAACAGGTTTTCCGGATATCGGGCATCGGTGAAACGAAATCGGCGCTTCGGTCGATACCGGGCTCGAACGACCGGTTCGCCCAGGGTGCCGGTCTTGGGGAGGATTCCGTTTTTCCGTGAGGTACTCGTTGCGAGAGACGCTCACGGTCTTGTTGCTGGCCGGTTTTCCGGTGCTGCTGCTCGCCGTCGCCGGCGCGCTGAGCTGGTTTAAGGTCGCCGCGTTCCACGGTCATCCGTTCACCTCGGCGCAGCACGCGACGACGACATCGGCGGCGTGCTCGGCACGCCCGGGGAGCAGCCCGAACCGTGGGCGGCCGTCCGCGAACTCGCCCAGGAAGCCGGCACCTGGCCGCCGGCCGAGAGTTACCTGGTTCCGCAGGTCAGCTCTTCGCCGGAATGCGGCTCGGGCACGAACTCGGCCACTACAGCAATCGCCACCCCCGCTCCGCCGGCGCGACCGCGGACGGCAGACGATCGGGCGAGTCGTGAACGGACTCGGCTCGGCTGGGTCCGGTTGGCTGCTGCGCGCTGCGCGAGGTCGAAGTCCTCGACACGGCCTGGTGGGTCTTCCTGAACGACTATGCGAGAGTCGCGTGGTCCTCCGGTTATCTGCCGGACCGGATGGCCGAGGGCTACCAGCTGCTGCTCGCCGACGAGCAGTGCGTGGAGGAAATGACATCCCTGCGGGAGAATCCGCCGTCGCGGCCTGCCTCGAAGTACGACAGCCACCCGCCCATCTCCGATCGGATCGCGCTGCTGGAAGCCGCAACGGACCGGAGCTGCTCGACGCGGTACTGGCGACCGGCTTCACGGAGGGAGCGTCCTCGAAGAAGCTCGGCTGGGCCAGCCTGGCCGACATTGGGGTGCGCGAGTCGAATCAGGCCGAGGCACTGCGGATTCTCCGCAGCCGCCGCCTCGACGACCTGCTGAACCTGCTCGATGCCGGTCGGCTTGAGGACATCACCGATCCCACCGCTCCACCGGAGGCCCGGGCGCAAGTCCACAGTCGACTGTCCATTGTGCTGCAAGCGCAAATCGCCAAAGTCGGTGCGGCGCATTGAGAACTGTCCTGGTCCGGACCAGCGAAGCCGGTGCTGGCCGAACCGTATGCCATCGAACTGGATCCCGCGATCGACTCGCGAGAGGCAAACCCTAGCCGGGACTGATCAACCTCTACACCGTTCCGCGATACCGCCGGATGATGAAGGGGATCGCGAAAGACGCCGAGAAGCGCGGCTTGAGCACGTCCGACTACCTGCGCACGCTCGGCAGCAGCGACCTGGCCCGCCGATGGACGTCGAACGGTTCGGCCTGCCTCCGGATGCCAAGCTCACCGAAAACCGCTGCTGCCGAAGCCGGCCCGGGACGCCAAAATCGCGCATGCCGCCGGGGACTGGCAGCCGGGAGCCGACCTGCTAGCCGAGATCGGGCAGGACTGGGACCGGCGCAGTTCGGTCGTGAGTCTCCTCGGCGAGGTCGCGGCCGACGACGACACGGCGCTGAAGTCCTGGCGCGCGGCCCGTCCCGGCGACGCGCTCACGAACGCGGCGTGGCAGATCCGCAGCGCACGGCAGGCGAAGTACGTCACCGCGGAGCAATTCTCGGGATTCCAGCGCGTGCTCGACGAGGCCGACGAAGCGAGCCAGACCGCCGCTGAACTCGCTCCCGACGACCCGACGCCGTGCATGATCGCGATGGGCAGGCAATACGGGGCACGCCGAGTTTCGCGCGGCGTGGAACGGTGTGCTGGCGCGCGACCCGTTGCACCTCCACGCGCATGCGCGCGCCTTGCAGTACTGGTGCGACAAGTGGTTCGGCACCCGCGATCTGATGTGGACATTCGCCGAGGAGGGCGCGGCGAAGCATCCGAAACTGGCGTGGCTGCCGCTTGCCGCGGCGTTCGAAGCGTCTTTCGCCGGAGCCAAGGACGCGTGGCGGCTGCTGCCGTGGCTCGACGGCGAGGGCCGGGACGCACCGGACACGCTGAACAGCCGCGCCTACGCGGCGCTCGTCGAACTCAAGCGCGGTCCCGAGACTGTGGAGCAATTCCGCCACCTCGGCCGGAGCGCGTCCGGACCGGTGTGGTCCTACAGCGAGCCACGAGTTCCGGACCTGCCGGAACCGGGCCTGCCGGCTCGCGAAGCAGCCGGGACCGGTCCCGGACGACCAGTGGTCTCCTGGCCCGGTTCCCGAGTCTGAGGTGGTGTCCGAGGTGTTCCCGTCCAGCCCTTACCAGCCAATGCCCGCGTCCGGCGCGAACGCGGAGCAGGAGGTGCGGCGAGCGATCCGGTCGATGCGTTTGGCCATCGGCGGGCAGGCGGTCGTCTACCTGGCGCTCGCCGCGTTCGTCGGATACCTGCTCGGGCTTGGCGGCACCTCGAACGCTGTGGCCTTGCCGGTGACGATCCTGGCGATCAACTCGGCACTGATCATCGCTTTGGTGGTGTGCGCCGTCCTGCTGGGCAGGCGGCAGCGCGCGGTCATGCTCGCACTCGTCTGGCTGGAGTGCGGGTTCGTGGCGATGCTGCTGCTTGGCGCGATCCTGACGCTGGCCACGAGTTCCGGATCCTCGGGCGCCCCGGTCGGGCTGATTCTCTGGGGTTTCCTGATGCAGGCTGTGCTGCGTCCGCTGCAGAAGCCGGAGGTCCGGGTCGCGTTCGGACTGAAACCGATCAAGCCGCGGCAGAAGAAGAAGTGAAAGCTGCCCGGCCCCTGAACCAGGGACCGGGCAGTTTCAGCACGGAGATCAGCGGTTCCGCGCCACCAGCTCGGCGATCTGGACGGTGTTCAGCGCCGCCCCCTTGCGGAGGTTGTCGGCGGATACGAACAGCGCCAGGCCGCGCCCGTCCGGGACACCCGGGTCGGTGCGGATACGCCCGACCAGGCTCGGGTCGATCCCCGCGGCCTGCAGCGGCGTCGGCACGTCCGCCAGCTGCACACCCGGCGCGTGCGACAGCAGTTCGGTCGCCCGCTCGACCGACAGCGGCCGTTCGAATTCGACGTTGATCGACAACGAGTGCCCGGTGAACACCGGCACCCGCACGCACGTGCCGGACACCAGAAGCTCCGGGATGCCCAGGATCTTCCGGCTTTCGTTGCGCAGCTTCTGTTCCTCGTCCGTCTCGAACGTTCCGTCGTCCACAATGGACCCAGCCATCGGCAGGACGTTGAACGCGATCGGCGCGACGTACTTGGCCGGGGCCGGGAACTCGACCGCCGAACCGTCGTGCGTGAGCGAGGCCGCGCGCGAGGCGACGGCGTTCGCCTGTGCGGCCAGTTCGTCGACGCCGGCCAGACCACTGCCGGACACCGCCTGGTAGGTGCTCGCGATGATCCGCACCAGACCGGCTTCGTCGTGCAGCGGCTTGAGGACCGGCATCGCGGCCATGGTGGTGCAGTTGGGGTTCGCGATGATCCCCTTCCGCACGTCCTTGATCGCCTCCGGGTTGACCTCGCTGACGATCAGTGGCACGTCCGGGTCGCGCCGGAACGCCGACGAGTTGTCGACCACGATCGCGCCCGCCTCGGCGAACCGCGGCGCCTGCTCGCGAGACGTCGCACCGCCCGCGGAGAACAGCGCGATGTCCAACCCGGACAGATCAGCGGTCGCGGTGTCCTCGACGGTGATTTCTTCGTCGCGCCACGGCAAGGTGCGTCCCGCCGAGCGGGCCGAGGCGAAGTACCGGATCTGCTCGACCGGGAAATTCCGCTCGTCGAGCAGCTTGCGCATCACTGCGCCGACCTGGCCGGTAGCCCCGACCACCCCGACGCGAAGACCCGGAGCCATCAGCGACCACTCCCCGCGTAGACAACGGCTTCCTCGTCGCCGCCCAGTTCGAACGCCTCGTGGATCGCGCGCACGGCCTCGTCCAGCTGCGCGTCGCGGATCAGCACCGAAATGCGGATCTCCGAGGTGTTGATGATTTCGATGTTCACGCCCGCGTTGGCCAGCGCCTCGCAGAAGGTCGCGGTGACGCCCGGGTGCGAGCGCATCCCGGCTCCGACGAGCGACACCTTGCCGACGTGGTCGTCGTACAGCACGGACTCGAAGCCGATCTCCGCCTTGATCTTCTCAAGTTCCTTGACCGCCTTCGCCCCGTTGGCCTTCGACAGCGTGAAGGTGATGTCGGTGCGGCCCGAGGACGTGCTGGACACGTTCTGCAGCACCATGTCGATGTCGATCTCGGCGTCGGCGACGACCCGGAAGATCTTGCCCGCAGCGCCGGCGAAGTCCGGTACGCCGGTCACGGTGATCTTCGCTTCCGAGCGGTCGTGTGCCACGCCGGTGATCAGCGCTTGTTCCACGGGGATCTCCTCGATCGATCCGGCCACCGTGGTGCCCGGCTTGTCGCTGTAGGAAGAACGGACTCGGATCGGCACGCCGTAGCGGCGCGCGTACTCGACCGAACGCAGGTGCAGGATCTTCGATCCGCTCGCCGCGAGCTCCAGCATCTCCTCATACGGGATGGTGTCGAGCTTTTTGGCGTCCGGCACGATCCGCGGGTCGGCCGAATACACACCGTCCACATCGGAATAGATCTCGCAGACGTCCGCGTTCAGCGCGGCGGCGAGCGCCACCGCGGTGGTGTCGGAGCCGCCGCGGCCGAGCGTCGTGATGTCCTTGGTGTCCTGTGCCACGCCTTGGAAACCGGCCACCAGCGCGACGTAACCCTGCTCCAGCGCCTCGGTGACGCGGCTTGGAGTGACATCGATGATGCGCGCGTTGCCGTGCACCGAAGTGGTGACCACGCCCGCTTGGGAACCGGTGAACGACCAGGCTTGCGCGCCCTGCGCGGAAATGGCCATCGCGACCAATGAGTTCGAAATGCGCTCACCGGCGGTGAGCAGCATGTCCATTTCCCGCTCCGGCGGCGCCGGATTCACTTGCTGCGCCAGATCGAGCAGCTCGTCAGTGGTGTCGCCCATCGCCGAGCACACGACGACCACGTCGTTGCCCGCCTTCTTGGTCGCGACGATCCGTTCAGCCACGCGCTTGATCCGGTCGGCACTTTCCAGCGACGATCCGCCGTACTTCTGGACCACGAGGGCCACGCCCGAACCTCCTTGACGGGCCGGGGCGTACTCCTTGGAGGGCACCGAGGAACGCCCACGACCCTTCATTTGGAGAAGAGCCTACCGGCGCGAACGGCGCTCGCCACCCCATCGAGTGGTCCGCCACGGCCCGCCCGGAGGGTTTGGAAGTAAATTTTCCTTAACGCCAGGGGAAAGCTCGAAGCCCTTCCTCCGGAGTGACGGAGAGCACTCCCCGGCCGTACTACGTTCGCCGCATGCGCAAACCAGCCGAGACGAGCGTCCCCGTCGCGCCGGCCATCGCCGAGCGCTGGAGCCCGCGGGCCTACGACGAGACCGCCGAGATCACCACTGCCCAGCTGACCGCATTGCTCGAAGCCGCCAGGTGGGCACCGTCTTTCGGCAACACCCAGCCGGCGCGCTACCTCGTCGGCCGCCGCGGCGATCCGGTGTTCCCCCGCATCCTCGCGACGCTGAACTCCGGGAACCAGGCGTGGGCGTTCCGGGCGAGCGCGTTGCTGATCGGCGTGATGGTCACCACGAATGAGAAGGGCGAGGTGCCCTACGCCGACTACGGACTGGGTTTGGCGACCGAGAACCTCGTCCTCCAGGCGGTCGAACTCGGCTTGGTCGCACATCAGATGGCGGGCTTCTCGCCGGAGCGGGTGCACGAGGAATTCGGCCTTCCCGAGGACGCGGCGGCCCGGGCGGCGATCGCCGTCGGATCCCCCGCCGACCCTTCCGTACTGGCCGACCCGCGCCGGATCGAACGGGAACTGGCCCCGCGGCGCAGGCTGCCGCTCGCGGAGTTCGCCTTCGGCGGCCAATGGGGGTCTCCGGCACTGTGACCGTTTCGTGAGCAATCCGGGGAACCGGCATCCCGCCGTTGAGGTCAGATAGACAGCAAACCGGTCAGGCCACTGAATCGGTGGGATTCTTCTCAAGGAGTGACGAAATGCGTACAGCGATGCCGGTTGCACTGGCTGTTTCCGCGACGGCGATGGCGTTCGCGCTGTCCGGGTGCTCTTCCGAGGACACCCCCGCCCAGCCGATCGCCACTCCCCCCGCTTCGTCGGCCGCCCCGTCCTCGGCCGCACCGTCCTCCTCGGCCGCCGCTCCCGCCGGCGACGCCGCCTCTGCCGAGTACACCAAGCAGGGCACGAAGCTGAAGATCGGCGAGAAGGCCGTGGTGCCGTTCAAGTCACAGAAGAACACCGGCGCGATCGGCGTGACGGTGACCGGCATCGACAAGGGCGTGGAGGCCGACCTGGCCCCGCTGAAGCTCGGCGACCGGGCCAAGGGCATGACGCCGTACTACATCCAGGTCAAGGTCACGAACGAAACCGGCTCGGACTTCTCGTACAGCTCGCTGGGCCTGATGAACGGCCTGCTCGCGGACGGCACCAAGGGCCCGCATGTGACGGTGATCGGCAAGTTCGAGAAGTGCGACAGCGGGAACTCCGGCAAGGCCTTCACCACGAAGGACGCTTCGTACAACAGCTGCGTGCTGGCGCTGGCCCCGGCAGGTGCGGAGGTCAAGGGGGCTAGCTACAGCGCTAGCACCTACCGGGACCTGGCTCCCAACACTGACTACGGCAAGGACGCCGTGACCTGGCAGTAAGGTTCGGCGCGAGATCGTCGCGGGGGCGTCAGTCAGGGACTGGCGCCCCCTTTCGCGCCCTGGGGAGAACTGATGTCTGGCAGAAGACCGATCGTGTTGGTGGCGGCGTTGGCGTTCGCGCTCTCCGCGTGTTCGAGCACAGCCGACGTGCCACCGCCCGGTACCGCTCCGACTTCAGTGCCAGCCCCGACCTCGACCAGTGCACCCGCGCGGAAGAACATCGCCTACACCAAGCCGGGCACGAAGCTCGAAATCGGCGAGAAGGCCGTGGTGCCGTTCACGACCGGCTCCTCGCCCGTCGGCGCGGTCGGGATCACGGCGACCCGCATCGACCGGGGCACCGAGGCGGAAGTGGCCCAGCTGAACCTCGGCGACGACCTCCCCGGACTGGTGCCGTTCTATGTCCAGGTCACCGTGTCGAACGAGACCGGCGACGACTTCTCCGCCGCCCGGGTGATCGGTATCCGCGGCCTGCTCAAGGACGGCTCCAAAGGACGGATAGGCCTGTCCGCGGACTCGCCGAAGTGCCACAGCGACGCCACCGGCGACTTCACGGCCAAGGGCGCGACCTACGGCACCTGCACGATGGAACTGGCCGTCCCCGGCGCCACGGTGACCGGCGCGAAGTACGACGACGACGGCTACGCATGGCTGGCCAAGGGCACGGACTACCAGGCAAATCCGATCGGCTGGCAGCCGCGATCCCGGCTCAGGCGCTCATCGTGAGGATTCCTGGGCTCTACGCCGAGGAGCTGGACGCGAGTTCGCCGCAGGGTGTCGACGAGATCTGCTGTCCAGGCTGGTTTCACCGAGGAGAAGAGGTACGTGCCGGAAGCGCGATCTCCCCACGGCAGCGTTGGTTTTCGCGCTGTCCGGGTGTTCCAGCACGAAGACCGGGACAGTCGCTCCGGCCAGCACCGTCAGCCAACCATCCGCCATCCCGACGCCTGCGTCGAGCAGCGCGGCGGACCTGACCGTTGAAGCTTGGCGACCAAGCCGCCGGACCGCAGCTCGGTCGGCCGAACACCGGCTACGACGAGGACGTGATCGGCTGGCAGCCGTAAAGATCGCTCAGCCGCCCGCGCCCCCGACGCGCCGGATGATCTTCGCCAGGATCCCGGACACGACCAGCCAGAACACCGCCGCGATGCCGTAGTTCACCAGCACGCGCAGCTTCGCGTCGCTCGGCGTGAACAGGTCCTTGAAGCCGAGCGACAGCCCGTCGGCCCAGCTGCGGACGAACGAGACGATGCCGTTGCCCTGGTTGGCCTCGCCGATGACGAAAATCACGTGCAGCACCAGGACCGCGGCGAACAGCAACCCGGCCCAGCGCACCAGCGCCGCGAGGAAGGACACCCCGCGCTCACGAGTGCGCCGCCAGTCCACCGGGGTGCGCTGGGGTCGCGCCTTCGCCTCGGTTTCCTGCGCTTGTTCCGCGTGCTCGCCCATGCCGGGCAGTCTGACACGTCGCTTCGCGGGCCGCTACCCGCTAGTAACAGGTATCAGCCACCCGACGTAACAGTTCGATCGCGGCAGGCGGCTTTCCTTTCGCGGCACCGGGTGGTTACAGTGACCTCGTGGCTCGTGAACTCCTGCTTCGCTGCCGCGACGGGGCCTGATCTGACCGGCTCCTCGTCGCGGGGCTTTGTGGTGCCGGTCGTCCGCACCGAACCTTTCAGGAGATTTTCCCGCGATGAGCACCGACCCCCGTACCACTAACTCCCGTCTGCGCACGCCCTCTCGCCCCGCGCCCGCCGGACAGCCCTCGTGGAACCCGCAGCGCGGCACGTCCATGCCGGTGCACCGTTACCGCCCCTGGTACGACGTCGTCGAGAACATCGACGTACCCGACCGCACCTGGCCGGACAAGCGGATCGAGCGCGCGCCGCTGTGGTGTGCGGTCGACCTGCGCGACGGCAACCAGGCCCTGATCGACCCGATGTCGCCGGCCCGCAAGCGCAAGTTCTTCGACCTGCTGGTCCGCATGGGCTACAAGGAGATCGAGGTCGGTTTCCCGGCCGCGTCGCAGACCGACTTCGACTTCGTGCGCGAGATCATCGACGAGGGCGCGATCCCCGACGACGTGCACATCCAGGTGCTGACCCAGTGCCGCCCCGAGCTGATCGAGCGCACTTTCCAGGCACTTGAGGGCGCGCCCCGGGCGATCGTCCACATTTACAACTCGACGTCGATCCTGCAGCGCCGCGTGGTGTTCCGCGAGGAGCGCGAGGGCATCAAGAAGATCGCGACGCAGGCCGCCGAAATGGTCGTCGAGCTGGCGGCGAAGCAGCCGGACACCGACTTCCGCTTCCAGTACTCGCCCGAGTCCTACACCGGAACCGAGCTGTCCTACGCGCTCGAGGTGTGCAACGCGGTCACCGAGATCTGGCAGCCGACGCCGGAGAAGCCGGTGATCCTGAACCTGCCCGCGACCGTCGAGATGGCGACGCCGAACGTCTACGCCGACTCGATCGAGTGGATGAGCCGCAACCTGGAGCGCCGCGATTCGGTGATTCTGTCGCTGCACCCGCACAACGACCGCGGCACGGGAATCGCCGCCGCCGAACTGGGCTACCAGGCGGGCGCGGACCGGATCGAGGGCTGCCTGTTCGGCAACGGCGAGCGCACCGGCAACGTCGACCTGGTCGCGCTGGGCATGAACCTCTACAGCCAGGGCATCGACCCGCAGATCGACTTCTCCGACATGGACGAGATCAAGCGGACCGTCGAGTACTGCAACCAGCTGCCGGTCCCGGAACGCTCCCCGTGGGGCGGCGACCTGGTGTTCACCGCCTTCTCCGGCAGCCACCAGGACGCGATCAACAAGGGCCTCGACGCGATGAAGGACGCCGCCGACAAGAAGGGCGTCCCGGTCGACGAGCACCCGTGGGAGGTCCCGTACCTGCCGATCGACCCGAAGGACGTCGGCCGCACGTACGAGGCCGTGATCCGGGTGAACTCGCAGTCCGGCAAGGGCGGCGTCGCCTACATCATGAAGGCCGAGCACCAGCTGGACCTGCCGCGCCGGCTGCAGATGGAGTTCTCGAAGGTCATCCAGGCCTACACCGACACCGAGGGCGGCGAGGTCGACCCGGCCACCATGTGGCGCGCGTTCTCGACTGAGTACCTGGAGTCGAAGACTCCGCTGGAGCTGATCAAGCAGCGGGTCACCGACAACGGCGGCGGCGAGTACGACCTCGAGGCCACGGTGAAGGTCGAGGGCGACGAGCACGAGATCACCGGCCGCGGCAACGGGCCGATCGCCGCGTTCTTCGACGCACTGTCCACTGTGGGCTACGACCTGCGGCTCCTGGACTACAGCGAGCACACGCTGAGCCCCGGCGACGACTCGCGCGCCGCGTCCTACATCGAATGCGCGATCTCCGACCGCGTGTTCTGGGGCATCGGCGTCGACCCGTCGATCGTCACCGCTTCGCTGCGTGCCGTGGTAAGCGCGGTCAACCGGGCCAACCGCTGACCCGAGCCTGATGCGAGCAGAGCGCCTGGTCGCGCTTCTGTTCACGCTGCACCGCAAACGCTCGGGCACCGTCGGGGAGCTGGCAGGCGAACTGGGCGTGACCGAGCGGACGCTGCGGCGCGATCTCGCCGCGTTGCGCGAAGCCGGCGTGCCGCTCTGGAGTGAACCTGGGCGCGGTGGCGGCATCCGGCTCGTCGACGGCTGGCGTTCGCGGCTCGACGGCCTCACCTCGCGTGAGGCCGTCGCGCTGCTGGCCCTCGACGTGCCGGACGCGCTCGCCGGGCTCGGCCTCGGCACCGCGGTGGCCGCGGCGCACGCGAAAGTCTCCGCGAGCATGCCCGCGCAGTTGCAGGAACAGGCCCGGACGGTCGCCGGGCGCTTTCACCTCGACGCGTCGGCCTGGTTCAGTTCGCCGGATGACGCGGCCGCGCTGCCCGCGGTCGCCAAGGCGGTGTGGACCCAGCGGCAGCTCGACGTGCGGTATCGGCGGCGCGACAAGGTCGCCCGGCGGACGCTCGATCCGCTGGGTCTCGTGCTCAAAGCCGGAGTTTGGTACCTGGTGGCGCGCGTCGACGCCGACTTGCGGACGTATCGCGTTTCCCGGTTGGCGGCGGTCGCCGAAACCGGGAAAACCTTTGCCCGGCCGGAAGAATTCTCGCTCGCTGATTGGTGGCGCGCGTCGTCGGCGGAGTTCGAGAAGATGCCGCTGCCGTTGAAGGTGACGGCTCGGCTCGACCGGTCCGCGGCGGCTGCGTTGCGGCGGGTTTTCGGGCCGGAGCAGGTGAACGAGGTGCTGGTGTCGCTCGGTCCGAGGGACGCCGATGGGTGGGCCGAGGCCGAGTTCGCCATGGAGGGCAAGGAAGTCGCCGTCGGACAGCTGGTTTCCCTCGGCCCCGGCGTCGAGGTGCTGACCCCGCCGGAGATCCGCGCCGCGGTCGCGGAATTCGGTCAAACGCTGGCCGACCGCAACCGTCGGTGAAGGAACGTCGGCATCAGCGGTAGCCGCTGGCGTCGGCGGGCTTTCCGGGTTCCTGGACCTGCTCGATGTACCGCCACGCGTCCGGACGGCTGCCGTCCACGTCGTCGATCTCGTAGACCTTCGCCAGCTGTCCGCTGGAAACGGTCTGGCCGGTCCAGCGGTGCCGGTCCGCGTCGGCGGCGAGCGCGACGACCGTGCGGCCGGAGAAGACCGGCGATTCCGAGATCACGAAATGCGGCTCGCGGACGGTCGCGTCGCGCCAGTTTTCCTCGGTGACCTCGAAAATCTCCAGCATCGCTTCCGAACGCAGCCAACCCGGGGTGAACGCGATCGCGGTGCAATCGTGCGATTTCAGTTCGGCCGCCTCGCCGACCGCCAGTACGTTGATCGCCGCCTTGGCCAGGTAGTACGGCAGCGACGTGCCTTCGCGGTACTTCTGGTTGTACTCGGCGGTGCCGTCGGTCAGTTCGATCACCAGCCCGCCCGGACGGCGGATCACCAGCGGGAACAGATGGTGGCTGGTGATCAGGTGCGCGTCGAGGGACAGCCGCAGCATCCGCAGGCTGGCCTCCAGCGAATGCTCCCAGACCGGTTTGCCCCACTCCAGGTAGCGGTCGCCGCCCCAGATGCCGTCGACCAGGATGTCGAGGCCGCCGTGCTCGGCGTCGATGCGCTTGGCGAGCGCGGCGACCTCGTCGCTGACCAGGTGGTCGACCCGCAGCGCCATTCCCTTGCCGCCCACGGCTTCAATCCGCTCCAGAGTGTCCTCAATGGTCTCCGGACGGTCCACTTCGGACCGTCCGGCCCGCGTCGTGCGGCCGGTGACGTACACGTACGCCCCGGCCCGGCCCAGCTCGACCGCGATCGCCCGGCTCGCCCCGCGCGTGCCGCCCGCCACGAGCGCGACCTTGCCCGCCAGTTCCCCGCTCATCCCGTTCGCCCCTTTTCTCTCGGTGGACCACCATCGTGCGGGCGAAACCTGACATCCGCTGTCCGGGTTCCAGGAATCTGTGTCCCGGCTGTGCCTTGCTGTGAAGAGCCGGTGATGGGGACTCATCGGCACCGGCGGAGCGGTTAATAGAGACATGGACGCTACGACGGCTGGGCTGGTGGTGCTGTTCGTTGTCTCGCTGGTGCCGGTGTTGCCCACCGAGGTGACGCTGCTCGGCATGGGCGTGGCCGCCGCGCAGCACGGGACCTCGCTGGCCGTCGTGATCGCGGTCGCCAGCTTCGGCTGTCTGCTGTCTGACCAGGCGTTGTACGCGCTCGGGCGGTTCGGCGGGGCTCGCGTGCTGGCCCGGCTGGGCCGTCGGCGCAAGCTGGCCGCCGGGCTGACCTGGCTCGACGGGCGCTTGCAACGGCATCCGCGGCCGGTCCTGGTGGTCGCGCGATGGCTGCCTTCCGGCGGGACGGTCGGCGCGCTGCTGGCCGGCTCGTTGCGGTGGCGGTTCACCGAGTTTCTGACCGCCTCCGCAGTTGGGGTGCTGCTGTGGACGTCGTATGTCGCGTTCCTCGGCTACGCCGGCGGGCAACTGGTTGCCGAGCCCGGGCTGAGCCTCGCGTTGTCGCTGACCATCGCGGTGCTGCTGGGCACCGCGATCACGATCGCGATTCGACGGCACGCAGCGCCGAGTACAGCGCCTTGATCAGCGGTTCGTTCTCCGGAGCGGCGGCGGCGGGGAACGGGACCCGACGGCGGGTGTAGCCGTAGGCGATGCCGTTGCGCGGGTCGGCGAACGCCTGCTGGCCGCCCGCGCCGCTGTGCCCGAAGCTGCCCTGGCCCAGCTCCGGGTAGTACTCGCCGGTGGCGTGGAATCCGATGCCGAATGCTTTGCGCTCGCGCAACACCACGTCGTGGCCGACGGACTGGATCTGCGCGAACTCGGCGGCGGTTTCCGGCTTCAGCAGCGGCGGTTCGCCGTCCAGCGGGCTGATCGCGGCCGCGTACATCCGGGCCAAGCCGCGAGCCGAGGCGACGCCGCCGAACGAGGCCGGGCCGAGCCGCCGGACCTCCGGCAGATTCGGCAGTTCCCAGACCTCCGGGCCGTCCGGGTGGTGCCGGTTGAACGCGATCCCGTTCAGGCTGTTCGCGGCGGGCGGGGCAAGCCGCCGCTCGGGGGTCAGGATCATCGGCTGCGCACTGGCGAATCGCGGCTCCAGTTCGGCGGGGAGGCCGAGGTAAAAGTCCACTGTGTACGGATCGCGGACCCGTTCGGCGAAGTGTTCCTGGATGGTGCGGCCGGTCGCCCGCAGCACGACCTCGCCGCTGAGCGCGCCGACGACCAGTGCGTGGTAGCCGAACGCGCTTCCCGGCCGCCAGAACGGGCGCTGGCGGGCCAGTCGTTCCGCGACGATCCGGTCGTCCGCGAGTTCCGCGCGGCTGAATCCTTCGTCAGCGCCGACCAGTCCGGCTCGGTGCGCCAGGAGTTGCCGCAGGGTGACGTCGGCCGAGAACTCCGGCCAGTAGTGGCGCACCCGCTGGTCAAGGTCCAGCACTCGGTCCTGGACCAGGAGCGCGACGACCAGGTGTGCCGCACCTTTCGTCGCGGAGTAGGCACCGAGCAGAGCATCCCCGTCGACACCGGTCCACAAATCGGCTACTCGCTCACCACGGTGGTACGCCACCAGCTGGGCGGCTCCGTCGGCGACTGCCGCGAACGTGTCCCGCACCTGTTCGAAACCGGGCCGCACGGTGCCCTCGATGTTTGCCATGCCACGACTGTACGCTCATTAGTAACCATTGGTCACTAACTCTGCCTCGGTAGAGTCCTGAGCTATGACCCGACCGCGGCCCGGCCGCCCCGCGCAGCTCGATCGCGAGCGGATCGTCGACGCGGCGTTGTCCGAGGGGAACCTCGACACGTTGACCATGCGCGAACTGGCGGCACGGCTTGGCGTGACGCACGGCGCGCTCTATCGCTGGGTCGCCAATCGGGACGCGCTGTTCGATCTGATCAGCGAGGTAGTGCTGGAGCGGGTGCTTCCGGCGGAAGGACCGCCTCGCCGGTCTTGGCGGCCATGGCTCGCACAGGTCGCGTGGGCGATGCACGACCAGTTCCTCGCGGTCCCCGGTTACGCGACCCGGTTATCCCGGCCGCATCGGCACAACGCGGATTCGTTCGGCAAGCTGCGCTCGCAGGTGGTCGCCGCGTTCACGAACGCCGGAGTGCCGCCGGAACTGGCCGAGCAGAGCTGGTACATCTTCATCACGTGCACGGTCAGCTGGCTCGCCGTGCGGGAGAACCCGCTCGACCTCGGTCCGGACGCGCCGCGGTTTGAGCTGTTTCTCGATACTTTGCTGCGCGGGCTTCCGGCCCGGGAACCCGGCTAGGTCGGCAGAGCGGCCACTTCGGCACGCAACTCGTCGATCACCGTCGCGACCGCCGGACGATTCGCGGCACCCGTACGACACACCGCTTCCACCAGCCGCGCCGCCCGGATTCCGGCCAGCGGACGGCCCGCCAAACCACTGCCCCGTCGAGTGTCCATTGTGTACCGGGGCATCAACGCGATCCCATGCCCCGCCGCGACAAGCCGTTCAGTGATCCGGAAATCGTTGATGCGCTGGACGATCTGCGGCCGCACCCCGGTGCGCACGGTCAGCGAGCGCAGGACGTCGTCGACCGGGAAGCCGTGATCCACCGAAATCCAGCGTTCGTCGGCGAGATCGGCCAGTTCGACGCGGCGGTTGCGGGCGAGGCGGTGACCGACAGGCAGGGCGACGTCCAGCGGTTCGCGCAGCAGCGGGACGACGTCGAGGCGTTCGGTGTCGAATTCGGGCGCGTGCTCGTCGCGGTGGGCGACGACAACGTCGTAGTCGGCGACCAGGCCGGGCACCTGCGGCGGGACCATGTCGACGTCGCGGACGTCGACATCGAGGTTTTCGTACTGGTCGATGCGGCGCAGCAGGCCGGGCAGGAGCAGCAGGCCCGCGGATTGAAAGATCGCGATCCGCACGCGTCCGCGCGGGGCGCTGCGGTAGGTGGCCAGCTCCGCCTCGGCCCGGTCCAGTGCGGCCAGCACGTCGTCGGCGCGGGCGACCAGTGCGCGGCCCGCGTCGGTGAGCCGCAGGCCGCGGCCCGCCGGTTCGGTGAGTGCGATGCCGACCTCCGCCTGCAACGCGCGCAGCTGCTGGGAGATCGCCGACGGCGTGCAGTGCAGCGCCCGAGCGGCGGCGGTGACGCTGCCCCGATCGGCGAATTCGCGCAGCGTCCGGAGCCTGCCCAAGTCCATCCGCGCAGTGTATGTGAAGCACTGCTACACAGTCGGTACAGTTTTTCTCGCTGGTGCTTCAAGGTTTGCCTAGGCAGAGTGGCGGCATGGCCATCCGGGACCGTCTGCTCGCTGTGTTCGTCGCCGTCTTGTGGGGCCTGAATTTCATTGCGATCCACGCCACACTCGGCCAATTCCCGCCGATGTTCGCGGGTGCGCTGCGGTTTCTGCTGATCGCGATCCCGACGGTGTTGCTCGTGCCGCGGCCGCGCGTGAAGCTGCGCTACCTCCTTGGCTACGGGCTCGGGTTCGGCACCGGGCAGTTCGCGTTCCTGTTCGTCGCGATGCACCTGGGCATGCCGACCGGGCTCGCGTCGCTGGTGCTGCAGGCGTCCGCGCCGTTCACCGTGCTGCTGGGCGCGGTGCTGCTGCGGGAACGCGTCTCCGGACGGCAGCTGGCCGGGATCCTGCTCGCGGTGGCGGGCATGACCGCGATCGCCTGGCAGCAGTCCGCCCACGCCGCGCTGGTGCCGGTGCTGCTGACCTTGCTGGCCGCGCTGAGCTGGGCGATCGGCAACCTGAGCATGCGCCGCGCGGAGCCGGACAACCCGTTGCACCTGACCCTGTGGATGTCGGTGGTGCCGCCGCTGCCGATGCTGGCGCTGTCGAGCATCTTCGAAGGTCCCGGAGCCGCCTGGCATTCGCTGGCGACGCTCGGCACCAAGACCGGTCTGATCGGCATCGCGGGCCTGGCGTACGTGGTCGTTTTCGGAACAGTCGTGGGCTCGGGCATCTGGACCACGCTGATGCGCCGCAACCCAGCGGGTGTGGTCGCGCCGTTCTCGCTGCTGGTGCCGGTGGTGGGGCTGACGGCGTCGTTCTTCGTCCTCGGCGAGGTGCCGACGGCACTGACCCTGGTCGCCGCGGCGGTGGTGATCGGCGGGGTGCTGCTGGGATCGCTGCGGAGGAAGCCCGCGGTTACGCCGGAGGAGCTGCTGCCGGCGTGAGGTCAGGCACTGGGGCGAAAGAGTATCGAAGTCAACAAGTCGAGCGAATGCGCGAGCTGGGAACCTAGCTCGGCGTGCGCCACCGAAGACAGCTGATACGGCCGCAACAGATCGACGATCTCCGCCTGCTTGCGGAGTTCTGGCAAAAAGATGGGCATCGACCGGAGCAGGTCGGAGCTGAAGTACCGAACCGCGGTGCCGACAGCGTTGCGCCGCAACCATTCTTGCGCGTCAGCTCCGTTCAAGTAGTAGACGAGATAGTGCGGGTCGACTTCCGGCCCCGGCCGGAACCCGACACACCCCGGCCCGAGCAGCCAGCCTGCTTCGGCGGATCGCACCAACCCGAACCGCCCTAGCGTGCCTGCCCGTGCGCTGACAACGTCCCGCTCAGCCAGCCGGTATCTGGCATACCGCGCAGCCAAGGCTTCGGGAACGAGGTCGAGTTCGCCGTAGTCGACCTGGTTGTTTCGAATGTTGCGAGGCAGGACTAACGGCGTGCCCGGACTGTCGCCTTGCCGCTTCACGCTGCCTGGGCCGGGAAGAACCTCGCACACTTTGCCGAGGCGCACCCGTTCCCCGGTCACCTTTGCCCGGCCCGAAGACAGCACGGCAGCCGCAGTCGACTCAAGACCGTCGTTCAGCTGGCGTACCTGCTCAGTCAACTCGGCCAGCTCACGGCGCGCTGCGGCAAAGGCGGCAGCCGGGCCGTCTTCCCGGTGCTCCGCCTTCCTGGAGACATACCGTGCGGGCTGAAGGTTGTAGTCGCCCTCCTCAAGCTCCGAATAGCGCACCGCGCGAGAGTAGCCCGGACTGCCGAAAAAGCTGCCCTTCTGCGAACTCGACCAGCGGCGGTGTTCATCGACCGCTCGATCGATCGCCGCCGTTGTCAACCGTCGTGCGGACCGGTCGGCCTCCGCCTCGTCGCTGGCATCGATGAGCAGCACTTCGTCGCCGAACACGTTGTATCCCGGAGCCCGCAGAAGCCAGAGATGAACGGGAATTGCGGTAAAACGGAAGAGCCGGGCAGGCAATGCGATGACGCATTCGACGATGCCATCCTCGATCAACGCACCGCGAATATGCGCCTCGTTCTTGCTGGACGCAGCTCCCGACGGCATGATCACCGCCGCCCGGCCACTCGGCGCGAGTTTCGCGGCAACATGTTGCAACCAGGCGAAATTCGCGTTCTTCTCCGGCGGCTCACCCCACCGCAGGACTCTCTTGTCCAGCTCAGCCGACTTGAGGTTGAACGGCGGATTGGCCAGGATCCGGTCAAAGGTCAACCCCGGAAAGCTGTCCTTCTTCACCGCAAGCCCGGGCTCGCCAAGTTCGGCCTCGACCCCATGCAGAGCCAAGTTCATCCAGGAGGTCGACCAGGACCACTGGTCGCCGGCCTTGCCGAATACCTCGATGGGAACATCGGCGGGAACGCCGGCTATTCGCTCGGCGGCGACAGTCAGCAATTCACCCGACCCGCAAAAGGGGTCATATGCCGAGTACACCGGCTCGTCGCCGAGCAGGTCGACCATGAGCCGCGCGACCTCGGGCGGCGTGAACTGCCCTCCGCTTCGGCCTGATTGCCGCCGAGTGAGCCCGAGAAGCACTGAGCCCAGCTGGCCGGCGTTTTCCTTCGCCGGAAACCGGTCCACGAGGTCGACTGCTTTCCGAAGAGCTGGGCTCGATACTTCAAGCACGCGCGTGAACAACAATCGGTCTGCCGCGCCCGGGACCGGTACCGAGATGCCGCGGAGCACCTCCTGCGCTTCCGGCCAGGTTCTGGTGCCAGTCACAGCTTTCCAGTCCGCCGGCTGAGCGGAACGCAAGTACACCAATCCGAGCAGGTAGTCGAGGGCGGCGGAACGGTCAAGCGAATCGAGCATGGACTCAACCGCCTCCCACACCCGGTCAGCAAGGTCAGCTTCGGCCACCGGCCTGGTCTGCGCCGCACCTGAGTCAGGCAGCTGTCCGGGACCGAGGTTTCGGAGAAGACGGTCGCCATAGGTGTAGCCCTCCGGCTCGCCTTCCTTCCGTCGGTGGACAGGAATCCGCCGTTCTTTCAACCACTCAGCGACCGCCGGAATCTCGAACAGTTCCTTCCCCCCGATCTTGTGCGGCGGAGGAAAGTCCGGCGAGCGGGACCGCCAGTTGCTGAAAGCGCTCGCGTTGACTTCCGCCAGCTTCGCCAGATCCGCCGCGGACCGCATACCCTCCGGGAGGCTCATCGACGCTCTCCTCCCCGCTCGGGCCTTCGGGCAAGGATCGTTTCGACCTGGTCGCGCCTTCGCAACTGCACCAGCACCTCCGGGCACAGGCAGCCGATCAGCCGGAGGATGGTCGCGTGGTCAGCCTCCAGATGCCGATGATGGATCGGCTCGTAGTGCATGATCCGGTTCCGGAACCGGCGCACCTCGTCCAGGTCGCGGTACAGGGCCGACCTGGGCTGCCTGCGGTGCGGAAAGGCGCGGTGCAGCCACGGCTCCCACAGTGACCGGTGGTACTCCTTGCCCACCAGCCACACCCAGAACCCGAAGGAAAGCTCGGCAACCAGATCATCGGGCGTGACCGGTCGGCGCTGCCGGAGCTGCTGCCGAACCTTGTCGGCGGCCTTGCCGACCAACGCGTAGTGACGGTCTTCCAGCGGGGCGACGTCCCACCAGCCCGGTCGGCCGAACCTTTCCACCAGCTGCCGGTGCAAGGCGTTGCGCAATGCCAGTTCCAGGCAGTGCAACGCGGGGTAAAACGCGGCCGACACTTCCACGTTCCACCAGTAGAGGTCGATCGCTGTCGCGCAGTCCCCGTCCATCTTGCGCAAGTACGGCCGAAACCGCGTCGACGACAGAGTCTCGTCGATCCACCTGTGCTGCACGCCCACCTCTTCGTCCCCCTCAGGGCAGCACGAAGATGTGCTACTCTGCTTGTTGTACGCCCCGGGTCGCCCCTGCTTTGCATGCCGCCCGGGGCATAGCTTTGCCTGCGGCCACGCACCCTCGTACGGGGCGGCCGGATCCCCTCGCCGTCTTCAAGGAGACTAGCGGTCTAGCAGCAACCGTGCAAGCACTGCGAGTACACAGATTTTGTGAACACTCGTGTTCGGGCGCGGTACTTCAACCCGTGAACAGATGACGTGGCAGCGATCAAGACGGAGCCGGACGCAAACCGGCTGGGTCCCGCGCGTTGGCGCAGCACCCAGCCGGGCTTCGAATCCTCCAGCCGCACCGGACCGCCGGGGATTCGCAGTTCTTCAGTCGGTTCAGGCGACCGCGTCGTTCTTCTCCTCCGCCTGCGCGGACGCCGCCGCGTGGCGGGCCATGCGCTTCTTCAGCACCAGCGTCACCACCACGCCGATCACCAGCGCCGCCGCCAGGCCTGCCCACTGGAAGCCCTTCAGCCACTTGTCGGCGACCACGCCGAGGTAGTAGATGAGCGCCGTGGTTCCGCCTGCCCAGACGATGCCGCCCAGTGCGTTCGCGATCAGGAAGCGCGGATAGTGCATGTTCAGCGACCCGGCGAGCGGGCCGGCCAGGATGCGCAGCACCGCGACGAACCGGCCGAAGAACACGGCCCACATGCCGCGTTTGTGGAACATCTTTTCGGCGCTCGCGATGTGCTCGGGGCCGAAGTGCTTGGGGAACTTCCGCCCGGCCCAGGCGAACAGCCGTTTGCCGCCCTTCTTGCCGATCAGGTACCCGATGCTGTCGCCGATGATCGCGCCCGCCGACGCCAGCACGCCGATCCACAGCGGGTTCAGCCCGCTGTGCGACGACGCCAGCAGCGCCGCGCTCACCAGCACGATCTCCCCCGGCAGCGGAATGCCCAGGCTTTCGACCATCACCACCAAGCCGACCAATAGGTAGACCGACAGCGGAGGGATCGCCTCCAGCACGTGGTCGATGTTCACTGCCAACCCCCTTGTGATTCGTGCCTGGTCTCCGCAGGGTACCCAGCTGACGAGCGTTCTCGCGTCCGCCTGGAGTCGGGGGTGGGGTCCGTCTTCAGGCAGGGTTTTTTCGGGGTTTTTCCGACATAACACGCAAAGCGCGCGATTCGAAGTACTCCCGTTCCGGAAGGCTCAAAGTGCGCTCGGCGGCGCGGGCGTAGCAGTCGCGGGCACCTCGCGCGTCGCCGGACAGTTCCAGCAGGTGGGCGCGGACCACGTCGGCCCGGTAGTGGTCGGGGTGCTCGGTCGCGTCCAATTCGGCCAGCGCTGCTGCCGGGCCTTCGACGCGGGCGAGCGCGACCAAGCGGTTGAGAGTGACCATCGGGCCGGGGGCGATCTGCCGCAGAAGGTCGTACAGCAGCAGAATCTGCGGCCAGTCGGTGTCGTCGGCCGCCCCGGCTTCGTCGTGCACAGCGGCGATCGCGGCCTGCAATTGGTACGGGCCGACAGGGGTGGTCGCCAGTGCGTGCTCGATGAGCGCACTGCCTTCGGCGATCGCGGACGCGTCCCAGCGCGAACGGTCTTGTTCGGCCAGCGGCACGGGAATGCCGTCCTGGCCGCTGCGGGCGGGACGGCGGGCGTCGGTGAGCAGCATGAGGGCGAGCAGTCCGGCGACCTCGCCCTCAGCAGGCAGCAGGGCGTGCAGTTGCCGGGCGAGCCGGATGGCCTCGGCGGTCAGTTCGACGCGGTTCACCTCGTTGCCGGAGCTGGCGGTGTGGCCTTCGGTGAACACCAGATACAGCACCTGCACTACCGCGGCGACGCGTTCCGGCAGTTCGTCCTCCGGTGGCAAAGCGAAATCCGCACCGCGCAGCTTCTGTTTCGCGCGGCTGATCCGCTGGCCGATCGTCGGCTCCGGGACCAGGTACGCCCGCGCGATCTCGGCTGTGGTCAGGCCACCGACGGCACGCAACGTGAGAGCCACTTGCGACGGGCGGGTCAACGCGGGATGGCAGCAGAGCAACAGCAGGGCGAGGGTGTCGTCTTGCTGCGGCACGAGTTCGAAGGACGGCGGTTCCAGCGCGGCCACCGTCTCCTCACGACGGATCCGCGCGGCTTCGTTGCGCCACATCTCGATCCGCCGTCGCGAAGCGATCGTGATGAGCCAGGCCTTCGGATTGTCCGGAACCCCGTTCTTCGGCCACTGCACGGCGGCGGCGAGCAGGGCCTCCTGCACCGCGTCCTCGCATGTGCCGAAATCGCCGTAGCGGCGCACGAGCGCGGCCAGCACCTGCGGGATGAGGTCGCGCAGGAGGCCGTCGATCACAGCTCGAAGTCCACGTCGCCGGTCAGCCCCATCACGGGCCGCACCTCGATCGTCGCGAACGGGGCTTCCGGGATCCGCGCGGCGATCTCCAGCGCGCGCGCCTCCGAATCGCATTCCAGCAGGTAGAACCCGGCGAGCTGTTCCTTGATCTCGGCGAACGGGCCGTCGGTGGTGCTCACGCCGTCCGTGCTCACGCGGACCTGCTTCGTCAGCTCCGGCGCGGCCAGCCGCTCGGACACGATCCGCTCGCCGGTGCCCGCCAGCTCCTCGTGAAACCGCTGGTAGGCACGCAGGCCCTCGGCCTTCTGCTCGTCGCTCATCCCCGCCCAGGCCGCGCGCGAGGCCGGGTTGCCATAGATTAGGACCAGATACTTCATCGGGAGCCTCCTCGAAAAGTCTTTCCACCCCAGATGTCGAAGCCGAGCGGACGGCTTCGACGTCCCGGACGAACACCGAGTCCGGGAAAAGGAGAACACAGAATGTCCGAGAACGAGATCCGCGACCTGCTGGCCGAGCGCACCGCCGCGATGCACGCGAAGGACCCGCAGCGGGTCGTCGCGAGCTACGCCGAGAAGGCGGTCAAATTCGATCTCGCCCCGCCGCTGCGCACGACCGGCGCTTCCGCGGAGTACATCGCGCGGTGGCTCAGCACCTTCGACGGGCCGATTTCCCACACGTACCACGACGAGGAGATCACCGTGTCCGGCGATCTGGCGGTGGTGGCGGCGCTGGCGAAACTGACCGCGACGCCGCAGGGCCAGAGCGAATCGTTCACGCTGTGGTTCCGCACCACACTTGTCTTGCGGCGCAACGGAAACGACTGGCTGATCGCGCACGAGCACAACTCGACGCCGTTCCACATGGACGGTTCGTTCCGCGCCGCCGTCGATCTTCAGCCCTGAAAAGCCGGGAAGGCCCCCACCCGGTAAAGGTGAGGGCCTTCACCGGCGGTCAGAGGATCTCGGCGGCCGAACCGACGTCCGGCGGGCCGAGGTCCGGGTTCAGCGCCCCGGCGTCGACCAGTTCCACCTCGACCTTGTGCGGCTGGATCCGCCCGTCGCGGATGTCCTCCGCGTAGTGGCAGG
>NZ_LWSF01000002.1:279261-310174 GCF_001651785.1 Amycolatopsis sp. M39
GGTGTCGCACAGGCTTTCCTGCTTCCACGGGCACCGCGTGTGGAACCGGCAGCCCGACGGCGGATTGGCCGGCGAGGGAAGGTCGCCGGCGAGCAGGATCTGCTCGCGGCTGTCCTCCACCACCGGATCCGGCACCGGGATCGCCGAGNATCGCCGAGAGCAGCGCCCGCGTGTAGGGGTGCAGCGGGTCCTGGTACAGCTGCTCCGACGTCGTTTCCTCGACCAGCGCGCCGAGGTACATCACGCCGATCCGGTCGGAGATGTGCCGGACCACCGCGAGGTCGTGCGCGATCACCAGGTAGGTGAGACCGAGCTCGTCCTGCAGATCCTCCAGCAGGTTCACCACCTGCGCCTGCACCGAAACGTCCAACGCGGAGACCGGTTCGTCGGCGACGATCAGGTCCGGCTCCACCGCGAGCGCCCGCGCGATGCCGATGCGCTGGCGCTGACCGCCGGAGAACTCGTGCGGGTACTTCCGCAGCGAGGTCTCCGGAAGACCGACCGCGCTCAGCAGCTCGCGCAGCCGTTTCGCGGTCGATTCCTTGTCCTTGTCGAGCCCGTGCGCTCGCATGCCCTCGACGAGGATCGATTCGACCGACTGGCGCGGGTCCAGGCTCGACATCGGGTCCTGGAACACCATCTGCATCCGCCGCCGCGCCTTGCGCAGCTGCTCGCCCTTGAGCTGCGCGACGTCGGTGCCGTCGAACACGACCTTGCCGTCGGTCGGTTCGTTGAGCCGCAGGATCGCGCGGCCGAGCGTCGACTTGCCGCAGCCGGATTCGCCGACCAGGCCGTAGGTTTCGCCGCGGCGGATCGACAGGTCGACCCCGTCCACCGCGAACACGTGGCCCACCGTGCGGTCCACGATGACGCCGCGTTTGATCGGGAAGTGCACCTTGAGGTCGGTGACCTCGAGCAGCATCTCGTCGGTGTTCGCCACCGTCATCGGGTTCCTCCTCCTGCCGCCACGGCGGGTTGCACCGGGTTGTGGCAGCGCAGCAAGCCGTTCCGGTCGGGAACCAGCTCCGGCGAATTCTCCAGGCAGGCCTGTACCGCGTTGGGGCAGCGCGGTGCGAAGGCGCAGCCGCCGTCCCACGGGATGTTGTCGGCCACCGAACCGCGGATCGGCACCAGCTTCTCGCCGCGGCCCTCGTCGAGCCGCGGGATCGAGGCCAGCAGGCCGTGCGTGTACGGATGCCGAGGC
The DNA here is from genome assembly GCF_001651785.1 of Amycolatopsis sp. M39. Lineage (NCBI taxonomy): Bacteria > Bacillati > Actinomycetota > Actinomycetes > Pseudonocardiales > Pseudonocardiaceae > Amycolatopsis > Amycolatopsis sp. M39. Next base: position 280,466 of record NZ_LWSF01000002.1, read on the forward strand.
TGCGCGAACAGCGAATGCCGTTCCTGGCGCTCCACGATCCGGCCGCCGTAGAGCACGTTGACCTCGTCGCAGAGCCCGGCGACGACGCCGAGGTCGTGCGTGATCATCACCAGCGCGGTTCCGGTGTCCTGCACCAGTTCCCGCAGCAGGGCGAGGATCTGCGCCTGGATCGTCACGTCGAGCGCAGTGGTCGGCTCGTCCGCGATGAGCAGCCGCGGACGACAGGCCAGCGCGATCGCGATCAGCGCGCGCTGGCGCATCCCGCCGGAAAGCTGGTGCGGGTACTCGGAAAGCCGCCGCGCCGGGTCGGGAATGCCGACCTTGTCGAGCAGTTCCGCCGCTTCGATCCGCGCCTTCTTGCGCGGCATGTCGCGGTGACGCTCCAGCACCTCGGTGATCTGCAGCCCGATCGGGATCACCGGGTTCAGCGAGGACAGCGGGTCCTGGAACACCATGCCGAGATCGCGGCCGCGCCGGTCGCGCATTTCGCGGTCGGGCAGGGTCAGCAGGTCGGTGCCCTCGAAGCGCACCGAACCGCTGACGGTGTTGCCGCGCTTGGCGAGCAGCCGCATGATCGCGAGCGAGGTCACCGACTTGCCGCAGCCGGACTCGCCGACCAGCCCGACCGTCTGGCCGGGTTCGACGTCGAAACTCACGCCGTCGACCGCGGTGAACGGACGCTCGCCGCGGCGCTGAAACACGACCTTCAGGTCGCGGACTTCGAGAAGTGCCACGGGGTCACCGCCGGTTCTTCGGGTCGAGGGCTTCGCGGAGGGACTCGCCGAGCAGCGTGAACCCGAGCGCCACGATGATGATCGCGATCGCCGGGTAGTAGGCCAGCTCGGGCCGGATGTCGAGGAAGTGCTGGGAAGCGTTGCCCAGCATCAATCCCCACTCCGCGCGGGTCGGGTCCGGGTCGCCGAGGCCGAGGAACGACAGCGCCGCGGCCTCCAGGATCGCGGTCGCCAGGGTCAGCGTCGCCTGCACGATCACCGGGCCGAGCGAGTTCGGCAGCATGTGCCGGAACACGATCGTCGTCCGTTTCACGCCGAGCGACGTCGCCGCCAGCACGTGGTCCGCCTCGCGCTGGGCGAGCATCGAACCGCGCAGCAACCGGGCGAAAATCGGCACGCCGATGATCGAAACGGCGAGGATCACCGTCCACTGGCTCGGCTTCGCGAACAACGACGCGATCGAAATCGCCAGCAGCAGCGAGGGAAACGCCAGCAGCACGTCGACCACGCGCATGAGAACGGTGTCGACCCAGCCGCCGAAGGCGCCCGCGAGCCCGCCGATGAGCGCACCGATGAGCACGCCGATCACCGTGGCGAGCACGCCGACCAGCAGGGTCTGCTGTGCCCCGATGAGCAGCCGGGACAGGAAGTCGCGGCCGAAATCGTCGACACCGAGCGGGAACCCGGGCTGGGCGCCGGGAATGATGCCCCGGCCGAGGATGACCTTGTCCTGCAAATACCGGACCTGCGGGTCCTTCGGCGCGAGCAGCGGCGCGAAGATCGCCAGCAGCAGGAACAGCAGGATGATCACGCCGCCGACGATGGCCACCGGGCTGCGCAGCATCCGGCGCAGCGCCTCGGCGCCGAGGCTGCGCCCGCCCGCCGACGCCGCGGCGAGCTTGTCGATCGGCTCTTTCTTCTTGTTCAGCAGAGTGTTCACCGCACACGCACCCTCGGGTCGATGAGCCCGTAAGAAATGTCCACGAGCATGTTCACGAGCACGTAGACCAGTGCCCCGAGAAGCAGCAGCGCCTGCAGCCGCGGGTAGTCCCGCTTGTCGATCCCTTCGGCGAGAAGGAATCCGAGGCCGCGGAAGTTGAACACTCGCTCGGTCAGCACTGCGCCGCCGAGCAGCGCGCCGGTCTGCAGGCCGATCGTGGTGACCACCGGCAGCAGCGCGTTGCGCAGCACGTGCCGCTGGCGGACCACGGGCTGGGTGAGGCCCTTCGAGTTCGCGGTGCGGATGAAGTCCTCGTTGAGCACGTCGAGCACCGACGCACGGGTGATCCGGGTGATCACCGCGAGCGGAATGGTCGCGAGCGCGAGCGCGGGAAGAATGAGGTGCTTGATCGCATCCCACACCGCGTCCCATTCGCCGGTCATCATTCCGTCGAGAATGGCGAAATGCGTGACGACGGTGGCGTCGATGCCCGGTGCCTGCCTGCCCTGCGACGGCAAGCCAAGCGGCGTGGAAAGCAGGTCCTGCATCATGTAGCCGAGGAAGAAGATCGGCACCGCGACGCCGACCAGGGTCAGCACGATGATGACGTTGTCGACGATCTGCCCGCGGAACCGGGCCGCCAGGTAGCCGAACGAGATCCCGAGCACCACGGCGATGATCATCGCGGTGATGCCCAATTCAATGGTGGCCGGAAGGAACGTGCCGATTTCCGACATCACCGGCCGCGACGACACGAGCGAACTGCCGAAGTCGCCGGTGATCGCGCGGCCGAGAAATTTGAAGTACTGCACGAAAATCGGCTGGTCGAGGCCGAGCACGTGGTTCAGGTTCGCCAGTTTTTCCGGAGTCGCCTTGTCCCCGAGCAGAGCGGACGCGGGCCCGCCGGGGAGTGAGCGCAACCAGGCGAACACCAGGATGGACAGGATGAGCAGCGTCGGGATCGCTTGTAGCAGCCGACGCACGAGAAAACGGAGCACGAGTAGTCCTTTGTGTACAGCCCGGGAACGAGGCCAAGGGCAGGCGCGGTAGCACCTGCCCTTGGCCTGGCTGCTCAGCGGAGCACGTCAGCCGATCGTGACGTTGTTGAAGCGTTCGTCGGTGAGCGGGCTGGCCACCACGCCCTTGATCTTCGGGCCGACCACGATCGCCGGCGTCGGGTANGTCGGGTAGGCGATCGGAACGGCGGGCAGGACGTCCATGATCTTCTTGTTGGCGTCCTGGTACGCCTTGGTGTGCGCCTCGCCCGCCGGCGAAGCGTCCGCCGCGGCGAGCGTGTTGAAGACGTCGGTGTCCTCAAGGCCGAATTCCGGCTTCGGGCGGCCGAAGAAGGTGCCGACGAAGTTGCCCGCGTCGTTGTAGTCACCGGTCCAGCCGAGCAGGTGGATGTCCTGCTTGCCGTTCTGCTGCACGTCGTCCTTGTACCCGCCGTTCCACGACTCGGCGACCGGCTGCACGTTGACGCCGATGGCCTTCAGGTCCTCGGAGATCGCGGTGTAGGTGTCGGCCGGGTTCGGCATGTAGGGCCGGGTGACCTCGGTCGGGTAGTAGAACTTCAGCGTCATGCCCTCGGCGCCTGCTTCTTTCAGCAGCTGCTTGGCCATGGTCGGGTTGTACGGGTACTTGGTGACGTCGTCGGTGTAGCCGGAGATCGCCTTCGGCACGAACTCGGTCGCGACCTCGGAACCCTCGGCCAGCTTCGAGCGGACGAACTGCTCGCGGTTGATGCCGTAGGCCAGCGCCTTGCGCACCCGCACGTCCTTGAGCAGCGGGTTGCCCTTTTGGTTGATGCCAAGGTAGAGCAGGTTGAACGACGGGCGGATCAGCACCTGCTCGCCGTCGTTGCGCAGCAGGCCGTAGTCGGCGGGGGCCGGGAAGTCGTACCCGTTGATGTCGCCCGCCTTGAGCGCCTGCTTGCGGGCGTTCTCGTCCGGGATCACCTTGAACACGAGCTTGTCCAGCTTCGCCGGCGCCGGCATCGTGCTGGTTTCGTTGCGCACCAAGGTGATCTGGCCGTTGCCCTGGTCCCAGCTCTCGAACTTGAACGGGCCGGTGCCGGTCGGGTGCTTGTAGGCGTACTCGGAGTACGTGATCGAGGTGCCGGAGCCGGTGACCTTGTCCGCGTTGTACTTCTTCAGCGCGGTGGGGCTCTGGATCGCGAACGACGGCAGGGTGAACGCGGCCGGGAAGGCGCCCTTCGCGCGGGTCAGGTTGAGAACCGCGGTGTGGTCGTCCTTGGCTTCGCAGCTCTTGTAGAGCGGTTCGCCCTTGGTGATGCCTTCGTTGTGCGCGAAGCCGCCCCAGACATCGCCGTAGTAGATCATCTGGCTCTGGGCGGTGGCGCCCTTCATGTTGTACCAGCGGTCGAAGTTGAAGCAGACCGCCTTGGCGTCGAACGGGGTGCCGTCGCTGAACTTCACGCCCTGCTTGAGGTCGAAGGTCCAGGTCTTGCCTTCGTTGCTCGACGTCCACTTCGTGGCGAGCGACGGGGCCAGGTCCGCGGTGCCCGGCTTGTTCTGGATCAGCGTGTCCAGCATCTGCCGGGTGATCCGGAGCGTCTCGCCCTCGTCGGCGAAGATCGGGTCGAACACCTTCGGGTTGCCGGTGTTGCCGAAGACCATGGTGCCCCCGGACCCACCGCCTCCGGCCTCGTCCCGCTTCGATTCCGCGCACGCGGACAGCGAGACCGCGAGCGCGCCCGCCAGCCCGATCAGAGCTGCCCGGCGTGTTCGGGTCAGCCGCAATTGCTGCATCTGGCACCCCTTGGGAATGTTCGGTGTCTCGAAATGCACCGTCGGCGGTCAGTTCGGGAAGACCAGTGCGATCGGTGTGTTCGGTGACACTAGCGGGAACTCGGCCTCCGCTTAAGCACGTGAGGTTACGATCGCGCTACGTAAGGCCCAAATTGAGTGCAATGTGTCGGCAATTATGCGCGCAGCGTAGCGAAAACCGCCGGTTTGGTACGTTGAGTGGCGGTTTGCTCACCCGGTTGGCCTAACCGCCCGGGTTGTCCGTTCCGGGTGCCGTGGATGTTCCGGAACCCCTCCGGAGGGCCTTTGGAGTTGCCCGCGAAGGACGCTGAAACGGCCCGAATGCACACGAGTACCCGGCGCTCGCACATTCCGCGCAATAGCCGTTTCGCCTGCCGTAAACGATGTCGAGCCAGGATTCCGGTTGTTCAGACCAGCTGGTCCGCGGCTTCCCGGGTACCGTCGACGGCGAACCAGCCGCGCTCGAACAACTGCCAGCGGCGCAGTTCGGCACGCGCCGTCTCGCCGTCCCGGGCGACTGCCCTGGACAACCGTTCAGTCTCGGTGCCGCCCTCGATCCAGCACAGCCACGACAGCCGCGACCGCAGCGCGCGGCGTCCGCTCGACACCCCCTCCAGCACCAGTACCTCGGGAACCTCGACGCGCACCAGCTCGCCGGGACGCGGAGTGCCGGAGGTCCAGTCCATCCGCCGATACTCGCCGGGCAGGCCTTGTGCCAGCGGCGTCAGCACTCCGTCCTCCAGTCGCGGCCACCACGCGACGGGGTCGTCCCAGGTGGCGAAGGCATCCGTGCTGACCAGCGCGGCACGCGAGCCGAGAGCTTCGACCGTCTCGGCGGCGAGAGTGGACTTCCCGGCTCCAGACGGACCGTCGATGGCGAGCACTCGAACACCGCCGAGCCGGGACGGCGCGGCGAGCAGCGCGGAGATCAGCGAACGCGTGCCGGCCTCGCTTCGGGAAGGCCGTCCACAGTGTCCGGCGCGGTCGTGCGCTTATCCAGTTCGGCGATGCGCGCTTCGAGGTCGCGCTGAGCGTCTTCCAGCTCGCAGCGCAGCAACGCGGTCTCCTCGACCGCGGTCCGCACCTCTTCCTCCAGGTGCCCGACCTCGGTCGAAAGCTGCAGCGAAACCATTGCGAGGACCACTCCGGACAGGAAGAAGACGAAGTTCGACGGGGTCTCCACGCCCGTCAGGTGCGCCACGAAGTTCGCCACCGCCGGCACCACCGCGAGGATCACGACGCCGATGGCCACCACGAGCCAGATGCCAGCGTACTTCTCGCGCAGCTTGCGCCGCCGCATCATCTCGATGACGACGAACAGCACGAGACACGCGATGACGATGCTCAGTACCCGCCAACCTGCCATGGAGGGCCTCCTTACCCGGCGTCGGAAGAATCGGCGGACGGACGGCGGCGGACCAGCGCCAGCAGCAGCGCCAGCCCCGCGCGGCCCAGGTAAACGGCGGATTTCACCGGCGAATGGCTCGGCGCGCCACCCGCCCGCTCCCGCATCAGGACCGGGGTTTCCGCGATCGCGAGCTTCGCCCGGATCGCCAGCACGAGAGCCTCGATCGTGTCGCCGAGGTATTCGGCCGGGTAGCCGGCGGCGAACAGCCGGATCGCGCGCGGTCCCATCGCCTTGAACCCGGACGTGACGTCGCTGAGCTTGGTCCCGGCCAGCTTGCTGAACACCAGCGACAGGACGGCCATCGCGTACCTGCGCGGACCGACGGCCCGGTACGAGCCCTTGCCCGCGAACCGGGAGCCGATCGCGAGGTCGGCCCCCTCGTCGAGCAGCCGCAGCAGCGCGCCGACCTCGGCCGGATCGTGCTGTCCGTCGGCGTCGACCTGGACCACGGCGTCGTAGCCGCGCGAGACGGCGTAACGGAACCCGGTGCGCATCGCGCCGCCCACGCCGAGATTCACCGACAGCCGGACCACCCTGGCTCCCGCCTCGCGGGCGAGTTCGGCGGTGCGGTCGAGCGAACCGTCGTCGACGACCAGCATGTCCATGCCGGGCAGCGACCGCTTGATCTGGGCGAGCACCGACGAGACGCTGTCCTGCTCGTTGAAGGCCGGGATCACGATCAGCACGCGGCGGGTGCGCACAGGTGTCGTCATCGCCGCTCACTTCCCCCGCGGGACGCGGGTCCCGGGCACGGCGGCGGAACCGGCGGCCTCGGACTGGCCGGTGATCTGGTAGATCGTCGCGTCCGCGTTGCGGAAGACGACCCGGAACATCGGGCCCTCGGCGATCCGGGCCACGCCGGCCGACTGGATCGCGGTGCCGGAGCCGGCCAGCCCTTTGCCCTGGATGACGTAGCGCACGCCAAGGTCGGTGAGGTTCTTTCGGACCCGCGGGTTCTCGCCGACCTGGTCGACCCACGCGCTCAGGTACCCGGCTTCGGTGCCCGGCTCGGCACCGTAGAAGTTCCACTCGACCGGTGTCACACCGGACAGCGCGTACATCCACGCCGAACCGTCGGCTTTGTTGTTCATCACGCGTTCGCCGGGCTCGGTGTGCTGCGCGAGCCAGGCGTACGCGGCTTCCTCCCCTTTGGACACCGTGGGGCCGTCCTTGTAGTTGGCCGCCATCCGCTCCGCGTTGCGTCCGGCGTAGCCGCCCCCGCTCAGCCCGCCGAGCACCACGGCCAGCAGCAGCACGGCGACGCCGGTGAGCGCGACCGGCTTGAGCTTCACCCGGGGCTGCGTCGTGCGGACCAGCCAGGCGACGAAGGTGTGCGTGAACTCGCCGAAGGCCACGGCGCCGGCGAGCGGCACAAGCGCGGCGATCCGCCAGTGGTCGTTGTAGAAGACGCTCGTGACCGACCGCACGAGGTTCGATTCGAGCGACACGGTGACCAGGAACAGGCCGCCGAACACGACGTACGCGCCGACCAGCCACAACATCCGCCGATGCCGCACCATCAGCACGATGCCGATGAACGCGGGCACGCCGACCCACCACTGCGGGAACTGCGACATCGGGGAGAAGGTCAGCGTCTCGCCGAGGCCGCCGGCGACGGTCGCCTCCGGCGGCCAGTGCGCACTCGTCACCCCGCTCACGTTGTACAGCGACGGCAGCACGAGGGGCACGCCGAGCGCGATCGCCAGCCCGACGGCCGCGATCAGCGAAGGCGCGCTGCGCCGCCATTCGATCTTCTCGTAGCGCAGCAGCACCGCGAGCAGGATGAGCAGGAAGTACCCGCCGAGCACGAACACGAGGCTGGTGTGCAGGCCGCACAGTCCAGCGACGCCGACTCCGAGCGCGACCGGGCCCGCGATGCCGTCCGGCTTCAGCAGGTACCGCGCGAGCACGAGCATCGCCGGGATCAGCGCGACGCCCGCGACGTACGGCCACAGCGGACCGCGCCACAGCGAGTCGTACGGGAACGCGCTGAACCACGTGGTGACCGCGGCGGCCGCGGCGGTGCCCAGCGCAGGCATGCCCCACACCCGGCACAGTGCCGCGACGCCGACCGGCACGGTGAAAATCACCGCCAGCGCGGCCAGGTTCAGCGTGGGCATCATGGTCAGCCCGCCCTTGCCGAAGACCAGCGAAAGCAGCGCGTGGTAGGTGTCCGGGTAGAAGTAGTTCGTCTGGTCGGGCAGGTTCGCGATCGTGCCCACGGTGGACGGCCGGGCGTCGCCGTGTTCGGCGATCCAGCGGATCAGGTTGCCGTGGAACGGCGCGTCCCAGCCCTGCTGGACGGTGTTGATCCCGTTGGTGCCGCGCAGAAAAGCGACCGCGCCGACGGCAAGGCCCGCGGCCACGCCTGCCGCCATCACGACGTGGTCGCGCAGCGGGAGCTTCGGAAGTTCCTCGACCGTCCAGTCCGGATGGCGGCGCGCGCGCAGCCGTCGCACGGCGAACGCCAGCCCGAAGCCGGCGATCGCGAGCACCAGCGTCCAGAGCGCGACGGCGAGCATCGTCCAGCGGATGCCGAGCCCGCCGAGCACCGGGACGCCGAGCGCGACGACTCCGAAGGTGAGCAGAGGCGCGGTGGCCGCGAGAGTCCATCCGCGCAACCGGACGGCAGCCCCGAAGACGAGCCCGGGCACCCAGAATGCGAGCAGCACCAGAAGAACGTTCATCGAATTCGCGTTCCAACCGTGAGCACCATTTTGCCTTCGCCGCGCACCGATGCCGGAGGCTGCGAAGTCACACTACTGCGGCGCTATTCCGATCTTTCATCGGAGTGGCGAGTTGCCCTCGCCGGCGAATTGGCGAGAACGAATGCGAGCACAACCGCGAGGCCGGTCATTGGCGCGGCGGCGAGTGCGACGACCGCACGAAACACGGTGTCCCCGGGCACTGCCAACAGCAGCACCGAAGCCGTGGCCGCGACCACCGCCCAGGTGATCAACACGCGCTTGGCCTGGGCGCGCGCGACGAGCACGGCGGTGAGCAACTGCATGGGCACCAGCAGCACCGAGGACCAGGCGAGCCCGGCGACCGCCCAACCGTCCACCTGGTAGCCGGCACCGTAGACAAACTCCACCGCCCACGGGCCGAGCAGCAGGCCGACCAGCGCGCCGAGCGCGGCCAGCGCGAGCGAGGCGAACGTGCCGAGCAGCAGCACGCGACGCAACCGGTGCCGTCCGGCCTCGCTCGTGGAAAGCCGTACGACGAACGGCACCGCAAGCGATTGCACCGGCCCGACCAGCGTCAACGGCAACCGCGCGATGACCAGCGCGGCGAAGACCGCACCGAGCCGGTCGCGGTCGCCGCCCGGGGCGAGCAGGCCGACCAGCGCGGGATATCCGGTGATGACGCTCGCCGTGAGCGCGGCACCGAGCAGCAGCATCAGCATCCGGCGGACGGTCACCGGCCAGCCGTCGCCCTCGGCCCGGACGTCGAGCAGCCGCCAGCCCTGGCGGACGAACAGCAGCCAGGCGAACGAACCCGCCGCGACCGCCAGCGCCAACGGGACCAGCTGGTAGGCCGTCGCAAGGACCAGCAGGCCCAGTACCAGCGCGCGAACCGCCGGTTCGGCGACCACCAGCCAGGCGAAGTGCTTCACCTGGTGCTGCCCGATCAGCACCCCGCGAATGCCGAACTGGCAGGCGAACGCGACGCCGCCGGCCAGCACGACGAGGGCGAGTTCCCCGGTGCCGGGGAAAAGCCGGTCGTTGACCGGCGGGACGAGCAGCGCGAGCCCGAACGCGGCGGCCGCCGCGGCGGCGGTGGCGACGGCCCGGAGCGCACCCCGGCCGGCGAGGCCGCCGGTGAGCGCGGCCACCGCGGACTGCCGGGAAAGTTCCTGCTCAAGCGGGGAAAGCGCGCTGCCGAGGCCCATCAGCAGGCCCCAGAAGGTGACGAACGTGGCGTACTGGTCGGGCGGGAGAAGCCGCGCGCAAGCGACGGTGAGGACGTAGCCGAGGATGATCGACGCGATCAGCGAACCGCCGAGTTTGCCCGCGGTGCGGCGGGTGTCGCGGACGACTCCGGGCACGCTCATCGACGCCGCAACCGTGCGCGCAGCGCGAGGTACAACCCGCGAAACACCCCCGAGCCGAAGCCGGCCGCGAAGACCGGCAGCAGGGTGCTGACCGCGCGTGCCTCGGCGTTCGTGGCGCCGCACTTCTTCACCACCGCGGCGGCCGCGACGCTTCCGGCCACACCGAGCGAGGCCGTAGTCTTCGGCATTTTCACCGCCAGCCCGGCACCTATCACGCCTACAGCGAGCGAACAAAATAACGCGTTTCTCGCTGGACCGGGTGAATTTAGGTAGGAATCCACATAGGTCGTCCCCCGAAAGAATGACTGAGCGTAGAACTTTTGAAACGAATCGCGTCCGTGGTAGATCGCGGAGAACTGCGGGGCCAGAAAAATCCGCGAGCGTTCGGCGATCCAGCGCAGCATCCGGGTGTCGTCGCTGGCGAGCCGGACGTCGTCGAACAGCGATGCGAACGCGGCCGCCGCCCCCTCCAGCAGGTCGCGGCGCGCACAGAAGAACGTGGTGCCCTTGGGGTAGACGTCGAACTCCTCGATGCCGAACGACGTCAGCTTCGGGTCCGCGAAGTACCGCCGCCAGCCGACGGCGACGAGGCCGGACATGAAGCCCGCGTAGGGATTGCGCTCGGAGGCGACGTGGATGTGGCCGTTCCAGACCGCGCGCTCCGGGTGCTCGACCAGCTGCTCGCGCAGGAAGGCGAGGCTGCCCGCGTCGACGATGACCCGGCTGTCCAGCAGCATCAGCCAGTCGCCGGAGGCCTTCGCCATCCCGGCGCGGCGGGCCTCGAACCGGCCGCCGTTGGGCTGGGTCAGCACCGTGATGCCGTGTTCCTCGTGCAGCCGGGCAAGCTTTTCGGGCGTGCCGTCGGTGCTCCCGTCGTCCACGACGAGCACCTCGACCGGCCACCGGGCCGCCTCGGCGGAGGCGATCAGCGCGCCCACGCTGCGTTCGATCCACTCCTGCTCATTGCAGACCGGGATCACGACGCTGAGCGACGGAAGGAGCGGGTGAGCACTCACGCGGCGAGGCTACCCTGCACTTGACCGGCGGGAATGCCCAGTATCCTTGCCGCCGTCGCTAACCCTCTGTTGATTGGGCATCCACGGTGATCTCCTTCATCGCAGGCACCACCGCGGAACTGATCAAGATCGCGCCGGTCTTCCACCGGATCGCCGAGCGCGCAGCGACGCCGAAGCTCTGGTTCACCGCACAGCACGTGGACGAGGTCGCCGACGTTCTGTCCGATCTGCGGCTGCCGGAACCGGATGTGTGGTTCGTGCCTCGTGCGCAGGCGCGCGACCTCGACTCTCCGGCGCAGGTGCCCGGCTGGGCCGCGCAGGTCATGCGCACCGCGTGGAGCCGCCGCGCGGAACTCCGCGCCCAGCTGACCGCGGACGGCCGCCCGCCGCTCGTGCTGGTGCACGGCGACACGTTCACCACGCCGTACGGGGCGTTGATCGGCAAGAAGATCCTGAAGGCCCGTGTCGGGCACATCGAAGCGGGCACGCGGTCGGGCAGCATCCTGTCGCCGCTGCCGGAGGAACTGAACCGCAAGATCGCCGGGAAGTTCGTGGACATCCACTTCTCGCCGAGCGAGCGCGAGGTGCACAACCTGCGGGGCGCCCGCGGCGTCGTGGTGAACACCGAGGCGAACACGGCGATCGACTCGATGCGCCAGGTCGTCGACCAGCCGCTGGACGTGCCGGGCCTGCCGGAGAAGTTCGGCCTGGCGACGCTGCACCGGTTCGAACTGGTGTCACGCGCGGACAAGTACCGTGAGGTACTGGAAATCCTGCGCGCGCAGAGCCGCAAGATGCCGGTCCTGTACCTGGCCGGCACACCAGAGCGGGAGAAGATTCGTGCGCTGGGCTTGGCCAACCTGTTCGACGACAAGTTCCTCGCGCAGCCGAAGATGCGGTACCTGAAGTTCCTGCCGCTGGTCGCGCGAGCCGAGTACGTGGTCACCGACTCCGGCGGGTTGCAGGAGGAATGCGGATACCTGGGCCTGCCGTGCGCGGTCCACCGGGCCCGCACCGAACGGCACGTGGGAATCGGCGGGAACGTCGTCCTGACCGAACTGCGCGGGGACCGGCTGCGGGAGTTCCTGGACACGTACCAGAATCGTCGCCGGGAGTCCTGGACGGACAAGTACCACCCGTCGGACATCGTGGTGAACTCGTTGGCACAGCTGGGTTATTGCTGACCGCTGAGCAACCGGATGTCCCGGACGCAGAAAATCTGGACCAGCTCAGCCATCTTCTCGAAGAACTGAAGCCCCCGGCGACCAGTGCCGACAGCAGGTCCTCTTCCCCAGCCACCGATGTCCGGCGAAAATCGCTTCCGCTGACGGTGATCCGAACCAGCCCTCGCGGCATCCGGTCCAGCGCGAGATCCAGCGGCTGGTCCGGGAAAGAAGATCACTACCCCCGGACACGGTGAGCATGATCGCGCCGGTCAGATCCTCGCCGTACCGCGTGCGCGGCCGCTCGATGCAATCCAGGAGATTCACGAACTCCGTCGTCGGCCAGAGCCGGGTCTGGACAGGGGTCCGCCCAGGTCATTACAGCGCGCGCCGCCCGGACAACGCGCGTCCCAAAGTCAGCTCGTCCGCGAACTCAAGATCCCCGCCCATCGGCAGCCCCGACGCCAGCCGCGTCACCGACAGCCCGGGGAAATCGCGCAGCATCCGCACCAGATACGTCGCCGTCGCCTCGCCCTCGGTGTTCGGGTCGGTCGCGATGATGATCTCCCGGACGTCCGCCTCGCCGATGCGCTTCAGCAGTTCTCGCATCCGCAACTGCTCCGGGCCGATGCCGGACAGCGGGTCCAGCGCGCCGCCGAGGACGTGGTAGCGGCCCTTGAACTCACGGGTCCGCTCGACCGCCAGCACGTCCTTCGGCTCCTCGACCACGCAGATCATCGTGAGGTCGCGGCGTTCGTCGCGGCAGATCCGGCACGTTTCCTGTTCCGAGACGTTGCCGCAGATCTCGCAGAACTGCACGCCTTCCTTGACCTTGCCCAGCACGTCCTGCAGCCGCGCGATGTCCGCGGGGTCGGCGCCCAGCAGGTGGAACGCGATGCGCTGGGCACTCTTCGGACCGACGCCGGGCAGCCGCCCGAGTTCGTCGATCAGGTCCTGGACGACACCTTCGTACAAGTGTCAGCCGCCGAAGCCGAGGCTGCCGAGGTCCGGCATGCCGCCGCCGAGGCCGCCCGCCAGCGGGCCCAGTTTCTGCTCGGTGAGCTTCTGCGCGCTCGCCGACGCGTCACGCACCGCGGCGACCACCAGGTCGGCCAGGGTTTCGACGTCGTCCGGGTCGACCACCTTCGGGTCGATGACGAGGCTCTTCAACTGGCTGTCGCCGGACACCGTCGCGGTGACCAGGCCACCGCCCGCGGTGCCGGTGACCTCGGTGTTGGCGAGTTCCTCCTGGGCCTCCACCAGCTTCTGCTGCATCTGCTGGGCCTGCTGCATGATCTGCGACAGGTCGAAGCCGCCGCCGCCGGGTTGCACCATGATCGCACTCGGTCCTTCCGCGTTTGGGTGTTCCTCCCCAGCCTAGCCGCGAGCCCGGCGCGTCCGTCCCCGCGGCACGCGTGTGCTGTGGCACCGTTGTCGCGTGCGAGCGAAGACACTCCCGCTGCTGACCGGCCTGCTGCTGCTCACAGCGTGTTCCGGCGGCGGCGAGACGCCTCCCTCACCGGCCGCTGCGCCGACGTCGCCGAGCTCAGCGACCCCGAGCCTGTCGTCTTCCAGCCCGCCATTGCCGCCGTCCTCGTCGTCGAGGCCGCCTTCGACGTCCGCGGTGCCGCCGGTCGGCTCGGGCAAGGTCGTGGTCCTCGATCCCGGCCACAACGGCGGCAACGCCGCGCACCCCGGCGAGATCAACCGGAAGGTGCCCGCCGGGCGTGGGCAGATGAAGCCGTGCAACACCACCGGCACGTCGACCAACGCCGGGTACCCGGAGCACGCGTTCACCTTCACCGTCGCGCAGGAGGTCGGGAATGCGTTGGCGGCCAAGGGAATCAAGGTCGTCTACACGCGGCAGAACGACTCCGGCGTCGGCCCGTGCGTCGACGAACGCGCGAAGATCGGCAACGACGCGAGTGCCGACGCAGTGGTCTCGATCCACGCCGACGGCTCCACATCGCCGACCGCGCACGGCTTCCACGTCGCGTACTCGGCACCGCCGTTGAACGCGGCGCAGGGCGAACCGTCGCTGAAGCTGGCACGCACCATGCGCGACGGAATCCGCGACGACGGCTTCGCCACCTCCACTTACATCGGCTCGGCGGGCCTTTCGCCGCGGAATGATCTGGGCGGGCTCAACCTGTCGACCCGGCCGACCGTGCTCGTCGAATGCGGCAACATGCGCAACGCCGACGAGGCCGGGCAGATGTCGTCCGCGGCGGGCCGGGCGCACTACGCGCAGGCCATAGCGAAGGCGATCGAGGCGTACTTGGCCGGTGCCTGACGCAGAGAGCCGAAAGGGCTACTGAGCGGACAGAACACCGGACACCGTCTTCTCCCTTGATCGGTCCCGACTTACCGTCGCTGGGGACCTGTCGAGGAGGCGCCGGTGGCAACTTCACTCCGAGGACGACTGGTACGGCTGTTCGCCGTGACAGCCATGGCGGGCACTCTCGTGTCGACAGGAGTCGCCGAGGCCGCTCCACAGTCGGTGACCGCCGGGCCAGCGCGGTTCGAAGTCCTGTCGCCGACGCTCATCCGCACCGAGTACGCGGGTGACGCCAAGTTCGTCGACGCTGGCACGTTCAACGCGATCGGCCGCGGCAGCTTCCCTAAAACTCCTTACACCGCGACAAAACGCGATGGCTGGCTGACCATCCGGACCAGCGCCGTCCAGTTGCGCTACCAGCTCGGCTCGGGCGCGTTTTCCGACAACAACCTCACCGTCCGGCTGCGTACCGGCGGCCAGGACGTCACCGCGCGGCCGTGGGCGGGCAGGCTGGCTCCGGTCTGCGCGTTCACCACCCTCTGCGAGGCCGAACAACTGCGGCTCAACGGCCCAGGCGCGGCCAGCGACCACCGCGGCTACACCGGTGATGGTTTCGCGGCGGGCTTCGCCAACCCCGGCGACAGCCTGTCCTTCCGCGCCACCGCTCCCGGTGATCACCAGCTGGATCTGCGCTACGCCAACGGAACCGGCGGCGACGGGCAGCACACGACCCGCACTCTCAGCGTCCTCGTGGACGGTGCGAACGCGCGGGTCGTCACCCTTCCGGCTACCGCTGACTGGGACACCTGGACCCTCGCGACCGTGCCGATCACACTGCCCGCGGGAGAGCACCAGGTGACCGTCAAGCGTGGCACCGCCGACTCGGGCAACGTCAATATCGACAGCCTCGCCCTGGTCAACACCGATGCCGCGTACCCGCAACCCGTGCCGCCCGCGCCGACGCCGTGCGCGTTCGGTGTCCTCTGCGAGGCCGAGCAAGGCGCGCTGTCCGGCGGCGCGCACCCGGCCAGCGACCACGACGGCCACTCCGGCAAAGCTTTCCTCGCGGGCATGGAGCGATCCGGCGCTTCAGACGCGTTGACGATCACCGGTGTCCCCGCCGATGGCGCCTACGATCTGCAGCTGCGCTACGCCGACGCGACCGCTGTTTCCGGCCAAACCCAGCCGACCTCGCTGACCCTCCAAGCCGGCGGTACCTCCGCCAACCTGACCCTGGCGTCGACCAGCAGCTGGAATTCGTGGCGCACCAAGGCAATCCCGGTGCAGCTCAAGGCTGGCACCAACACCGTCACACTGTCCTGTCCGGACTCGAACTGCCACGTCAACCTCGACACCGTCGCCGTCACCCCCGCGCATTCGGTGTTGCTCGCCCCGCACGCGCCACTCGGCGGTTATCGACGCGGCCTCGACGGTGTCGACGGAAGTGCGGTCTCCGCACCCGGAATCCTTTACCAGGACGGCTGGTCACTCCTCGACGACACCGCGTCGGCGCTGTACGACCCACGCACCAAGGTCGTCACCCAGCGGCCCAGCAGCGAGAACTACCAGGATGGATACGTCTTCGCTTACGGCCAGAACTACGGCCAAGCGCTGCGGGAACTGGCCCAGCTGACCGGACCGTCTCGGCTGCTGCCCCGCTGGGCTTACGGCGTCTGGTATTCCGAGTACTACGACCGCACAGCCGCCGACTTCGAGCAAACGATCATACCGAAGTTCCGAGAGCAGCACGTGCCGCTCGACATGCTCGTCGTCGACACCGACTTCAAATCGCCGGACCGGTGGAACGGATGGGAAATCGACCCGACCCGATTCCCCGACCCGAAGGCATTCTTCCAGTGGGCACACGACCAGGGCCTGCACACGTCGCTGAACATCCACCCGAGCATCCGCGGCGACGACCCGCAGTTCCCGGCGGCGCAGGCGACCGCGAAGGGCAAACTCCAGCCCAGCTGCGGAAAAGACTGCTACGTCTTCGATTTCGGCGACCCCGACCAGTTGCGCGCCTACTTCGACCTGCACCGGACGATGGAACAGCAGGGTAACGACGTCTGGTGGCTCGATTGGTGTTGCGACGCCTCGAAATCCAGTCTTGCCGGCGTCACCCCGGACGCGTGGATCAACCAGCAGTACGCGGAGCACGGCGGCTTCGCGTTTTCCCGCGCCTACGGTTCGCTGCAAGCCGGTGGATACAGTTCGCCGACCGCCGTGCCGACCGGTCCGTGGGCGGACAAGCGCACCACGCTGCACTTCACCGGCGACACCATTTCCGACTGGGCCACGCTGGCCTTCGAGGTCGGCTACACCCCCGGCGAATCCGCGGCGACCGGCCTGGCTTCGGTGAGCCACGACATCGGCGGCCACACCGGCGGATCGCAGCAGCCGGGCACGGAACCGGGCAGCACGAAGCTGCCGGACGATCTGTACGCGCGCTGGGTGCAGCTCGGGACGTTCCAGCCGATCGACCGGCTGCACTCCAACCACAGCGACCGGCTGCCCTGGCAGTACGGAGCCGCCGCGGACACGTCAGCGACTAAATTCCTTAACCTGCGCGAGAATCTCGTGCCGTACACGTACACGCTCGCGCAGCAGGCCACCGCGACGGGAATGCCGATCGTGCGGCCGCTGTACCTGCAATATCCGGACCAGCAGGAGGCGTACGCCCAGGCTGGCGGGGAATACCTGTACGGCCCGGACGTCCTCGTGGCTCCGGCGACCAGCCCGGGCACCACGGCGACCACGAGCGTCTGGTTCCCGCCGGGCAGCGACTGGACGGACTACTTCAGCGGCAAGACCTATCGCGGCGGCAGCACCGCGCAGATCACCACGGGCTGGGACACGATGCCGGTGTTCGTGCGCTCGGGCGGGATCCTGGTCACCCGCAGCGGAAATGTCGCTGGTGACGCGCACGATCCGCTTACCGCCGCGACCGTCACGGTGGCTGGCGGCCACAACGGCGCGTTCGCTCTCCGGGAGGAGCGGTCCACAACTGCGGTGCGCTACACCGAAAATGCCCACTCGGCAACGCTCGCGATCGGGCCCACGCAGCGCGCTTGGACCGTCCGGTTCACCAATGCCGCCAAGCCAGCCGCGGTGTACGTGGACGGTCGGCGCAGTGGAAGCTGGACCTGGGACGCCGCGGCGCGGACTGTGACCGTGCGAACGTCGCCGACGTCGCATCCGGTGAGTGTGCGGCTGGTGTCGTGAGTGTTGATCGCGGTTAGAACCGTGATCAACACTCACGACGCCACTAGTCCAGCGGACGTGCCCCAAGGTGATCCGACAGCAGCTTGCGGGCGATCTGCTCCGGGTCTTCCTCCGCGGGCGGCGGAGGCGGCGGCGGGACCGGGCTGGAGTCCTCGGAGTAGATGTCGTCGTCCTCGTCCGAAGGCTCGGGCGGGAGCGGGATGTCCGGTTCGCTCGTGGTGACGCGCGGGCGGCTCGGCGCTTCCGCCGCGGGCTTCGGCGGGGCCGCAGGCGCGGCGGCCGCCGGGGGCTGGGCAGTCGCGGACGGACGCGTGAACGACCGTTCCGGAGCCGGTGCCGCCGGTTGCTGCCGAGGAGCCTGTCGAGCCGGAGCGGCAGCCGCGGCCGCGCCGTGCACGCAGCGGACCTGCCATTCGCCGCCGAGCACCTCGCTCAGCCCGGCCGCGATCTTGCTCGCGTTGCCCTGGTCGCTCAGCCGCCGGGCAAGCGGTTCGGACTTGTGCGTCAGCGTGACCGCCGAACCGTCGACTTCGGCGACCGTCGCCTGCGTGAGCATGGCTTCGAGCGCGCGCCCGCCGGTGAACTTCCGCAGCGACGCCAGCAGCTGCGGCCACTTCTCGCGCACCTTGGCCGCGTCGATCCCGCCCGCGGCCGGGGCTTCCTCCGCCGCCGGAGCGGTCGGAGCGGCCGGAGCCTCCGGCGCGGGAGCAGGCGCGGCCGCAGCCGGGGCAGGCGGTTCGACAGGAGCCGGACGGCTGGCCTCCGGACGCGCCGGTTCTTCGGCCGCCGGACGTGCGGCGGGAGCTTCCTGGGCCGGACGCTGCGAAGGCCGCTGGAACCGGGCGGGAGCCTCCGCCGGAGCAGTGGAAGCGGCCGGGGCAGGCGCGGGACCGGCATGAGGCGCGGGAGCCGGGGCAGCGGCGGGACCAGCCGGCGCGGGTGCGCCAGCCGGTCGCCGCTCAAGCCGTTCGATCCGCGCCAGCAAGGCTTTCTCCGCCTCGGTGACCGACGGCAGCAGCATCCGCGCGCAGAGCAGTTCGAGCACGAGCCGCGGCGACGTCGCGCCGCGCATCTCAAGAAGTCCACTATGGACAATGTCGGCGTAGCGGGACAGCGTGGCCGGGCCGAGCTTCTCGGCCTGCTCGGTCATCCGCTTCAGCTCGTCGTCCGGCGCGGCGACCAGGCCGCGTTCGCCCGCTTCCGGGACCGCGCGCATCAGCAGCAGGTCGCGCAGCCGGTCGAGCAGGTCGGTGGCGAAACGGCGCGGGTCGTGTCCGGCGTCGGCGAGTTTCTCGACGGTGCCGAACACTTCGCCCGGATTGTCGTTCGCGAGTCCGTCGATCACCGCGTCGATCAGCGCGGTGTCCGTGACACCCAGCAGCGACACCGCCCGCGGGTACGTGACGCCTTCCGGACCGGCCCCGGCGAGCAGCTGGTCCAGCACCGACTGGGTATCGCGAGCCGAACCGCCGCCGGCGCGGATCACCAGCGGGTACACCGCCGGTTCGACCGTCGCGCCCTCGGCGGCGACGTTGCGCTCCAGCAGCTCCCGCATCGAGCTCGGCGGGATCAGCCGGAACGGGTAGTGGTGCGTGCGCGAGCGGATGGTGGTGAGCACCTTGTCCGGCTCGGTGGTGGCGAAGATGAAGATCAGGTGCTCTGGCGGTTCCTCGACGATCTTCAGCAGGGCGTTGAAGCCCTGCGTCGTGACCATGTGCGCCTCGTCGATGATGAACACGCGGTAGCGCGATTCGGCGGGCGCGTAGAACGCCTTGTCCCGCAGTTCGCGGGCGTCGTCCACACCGCCGTGGCTGGCCGCGTCGAGTTCGGTGACGTCGACGCTGCCAGGGCCTTCCGGCGCGAGCGCGCGGCACGAGTTGCACTCGCCGCACGGATCCGGGGTCGGGCCTTTGGCGCAGTTGAGCGAGCGCGCCATGATCCGCGCACTCGACGTCTTGCCGCAGCCGCGCGGCCCGGAGAACAGGTACGCGTGGTTGATGCGCCCGGCGGCCAGTGCCGTGCGCAGCGGTTCGGTCACATGCTCCTGGCCGACGACCTCGGCGAAGGTCGCCGGACGGTACTTCCGGTACAGCGCGAGAGCCACGAGCCCGAGACTACAGTGAGCACGGTGAGCCCCTCCCGTTCCGGTCGCGGCCGTGCGCCGAGCGGCCCGCGGCCGGGCACTTACCCGGTGCGGTTCGGGACCGCCGAGCTGCTGCGCGACGCCGATCGGCCCAACGCGTGGATGCTTTCGGTCGGCGGGGTGGCGCAGTCCTACGTCGATCTGGACGACCCGGCGAACCTGGAGTTCGACTACGTGCGCCGGCTCGGCGACCTGGTCGATTTCCTTCCGCCCGGCCCGCTCGACGCACTGCACGTCGGCGGCGCGGGCTGTTCCCTGCCGCGCTACGTCGCCGCGACGCGACCGGGTTCGCGGCAGCTGGTCTTCGACGCCGACGAGCCGCTGATCGACCTGGTCCGCGAACAGCTTGACCTGCGCAGCGTCCCGAAGCTGCGGGTACGGATCGAGGACGGCCGCGCGGGCGTGCGCAGCAGGCACGACGCGACCGCGGACTTGATCGTGATCGACGCCTTCGAACGCGCGACGCTGGCCGGCGGCTTGGCGACCGTGGAGTTCGTCACCGATGTGGCCCGGGTGCTGCGGCCGGGCGCCACGATGCTGGCGAACATCTCCGACGGTCCTGGCCTGCCGTTCGCCCGCCGGTTCCTCGCGACGCTGGCGGAGGTGTTTCCGCATGTCGTTCTGCTGGCCGAACCCAGTGTGCTGCGCGGCCGCCGATTCGGGAATCTCGTGCTGGCCGCCTCGCGGCTCGACCTGCCGACCGCGGAGCTGACCCGGCGCGCGGCGTCTTCGCCGTATCCGGCGCGGGTGGTGCACGGGGATGAGCTGCGGCAGCTTCGGGGGAAGGCCGCGCCGGTCCTCGACGCGGAGTCGCTGCCCTCGCCAACGCCGCCGGACGACGTCCTCGGCCTGTTCTAGCGACCCGGGCGTACTGCGTCGTTGGTGCAGATCGGCCGCGGTCCGTGCCCGCCTGCTTTTCGCCGGACCAGCAAAAAAAGCGGGTTCCCCCCGTACCCGCCAGAGCCCGCTTATCCTTGCTGCCTTCCGGCCCTGGGGAAGTTCACAGGGTGGACGCCACGGGGGGTCCCCGCAGACGACTATAGCGGACTCGGCTGCCGCTCCTGCGACCCCTCGGCCACGCCCGCTTGGAGCAGGTCGAGCACCTCCCGCACCGACGCCGGGTCGCGGGCGTCGAAGGGATGCACCGGAATGCCCTCGCGCACGGTCAACGCCCAGCGCACGTCGTGCAGCGGGCGGACGAGCAGCCCGTCGAAGCAGTTCACCCCGACCACGAACGGCAGCCGCAGCCCTTCGACCGCGTCGAGCACCGGGTAGGCGTCCGCGATCCGCCGCGGATCGACCACCACCAGCGCGGCGTCCGCGCCCCGCACGAGGTCGGGCCAGCGGAACCAGAACCGGGCCTGCCCCGGCGCGCCGAACAGGTACCGCCGCCGCTCGCCCTCGCCGAGTCTGCCGAAGTCGAGCGCCGCGGTGGTGGCACCGGCGTCGGTGCGTACCGGCGCGATCTCCGAAACGGCGCGCACCGCCGTCGTTTTCCCGGCTCCGGCCGGGCCAAGCACGAGAATCTTCACGGGTCAGGCGAACGCGGTGTTCTTCAACTCCTCGACCAGCGCGGGGGTAAGGACTTCGGACGCGCGGTTGGCGAACATCGCCATCTCGTAGGCGATCGTGCCGAGGCTGGCCTGTTTGTTGGCCAGCACGCCGAGCGAGCAGCCGATGCTGATGGTGCAGACCACGAGGTAGCCGCGTTCCAGCTCGACCACGACCTTGTCCGGATCGCCGAGCGGATGGCTTTCGGACACGCTCTGTGCCAGCGCGAGCATCGCCGAGCAGGTCGCCGCGAGCCGGTCGGCGTCCGCGCGGTCGAGGTCCTGCGACGCGGCGATCAGCAGCCCGTCCGCGGACACCGCGAGCGCGGCGATCGCGCCTGCGGTGTGCAGCGCGAAGCGGTTGACCAGCCAGTTGAAGTTCTGCGCGGCGGCGGGAACGGTCATGATCCTCCTTGATCGGCCTGCTGGGCGGTGACTTGCTGTGCTTTGGCGACGCCGTCGGAAAACGAGTCGAAGGTGGCCCGCTCGGCGGCCGGATCGCGCAGGTCGCGGCGCGGCAACGGGGTGCGGACGATCTGCGGCAGTTTGAGCCCGGGGGCCAGCTGCGCGCCGGGGACGCGGCGGAAGACGCCGTCACGGGATTCCGGTGGCACCACAGTGAACTGGTGCGTCGGCGACGGATCCGCGACGTCCTGCGCGTCCGGAGTGTCCTCTTTGGATTCTTCTGGCTCGTCGGGGAGTTCCAGCGTTCCGGCGCGGGAAGCGAATTCCGGTTCCGCTTCCGGCCACCGCGGAGCCTCGTCCTTGTCCGGATTCGGCTCGTCGGCTTCCGGTTCCGGCGGATCGGTGAACCACCGGAACCCGGCCGGAGCAGGCGTGGACAGCGCGGCGATCGCGGGCGCGGGCAGCAGCACCGGCCGCGGGTCGGGCACCTGTCCGGGCTCGAAAAGCCCAGGCCCACGCCGGAAATCGACGTCTCGGGTGAACAGCGCCTGCGGCACCGAGACCTGTGCTGTCACGCCGCCTTCCGGAGTGGACTCCAGTTCGACACGCAGCGAATGCCGCTGCGCGAGCCGTCCGGCCACGGCCAGGCCGAGTTGCTGACCGGATGCCGCGTCGACCGGTTCGGCGAGCCGGCGGTTCTCCTGCGCCAACCGGTCCGCGGACAGCCCGACGCCGTGATCGGCGATGCTCACCAGCAGATCGCCGGATGACTGGAACTCCGTCGAAATCTCCACCGCCGACTCCGGCGGCGAGAACGCGGCGGCGTTTTCCAGCAGTTCCGCGAACAGCAGCACCAGGTCGATCCCCAGCGACGGCGCGAGCAGCGCCTCAGCCGGTTCGCCGAGCCGGATCCGGGCCTCGTCGTCGATTTCCGCGGCGGCGGAACGCAACGCGGTGGCCAGTTCGATCGGACCGCCGACCCGGGTCTCGTCGCGGTTTCCTGTCACCACAAGCAGATCGTCCGCGGTGCGCCGCAGCCGGAGCGCGGCGTGCTCCACGCGACGCAGCCCGGCGAGCAACACCGGATCGTCGGCGCCGCGCGTCAATTCCTCGATCACGGTGCGCTGGCCCGCGACCAGATTCTGCGTGCGCTTGGCCGCTCCGACCAGCAGCTGAACCCCGGCGCGGCGCGAGTTCGCCTGCTCGGCCACCGCTTCCACCCCGGTGCCGCGGAGCCGGTTGAACGCATCGGCCAGCTCGGCCAGCTCGCCGCCGGTGCCCGCCTCAAGCGCGGGCAGCAACGGTTGCGGCGGGCCCGACTCCGGCTCGGCGACCTGAACCAATTCAGCGGCGGCCAGGTCGGCGGTCGAGCGAGCCTGGCCGCTCAGCCGCCGCAACGGCCGGGCAATGGATCGCGCGGCCAGTACGGACAATGCGGCAACCAGTCCGAAAAGGACAATCGCGGCACCGCCGACGACGGAGGCCGTCCGGGTCGCACTGGACGCTTCCGCGGAGGCAGCGTCCGCGATCGCACCGGCGATCCGGGTCTCCACCGCGTCGCGCTGATCGGCGAGCCGAGTACCGGCAGTGACCACATCGGACACAAACTGCCGGTCTTGCCGCGGTGCCGCGGCCAGCCGGTCGAGCTGCTGGGCCGTCGCCCCGGTCTCGACCGCGGCGACCTGTGCCGCGTCCTGCTTCCCGGCCAGCCGGGCGAACTGTTCTCCGGAGACGGCAGCGCGCTGACCTGCGCGATCAGCTCCGGCGGCCGCGACCAGCGCGGTCGCGGCGGCCGCTCGCTGCTCGTCCGCGCGCAGCAGGGCGTCGAGCGTCCGTGCCTGGGAGCTGTCCGAAGTAGCCAGTCCCAGCGCGTCGATCAGCCCAATGGACGTGGAATCGTAGCCAGAAGCAATATCAACTACGGAAACCTGACGATTGAGCGCGTTCTGTCGCAGTTTCGACAGTGCGCCGCCTGGGCTGACCAGGCTGTCCGCGATGCCGCGCGCAGCGCTGTCCACCGCCTGCCGCTGCCGGACGAGCTCCGAATCGGTGGCCGACGGGTCAGCGGCAAAAGCGGCCGTGAGCAGGCTTTCCCGTTGCACCTGTCCGACCAGGCCGCCCACCCGCTGTCCCCGGGCCACGGCGTCCGAAGTGGTCGCGGCTGCCGAAGCGGCGGTGACCTGGCTGAGCACGAGCGGAACCGCCGACGCCACGACCAGGACCAGCGGAGCCACCACCAGCACGGTCACTCGCGCCTGCACGGTGCGGATCCCGAGGCGGTCAAGCAGCCGCGCGGCGGATTCCTGCGGCCGGGCCGAACCGTCGCGCATCCACGTCACCTTCCGTTCCCGAGGAGTCCCGACGAGACCGAGGCGTGAAGTGCACCGAACGGGGACACCCGCAGGACGCTACTACTCTCGGTAGTTCTCGTCGCGGTACGCACATGGTCGGACACCCCACGTCTGCGCAGAGCTTAGCGAGATCCGCAAGGTCTCGACAATGCCCTCTTGTACCGTGTCGCGCCCTGACACGCTGGGGTTTTCCCGGCGAGCGGCATGCGAGGAAGGATGCTGGGAGGAGAATGGCCGATATGCGCACCGCACCTGTCGCCGCCGACGTCGTCGCTGCCCACCTCCGCCTCCGACCACACGTCCGGTGGACACCGCTGTTACGCACTGAAATCGACGGCCGCCCCCTCGTGCTCAAGCTGGAGCAGCTCCAGCGGTCCGGTTCGTTCAAGCTCCGCGGCGCGGTAAACGCCCTGCTCAACGGGCCTAAGCCGAAGCGCGTGGTCACGGCGTCGGGTGGCAATCACGGCCTCGGCGTCGCCACCGCCGCGCAAGCGCTGGGCATTCCCGCTGTCGTCTACGTGCCGGAGTCCGTGCCCGAAGCGAAGGCCGCCGGCATCGAAGCGGCCGGCGCGAAGCTCATCCGGCACGGCGCGGCATACAGCGAGGCCGCGGCAGCCGCGTTGGCCGTCGCAGAGGAACCCGGCACCCGTTACCTGCACGCGTACGACGACGCCGACGTGATCGCCGGACAGGGAACCGCGACCGCGGAGATCGTGGCCGACGCACCGGACGTCGATGCCATTGGCGTCGCAGTGGGCGGCGGCGGGCTGGCGTCCGGCGCGACGCTGGCCGCGGACGGCCGTCCGGTGTTCGCGGTGGAGCCGGAGCACTGCCAGGCACTGCATGCCGCCCTCGCCGCGGGCGAGCCGGTGGACGTCACCATCGACTCGGTCGCGGCGTCCGCTCTCGGCGCGACCCGCGTCGGCGAGCTGGCGTTCGGCATCCTCAATTCGCCTGCCGTCACTTCCGTGCTGGTGTCCGACGCCGAGATCCTCGCCGCACGCGACCTGCTGTGGCGCGACTTCCGGCTCGTCGTCGAACCGGCCGCCGCGGCTCCGCTGGCCGCCTGGCTGGCCGGGCGCGTCCCGGCCGAGCTGCCGTGTTTTGTCTTGTGCGGGGCCAATACCTCGGTCACTTTCGCGTGAGGTCGTAGACCGTCGCGCCGCCGACCGTGGTGGGTTGGAAGTGCTGTTCGACCCAGGCGGTGATCTTCCCCGAGGTGCCGCGGCTGCCGCCGCGGCCGTTGCGCGCGCCGACGACGAAATAGTGGATCTCCCCGCTCGCCACGTACTGCTGGAATCGCGCGAGTGTCGGCGCGGGGTCGCTGCCGCTGAAGCCGCCGACCGCGAGCACCGGTTTGCCGCTGTTCAACGCCAGTCCGGCGGCCTGCATCGCGCCGGTTTCCGCGGCAGCCCACTTCGTCGTCGTGGTCTCCAGCAACCGATAAAGCTCCACATTGGACTGTTGTGGTCCGCCGAAACTGACGCGGCCGTTGTGCTGCGGCCCGGACGCCGGGCTTCCGCCGGTATGCGCCGTCGACGCGGTAGCCACCGTGAATGAGGCCATCCCCAGCAGTGCAGCCACGAGTGCCAGCACTGCGGCTGCCCGACGCGCAATCCCGATCAGCAACGCGAACACGCCTAGGACGCCCAGCACCAAGACGGAGTACCGCACCCATGGCTGCCAGTTCGGCGTCCGATGCAGCAGCACGAAGCTCCACGCTACAGTCGCCGCCAGCATCACCGCGAGCACCACGCGCGGCGCGAAGTAAGCACGGCCACGCCACAGTTCGGTCGCGGAGATCGCTACCGTGGCTGCGATTCCTGGCGCGAGCGCGACTGTGTAGTACGGGTGGATGATCCCGCTCATGTAGCTGAAGACGAGGGCGCTGATCACCGTCCAAGCACCCCACAGCAGCAGCGCCGCCCGAGTTCGATCAGTCCGTGGCGCACGCCGGGTGAACCACAATCCGGCCACGAGGCCGACCAACGCGGCGGGCAACAGCCAGGACGCCTCGCCGCCGAACTGCTCGGTGAACAGGCGGGTCAAGCCCGCCTGGCCGCCGAAGCCATGTCCGGCACCGGAAAACTCCGGCATTTTCGGCCGCGCGTCCCCACCGTGCGACTGTCCGAAAATCCGGCCGAGTCCGTTGTACCCGAAGGCCAATTCCAGCACACTGTTGTTCGTCGACCCGCTGATATACGGCCGATCCGCAACCGGCCACAACGCCACCGCGAGCACCCACCAGCCCGCGGAAACCACCACCGCCCCGGCAGCGGCGAGCAATTGCCACACCCGCCGTCGCACCGAAGTCGGCGCAGCAACCGCGTACGCGAGCACGAAGGCAGGCAACACCAGGAATGCTTGCAGCATCTTGTCGAGGAACCCGAAACCGATCGCGACGCCCGCCAGCAGCAGCCACCTCGTGCTCGCCTTTTCCAGCGCCCGCACCAGGAAATATCCGCCCGCGACGAGCAGCAGCACCAGGAACGCGTCCGGATTGTTGAACCGGAACATCAGCGCGGCGACCGGAGTGAGCGCGAGCAACGCCCCGGCCAGCAATCCGGCGACCGGTCCGGAAAGCCGCCGCACCGCCAGGTACAGCAGGCCGACCGAGCCCACACCTGCCAGCGCGTCCGGCACCAGCATGCTCCAGCTGGAAAAACCGAAGATCCGCCCGGACAATCCCATCACCCACAGGGAAAGCGGCGGTTTGTCGACGGTGACCACGTTGCCCGGGTCGAGCGAACCGAAGAACCACGCTTTCCAGTCCCCCGTGCCCGCTTGCCCGGCCATCGCGTAGAAGTCATTTCCCCAGCCGGAAATCGCGACATTGGTGAGATACAACGCGGCGGTGCCCAGCAGCAGCACCGCGACCGAGGGGCGCACCCAGCGTGGCGCGACGACAGTCGTCATGCCCGTCATTCTCACGGCCCGGACTGTGCGCGGGCTGTGAATCACTCACGAAGGAGTGTTGGCACCGTCACGCAATTGCGGGAACGAAGCCACGAATTCGGTGCGCCCTGGACCGCTAGCAACCATCACGCGACCGGAATGCGCGGCCACGACGGCGGCGACAATCGCCAGCCCCAGCCCCGTGCTCCCGGCAGCACGCGAACGCGAATTGTCGCCGCGGGCGAACCGTTCGAATACCTCGGGCAGGATTTCTGGCGGAATTCCCGGCCCATCGTCCACAACGGACAAAGTTACCCATCCGTCTCGTGTGGACAGTGCGGTGGTCACCGTGGTGCCCGCGGGCGTGTGCGTACGGGCGTTGCCGAGGAGGTTCAGCACGACCTGGTGCAGTTGCCCGGAATCGCCGAGCACCGCGATCGGTTCGCCGGGAAGTTCCAGCAGCCACTTGTGTTCCGGACCGGCGACGTGCGAATCGGCGACCGCGTCCGCGACCAGCCGGGACAAATCGACCGGTTCGTGCACGACCGGACGCCCGGAATCGAGCCGGGCGAGCAGCAGCAGATCTTCCACGAGCGTCGTCATCCGCGCCGATTCGGATTCCACCCGGCTCATCGCGAACGCGATGTCCGGCGGCACCTGTTCGCTGCCGCGCCGAGTCAGCTCGGCATATCCGCGAATCGCGGCGAGCGGCGTGCGCAATTCGTGGCTCGCGTCCGCGACGAACTGCCGGACCCGGCTTTCGCTGGCATGGCGGGCGGCAAGCGCTTCGGCGATGTGACCCAGCATCCGGTTGATCGCCGAACCGACCTTGCCGACCTCGGTTCGCGGGTCAGTGTCCACTTCGGGCACTCGCTCGGACAACGCGACCTCGCCGCGGTCCAGCGGCAGTTCGGATACCCGGGAAGCAGTGGCGGCAAGCCGGTCCAGCGGGGCCATCGTGCGCCGGATCGTGACCGCACCGGCGAACCCGGCAACGAGAATCCCGCAGAGCGCGACGCCACCGAAGATGAACCCCAGCCGCCACAACGTTTCCGAGACCCGGCTCATCGGCAGCCCGATCACGGTGAACTCGCCGCGCGGCGAATACGTCGCGACCACGCGGTATTTCTTGAGACTGCCGGGAAGCTCGACCGTGCGGCTCTGGCCGTTCGGCGCGAGCACGAGCAGGACCCGATCCTGCTCCGGGGTCAGCGGGACGAGGCCGAACGGACCGATCACCTGCCCGTTGACCTTGCCGTCGTGCACGACCAGGCTGAGCGTCCCCTCGGGCTGACCGAGCACGCGCAGCGGATCCGGCGGCAGCTTGCCGGAACCGTTGATGGGCGGACGCGGCACGCCGTGGCGGAACCCGCGATCGCTCGCCGCCGCCAGCTGCCCGTCGAGCTGCCCGACGAGAAAGCTGTTCAACGCGAATTCGGTGACCACGCCGACCACCAGGCAGACCAGCGCGAGCAGCGCCGCCAGCTGAACAATCAGCCTGCGGCGCAACGACCACGGACGGCGGCGCTCAGCCCGCGGCGGGTTTGAGGACATACCCGGCGCCGCGCATGGTGTGGATCATCGGTTCCCGATCGGCGTCGATTTTCTTGCGGAGGTAGGAAATGTACAGCTCGACGATATTGGCCTGGCCGCCGAAATCGTAGCTCCACACGCGGTCGAGGATCTGCGCCTTCGACAGCACCCGGCGCGGATTGCGCATCAGGTAGCGGAGCAGTTCGAACTCGGTCGCGGTGAGCGGCACCAGATCGCCGCCGCGGTGCACCTCGCGGCTGTCCTCGTCCAGGGTCAGGTCGCCGACCACCAGTTGCGAGCCGGTCGATCCGGAAACACCACCCGCCCGGCGCAGCAGCGCGCGCAGCCGCAGCGCGACTTCTTCCAGGCTGAACGGCTTGGTCACGTAATCGTCGCCACCCGCGGTGAGCCCGGCGATCCGGTCTTCCACCGCGTCTTTCGCGGTCAGGAAAAGAACCGGCAGATACGGCGTTTCGGCGCGCATCCGGCGCAGTACCTCAAGGCCGTCGAAATCGGGCAGCATCACGTCGAGCACCACGGCGTCCGGGCGGAAATCGCGGCCGATGCGCACCGCCTCGGCTCCGGTGCCCGCACTGCGCACCTCCCAGCCCTCCATCCGCAGGGCCATGGACACGAGTTCGGCCAGCGTCGACTCGTCGTCGACGACCAGCACGCGGACCGGGCTGCCGTCCGCGCGGCGCAGTTCGGCCTTGCCCCGGCCGGCAGACGCGGCGTTCACACTGCTCATGGTGCCATCTTCGGGCCTCGTCTTCAGGTCGAGCTGTGCACTGGCTGTGCGTTTCCTGTGCGGGTGGGCGCACAGGTGTCCCCCACGTCCGCCACAGGTTCCGCACAGCGGCCGCCCCGACGCTCGGGAAGGAAAAGCTCGAACGTTCCGGAGGAGACCATGACGACCGATCCAGCAGAGGGCGCGACCTGGGGAGAGCAACCTGCCCCCGCATCCGGCGGCAGCGGCCAGGGGAAGGCGTGGTCGGGCCGGAAAACCGCGATCGCGGCGGGCGTCGCGGTGGTGATCGCCGTCGGCGGCGGACTGGCGATCTGGGCGGGCACCAGCGGCAGCAACGCAACGGCGCAGCAGGGGCCGGGCGGATTCGGCGGCCCGGGCGGGCAGGGCGGTTTCGCCGGCCGCGGAGGCATGGGCGGGATGGCCGCGCTGCGGGACGCGCTGCACGGCGACTTCGTGGTGACGGATCCGACCGGCGGG
>NZ_LWSF01000002.1:310200-366214 GCF_001651785.1 Amycolatopsis sp. M39
AGGACGGCTACAAGCAGACCTACACGCTGGATTCATCCACGGAGAAGACCGGTTCGCCGAAGTCCGGCGACAACGTCACCGTGGTCGCGAAGGTCCAGGGCACCACGGCCACCGCGACCTCGCTCGGCGAAGCACAGCAGTTTGGCAACGGACAGCCGCGCCGCCGCGGATAGCCCGTTCGGAAGGGTGGTCCGTGAAGGACTCCTTGGGGGAACCTGATTTCCTCAAGGGGTCCTTCACGGAGAGCGAGGGAGATGGTCGTGAGGCGGTGGATCACGCTGGCGTGCGGTGTGGTGCTGGTGCTCGTCGGCGCGGTGTGGGTGCTGCAGGGCGTCGGCGTGCTGACCGGCAGTTTCATGACCGGCCAGAAGCTCTGGTTCCTGATCGGGCTGGTCGCGTTCCTGGTCGGTGTGGTCCTCATCGCGGCCACCACGTTCGGCAAACGCGTGCGCTGACTCACCGGGTGAAGACCTCGAACACCGGGTAACCCGGCGCGATCTCCAGCAGCTTCTTCTCCGGTGCCTTCGCGTCGACGCCCTCGAAGAACGTGCCGACCTCGAACGCCCAGCGCTTGAGGTACGAGCGCAGGATGGCGGGCTTCTCCTCGTCGGACAGCTCGCGGTAGGTGAACGGCTCGGTGCGGCGTCCGACGGTCAGCTGGCCCTCGCCCGCGGCGCGCAGGTTCCGCACCCACTGGGTTTCGCCGCGCGCGGCCACCAGGTAGTGCTTGCCCCCGAACGGCAGCAGGTTGACCGGCACCTCGCGCAGTTCGCCGGACTTGCGGCCGCGGACGCCCAGCACCCGGCTGCCCCACACGCTGAGGCCGCGTTTGGTGAGCCAGCGGACGCAGCCGTTGAACGCCGCGGTCGCCCTGCCCGGTTCGAGGTAGCGAGTGCTGGTCATGAGGTCCTCCTCGGTTTCGAGAGCGGTGCTCTCTATTGTGAACAGTGAACACCCAGAGACTGGCTCTCGTCAAGAGCAGTGCTCTCGGTTTTGCGCAGCGCTCTCATGCGCGGCACACTGATCGCATGACTGCCGCACCCCGGACTGCCCGCGAACGGGTCCGCGCCGAGCTGACCCGCGAGATCAGGGACGAGGCCCGCCGCCAGCTGGCCGAGGTCGGCGCGCACGGCCTTTCCCTGCGCGCGGTCTCCCGTGAGCTGGGGATGGTCTCGTCCGCGCTGTACCGGTACTTCCCGAGCCGAGATCACCTGCTCACCGCGCTGATCGTCGACGCATACAACGCCGTCGGCGAGGCCGCCGAACAGGCCGACCCGCACACCGACGACCCCCGGGAACGCTGGCGAGCCATCTGGCGCGCGACCCGCGACTGGGCCCGCGCGAACCCGCACGAATACGCGCTCATCTACGGTTCGCCGATCCCCGGTTACCAAGCTCCGCAGGACACCGTCGGCCCCGCCGGGCGAGTGGCCTTCGCGCTGGTCGCGGTGCTGCGCGACGCACATCCGCACGAGCCGGCGGTCACCGCGCCGATGTCGGAGGAACTGCGCGCGCAGGCCGGCCAGCTCACCCGGATCCTGGACCTCGACGCGCCGGCCGAGGTCGTCATGCGCGCCATCGCCGCCTGGACCCAGCTGTTCGGCGCGCTCAACTTCGAGCTGTTCGGCCAGTACGCCGGCAGCGTCGACCCGGCGGACGCGTACTTCGAGCACCTCGCCGGGCAGATGGCGGACTTCGTCGGCCTGTAGTCCGGGGTAAGTTCGCCGTGGCGGCAAAGCGAAAGGCAGGTTCGACGTGACGGGATGGGCCGGACGGGTCGGCAGGATCCGGGTGATCGGCACCGGGGTGATGGGACGCGGCATCGTCCAGCTCGCCGCGACCGGCGGGGTCACCGTGGAACTCGCGGACGTGCAGCCGGAGGCGGTCGCCGCGGCGATCGACCACGTCGGCGCGATGGTCGACCGGCTGGTCGCCAAGGAGAAGCTGACCGAGGAAGCCGGCCGCGCGGCGAAGGAACGCCTCGTCCCGGTCGAGGGCCCGCTCGCCCCCGCCGACGGGGTGGACCTGGTGCTCGAAGCCATCCGCGAAGACCTCGAAACGAAGCAGACGCTCTTCGCCGGTCTTGAGAAGATCTGCGGCCCCGACACGATCTTCGCGACCAACACCAGCTCGCTGTCGGTCACCGAAATCGCCGCCGGGCTCACTGACCCGACGCGGATGATCGGCCTGCACTTCTTCAACCCGGTCCCGCTCATGCGGCTGGTCGAGGTCGTCCCCGGCGCGCGCACCGCCGGCTGGCTGCCCGGCGAAGCCCTCGAACTCGTCCGAAGCTGGGGCCACCAACCCGTGCTGGCGAAGGACGCCCCCGGCTTCCTCGTCAACCACGCAGGCCGCGGCCTGAACACCGAGGCGCTGCAGATTCTTTCCGAATCCCTCGCCGCTCCCGCCGAGATCGACCGCATCGCACGCGACGTCCTCGGCCTCAAGCTCGGCCCGTTCGAGCTGCTGGACCTCACCGGCCTGGACGTCTCGCACGCAGTGCTGGAAAGCATCTGGAGCGGCTTCCACGCCGAACCGCGCCTGCGCCCGTCGTGGCTCACCCGCCCGCGCGTCGCCGCCGGACTCTTCGGCCGCAAAACCGGCGAAGGCTTCTACCGCTATGCCGACGGGAAACAAGAGGTCCCTCCGGAGCCCACTGCCCCGCCTGCCCCGGCCATGCCGGTCTACGCCGCCGACGAACGCCTTGGCCGCCTCCTGTCCGCAGCAGGCATCGACGTCGTCCCGGACGCCTACCCCGACACGGTTCTCCTGGTGGCCCTGCGCGGAGAGTCCACTGTGGAGGCTGCGCGGCAACTGGAACTGCCCGCCGCGCGCGTCGTCGGAATCGACGCACTTGGCTACGACTCGCGCTTCACCATGTCTGTCCATCCGGGACTGGATCCGCACTACGGCCGCGGTGCCTGGGGTGCCCTCGCCGCCACCGGAACCCCCGTAACGGTCGTCCGCGACGGTGCCGCCCCCATCGCGCAACGCCTGCTCGCCTCGATCATCAACACGGCTTGCTCCATCGCCGACCAGGGTCTCGCGGCTCCCGCCGACATCGACACCGCAGTGCGCCTGGGCCTTGGCTATCCCCGCGGACCGCTGGAGTGGGGCGACCTGGTCGGCCCGGAAAAGGTCCTGCGAATCCTGACCGGTCTCCTGCGCGCCACCGGGGATCCGCGCTACCGCCCGAGCAGTTGGCTGACCGAGCGGGTGACACTGGGCCTGCCGCTCGCCTCCACCGGCACCCGCCCGGCTGATCTGGCCTGAGTTTTTGTCGGTGGCGCGCAGTAGCTTGTCGGCATGACTGTCACCATCGATCTGACCCTGGACTGCACGAACGCACAACTTCTCGCGGCCTTCTGGAAAACGGCACTGGGCTATGTCGACGAGCCTCCGCCGCCGCCGTTCAGCACCCGCGAGGAGTGGCTCGCGCAGTTCGACCTGCCCGAGGACGAGTCCGCGGAGGATGGCGCCTGGCTGTGCCATCCCGAGGGCGCCGGGCCTCAGCTGACGATCTTGAAGGTGCCGGAACCGAAGACGGCGAAGAACCGGCTGCACATCGACATCCGGGTCCCCGGGGATGGCGAACCGGCCCAACAGTGGGCAAGGATCAAAGCCGAGGCTGAACGTCTGGTGGCGGCGGGCGGGTCGATCCTGGCGGAGGACGAGGGACACCATGTGGTGATGGCTGATCCGGAGGGGAACGAGTTCTGTGTTGCAGCTGCCTCGGCGTAGCTCTCTTACGGTCCACCGAGACGTTTCGCCGCACAGCAACAGGTCAGCGAATGAGCCATCTCCGCCACCACGGCCAGCGCTAGAACGCTCGGCGTGCACTCGACAAAGTACCTGCGGCCCAAGTCGCCGCATCTGGTTTTCGGGCAGCTCTTCCGAAGCCACCTGTCGCTCCTCGTCCCGGCGCTCTGGCCGAAGTCGTGTCCGGTACAAAGCTTCGGCGATCCTCGGGAGATCTTCCGGGCAAGCCTTTGCCGCGAATGTTCTTGCCGACAGCCAAGTAAAGAAGGCGCGGACGCCAACCCCTGCCCGCGTTGCGACTGTGGCAACAATCGCCGCAACTTGCACCGAGGTGCCGGTCGAGACGCCTCCCTTACGTAGACCGTCCCGGGCCTGGACCCAGGCGTCGGCACCCTCTGGCACCGACGACGACGTGAGCGGCCTCGGCGGACTTGAGCAGCACGGCTGTCTCGCTTTCAACAGCAAGCGTCACTTGAATGCCGTAACCGGGAGACAGCGGCGGCGCGCGGCCCGGTGTTGGTGGGGACACCGCGCAGCACTCACCCCTTCCCGGCACGCGACTCGGACTCCCAAAAAAGCTGCTCGCCGTCCGACGCACCAAGAACGACCGCCTAGGCAAGTGCTAGCGCGTGCCCAAAAAGGAGATATCGACATAGCGAGGCTGCCGCGAGCCGCGCGACGCCGCCAACGAAGGCGCGGCTCATAGTCTTGATAAGGGACCTTCGCGGAATCAGCCAGCCCACCCAGCGGCATCCGTGAATTCAACCCCACCAGCGCAGCCACCCCCGGCTTCGAACCCGCTGCTACGCAGCCGGAAATCAGCCCCGGGTTGTTACGCGCAATCCTCAACGCAAAGAGCGACTACTGTCGAAAAGCAAGCTCCCCAAGTGGCAGAGATCCAGTTTACCACCGGTAGTCCGAGGTCACCCCATTCCGGTAAATCACATAACCGCCCTGGAAATCGCTCCGAGCACCGCCGCTGATCCGGTATTCATCCGAGGTGGGCAACCGCAAATACCCCCACTCCCATCCCCGCGCGGCCCACCGCTTGCGAATCTCCCCCTGCACCATGTGCGCCCCGGTACCCAGACTCCAGTAAATCGACCCACCGCCAGTGAAGTGGTTGTAGCGCGCGATCCCGTTAGGAGTACCGGTTTCATCGATAGTCGGATAACCGAGACCTCGCTCCCAACCCAACGAGGCCCACTTATCCCGAATAGCCCCGCCGATCTGATGCGCCCCGCTGGACGGCGTCCAGTAGATCGACCCGCCGATCGTAAAGTGGTTGTACCGGCCAACCCCATCCGGCGTCACCGACTCATCGGTAGTCGGATAGCCAAGCCCCCGCTCCCAGCCCAACGAAGCCCACTTATCCCGAATAGCCCCGCCGATCTGATGCGCCCCACCGGTAGGCGTCCAATAAACCGACCCGCCAGTGAAGTGGTTATACCGGCCAACCCCATCGGGCGTCCCGGACTCGTCGGTGGTCGGATACCCCACCCCGCGTTCCCACCCGAGAGCGGCCCACTTGGCCCGAATCTGCCCCTGGACCGAATGCGCCCCCGTAGCCGGCGTCCAGAAAATAGACGTGGCCTGGCTGCCCGGCGTGCCGATCAGATGGTTGTACCGACCCACCCCGTCCGCCGTCCGGGTCTCATCGGTCGTCGGCGGCCCATACACCTGATGCCCGCCGATCGCGAGATACCGGGCCAGGATCTGCCCGCCGATCTCGCGCACCCCGGTAGCCGCGGACCAGTACAACCGCCCGTTCGCATACGGCCGATACCGCACCGGCCCGTCAACCACCTCAGGACCCGTTGGCGCACCGAGCGAACTCCGCAGTTCCGGCTCAGCCGCATACCGCTGGTCGATCGCCGTCACGTAGCGGGCAGTCAGCGTCAGGTCGCCAGCGCCGACGGTGATCGACCACGAAGAGGTAGCCGGACCGCCCTGCCAACCGGCGAACCGGGAAACTCCGTCGGTGCCAACCGGCGCAGCAGTCACGTCAAACGTCGCACCCTCAGTGACCATCGCACTGCTGACACCACCCTCGCTCGGGATGCTCAACGCGGCGGGCTGCGTGCCGACCAACGTCAACCGATGCTGGCGCGGGTAAGCAACATACGTGTTGCTGGCCTGCACCCCGGCGCTGTCGGTTACCGTCGCGGTGAACTCCATCCGGGAGTCCGTGTGATCAGTGAACGGAACCGTCAACGTCGGCCCCGTCGCACCATCACCGGGATGCACGTGGCAGGCACCGAGATCCGGACAGTGCCGGATCAGGGACGTCCACGTAACGGGAAGCCCGCCATCCTCGACATCGGCAGCCTTGGCTGACAACGAAACCTGCTCGCCCACCGCAAAAGTCTTGTCCGGCGCGGTCAACGTCAGCACCGGCGAGTGATTGCCCGGCGCGACAGCGATCTTCACGGTCCCGACACCACCAAGCGGATCCGAAACCCTCAACGTCGCGGTGAACGAAGCACCATCCCCGTACTGATGGCTGGCCTGTATCCCAGTACCGGTGCTGCCGTCGCCGAAGTCCCAGGAATAGGTGAGCGGATCGCCGTCAGCGTCAGTAGAACCGCTGGCAGCAAAGGAAACTGTGCGAGTGTCCGAGTCCGTCGAGGAAGTAGCCGCTGCCACCGGCGGAGCATTGTTCGTCGAGTAGCTCAACCGCCGCAGTACGCCGGAGTTGAGGTCAGTGAAGACGATGTCCCCGTTGGGCGCGGCGGAAATCCGAGTAACCCCGCCGACATTCTGGAACGGCGCGGGATTCGCGGGTGCCTGCGTGAGCTTGCCCTGCGCGTCATACCGCAGCGTCCAGATCTTCTGCCCCGCGTAGTCCCCGAAGAAGTACGCACCCTGGTAAACGGCCGGATAAGTCGTGCCGCCATACACAATCCCGCCGCTGACACTGTTGCCCTGCGCAGGACCGGTCCCGTGCTGGTAGTCCCACAACGGCGGAGTGTTCACCGCCAAAGCACAACGCGCGTCAGCCGAATAGCCCGGCGTGAGGTGGTTCCCCTCGTAGCAAGGCCAAGCGAGATTCGCACCCGGCTGCACGACGTCCAGCTCTTCCCAGGTGTACCAGCCGACATCGCCGACCACCGGCAGCCCGCTCTTCGGGTCGAGGCTGAACCGGAACGGGTTGCGGAATCCGCTCGCGAACACCTTGCTGCGAGCGGAATCCGGCGCGTCCGCGTGGTAGTACGGATTGCTCGGCACGCCCTTGCCGTCCGCGGTGAGGTGCAGGATCTTGCCGAACGGCGAATCGAGGTCCTGTGCGACGAAGGCGACCGGGTTGGTCTTGCCCGCGTCGCCGTTGTCTCCGACGGAGTACCAGAGGGTGCCGTCCGGCGCGGGGTAAACCGTGTCGAGGCCGTGGATGTAGTACGGACTGCCGGTCAGGTCGAAAATCACCTTCTCGCCGGTCAGCCCGGACGGATGTCCCTCGCCGTCGAGCTGCACGGTGAACTTGGCGGCACGCAGCGTGTACTGGCCGTTGCCGAGGGAAACCGAGCGGTTCAGGTAGACCTGGTGCGAGGTGGCGTAGTCCGGCGCGAGCGCGATGCTCGTGAGGCCCATGTCGCCCTGCGTCTCGACCGGGAAGGTCGCGATCCGCTCCGGCGCACCGCCCGCAGCCGGGACCCAGTTGACGACGCCCGACTTGCCCAGCGCCAGCACGCTGTCGTCGGGCAGCCAGGCGAAGTCGGTGAACTCGTACTGGCCGAGCCCGGTGGGCAGGTCCCGCAAGACGAACCCCGGCGGCAGCGCCGGGGTGCCGGCTGCTGCCGCCGGGGCGACGGCGGTGACCACGGTGGGGACGGCGACGGCCGCGAGCGCGGCCACCAGCAGGGAACGGAGCTTGCGCCAGGCCATTCAGGCCCCCTTTCTCAGCGACCGGTAATCGCTCAGAAGGGGGAGTAAGTTGCCTCTATCGGGTGATATTTATTCGACCGTGACGCTCTGGTCAGGGCACGACCTGGACCACGTCGCCGATGTGCAGGGTGTTGAAGAATCGCAGCGACGACGTCGCCGACAGGTGGACGCAGCCGTGCGAGTACACCTTCAGGCTGCCGGTGTGGAACGCGTCGCCCGGGTAGAAGAAGACCGAGTTCGGCATCGGCGCGTCGTCGAACTGCTTGCTCAGGTGCAGCTTTTCCTTGGACAGCACATGGAATGTGCCGGTAGGGGTCGCGTGCCCCTTGCGGCCGGGCAGCATCGAGACGGGGCCGTAGATCACCTTGCCATCCTGCAGCAGCCAGGCGCGGTGCGCGGAAATGTCCACGCAGGCGCTGGTGCCCGAAGCGGCGGCGGCCGCCGCGCACGGGACGTCGGCAGTGCTCGGCTTCGGGGCGGGCTTCGGCTTGGGTGCGGGCTTCGGCGTCGGTTTCGGAGTCGGCTTCGCGCTGGTGCTCGCCGGGCTGCTGCTGGTCGCCGGGGCAGAACTGCTGGTCGGCGCACTGGAAGACGAGGCAGGCACACTCGCTGCCGCGGGCATCGCACCGCCGCCGGAAGCCGACCCGGCCGTGCCGCCGGAGCACGCCACGAGCCCGAAAGCCGCGGCCAGCGCCGCCATCCCCACCAGAACCCTTTTCACGATCCGGTACCCCCGCGTTCGGTCGGGTCGCATTCGGCAGGACCCGTATCACCCGAATAGACGACCACCACCCCTTCGTGGTTGCTCGGCAATGGTCACAATCCGGCTTCTCCACCCTGGGGTTGAGCCGCGGATCCACCTGGCACCAGCCCGTACGCCGACGAAAACCGCATCCATTCCGGCGAGGCTGGAAGCACTCCGGGCAGCCTCCCGGTCCACCACAGTGAAGGAGCACCGTGAACCTCGGCCCGCTCACCATCGTTCTCTACGCCGCGATCGCGGCACTCGTCCTGTACCGGGTCGTCTACCGGCAGTGGCGCGGCACGCTCCTCAGCCGCAAGCGTTTGCTGACGCTCCCGTTCATCCTGACCGCGATCGGCGTGTTCTCCGCCGCCACCGCGCTGCAAAGCGCGACCGCGACGGAGTACGCGCTGCTGGCGGGCGACGTCGTGATCCTCGGACTGCTGGGCGTCCTGCGCAGCTCCACTTCGGTCCTCAGCGCTCGCGAAGGCACGACGTTCGTGAAGGGCACTCCACTCACGTTGATGCTGTGGTTCGCCACCATCGGCGTACGCGTCGCCTTCTCCTTCATCGGAGCCGCGCTCGGCGTCAGCAACACCGTGACGTCCTCGACGATCATGCTCACGATCGGCGTCAGCATCGGCGTACAGAACGCCTTCACCTACTACCGCATTCAGAAGCGCGGCCTGCCGCTCTCGGAGCAGACGCCGACGAGCATCAACGCTCGCCGCTAAGCCCCACCATGCGCGCGTACATCCGTGAAGGACTCAACACGGTCGCCGGGTGCAGGAATCCCGGCAACGGTGGCAAGTCCCGCGCGAAGGGCACGAGATGCGCGTACAGCACTTCTGCCCCAGACGGCCGCGCTGAAGGATCCTTCGCGAGCGTCGCGGCGAGAAGCGTGTTCAGTTCCCGAGGGACGCCGGGAACTACTGGCGCCGGTTCCTTCACCTGCTTGTCGAACACCGCGTATGCCGTCGGCCCGGTGAAGACCGGACGGCCAGTGAGCATCTCGTGCAGCACGCAACCGAGCGCGTACAGGTCGCTTCGGGGCTCCGCGTGGCCACGCTGGATCTGCTCCGGGGCCATGTACGACGGTGTACCCAGCAGCTGTCCCGCGCGCGTGAAGCGAGCTGTGTCGGCTTCGCGCAACACAGCAAGCCCGAAGTCCATCACCTTCACGCTGCCGTCCGGACAGAGCATGAGGTTGGCCGGTTTGAGGTCACGGTGACAGACCGCGCGAGCGTGCGCCGCCGACAGCACCGCGGCCACTTGCGCCGTGATCGCCGCCGCCCAGGACACCGGCAGCGGCCCGTGTTCGGCTAGCAGATCGTCCAGCGTCACGCCTTCGACGAACTGCATGACCTGGAACAACCGGTCGTCATGGGCACCGAAGTCATACAGCGTGGGCGCGCCAGGATGGTCGAGCGTCGCGAGGATCCGCGCTTCGCGGGCGAAGCGTTCTTCCAGCTCTTCGTCGCCGCCGGGAAGCCGAAGCAGTTTGATCGCGACTTGCCGGCCGAGCCGCCGGTCGAGCCCGCGGTGCACTGAACCCATGCCGCCCCGTCCGAGCGGCAGATCGTCGACCTCGTAGCGGTCCGCGATCAGCATGGGCCCCCTCACAGCGCTCACCCGCCACCGGGCTTCAGCCGTCCTTCGGCGAGTGCGGCAAAGCCTAGCCGCACCAGGTCGCGGCCGATTTCCGCGGTTTGCCGCAGTGCCCGGTCGAAGTCCGCGAGCGCGCGGAAAGCGACACCGTAAGCACGCTGCGTTTCGAGCGGATGCCGCGGCACCTTGAGCCGGCGCGCGTCGATCCGGGTCGACGCGCTGTGCACCGGGAAGTCCGCGGCGCGCAGGCACCCGGCGAGGAACTGCGCGTCGAGCAGCTCTGGATCCACGCGATAGCGGGAAAGCGCGGGCCCAAGCCGCACTGGCGCTCCACTGTGGACGATCACCGCGCCGGTGACCGACGCGACCACGTCGCCCTCGTGGGCGAGCACCGCCGCCGGATCCGGCGCGGCGTGCCCGGTCGGCGGACCGCCGATCAGGACGTCGTCAGTGGTCAGCACGGGTTCGTCGCCGTCGGCGCTACGCGGCGGCGCGTGCGTGATCCGCAGCGCGCCCGCCTTCACCAGCTCGCCGACGGTCGTGTGCGCCGTCTCGCCGGACGCCGGTTCCAGCTTGGGCAGCTCGATCCCGATCTGCCCGAAAACCCTTCGTGCGGCAAGGAAAGCCTCGCCCGAATCGCTCTCGCCGGGCCGGCCGGACGGAGTCAGGTCGACGTCGTCGTCGAGCACGTCGATGATGCGTTCGCCGGTGTCCGGATCGGCCAGGAAGTCCTGCCACACCTGCTCGACGTCGTCCGCGGTGGTGTCGGCGATCAGCACCGTCGCCGGCGCGCGCTGCTCCGGCTCCGGTCGCGTGAGCAGCCAGAGATCGGTGCCTGGCGCGAGCGTGCACACCGCGCGCAAGGCACCCGCTCGAAGCAAGTTGGCCCGGATGCGTTTCCCGCTCCGCCGTCCGGCCGCGGCTCCTGGCATCAACACCGCCACCGCGCCACCGGGTTTCACGTGCGCGAGGCAGTGCTGCACCCACGCCAGCTCCGACTCGCCCCGCGGCGGCAACCCGTACTCCCAGCGCGCGTCGCCGACGAGTTCCTCGTGCCCCCAGCCGCGCTCGTTGAACGGCGGATCGCACAGCACGACGTCGGCCAGCCGGTCAGCGAAAGCATCCGCGCGCAACGCGTCCGAAGCGTGCACCTCGGTGTCCGCGCCGTGCAGCCGCAGCCGGATGCCCGCGATCCGCGCGGTGTCCGGGTCGACGTCCTGCCCTCGCGCCCGGGTCGCCGCGGCGGCCAGCAACAGCGACCCGAACCCGCACGCCGGGTCGAGCACCGTGGCCCCCTTCGCGCCGGTCAGCCGCACCATCAGGTCGGCGTACGCGCTCGGCGTCGTGGAGAGCCGACGGACGTGCGCTTCGAAAAACCGGTCGCAGAGCTGCTCGAACGTCTCCGCCGCGCCTTCGTTCGAGGCAAGCTGGGAGATCAGCGTCCGCAGCTCCGGATCGTCCGGTCCCTCGGCGTCGTCCGCGAGATACTCACCGACTGCCGCCAGCCGCGCACCGAGGTCAAGATCGTCGCCGAGCGCACGCAGCCGTTGCCACGCTTCGTCGA
Organism: Amycolatopsis sp. M39; assembly: GCF_001651785.1. Lineage (NCBI taxonomy): Bacteria > Bacillati > Actinomycetota > Actinomycetes > Pseudonocardiales > Pseudonocardiaceae > Amycolatopsis > Amycolatopsis sp. M39. The sequence goes on from NZ_LWSF01000002.1 coordinate 321,756, forward strand.
TCGGTGCCAGCACGAACGGACGACCGCGCCCGCGCAGCCAAGCCTGCACCTCCGGAAGCGAAAACAACGGGCTGGACGCCGTGCCGCCCACCGGTTTGGGAAAATCGTCATGGCGCCGCCGCCAGTTGCTCACCGCCGCCCGGCGCACGCCCGCCAGGCGCGCGATGTCGGCCGCACTCACCGCCGCGTCGTCTGCCATGTCGAGCACGATAGCCGACGACAGCGGTTTCCATCGTTTTGCTTGTTAACTCAGTCAACCAATGGTTTTATGGGGGCATGGCCACCGAGCAGACCCGGTTCACCCTGCGCTACTCCGCGGGCTCAGACCAAGGGCGACGACGCACCAACAACGAGGACTCCGTCTACGCCAGCGGGCGGATGCTCGTGGTGGCCGACGGGATCGGCGGCCAGCCGCATGGCGAAGTCGCCAGCTCGACCGCGGTCAGCGTGCTGGCCTCGCTGGACGCGGAGCTGCGCACGCTCGACCTCACGGCGCACAACCTGTCGAACCTGCTCTCCGACGGCGTCCGCCGGATCGCTGACCAGCTCGCCCAGGTGGCCGAGGAAACCCCCGCCACGCAAGGCATGGGCACCACGCTGACCACACTGCTGTTCGACGGCACCCACTTCGCCGCGGCCCACGTCGGCGACTCCCGCGGCTACCTCCTGCGCGACGGCGACCTGCAGCGCATCACGCGCGACCACACCCTGGCCCAAGCCCTGGTCGAAGACGGCACCATCAGCGCCGCCGACGCCGACCACCACCCGCGCGGCTCAATGCTGATGAAGGCGCTCCTGAGCACCGGCTCGGCCGAACCCGACGTTTGGGAGTTCACCCCGCAAGCAGGCGACCGCTACCTGCTCTGCTCCGACGGCCTCACCGCGGGCGCCAGCGAACCGGCCATCCTGGACGTCCTCTCCGACGGCACCCCGGAGGAAATCGTGCCCCGGCTCATCGCATTGGCCAATGAGGGCGGCGGCCCGGACAACATCACCATCGTGGTCGCCGACGTCGTACCGGCCTGAGCCCATCCCCGCAGGTCGGACCACCTGCGAAAGGCCGCAGAGCCATCCGGTATTCTTCCCCACGGAGGATTGGCCGAGCGGCCTAAGGCGCACGCTTGGAAAGCGTGTTGGGTTCACGCCCTCGCAGGTTCGAATCCTGTATCCTCCGCTGCAACACCACGAAGGTCCCGACTTCCCAGAGGTCGGGACCTTCGGTGTTTTCGCGTTAAATCCCTTGCCAGGCAACGATATTCCGCTGGCAGAATTCGTTCATGGACCACCGCGAAGCCCAAGAGTTCGCCGCCCACTGGGCACAGGCCTGGAACGCCCACGATCTCGACGCTCTGATGACCCACTTCGCCGACAACGTGACCTTCCGGTCCCCGGTCGCGGTCCAGGTGATCGGCGGCGACGGTGTGCTCCGCGGCAAGGAGGCGCTGCGCGCGTACTGGGCCGAGGGGCTGCGCCGGATTCCCGATCTCCGCTTCGAGGTCGTCGGCGTCTACGCCGGACTGGACGCGCTGGTCATCAACTACCGCAACCAGAAGGGCGGGCTGGTCAACGAGGTCCTGGTCTTCGACGGACCGCTCGTCGTCGAGGGCTACGGCACTTACCTCGGCGACGATCCGAATCCGGCGGGCACTCGCTGAAGCCCGTCGCTGTCGGCAACCGCGGCAGGGGCTGGGATCGGCCGAACGGTCCTACCCGCTAGGCTTCGCCGCAGACTTGATCGCAGCTGTCCGGAGAGGTTCGCCGGTGTCACGAATACCGTTTTGACCTGGGCGTTGGCCTTCGCGCACGCCTCACGAACCCGCAGGTCGGAAGGCCGTAACGCGGGTTTCGGGCCTCGCGTGCGCACCAGTGGATCCAACGCCCGACTGGCCCCGGACTGCCGACCGCGTCCGGGGCTTTGTCGATTCTCCCGTCCTCACTTACTTACCGAAAACACTTGATCACGCTAAGTTTGTACGTGGTCGTTCCAGCCCCTGACGTACCGAGGAGCCCGCCCCCATGGCCGGAGTGGAAGAGATCCGCGCTGGTATCGCGCTCGCGAACGAGAAGGCGTCCGCGAGCATCGCCGCGCTGCAGCAGGCAGCGCAGGCACTCGAAGAAGCACAGCTGTCGTTGTCCCAGGCCACCCAGGGCAGCAGCCAGCACGAGGTGAACCAGGCGCACGGCCTGCTCGCCGAAGCGCTGCAAGGGATCACCGGCATGCAGAGCACCATCCAGGCCGGCATCTCGTCGGCCGATTCCTACTCGGCGCGGCTTTAACGCCGATGTCGGGGCTCGCCGAAATCCACCAGTTGCTCACCGCCGCGCGAGCGGGGGTCAGCGACGGACGGGCGCACGCCGAGCGGGCGAGGACTCTGCTCGGCGACGCCCGGCGCGCACTCGTCGACGCGCAAGCCAAGGCAGATCCGTGGCTGCCGGGGCAATGGGCGCAGGCCGACGAGGCGCTCGAGCACCTCCTCACCCGTTTAGCCGCCGCCGACGATTCAGTGGGCGGCTACCAGTCACGCCTGTAGGGATGAGATGGCCAGCAAGTCAGCCGAGCAACGCAACCGTGTGCACACCGCCCTCGACCGGGTCCGGCACCAGATCGGGCTCGTGCTCGGGGCCGCGGCGGGCGCGCGCGAAATGGCCGAGGCCGAGGTGGCGCGGCTGACGCTGGAACAGGAGATCGTCCGGGTCGGCATGGACCACGCCGATCCGGCGCAGCAGACGGAGTGGGCCCGGCATCCGGCGGCGCACGAGGTGTTCGCCGCCCTCGGCGGCACCCGCACCGCCTTCTACACTGACTGGAGCGCCGGTCCCGGCGAACTGCGCGACCTCGTCGCCGCGCACGCGCCGGGCCCGGCCGGACGGCCGCCGAGCGAATGGCTCGGCCGCGTCGGCACGAATCCCGGCGTCACCGCGCCCGCGCTGTGGCGGGTCGGTTCGGCCACCTCGGCAGGCCGCGACATCTCGCACACGTTCGACGTCGCCGTGCCGTTGCTGGACGAATCGCATCTGGCCATCACGTCCGCGCCGAAAACGCGGCCGGTGGTGGACGGCATCGTGCAGGGCCTGCTGATGCGCGTGCTGTCGGCGTTCGAGCCCGGCGCGGTGAAAATCCACCTCTGGGACGTCGGGCAGCTCACCGCGATCCTGCCGGACCTCTACCCGCTCAGCCGCACGAGCGCGCTGTCGCTGTACGACCCGACGCGGCTGGAGGACCTGCTCGACGAACTCGCCGGGCACATCCGCCGGATCCACGCCACCGGCATGCAGGCGGGCCACACTTCGTTGCGGGAACTGCGAAAAGCCACCAACCAGCGCTTGGAGCCATACCGGATCGCCGTGCTGTACGGCAACGGCGAAACCCTCGACGCGGAACGCGCGCGCGACCTCAAACGCGTGGCCAGCGGCGCGCTCGCGGCCGGGATCTGCCTGATCCTGGTGGACGTGCCCACCGCGGTGAGCGCGTCGATCGAAACGCTCAGCCTGCTTGACGAACGGCGCGCGGTCAGCAGCATGACCGGCAGCGACCTGGTCGTGGACCTGGATCCGCCGATGCCGTCCGGGCAGGTCATCCGCGCGGCGAACCGCATCGCCGAAGCGCTGATCGCGCGCCAGGGCGGGCCGCGTTCGTTCGCCGACCTGATGCCCGCCGAGATCGGCCAGGAAAGCTCCGCGCGGGAACTGCGCGCGCCGATCGGGTTCCACGAGGGCGAAGCCGTCGAAGTGGTAATCGGCGACGCGAGCCCGCACGCGCTCATCGGCGGCCCGAGCGGTTCCGGGAAAACGAACTTCCTGTACGCGCTGCTGGGCAGCCTCGCCGCGCGCTACACGCCGGACGAGCTGGCGCTGTACCTGCTGGACTTCAAGGAAGGCGTCTCGTTCGCCGGTCTCGCACCCGGGCGCAAGGACTCCAGCTGGCTGCCGCACGCGAAACTGGTCGGCGTCAACGTCAACACCGACCGCGAGTTCGGGTTGGCGCTGCTGCGTTTCCTCGCCGACGAACTGCGCCGCCGTTCCGCCGCGGCCAAGGAGCACGAGGTCACCAACCTGGCTGACCTGCGCGAACAGGATCCGAGCGGGCATTGGCCGCGGATCGTCGCGGTGATCGACGAATTCCAGTACCTCTTCGCTGGACGTGACCAGGTCACCGCGCAGGCCACGCAGTTGCTCGAAGACATCGCGCGGCGCGGACGTTCGCAGGGCATTCACCTGGTACTGGCCAGCCAAGACGTCGCAGGCATCGAGGCGTTCTGGGGCAAGCCCGCGGTCTTCGAACAGTGCACGCTGCGCATCGCGATGCCGAAGGCGCGCCGGGTTCTCGCGGAGACGAACAACGCGGCCGTGTCCGCACCCAAGTGGCATGCGGTGATCAACCACGATTCCGGCGTCGCACACGGCAACCAGCTCGCGCACGTCCCGGATGCGAGCACTCGCAACGTATTCGTGAACCTGCAGCAAAAACTGTGGGAGCTCTACGCGGGCCGCTTCGCCCGGCCACGCCTGTTCGACGGCGCGCATTCGCCGGTGCTGGAACAGTTCCCGGCCTATCTGGAACTCAAGCCGAGCCCCCAGCCGCGGGCGATCCTTGGCCAGTCGATCGACGTCACCGAAGCCGCTTGCGGCGTCGAACTTCCTCGGGTACCCGGCCGGAACGTCGCCGTGCTCGGCGGCGCGACCGCGGAGGCATTGTCCATTATGGACTCCGCAGCTCGCTCGCTTTCCAAGCAGCTCAAGGAAGGCGAAGTCGAGTTCCTGCTCCACTGTCCGATCGAAGCGAGTTCGTCGGCCGTCCTGGATCTCAAGGACCGGTTAGTCGCCGAAGGACATCTCGCGACACTGACCGACAACCTGTCCGCCGGGCTGGAGACCATCGTCGAATCGCTTTCCACGACGACNACGACGACGCCGCGCATCCTGCTGCTGTACGGAGTGGACGCCGCGCTGCCCGCTTTGGAAGCCAAGGCTGCCGGTCAGCTGAAGAGCGGCCTAGACCACCTGCGCACGCTGCTGAAGAACGGCCCCTCCCACGGCGTCCACACCATCGGCTGGTGGCGCAGCATCGCGCGGCTCAAGGACACCCTCGGCTTCGGCGGCACGGACGACATCGGCACCTGGGCCGCGCTGGACGTCCAAGGCAATGACCTGTCGCCGTTCGCCGCGGGTCAGGTCGTGCACTGGTCGCCGCGGCCGGGCCGGGCGTTGTTCTTCGACCGCACCACGCACGGGGCACCGGAAGTCATCATCCCGTTCCAGCGCCCAGAAACCGAGCCGACCGCGGGAGGTACGCCGTGACCGAGGGAACCACCAGCCCCGCGATGCGGTACAAGGAAATCGTCGGCTTGGCCCGCGGTTCGGCGGACAGCCTGCGCGCGTGGGAACTGGCCCGAGCGGACGAAATCGAACGCCAGCTGGCGGACGCGCACGCTGCGGTTGCCGCCGCGCAGGATCGGGAGGAGAAGACCCGTGAGCGCGCCAATCGGTGGTGGAAGATGGCACTGCACAACGTTTCGCGGCTGAGTTTCGTCGAGACACCGGAGAACCCACAGCCGGTTACTACCGCTCGGCCGCAGTATTTGGACCGGTACTTGGAAGAGGTCAAGCCGAGTTATCAGGAGCTTGTGCAGGCCGTGCTGGGCCTTGGCTGGCGGGCGAAACGCTGACCAACGCCGGGGAACCCCTCTCGTGCTGGGTTGGTGCGCTTGCCTGGCGAAAGCCAGAGGTATTCAGCTCCGGCCGAAGCCGCACCGCCCCGGAGAACGTGCGCCCTCACCTTCTCGATTCACTCTTTGCTTGTCTACTGGCAGGTTTAATCGAGGTAGCTATCGCCCAGAATCACGTACCTCATGACGACCACTGAGGCTCTCCATCCGGCCAGGCAAGAAGCCGTGAGGGGAACCCTCACGCACCACTGACTACGCCGTCCGGTGCAGCAACCGGTCAAGCTGGTCCAGCAGGTCGTTGGCGAAGTCCGCGAACGGATTCCCCGCCGAAGGACGGAATCGCACCACCTGCGGGTCATGATCGCTGGCCTGGTCGGCGAACTCGGCATTGACATGCACCACGTCATAATCCACACCCCGCGGCGCGGCCGATGCCAGAATATGGTCCAGCACCTGCGACTGCCCCTCATACACGTAGCTGTACCGCTCGGCCGGCGGCAGCGTCGAGATCAGGTCCTTCAACAACCCACCCGACGTCAGCTTCGCCAGCGCGGGCGAGAACTGGTAGTCGTTCAGGTCACCAGCGACCACGACGTTCGCCTTCGGATCCGCCCCAAGCAGGTCCGCCACGAAACCCTGCACCACGGTCGCCTGCCTCTGCCGCTGCACCTCGGAGCTGCGCGTCGGCGGCTGGTAGCGGCCGTGCGTCGGCTGGTCGCCGCCCTTTGAGTTGAAGTGGTTGGCCAGCAGGAAAACCGTGCGGCCGCGGAACACGAACTCGCCCGCCAGCGGCTTGCGGCTGTCCTCCCATGCCTCGTTGCCAGGGCCGACCCGGCCCGGCGACTGCGTCAGGTGCGCCTTGCCGTGGTCGGAAACCACGCCCACCGAAGACGTCGGGCCGCCACCCGGACGATCCACAAACGACACTCGCGAAGGGTTGAACAGGAAGCCGACACGGATGTTGCCGCCTGGTTGTCCGCCGTCCTCGTCGTTCACCGGGTTGATCTGCCGCCACTGGTACTGCGGGCCGCCGGCGGCGACGATCGCATCGGTGAACTTCTTCAGCGTCGCGTCGGCGTCGACCGTTCCGTCGTCGGTCGCGCCGCTGTTGTCCTGGATCTCTTCCAGCGTAACGATGTCCGGCGTCGCCAGGTTGTCGACGATGCCGTGCGCGAGCTGCGCGTACTTGGTGTCCGAATCGGACGGTGCGAGATTCTCGACGTTGTACGTCGCGACCGAAAGCTCGCCGGGACGCTGCTTGCGCGTGGTTTCCTTCTGCAGCTTGTTGTCCTTGGCCGCGCCCAGCTTCGACGCGAACAGCGTGTACCCGCCGAAGTTGCTGTACTCCACCGGACCGGAGGTGATGCCGGTGAGCACGTCGCCGGTGTTGACCTTCGGAGTCGCCTGCTGCGAGGACGGGATGATCGACTGTACCTTCAGCACGCCTGTGTTGATCTTGTCGTAGCCGAGGTAAACCGTGCCGCCGCGCGGAGTCGGGTTCTGCTGCGGCTTCGTGGTCACATAAAGCTCACCGTACTTGTTGCTCGGGCCGACCACCCGCGCGTCCGAGACCTGGACGATCTCGCTTTCGTGCGATTCCCAGAAGTCCAGCGCGTACTTCGACGGCTCAAGCGGCAACGGCTCGATAGTGCCGCCCGCGTTCGGGGCCAGCACATCCGGCACCTGGTCCGGCGTCAGGACGGTCGGGGCGGGGAGCGGGTTGCCCGAGGAATCGACCGTCCACTGTGCACTCGTCAGCTCAGTGAGCGACTGGTAGTTCGAGGTCGCGGGCGCGTCCGGGTAGTACTCCTTGACCTTGCCCTGTGCGGTGATCGCGTCGCCGACCGCCACGTCCGGGGTGGTCGATCCGGTGAACACGAACAGGCCCTCGCTGGTGCGCGGATCGCTGTCCGGATGCGGGTCGGTGATCCAGAACCCGCGCGCCGAACCGAAGCTCCGCACCGCGGTGACGATGCCGGTGACGTCCTCGACCTGCTTGTCCTTGAACGGCGAAATTCGCGTGGTGCCCTGGATGTCGTGGATCTTCGCCGGAACGCCCGGTTCTCCCGGCTGCGTGCCGGTGGTCTCGCCCTTGGTGTTGGTGGGCGTCGGGTCGCCGACGGCGAAGTCCGCGCTGTTGTCGTCGGTGTCGGCGAGCGTCGCCGCACGCGCGACCGAGGTCGTGTTCGACGGCGCGGCGGCCGGATTTCCTTCGCGGACAACGGCATCGCCGAAGCCGACGAGGTCCTTGACGCGGCTGTCCGCCGAGCAGTCAGCAGCAGTCTTGCAGGTCAGCGGCGCACTGTCGGACACGAGCGCGACGGTGCCGGCGGTCGCGGACATCGCGATGCCCCCGGTCGCGTCGGGCGTCGGCAGCGCGACCGTGCCGCCGTTCCCCTTCCCCTCCGCGACGAGGTAGCGGCCCTTCGGTGCGACGGACCCGGCAAGCGGCGTGACCTGCCACTTGCTCGACGCGCTCGCCGAAGCGGGCAGGTACTGGACGCTGTAACCGTCGAGCGCGACCGGCGCGCCGCCGTGGTTGGCCAGCTCGATGAAGTCGTTGATCAGCGTGGCGCCGGAATTGCCGCCACCGCCGTAGACCTCGGCGATCAGGGCGTCCGCGCTCGGTGCGGCCGAAGCGGGCACGGCCAGTCCGCCCAGCACGAGAGCAGCGGCGGAGACGGCAACCGCGCCTTTGGTCAGTCTTGCCCCACCGGCGCTGCGGCCCCCGGCGGGACGACGGGATATGGTCACCCTGAGTCCCCTCTGCATGTCAACGGTCGAGGCATCGTCCCCCGAACAAGCGAAGCAGAGGAAGACGAAAGGGCAACGATTCGTAACGAGCTGGAGGGATTTCCTCCGTTGGACGGGTTGACGCAATGATCACGCTCGTACTCGGCGGAGACGTCAACCTCCAGGGCCGCGCGCACCCGGAAACGGCGTTCCACCCGTTGACCTCGCTGCTCACCGGTGCCGACGTGCGGTTCGTGAATCTCGAAGGACCGCTGTCCGGCTCGACCGGGATGGACATCCCGCACAAACCGAACTGGCGGCACTCGCCGCCGGAGATGGTCGCCGCGCTGACCGCCGCCGAGGTCGACGTCGTGTCGGTGGCCAACAACGTCACCTACCCGCCGGCCGCGGCAATGGCGAGCCTCGCCGTGCTGGACCGCGCCGGAATCGCGCACTGCGGCGCGGGCGCGAACCTCGCCGAGGCACACGCACCAGCGATCCTCGAACGACCCGGCGGCCGGATCGCGTTCCTCGCCTACACCTCGCTGTGCTGGCCCGTCGGGCAGGAAGCGACGGAAGACTCGCCGGGCGTCGCCGCGGCGGGCGCGTACACGTCGTACCAACCGGATCCGCGCGTCCTGGACGTCCCCGGCCGCCCGCCGATCGTGCACACCACGCCGGTCCGCCGCGACCTGGAGCTGCTGCTCGCCGACATCCGCCGCGCCCGCGCCGAGGTCGACCACGTCGTGGTGTCGATGCATTGGGGCGTCCCCGGCGAAGAACTGGCCGAGTACCAGGTGACTTACGCGCACGCGATCATCGACGCCGGGGCCGACCTGGTCGTCGGGCACGGACCGCACACTGTGCAGCCGGTCGAGGTGTATCGCGGCTGCCCGATCCTCTACAGCCTGGGCAACCTCGTCTTCGACTGGCCCGCGATGCGCGACCGGCACCGCGACGGCCTCCTCGCCGGCTGCGTCGTCGGCGAGCAGATGCGGGTCGAATTAGTGCCGATTCGCCGCGACGAAGACAACGAATGCGTACCGTTGACGGGAGACGACGCCGACGAAGCGCTGCAGCGGTTCGTGGAGTTGTCCGCGCGCCGCGGCACGAACGTGACGGTCAGTGATGGCTTCGCGACCGTCGAAGGACTTCGCGGCTAGACCGCTGGTCCCGCCATCACCCGGACGGCGCATCTGCCTTAAATGCAGCTCAAGCCCGGGGTCGGCTGGTACCGGGCGGGAGTACCTTACCGATGAGCACGGAAACTGTGGCCCAGACCACTTTCGGGTCGCCCCGGCGCTCACGGGTAGCACCTCGCCGGGGGAGGCGACACGGTCACGTGGGGGTTGACCGTCGTCGAATGCGCAGGTGTCACCGCCCGGGAAAACAGCCGCGGGCGCGGGACTTTCCGCTTCGCCCGCGACCGCGGCTCCACGGATTTGCCCCGGGGAAGCCTCGCGAGTGGCGAGGCGCCGCCTTGACCGCGCGGGGGAGCGCGGGAGGGGGAGGAAGGCGGCCCGCCTCGCCACTCGTGAGCATCAGCTTTTCGGCCTGGTGAGTGGCAATCCCGATTCTCACCGCGATTGCCACTCACAAGCCCTTCACCACGCGCGCACACCCCTCGCCGTGCGTGAGCGGCAGATAATGACCCGCTCCGGGCACGATCTGCAACGCTCCGTCCTGACACGCAGCCAAAAACCGGCGTTCGCCAAGCCGGAAGTGGTCATGGCGACCGTTCAGCAGCAGTACCCTCCCCGGGTACCGGGCAAGGTCGGCGAGCGGATCCATCCCGGCGGCCGCCTCCATCACGTCGGGGATGACTTCGGAAGCGATTCCCGCGGCGATGACCGGCTCGGCGACTTCCGCGGGAAGAACCCGGCGGAGCAGCCACGCACTGAAGGAAGCGCCGTCGTCAGCGGTCGTCGCCAGCCCGCGGTGCGCGAACCGGAATCCGCCGCGCAGCGCCGAACTGGGCACGAGCGAACATCCGGCCCCCACCAGGGAAACGACCCGCTCCGGATGCCGGGCCGCGGCGGCGATCGAGACGTAGCCGCCGAGCGAATGCCCCACCAGAACCGCGCGGCCGCCGACCTCGTCGACGGCCGCGGCGACCGCTCCGACCGCGCCGTCGAGCGTGAACTTCTCCCCGCGCCGCGCGCCGTGTCCAGGCAGGTCCGGCGCGGCGACTCGACCGCGGGCCAGGCGTTTCTGCTGCTGCCAGCACGCCCCGGACAACCGGATGCCGTGCACGAAAACCACCGGGAGCACGTCCCCACCTTCCCGTCGAAATGCAACGGACCGTTGCATTCCACCGGTGTATCAAATGCAACGCACCGTTGCAAATCCGGTTAGGATCGGGCCATGGACCGGACCGCCTCCCGCCCGCGCAAGGCGGACGCCATCTTCTCCGCGACCCTCGCGCTGCTGGCCGAACGCGGTTACGACGCACTGACGGTCGAAGCGGTCGCCGCACGAGCCGGGGTGCACAAAACGACGATCTACCGCACGTGGGCGACCAAGGACGAGGTCCTCGCCGACGCGCTCGTACAGGCCCCGGAACTCGCCTTCGCGATTCCCGACACCGGTTCCCTGCGCGGCGATCTCCTCGAACTGGCGAAGCAGATCCACCGCCTGCTGTCCGATCCGGCGAACCGGCGCGTCATCACGGCCGTCGTCTCCGCGCTCCCGGACCGGCCCGCCACCGCCGAGGCCGCCGGACGGTTCTTCGCCGACCGCCTCGGCCGCGAGCAGGCCGTCTTCGACCGCGCTCTCGACCGAGGCGAACTCGCCGGCGACGCGGATTCGGAGATGATCATGGATTTGCTGGGCGGGAACCTCTGGTTCCACACCCTGATCCGGGCGAAATCCGCCGACGACGCCTATCTCGAACGACTTGTCGACACCGTGCTCACCGGGGTGTCGTGAGGTCAGTACGGCCGGTCCCCGACGATCGCGACGCGCTCGGCGATCCGGACGTGCGGGTGGTAGTCGTTGACCGCGTAGTGCTGGGTCGCGCGGTTGTCCCAGAACGCCACCGAATCCGGCTCCCAGCGGAACCGCACCTGGAACTCCGGCGTGTGTGCCTGGAGGAACAGATACCGCAGCAGCCGGTCGCTTTCAGCGCGGTCGAGTCCGGCGATGTGCGTGGTGAACGCCTGGTTCACGAACAACGTCCGCCGCCCGGTCTCCGGATGGGTCCGCACCACCGGGTGCTCGACCGGCGGGTACGCGTCCTGCCACTGGGCCAGCAGGTCCGGGTCGGTGAACCGGTCGAAGCCGGGGACGAAATCGTGCACCGCGGTGAGGCCGTCGATCCGCTCGCGGACGTCGGCGGGGAGGTTGTCGTAGGCGGCGGCCATGTCGGCCCACATCGTGTCGCCGCCGATCGGCGGGACCTCGACCAGCCGCAGCACCGATCCGAGCGCCGGATTCGGCCGCCAGGTGACGTCGGTGTGCCAGATGTTCTCGTACCCGGGCATCCCGGCGGTGCGGGTGAACCGCACGACCTGATCGGAATCTCCCCGCGCGATGAACGGGTTGGTTTCCAGCTCGCCCCAGTTCGCGGCGAACGCCCGCTGCTGCTCCGAAGTGATGTGCTGGTCGCGGAAGAACAGCACCTTCCACTCCAGCAACGCGCGGTTCAAGTCGGCGCGCAGCCGCGGCGACACCGGCGCGCCGAGGTCCACTCCGGAGATCTCCGCGCCGATCACCCGTCCGAGCGGGCGCAAGGTGAAAAGCTCGTAGGGACGTTCTTCAACGCCGTCCGGAAGGCGGCGCAGCACGCGCGGTCCTTCGAGGATCCCGTCGTCCGGAGTGACGGACGAGCGCAGGCGGGCAGGCAGGTCTACAGACATGGCGGTACTCCCGGAAGAATAGGTGAATTCGACTGTGGCAGCGGAAAAACACCTAAGCGGGAGGAGAGCCGAGACGACCGCGACGCCTCAGGAGAGCGGCTACGCCCTCGCCGTCCGACCGCGCCGGGGCACGGCCGGCTTGCGGCACTACCCGGTTCTCTGGCATGACTCCAATTCTGGCCGGGCGAGGATCCGCCGGTCAAGGATCCCCACGATGTGGAATCGTCGCACGCCCGGCCGAGTGACCCGGGCGGCCTCGATGGGGTTAGATCTCTCCAGAGAGTGGCGGGCCGCGGTTCGCGCTCTCCCGGAAGCGGAGGTCCCCATGGCAGGTTCGACGAGCGAGCGGCTCAACGCCGCCGCGGACGCGCTCGATCGAGCGGCTGCCGACGCGGACCGTGCGGCGGGCCGGTTCGCCGAAGCCCGTCTCGAATCGACGCCGTGGGGCATTTCCGCGCCCGCGCGGGAAATCGCCGCCCGCTGGGAGGCCGCGCTCGCCGCGCGGGACGTCGACGCGCGCCTCCTCGGCGACGCGACGTCCGACCTCGCCGGCCAGCTGCGGATGGCCGCCCGCGGCCACCACCACCGCCCGACGATCGCGACGGCGCTGCTGAGTTGATGCCGTTCCTCCACCCGGCGCTGGACAACGCGGCCGCCGGGCTTGCTTCCTTGGGCGCCGCGGCCGCCGCGATCGGCGCCCCGGACCCGGTCGCGGCGTTGCGGCAGATCGACTGCTCCCCGCAAACGATCCGCGAATCCGCGCGCACGCTGTCGGGCGGCCGCGACGTGCTGGTGATGGCACGGCTGGAGTTCGAACGCGGGGCGCACAGCGCGGAACGCAAATGGGGCGGCGAACCGGCCGCGCACTTCCGGGGCAGCGCGGACGAACTGGACGCGCACTACCGGCAGGCCGCCGAAGCCGCCGCGCGGACAGCGTCGGTCGGCCTGGATCTGGCGGACTTGCTTGACCGGCTGGCAGATCAGACCGCGGCGCGGGTCATGCTGATCGCCGAAGGAGTGTCTCCGGCGGCTGTCGCGCTGCTGGCGGGCGACCGCTCCGCGGAGCCAGCGGTGCGGGAGGCGTGCGGGACCATCGCGGAAGCAGTCACTCGCGGCGTCGCAACCATAGGGGAGGCAACGACTTTCCTCGACGCCTTCGGCACACCGGTGTTGCAGGAGGAGAACTAACGGGTCGCGATCACGAATCCGCCACGCGTGCGGTCCAGCGGCTCGCGTCCGTATCGGACGGAAAGTTCAGCCACCGTAACGGTTTCCGGTCGCCAGCCGTGCTTGGCGAGCCACTCCGGAGCGTCTCCCGAGAGACCGCCGTGCCAGAGCGCCGCCACCTCGCTGCCGAATTGACGCGCTCGCTCCAGCAGCCCGTCCTGGTCGCCGTCCGGCCGATGCTCGAACGAAACCCGGCTGCCCGGCGCGGACAACTCGGTAACGGCGGTGAGCATCCGCTCGGCCTCGTCCCGGCTGAGATAGACGAGCAGCCCCTCGGCGAGCCAGACGGTCGGCTGAGCCGGGTCGAATCCCTCGTTTTTCACCGCGGCGACCCAGTCGTCGCGCAGATCCACCGGAACCGGCGTGCGCTCGCATCGGGGCCGCGCACCTTTTTCGGACAGCACCGTTTCCTTGAACGCGAGCACGTCCGGCAGGTCGACCTCGAACACGCGCGCACCGTCGGGCCAGTCCAGCCGGAACGCACGAGCGTCGAGACCGGCCGCGAGAAGCACCGTCTGGGTCCCGCCGGAGACGAAGTCGTCGAAGAACCGGGTGCGGATCGCGACCTGGTGCGCGAACACCATCCCGAGCCGGTGGTCGCGCTCCTGGCCTTCGAAGATCGCGCGCCCGGCATGGAAGAACGCGCCCGCGTACGGATCCTCGAACAGCCGATCCGCACGCCCGCTCTCCAACGCCCGAAGCCCAGCCACCCCAACCGCGGTCTTGCCGACCGGCGGAAGCTCTTCGCTCATGAGCCCACGCTACTTCGGCATCACCGCTTTGACGGCCTCGACCAGCTGCCGCACCTTCTTCTTGCCGGACGAACTGGAGTAAAAGGTGCACAGATCGGCCTTGTCGCCGCCCGAGGCTGGGTTCTCGATCACCGCGGTCGACGCCCCGGACTGAACGCGCCGGGTTCGGTGTTGCTGACCTTGCTGACTGTAAAGCTGTGTCTCTTGTCCGCCGAAGACTCAAACGAACAAACCCCACCAGACGTGCCCGCGAAATTGGCTCACGATGCCCACGCGCCCCTCCACACCCAAGGCGACCCAAGCCTCAGGGGGTCCGGGGGGCGAAGCCCCTCCGGGCGGGGCCTGGGGGTTGCACCCCCAGAAACACGGCGGGCGAGTCACGCCGACGCTTTCCGTCGGCATGACTCGCCCACTCGCACGCGGTGGCGGTGGGATTTGAACCCACGGACGGGATCAACCGTCACACGATTTCGAGTCGTGCTCCTTCGGCCGCTCGGACACGCCACCGCCGAGAACAATACCGGACCCCCTTCGCGGCTTGCGGCGGGGGCTACTCGGCCCCCAGCCGCCGATCCGCGAAGTACGCCTCAAGCAGGGCGGCGCAGTCGCTTTCGAGCACTCCGCCGTGGACTTCCGGCCGGTGGTTGAGACGGCGGTCGCGCACGACGTCCCACAGCGACGCCACCGCGCCCGTCTTGGGCTCCCAAGCCCCGAACACCAATCGCGCCACCCGAGCGAGCACGAGCGCGCCAGCGCACATCGTGCAGGGCTCCAGCGTGACCGCGAGCGTGCAGCCTTCCAGTCGCCAGCCGTCGCCGAACTCACGAGCCGCCGCGCGCAGCGCCAGGATCTCCGCGTGCGCGGTCGGGTCGCCCAGCTCGACGCGCGCGTTGCGCGCCGCGGCCAGGGGACGCCCGTCGGGGTCGAAGACGACCGCGCCGATGGGCACGTCGGCACCAGGGGCGCGGGCCGCGTCCAGCGCGGCTCGCACGGCCTCGGTGTCGTCCGGCCGTCTCAGAGCTGGTCCAGCAGTTTCGAGAACTCGGCCTCGAAGCCGCACCGCTGGGCGATCATCTGGAGCTGCTCGTCCGGGTAGAGGTCGACCTCGCCGACGATCACCTCCAGTTCGCCGCCGGGCAGGCCGAGATCGGCCAGGATTTCGAGGTCGCCCTCGGGCCAGACGGCGTCGTCGTCCTCGTCGGGCGGGTCGACCCGCAGGACGTCGAGGACGTCGGCCGCGATGTCGTAGTCGAGCGCCGCGGCGGCGTCCGACAGCAGCAGCGACGGACCCCTCGGGCTCGGCCGGACGATCACGAAGAACTCGTCGTCGACGGCCAGCAGGCCGAACGCCGCTCCGGTCGACCGGAGCTTGCCCAGCTCGGTGATCGCCGCATCCAGTTCTGTGAGCGCCGAGGAATCGAGCGCACTGCACCGCCACCGACCGTCTTCACGGACCACAGCTATCGCGAAGCCCGTGACCGGCTCTTGCACCGCCATGCGCACACCGTATTCCGCCTCGCTGGCGAACGCACGCACGGTGCGCCGGAAGCGTGCGAGGTGCCACTATCGAGCCATGACCGGACCCACCGACCTCCCCACCCTGCCTGGCAACCGGCACGCCGGGCTGCTCGACGCCGCGCGGCAGCTGCAGGACCGCACTGTCGAGCTCCGCCGCGCTGTGCACCGGCATCCCGAACAGGGCTTACAGTTGCCGCGCACCCAGGCGGCGATCCGCGCCGCACTGGCCGACCTGCCGATCGAACTCACCGACGGCCGCTCCACGACGTCGCTCACCGGCGTGCTGCGCGGCGCCCGTCCGGGCCCGGCCGTGCTGCTGCGGGCGGACATGGACGCGCTGCCGCTGACCGAGGACACCGGCCTGGAGTTCTCGTCCGAGATCGACGGTTCGATGCACGCCTGCGGACACGACACGCACGTCGCGATGCTCGCCTCCGCGGCGCGGCTGCTGTCCGAGCGGGTCGACGACCTGGCGGGCTCGGTCGTGTTCATGTTCCAGCCGGGCGAGGAGGGCCTCCACGGCGCGCGGCACATGATCCACGAGGGAGTGCTGGACGCGGCAGGCACGCGCGTCACGCGAGCCTTCGGCCTGCACACGATCGCCAACAGCCCGAGCGGCGTCCTGCAAGTGCGCGGCGGGCCGATGATGGCGTCGGCCGACACGTTCAGTGTCGAGGTCACCGGCCGCGGCGGCCACGGTTCCGCCCCGCACGACGCCATCGACCCCGTCCCCGCCGCGGCGGCGATGGTCAGCGCACTCCAGACGATGGTGACGCGCCGGATCAGCGTCTTCGAGCCGGCGGTGGTCTCGGTGACCCGCGTCCAGGCCGGAACGACGACGAACATCATCCCCGAGACGGCGGTGCTCGAGGGGACCATTCGCACCCTGTCGGAGTCGACGCGTTCCTTCGTCCGCGAGGAGCTGCCGAAGGTGTGCGAGGCAGTCGGAGCGGCCCACGGCTGTCGCGTGTCGGCCGGCGTGGACCCTGGCTACCCGACGACGGTCAACGACCCGGCGGTGGCGGCCGAGGTGTTGTCGCTGGGCGCCGAGGTGCTGGGCGCGGACAACGTCGAGGAGCTGGCCACGCCGATCATGGGTGCGGAGGACTTCTCGTATGTGCTGCAACGGATTCCGGGCACATTCGCGTTCATCGGCGCCCGTGAGCCGGGAGCGGACCCGGCGACCACCGAGGACAACCACTCGAACCGGGTGAAGTTCCACGAACCGGCGATGGCCGCTGGGGTGGCCATGTACACGGCGTTCGCGTTGGACGCCTTGCGCTGAGGGCTCGGCACGTCCCTTTCGCCGGGGCGTGCCGGCTCACCCGGCTTGCGCGAGGAAGACGAACTCGCGGTCCGGGCGGTCGGGGGCTTGCCGGACGTCCAGGACCCGGTAGCCCTTCCTGCGCAGGCTCGTCTCCACCTCGTCCTGGCTGCGGAATCGGAGGGTCGAGTCCGAGGTGAGGACGCTGCCGTCGGCCAGGAACGTGTACGTGCTGCGGAATGAGGCGAGCGGCAGCCGGACTTCGGTGACCTCGACTCGCTGCTCCACCGCCCCGATACCCGGCACTTCGCGAGTGTGCGGCGGCACGTCCCAGGTCTCCCACGCGCGGTAATCCGGCCGGCGGGTCTCGAACACCAGATATCCGCCGGGTCGCAGCGCCGTCCGGATTCCGCGGAGTGTCGCGGCCCAGTCGTCGTCGGTCAGGAATACCTGCGCGACGTTTCCGGTCATCACCGCGAGATCCGCGTCCAGCGGGGGCAGGGTCGTCGCGTCTCCGTGCCGCCAATCGACCCCGGGGTCCTTCGCTCGCGCGATGTCGAGCGAAGCCGCGGCCGGATCGACACCGATGACGGTGCGCCCGGTTTCGGCGAGCAGGACTGCCAGGCAGCCGGTCCCGCAGCCGACGTCCAGCACCCGGCGAGCCGCCAGCTCGTCGGCGATCCGGACGTAGGCGGGCAGGTCAACCCGGTCGCCATCGAACGCGTCGTAGATCGGCGCGAGGCGGGGATGGGCGAACAACGCGTCGGGCATCTGTCCACGGTACCCAGTTTTGCCAGGTCGGACCGCCCTTCGGAGCCTGCCTAGGACGCATATCCCAAAGATCAGGACGATCGTCCTGGCTGCCCTCGTGTTACCCTTCGGCTGTCGAGACATCATATATCAGATCGGATCTGCTCGTGGCGTTCGAGAAACAGCGACAGCGGCTCGCCGGCGTGGTGGGGATCCCGGTGACCCCCTTCACCGCGGCCGGGGACGTGGACGCCGAGACGTACGGGCGGCTCGTCGAACGGCTTGTGCTGAGCGGCGTCGAGGTCGTCACGCCGAACGGCAACACCGGCGAGTTCTACGCGCTCGAAGAGCAAGAAACGCGACAGTGTCTCGAAGTCACCACGAAGGCCGCGCGGGAGGCGAGCGTCCTCGCAGGTGTCGGCCATGATGTGCGTACAGCCGTGAAGGCCGCGAAGCACGCGCGCGCTTCCGGAGCGGACATGGTGATGATCCATCAGCCCGCGCACCCGTACGTATCGCGCGCGGGTTGGATCGACTACCACCGCGCTATCGCGAACGAAGTGCCCGAACTCGGGGTTGTCCTGTACGTGCGCAACCCCGCCATCGAGGGTGCGGACCTGGCACATCTCGCCGAAGTCGCACCGAACGTGCTCGGCGTGAAGTACGCGGTGCCGGATCCGGTGCGCTTCCGCACCGTCGCGCGCGACGCGGGGTACGAGCGCTTCGTGTGGATCGCCGGTCTCGCCGAACTGTCCGCCCCCGGGTACTTCGCAGTCGGTGCGACGGGCTTCACCTCCGGCCTGGTGAACGTCGCGCCGCAGATCTCGCTCGACCTGTTCCGCCGTCTCCGCAACCGCGACTTCGACGGCGCGATGGAAGTCTGGGACCGCATCCGCCCGTTCGAAGAGATGCGCGCCGCGCACGGGAACGCCAACAACGTCAGCGTGGTCAAGGACGCCCTCTCCCAGCTCGGCCTGTGCCGCCCCGACGTGCGGCCGCCGAGCAGGTTGCTAACTGCCGCCGAACGGGACCAGCTGTTCGAAATCCTCTCCTCATGGGGGCTTTCGTAACGCCTCACGCGAGCGCTGGCGGGAGGTTGAAGGCCGGACGTACCGAGTTCAGTTCCGCTCCCATATGCCCGCCAGCGCCGGGAGCGTGACTGCAACGCACGCCTTCGCGCAACAGTTCAGCGAAGACCGCTTCATCGTGCTCGACGAACGCCTTCACGTACTTCGCGATGTCAGGACGCAACGCGAGGCCGAAGTCGTGCGCAACCGGCAGATCGAGCGTCGGGTGTGCTTCGAGGTGGTCGAGGCACGCCTTGGTCGCGATCCGGTACAGCGCGGCCCGCGTATGTCGAACGGCCGCGCTACGGCCGCAGCAGAGTCCCCTGGACCAGGTCCTCCGCCTCGCCGAACGAGCCCGGCATCCGGCAACAGTGCACCCGCGGCTCGTGCCGGTACGACTCGGGTCGGTCTCGCCCGCGATAAGTCGGCCGGTCCCCGGAAAACTCGGCAAAGCCCAGCTCAACCAGGGTGTGGCGGAGGTTACTCGCGCGTTAAGAACGCGTCAGCACGACCGCCGGGACCGTCAGGGGCCCGTTTTCGGGACGTTCCGGTCCGGGGTCGGCGCAGTGTGCTGGCGATGTTCGCCGCGATCGACATCGACCGGAGGTAACCGTGACGCTCAGCGAGCTGCTCCCGAGTCTCGGCTGCGAGGCCGCAGACCATCTAGAACCGGGACTCTGGCCGCAAGGCACAAAGCTCGGTGAAGGCGGCGAGCTGCTCTTCGCCGGCGCGCCGGTCAGCCACCTGGCCGCGCGCTTCGGTACGCCCGCCTACCTCATCGACGAGGAACAGGTACGCGAAACGGCCCGCGCATACCGCCGTGCGCTGCCTGAAGCCGACGTCGCCTTCGCGAGCAAGGCGCTCTGTACGCGAGCAGTGTTGCGTTGGGTCGCTGAAGAAGGACTGTCGCTCGACACGTGCTCCGCCGGAGAGATCGCTGTCGCGCGCGCTGTCGGCTTTCCCGCAGAGCGCATTCTGTTGCACGGCAACGCGAAGACTCCTGAAGATCTGAAATCCGCGCTGCAGTACGGCGTCGGCCGCATCGTCCTCGACTCCCTCGACGAAATCGAACAACTCGGCGCGCTCGCACACGGCGCACAACGCGTCCTCATCCGTGTCACGCCTGGCGTCAGCGGCGACACGCACGCTGCGATCACGACCGGTACAGAAGGACAGAAGTTCGGCTTCTCGCTACGCCCCGACGTACGCGACAACGTCGACCGCGCTGTCGCAGCGGTGCTTTCGCAGCCAAGCCTGCAACTGACCGGACTGCACTGCCACATCGGCTCGCAAGTGTCCCGTGTGGACCGCTACGAGGAAGCCGCGCGACGGATGGTCGAAGTGCTCGTCCGCGTCCGCGACCAATACGGAATCACGTTGCGCGACTTGGATCTCGGCGGCGGCCACGCGGTTCCGTACGCCGACCGTGAAGCGTCCTTCGACCTCGACGGGTACGCCCGCCGCCTCCGCGTCGCACTGAGCTACGAGTGCTCGGCACACGACTTCCCCTTGCCACGCCTGACAATCGAACCCGGCCGCGCGATCGTCGGACCGGCTGGAATCACGGTTTACCGCGTGTGCGCTGTGAAACGCGGCGCGCGCACCTTCGTCGCTGTCGACGGCGGCATGAGTGACAACCCGCGCCCCGCGCTGTACGGCGCGCGCTACACCGCGCGGCTCGTCGGCCGTCGCACGAAGGC
Source organism: Amycolatopsis sp. M39 (assembly GCF_001651785.1). NCBI lineage: Bacteria > Bacillati > Actinomycetota > Actinomycetes > Pseudonocardiales > Pseudonocardiaceae > Amycolatopsis > Amycolatopsis sp. M39. Next base: position 342,290 of record NZ_LWSF01000002.1, read on the forward strand.
CGCGCGTACGCCGATGACGGTGGTCGGACGACACTGCGAGTCCGGCGACGTACTGGCGGACGTCTGCTTGCCCGACGACATCCACCTTGGCGATCTGTTGGCCGTACCGTGCACCGGCGCGTACCACCACTCGCTGGCGTCGAACTACAACCTCGTCGGCCGCCCACCGCTGGTCGGCGTCCGCGACGGGCACGCGACGCTCCTCGTACGCCGCGAAACCGAAGAAGACCTGCTTCGCCGCTGCTAGCTTTCGATGGTCTGACCGTCGCGGGCAACGGCGCCGCGCGTCAGCCGTCGCCCGGCGAAGAAGTCACGGCAGGCGCGTTGCACGGCGAACATCAACGGAAAGCCCACGAGGATCGCCACGACACCGATCACCGCGACGCCGCCGATGCCGAACACAGTGGTCTCTCCGGCGTCAGGCTTCGCGTACGCGATCGCCGCGAGCACCAGTACCGCCAGGAAGAACACGCCGCCCACGAAGGGCAGCAAGCCGCGAAGCAAGAAATTGCGCACGCTCGACAACAGCGTCCGGCGAAACACCCACACGCACGCAAGCGCCGTCACCGTGAACTCGATCGCGATCGTGAGCCCGACCGCGTCGACCGAATCCGCGAGCACGTTCCGGCTCCACAACGCCAGCAGCACGTACAAGGCGAGCGACACCAGCCCGAACGCCCAGGTGGTCACCGACGGCGTCTGGTACTTCGGATGCACGCGGCCGAACACCTTGGGCAGCGCGCCGTGGCTGGCCATCGACAACGTGGTGCGCGCGGCGGGCATGATCGTCGCCTGGCTCGTGGCCGCGCCACTGGTCAGCACCGACACGATCAGCAGCACTCCCATGACCTTGCCGAACCCGGACGTCCCGAACACCGCGCCACCCAGACCGGCGAGCACGTCCTCGGCGTTCGCCTCGTTGGCCAGCCCGATCCCGTGCTCGCCGACGCCTGCGAAGGCCAGCGACGCGACGGTCACCAGCAGGTAGTTGAGCACTAGCAGCACGGTGGACAGGATCGCCGCCCGGCCCGGCGCGTGCCGCGGGTCAGCCGATTCCTCGTTCACCGAAAGCGAACTCTCCCAGCCCCAGTAGATGAAGACCGCGAGCAGCACCGCCGACACCGCCGTCCCGACGCTCACTCCGCTCGGCCACAGCCAGTCCCACCGCGGTGTGGTCGCTTGCGGGCCCGCAGTGCCGCTGTAGACGCGCGTGAGCGCTACGACGGAAAAGATCACCAGGACGGCGAGTTCGATGCCGAGGAGGATCCACTGCGCCCGCGCGGACACCTCGATGCCTCGATAGCAGAGCCAGCAGAGCGCGAGCAGCCACGCGCATCCGATCGCGGTCGTCACCGCACGGTTGTTCGCGAGGTCGTCTAGACCAAACAGCAGCAGCGTGTACCGGCCGGTCAGCGCGGATTGACTGCTCATCACGAGCACCTGCTCCACCAGGACGACCCAGCCGGTCATCCAGCCGACGCGGCTGCCGAACGCACGGGTGGCCCAGGTGAAGTTGGTGCCGCAATCGGGTTCGGCCGTGTTCAGTTCCCGGAAGGCAAAAGCGACGAACAGCACCGGGACGAACGACAAGACCACGAACGCGGCGGCTTTGAACCCCGTTCCGGCGAGCACGATGAACCCGAGCGTCGCGGCGATCGAATAGGCTGGGGCGGTCGACGACATCCCGATCACCGTCGAGGACACCATGCCCAGCGCGTTCGAACGGAGCCCCTTGGCCGGCACCACGGGCGCGGCGACGGCTTCGGTCATTGGAATATTCCTCCTCGGGATCGGCGGTTCGCGACCGTACCCGCTGTTTGCCGGAGCCAGAACGGGGGCCGTGCGGGAGCGCACATGTCCGCCATCTGGAGAAGAAAACGGGAAAGGGTCTCCTGCTCTCCGGCTCCTGCCTATACGCTGCGCGTCTGACGAATCACATGCCGAAACACAGGGAGGGACGGCATGGGTGACGAAAACCGTACGAAAATCGAGGAACCGCGTGCTCCGAGAGCGCTAGACGGGACCGACCGGACGCTCATCACGCTGTTACAGGAAGACGGCAGGGCGTCGTTCACCGCACTGGCCAAGGCGGTGGGTCTTTCGGAGGGCGCGGTGCGGCAGCGAGTACAACGGCTGCTGCGAGAGGAAATGGTGCAGATAGTCGCCGTGACCTCACCAGAACACGTCGACCTGACCCGAAGGGCGATGGTCGGCATCACGGTGGACGGAGACGCCCGCGAAGTGGCCCAGCAACTGGCCAAGGTCGCCGACGTACACCAGGTGGCACTCTGCTCAGGCCGCTTCGACCTGCTGGCAGAACTGCTCTGCCGCGACGACGACCACCTGCTGTCCGTACTCGGCGACGAGGTACGGCCAATCGCGGGCGTCGTCTCGACGGAGCTGTTCGTGTACCTGAAGCTCGCGAAACAGGACTATTCGTGGGGACGGCTCACCGCCTGATCCGCGGGTTTCAGGGCTGGGTGCAGGGCTGGGTCCGCGGTCGGGTTTCACGGCTGGCCGCAGGGCTGGGTCCGCGGTCGGGTTTCACGACTGGGCGCAGGGCCGGGTCCGCGGTCGGGTTTCACGACTGGGCGCAGGGCCGGGTTGATGGGCTGGCGTGCTCAGGCTGAGTTCTCGGTGGGGTTCTCGGTCTGAGGTGCTGGTTGCACGGCACGGCACGGCCGGACTGAGTGCTTGGCCGGGCCCTTGAGCTGGGCTTGTGGCCTTGGCTCTTGGGCTGGCGTGCCCGGACTGGGTCCTGCGGCGATGTCCTCGGGGCCCACGGGCTCCTCGGACCAGCGCTCCTGGACAGGTTCGACGGGCTCATGGCCCCCGGACCGCTGCTCCCGGCCGGGTGTCCCTGGCCTGGACTAGCTGATCCTCGAGCAGAACCAAGCTGGTTCCGCAGGCGCGGTCCTCGGACCCCGCTCCAGGCTGGTACTCCCGGCCCGGATCGGCTGGTCCTTGGACTGGACCACCTTGGTTCCGCGGCGAGTATCCCCAGCCTCGTCTGACCGAGTCCGGGACTCGCCAAGGCGGGACGGTCCAGGCGCAGAGCACCGGCTCCGGAGTTCCGGTTCCAGCATCAGCGCTGGTCCCGGCGTCGACAGGCCCAGCACGAACACCGGTCTCGACAGCGAGCTCCGACCGAGCCACCCGTCCTGGCGACCGGCAATGGCCGAAACGCCAGTCCGGCACGCTCTACTGCTGGCCCAGCAACGGCGCTGGCCAGCACGAGCTTCCACCCACCCCCGTTCCAGCAACGACGCCGGCGCGGGACACACAGCTCCGACCTGATCCACCGCTCCAGCGACGACGCTGGCGCAGCACACGGTTCCGGCCATTGGCTCCAGCAACGACGCTGGCTGCGCACGGTCCCCGACCCGCCCACTGGCTCAGCAACGACGCTGCCGGACCGGCGGAGCGGGCTTAGCCACCAGTCCCGGCAACGCCGCCGGTACCGGCAGCGGCCCGGCTCGACCACCGGTTCCAGCACCCGTGCTGATCCCCGGCGACGAACTCCAACGCCAGCAGCGCCGGCAACGAGTTCCGACCCCGGCGATCAGCATCCACGCTGAACCCGGCAACGGGCGCACGCCACCGGCATCCGTGCCGACCAGGCAACGGGACTCCGGCCCCAGCGCCGATGCTGGCCCAGGAGTCCCAGCCCAGGCAACGGTCCAGCATCGACGCTGACCCCGCCTTAGGCCGCACACCGAAGTTCCCTGCCCCAGTCCCCGGCGCGGGAACGCTCGCTGCTTCAGGCGCGTCTTCAGCGAGCCCAGTCCCGCTCACCGGCACAGCACCGGCACAGGCGAATTGACCGGATCCAGCACTCGCCTGCACGAATTCGCACCACTCCGACACTACTTCAAGATGACTATTACCATCCTTCCCCGATTAGACCGACTGGCCGAAGCCATCAGTTTCGCTAACGCCTCCGAACGGGGGCACTGGTCGAATTTGCCCACCGCGCAATCGGAATAACGGGCTCGGGATTCCGTACAGGCGTTCTGCCAACAAGACGCTTCCGGACCCAATCCCAGGCCCGCGCGCCCCGCCTTCCGCAATTGCCGAGCAGCCAATCGGCACCGCTTATCAGCCCAGCAGGAATTCCCGCGGTGCCAGCGCCCGGTCGACCACGCGGGCCTCGCCGATCTCGCCGTAGAAGCTGCGCTCCACCTTGCCCCGGTACGACGACGCGCCGACCAGCCAGCTGCCGCCCGGATTGGCCAGGCCGACCGCCGGAGTCTTGGGGTTGCGCAGCAGCGGGCAGCCGTCGACGTACAGCGTGCTGCGCCGTCCGTCGTTGACAACCGCGACGTGCCACCACTTCGCCAACGGCAGTTCGTGACCCCAGTTGGTCGAAATCCCGTTCTGGTTCAACGGGAACACCGCCCACTGCAGCTCCGCGCTGTCCGAGACGCTGAACGTCGCGGCCGATTCGTCCGGGTCGTCGCCGGACTTCCCGGCCGCACCGCCGTTGCCGAGGCGCGCGAAGATGCCGCACCAGCCGTGGGTGCCGTCGCGGAAGTTTTCGGGTAGCCGGATGAACGCTTCGACGGTGTAGCCGCGCTGGAAGGTCAGGTTGTTCATCGGTGCGCTGTCGACGGTCTGGAGGTACGCGCCGCGGCCAGGGTTGCGCGCGCCGTCGAACCGAAGGCTCGCCCGCGACGGTTGGCGAGGCGAGAAATCCGCCGAGTAAGTCAGCGCGTCAGGCCCGCTGCCCGGCACGGTCGCGCGGCGCAGGTCGTTGCCGCGGCCGGTGAGGTCCTTGATCAGCGCGTTGTCCGGAACCGGAGCCCCTGCGCGGCCGCCCTCGAACCGCCAGTACGCGACGGTGCCGGGCACGAGCTGCGGCTTCACCGGACGGGCAGGCGGCACCGGAACGGGCGCGAAACCGGCGAACCGCTTGTCGAAGTCGATGTCGATGCTGAAGTAGTCGACGTCGGTACTGCGCTCGGCCTCGATGCGCTCCAGCTCTGTGAGGTCACGCCGGCCATCGAGCCACGGCGAGAAGGTACGGACGTCGATCGCCCCGCGGGCGACGTCGAACTGGTACAGCCGGATCATGCCGCTGCCGCCGTAGTAGCGGTCCTGATAGTTCGTGAGGTGCAAATGCACGTCGTGGCCGGCGGCGTTGCGCTTCACCAGACGGCTCGGCGGCCAGTAGTGGCCGTTGAGGGTCAGGAAGATCTGGTCGCTTTCGTTGCCGAACTCATCCCAGACTCGCTTCCCGAAGTCCGACAGGAACGCCTTGCCCTGCTCGTCGGAGTTGACCAGCTCGTGGATGGTCAGGATGGCGGGCATCTTCGGGTGCTGCGCGAGAACCTGCTTCGCCCACGCGAACCCGCCTGCCGACGGACGCCAGTCCATCGCGAGCACCAGCCATTCCCGGCCGGCGGCCCGGAACACGTGGTAGGTGTTGTAGCCGTCCTTCGAGGAACCGCGGAACGTCGGCGAGTTCCGCTGCCGCTGCGGCCCGAACGCGTCGAGGTACGGCGTCCGGCCGCGCTGGTCGTCGGTGGAACCGTCGATGTCGTGGTTGCCCGCGAGCGTGCTGTACGGGAACCGGAACCGGTCGAGCACCTGGAACGACCGGCTGATGCCAGCGAACTCCCGGGCTTGCCCGTTCTGCGTGAGATCGCCGAGGTGCGCGAGGAAGACAACGTTGTCGTCGTGCGCGTGACGCAGCACGTACGACAGCGAGGCGTCCACCGGCGTCGAGTCGCCCCGGTCCTCGTCGAACAGGTACTGGGTGTCCGGCATGACCGCGATCGTGAACCGCGGGCTGTCACCGTCCGGCCGCCGAGCGACACTGGGATCGGCCGCGGCGATCCCGTTCAGACCAGGAAGCGCGGACACCGCCGCACCGGCACCGAGGATTCCGGCGCCACGCAGGAAGTTCCGCCGTGAAGAGTCAGTCACGAGCAGGAAGCTACGGACCGGCCCCGACCGCTACGGCAACAATTGCCGACGGCTCGATGAACAGCTCCGCGCCCACGGCGTTTCTGTCCTGCGCAGGACAAGCGGAGGTCCGCACCGACGCCGCTCAGCGACCGTCGCGTCGCCTTTGGTCGCCGACCAGCATGCCCGGCACCGCAAACCACAGCAGCCCGAACAGCAAGATCGCCGTCCCGCCGACGAGCCCCATCGCAACCGGCCCGAAAGAGACCTTCGCGATCAGCGCGACAGTCACCGTGATCGCCGCGGCAAGACACCCAAAGCCAACGAGCACGACCCGGTTGCCGACCTGCAGGATCTGCTCCCGCCGCCCAGTCCGGAACAGCATCCGGTGCCACGCCGCAGGCGCGATCAGCAGCGCCGTCGCCGCGACGGTGAGCAGCACCGCGAGCAGATGCAGCGTCTTCTCGAACCCGCTGGCGTCGTGAAACCGGCCCGTGAAGACCACCGACAGCAGGAACCCGAACAGGATCTGCACGCCCGCCTGCGCGACCCGCAGCTCCTGCAGCAGTTCGCCGACGTTCCGCTGCAACATCTGGTTCCGCGTCTCGCCGGTGTGCTCGACATCGTCGTCAAACCCCGCCGATCCGGCCACGCCCGCCGATCCGGCCACATCCGCCGACGCGGCGACCTGCGCCGGACCGCTGGCGTGCGCCGATTCGCCGACCTCAGCCGACCGACTAGCCTCCGCCGATTCCGGGGCCCGCACCGACCCACGGTCCCGCCCTGGCCCGCTGCCGTGCGTCAATCCGGTCGCTTGCGATAGCCCGCTGGGTTGCGTCGCCCCGCCGGGTCGCCCCAGTCCGCCAGCCTCCGCCGCTCCGCTGGCCTCCGCCGATCCGCTGGCCTCCGCCGATCCGCTGGTCTCCTCCGGCTCGCTGGTCTCCCCCGGCTCGCGGGGTTGCGGAGACCCGGGGATCTGCGCGGAGTCACCGGCCCGAACTCGCCCGCTGGATTGCACCGGTCCGCCGCTGCCCACCAGCCCGTCACCAGTCGATCCGCCGTCGACCGACCCGCCATTGCTGGCCTGCCCGCTGGCGTCCGCCGGTTGACCGGTCTCCGACGTCCCGCCCACCTCATCCGGCCCGCTGGCACCTGCCGGCTCATGGTCGTCCGCGCGACGGCCGTCAAACCCCATGGCACCGTTCGGATCGTCAGGCATGTCAGGCTCCACCGGTGCTCGCCAAAGCATCGCCGGGCAAGTCCGACGCTGCCACGCTGCCAAATACCCAACGCGTCCCTGCCCGAAAACGCACCAGGCCAGCCGGGCAACCTCCACGCCCGACGCAACCGCCGTTCGAGCTCCACCGACTCGCCAGCCGCTCTAATACGGGGAGCCGTGCCTCGAACCGCACCAGTGCGCCTCTGCGCCTCTCCGCACAACGAGCACCGGGCATGACCTCGCGCCCAGCATCCGGCCAGAGCCACGCACGCCTGCCTGGCGAGGCCCACATCTGACCTGCACCTCGCCCAGCCCGGGCAACGTCTGAATCTGGCTGATCCCGACGCTGTCCCACCCATCGACCCCACGCACCTCACGCCCGCGAGGAAAGCCGTCCCGACATATGGGCGACGTCCACACGTTCGAGTGGAGAACATGGCACGGCAAGCGCCGACTGGTTAGAGAAGTTTCATGCGTTTCCTCCCTAAGTTCCTTTCCGCAGCCCTCGCCGCCGGTCTCTCCGCCACGAGTTTCTCGGCGACCTCCGCCGCAGCCGCTCCGGCTGCGGCCTCTCCTGTGCACTTCACCGCTGCCCACGGCACATTCGCGGCATACACCCCGGGCGACCATGCCGTCACCTACCGCCCGGATCTCGTGCCTGCTGGAGCCAAGGTGCACGTCTCGGCCCTGTCCGCCGGTCACGTCGGCACCACCACCGTGCTGGTGATCAGCGGCCTCCTGCCGCAGCACGAATACGGTGCACACGCGCATGTCAACTCCTGCGGCGCCACCGGTGACGCCGCGGGCGGGCACTTCCAGCACGTGCCGGACCCGGTGAAGCCTTCGGTGGATCCGACCTATGCCAACCCGCGCAACGAGATTTGGCTCGACTTCACCACCGACCGCTCAGGCATCGGTCATGCAACCTCCACTGTGGACTGGACATTCGACGGACGACGGGCGAAGTCCGTGGTGATCCACGAAACCCACACCCATACCAACCCCGGGCACGCCGGAACCGCGGGTGGACGGCTGGCTTGCCTGGACGTCGGCTTCTAACCGGGAGCTGCCCCTCAGAACCCCCAGGACTTCTCCGGCACGATCCGGATCCGCACGGAGTAGTCGGCGTCGAAGGCAGTTGGATCGGCGAACCCGATACCGGCGTAATGCCGCTGGTACTTCGCCAGGTAGCCAGGCGCTTCGGAGGCTTTGGCCTCGTCGACCTGCGCACGCCCGTTGACGACGATGATGCTCCCGCCGTGTTCGTCGCTGTTCAGGTGGAAACTCACCTCTGGGTTGGCGGCGAGGTGCCTGAGTTTGGCCGTGCCGGGCCGGCTGAAGACCACGATGTCCTCGCCATCGAGCACAAACCAGACCGGCCGCGGCGCGGGGCGGCCGCGAGGAGTCACGGTGGTGAGCCATGCGACGGATTCGCCTGCGCGTTCAATGAGTTTCGGGTCGTGGGTGTAGGTCATGGTCGGATACCTCCTCGGTAGGTTTCCCAGGTAACCACGAGCCACCGACAGTTCCGCCCCGCCGACCTTCGCGAGCCATCTCGGACCACTGCCCCGACACGACTAGAGTTTGGTGCCACACAAGGGAAAACCCCCGATCCGAGGTCAATCTCGATTCCCCGGATCGGGGGACATCTCGCAAGTTCAGCGCGACGCGACAACCCGTGCGTACCGGGCACCCGCCACAAGCAGGATCACCCCGGCGCCGAGAAACGCGCCCACGCGAGCCAGCCCGTCCAGCGTGGCAAGGTCGAACAACACGAGCTTCGCGACGGCAGCGGCCACCAGCACCAGCCCGGCTATCCGCAACGCGACCACTTCGATCCCGCGCAGCAGAAGAACGTACGCCATTACGGTCCAGGAAACCGTGACGAGCGTATGGCCAACCAGGAATCCGACTCGGCCAGGAGCCACGAGCATGGACGCAGTGAGCACCAGTCCAGCAGCGCCGTAGAGCGCGCACAATCCTGCAGGCAGCCAAGGCACAAGGCTGGCCGTCTTCACCGCGTTGAGCCGAATTGCCGCCCACGGCAACGCAATCGCCGCGGCGAGGAGAAGCGCGGCCGAGGCCAGCGCGGTAAGGAGAAGATCTCGCGGATGCCAATGCGGGAGCAACAGCAGCGCGGGGGTCACGTCCGACCCGAGCGCGAGCAGTCCGCCGATCACCGCGAAGACGAGAGAACCGCCCAGCGCGAAACGGTTTCGAGTGAACTTCGCCGCAAACGCGAGCACTACTGCTTCGCCAAGCAGGACAGCTCCGCCATCGAACTGTGTGACGGTCGCCTGCATCCCGGCGACGAGACCGGCGATTCCTGCGACAGTACCGGAATTCCCCCGAACGGTGATCCAGGTCGCGATGAGCACGACCGCCGTTCCACCCGCGAGAAGCACGGATTCCGGTCTGTGCGACACCAGCGCGGCAGCCAGGATCGGCAACGGGGAAACAGCCAGCACGGACAGCGAGTACGGCTCACTGTCGTTGCGCCGCAACGAGACCAGCGCCGCCGCCGCGCTGACCACGCCAGCGGCGAGCACCGCCCACACCGGCAACGTGTGCAGCCCGACACCGATCAGCGCCGCTGTCAAGGGAGGAATGGCTGCAGTAAACGAAAGGGGAGACCACGACCGCCGAAGCTGGACAGGAACGGTCGCGATCTGGATCATAAGAAGGAACGTCACGAGTTCATCAGTGAAGCCCCAAGTGATCAGGGGCGCACACACCCCGCATCCTCCCACCACGGCATGAGCCAGGAGAGGGGAATCCCATTTGACCGCAAGCACAAGTCCGCCTACCGCGATCGCCAAGCCGACCGCGAGCCCGGCGGGAACGGGCAGGAAATCGTACAAGGAGGTGGCAGCGACAGTGTCGAGGTAGAGCGTCGCGATCCCAGTAGCGACAAGGGCAAATGCTCCCGTACGCGCCGCCGGTTTGCGGTGCAGCCAAGCGCCCGCGCCGACCAGGATCCCACCGAACACAGCGCCGACCGCCACCCGCGGCAACGGGGCGAGCCAGCCGCGTTGGATGGCCAGGATCAGTAGCAGGACGACCCCGAGCAACGTCACCGCGCCGCCGATCCACGCCAGCAGCCGCGAACCGGCGCCTTCGCGGCTGAGCCGTTCACGGAGCGTCGGCGCTGGAGGGTAAAGCCGCTGAATGAAGGGAGGCTGGCTGTACAGCGGATGTTGGGAGCTTGCCTGCGGTTGTCCTTGAGCGGGCTGGTCGGCGGCGGGCTGTCCGTGGCCCGGCTGGGCGGCGGACTGTCCGGCTGCGACATCGCCCGCGGCGGGTTGCCCGGTCCCGGGTTGTGGCGTCGACGGTTGGGGCGCGCCAGCCACGGGTTGGGCGGAATATGGTGCTGCGTAAGGGTTGTACGAGTAGTAGCCCGGGTGGGGGTGGAACGCTGTCCCGTGCGCGGCCGAGTAGGCCGGGTATAGGTACGGACCCTGCGCAGCTTGGTAGCCCGGGGCGGGCGGGCGACCGGGAGCGGTCGGATAGCTGTGGCCAGGCGCAAGAGGCTGGCCAGGTCCGGCGGGTTGGCCCGGCACGGCGGCATCGCCAGGTTCGGCAACCGAGCCCGACTCGGCAGGGCGACCTGACGCGGACGGCTCGCCCGGCGCGGCAGTCATGTCCGGCGCGGCAGTCTGGTCCGACGCCGCAGTCTGGTCCGACGCCGCAGTCTGGTCCGGCACGACAGTCATGTCCGGCGCAGCGACAGCCTGGTCCGACGCCGCGGCAGCCTGGTCCGACGCCGCGGAAGAGACTGCCTTGTCGGCAGGCCCCGGCGCGGCCGGGTGGGCCGAGCTGCCGGTCGGCACGGCCGGGTGGGCGAAGCCGACGGTCGGCACGGCCGGGTGGGCCGAGCTGCCGGTCGGCACAGCCGGGTGGTCGGAGCTGCCGGGCTGAGTGCCGTCAGGCGGGTAGGCCGCCTGCGACGGCTCCCCGGTCGGCGCTGCCGACTCAGCGTGGTCGCCCGGTTGGCCCGACGTCGGCTGGGAGCTCGCGGCCGGGTCCAGGACGGATGCCTCGTCGGGCTGGCCGGTCGCCGGTTCAGGCTGGGGTCGCACCGCGCGGAGTTCGGTGCCTACGTGTGTCAGGCGGCGGCCGAGGTCGTCCAGCTCGCCGGCCAGGCGGTGGAGCGTTGCAGCTTCCGTGGTCATACCGGACAGCGTGGGCGAAACGGCACGATGATCGGATCCGTAGCACTACTCAAGGCTGGACACGAGATGGTCTCGCGTCCGCCGACCTGCCCGGATGCGTGTGCCGTACGTCACGAGCGACAATGGAAGAGTGACTGCCACGTTGAGCGCGCCGACGTTGAAGATCGGCCCTTACCAGGTCGATCCTCCCGTCGTGCTCGCTCCGATGGCGGGGATCACCAATGTGGCGTTCCGGCAGCTCTGCCAGGAGTACGGCGCTGGCATCTACGTGTGCGAGATGATCACTGCCCGCGCAGTCGTCGAGCGGCACCCCGGCACGATGCACATGATGACCTTCGGCGAGCACGAAAAGCCCAGGTCCATGCAGCTCTACGGCGTCGACCCCAAAACCATGGCCGAAGCCGTGCGGATCATCGTCGGCGAAGGCCTGGCCGACCACGTGGATAGCAACTGGGGCTGCCCCGTCGCTAAAGTCACCCGCAAGGGCGGTGGGGCGGCGCTTCCCTACAAGCGGAAGCTGTTCGCCGACATCATCTCCGCCTGCGTGAAGGCCGCCGAACCGGCCGGTGTTCCGTTCACCGCGAAGTTCCGCGTCGGCATCGACGACGACCACCACACCTTCCTCGACGCCGGACGCATCGCCGAAGCCGAGGGCGCGGCTGCCGTCAGCTTGCACGCGCGCACCGCCGCGCAGCGCTACTCCGGCCAGGCCGACTGGACCAAGATCACCGCTCTTAAAGAGGCTGTCACCAGCATTCCGGTGCTGGGCAACGGCGACATCTTCTCCGCCGACGACGCCCTGCGCATGGTCAGCGAAACCGGCTGCGACGGCGTCGTCGTCGGACGCGGCTGCTTGGGCCGGCCATGGCTGTTCGGCGAACTGGAAGCCGCGTTCGCCGGGCGGCCGCTGCCGGCTCCGCCGAACCTCGGCGAGGTCGCGAAGGTACTCCGCCGCCATACGGAACTCCTTGTCGAACACGACGGGCACGACAAGGCCATGCGCGACATCCGCAAGCACATGGCCTGGTACCTGATGGGCTTCCCGGTCGGCTCCGAACTCCGCCGCGGCTTCGCGACCGTCTCGAACATGGGCCAACTGGAAGACCTCATCGCCCAACTCGACCACGACGCGCCGTTCCCCGAGGCGGCAACCGGACCGCGCGGGCGGCAGGGCTCGCCCGGCAAGGTCACGCTCCCGCACGGCTGGCTGGACGACCCCGACGACAACTGCGTCCCCGAAGCCGAAGACATGCACTCCGGCGGCTGACCCTGCTCGCGAACAGACCTCATCGGTGCGCGACCAGGGATTGTTCTCGCCGGCCTGGCGTCGTCGCCGATTTATGCCAGAGCGTCGGGGAAGACGATGACGGTTCCATTCGGGTAGGAGTTCTTTCGGGCCTGGTTGGGCCTGGCGATCAGGCCGTCCGTTTGCATCGGTGCCAAGGTAGTGCGTTTGACGTGGCTGCTGGCGTCCGGCGTCGCAGCCACCACATGGTCAACAACGGATTCGATAGTGACGGCTTGGCCTGCGAAGTGTTGGAGCAGGTGCCGGTGCCGCGGCACGGCGGAACATGGACTGCGAGAAAATGACTTCCTGGTTAGCGAGCCGATCACGGAAGCTGAATTCGCCTGACGGGGCCCCTTCCACATCGCGGCTTTCATGCTGTCCAGGCCGATGAGTTCACGTGTGCGGTAGAACAGGTCGTAAAGTCGCTTGCCACGGTCGCCATACATCGCGAAGCTCTGGATATAGGGGTACTTGCACATCTCGTGCAGTTGGCAGGGCTTGATCGATATTTCCCCCACCGCAGAATCGGGTTACCGCCTCGTGTGCGAAATAGATGAGCAGCTCACCTTTCGGATAGTCAGGCGAAGGAGGACGGACATCGGGGCGGCCTTGACTCCGACAGGGTCGACGAACGCGAAGGTCGGCGCGAGCCGCGTGTTGCACTCGTCCAAGTCGTCGAGCATCATGCTGGTGACCTCGATGAAAGTCTTGTCCTCGATGTCGGCCTTGACATTTTTGGCCGCGGGTCGTGTCTCACACTTGACCGTTTCGATGAGGCGAGTCAAGTTGCCACTGCAAGGCAGCGCCGTTATCCTTGAACAGGAACTCGGTTCTGCTCATATTCGGAAAACGGTCATGGCCGCGCAGGGTGTCCAGCGCGATCATCGGCGAACCCGGGTACCGGGGGTCACCGTTGTTATATTCCCTCGGATCGGCAAAGGTATCGTAATAAGTCGCCGGTTTCGCCGTCATTGTTACGAGTTGTCGCCGTCAGTTGACGTGACGCCCCGTGCCGACTCGGTCCTGCCAGGTCCGGTTTCGGACACAGAGTCGCGCATACCCTGCTCAGCTCACCGGCACAGGCCCAGGCGGCACTGGGGTTGCGGATGTAGAACCTCCGACAGGAGTCTCCTCGCGGAAGCGGGCTGAATCAGGCCAGTGTTGATCGGAGCACGCATCGGGCTTTGCAGATTGCTGATCGTGACGTCGAGGGTTCTCGCCGGATCGGTGAGACAGACGCGGCGATGGCGAGCATCAACTCCAGGCGGTATCGCTGACCGAACCAAGATACCCTGGGCTCCGATCTTTCTTTGCGGCCGCGCCGGATTACATCGAGGCTCTCGCCACGGCCTCTGCCGCCGACCCGGCTCGCGAGCGGCGCAGGGCAGCTTCCGCGAGCACTATGACGTCAGCCGGACCACCTACCCTGGGCAACGTCGGCAGGGGCGGACGCGATGCTGCGTCGATCGACGGCCGAGGGGCATCCTCCTCGACATCGTCAGCGGGCTCCCGAACCACTGCCGCCATGACATCACAAATCGGCCTGATCGCCGCCGAGGTAGTCATGCGGAACTCCGACCGGCAAGCAGCAGGACGCATCCGGGAACCTTGGCCCGCACGCGCACGAAAGTGGCCGTTGGCCAGTACTTATCACTCGCCGCACTCAGTCGGCCAGCCAGCTTCGACGGGCTTCGGTCCCCCACCGTCGAGCCGTAACTGGCCACCGGGCCATGACGGTCGGGGTAAAAAGAAAACTGTATGCTGTTCGCGTCGGACAGTGGAGAGTAAGGAGCTTGCGGGGTGCCTGGCATCGAATCCCGGTCCGGAGCTCCGACGACTCCGGGGACGATCACCGAGTTCGTCGCCCAAGAGCTGCGCAACCGCATCGTGCTCGGAGTGCTCCAGCCCGGGGCGAAGGTTCCGGTGTACGAACTCGCCGCGGAGCTGGAGGTCAGCCGGGTTCCGTTGCGGGAGGCCGTGCGGCAGCTGGAAGCCGAGTCGCTGGTTGAGAATCTGCCGCGGCGCGGCACGGTGGTGCGGGAGCTGAGCGTCCGGGACTTGCGGGACGCGTTCGAGATCCTGCAGCGGATCGAGCCTCTCGCCGCCCAGCGGGCTGCCGCGCCGGAAAATGCCGCCGTCGTCGAGACGATGGAGTTCTGGCTTCGCAAGATGCAGGAGCTTTCCCAGCGGAAGGTTCCGTTTGTGTCGCGGGAGATGCTCGAAGCGCATCGGGAGTTCCACTTCGCGCTTTTCCGCGCTGGCGGCGAAGGCGTGCTGCACACGCACCTGTGCATATTGTGGAACACGTGCGAACGGTACGTGATGAGCAGCCTGCCCGACCTCGACCGCCAAGCAGCCGCGGCGGCCGAGCACGCGGAGCTGGTGAAGCGGATCCGCGCCGGCGACGCCGACGGCGCGACCAAGGTGCTGGCCGCGCATTTGACGGCCAGCCTCACCAGCTCGTTGCGTTATCTGGAGAACAACGAGACCGAGGGCTGAGCCAGCGCCGCGCCTGCCCTGGTCACGACCGGCTCCAGGCCGGTCGCGCGCAGCAGTTCACGGGTGGTCGAGGTTGCGGCCGTGACGACCGGCAGTCCGATCTTCCGTTCGACCGGATCGACCGCGGGCAGCGACGGCATCTGGACGCAGGCGGAGAGAACCAGGCCGTCCGCGCGGGACAGGTCGAGCCGCTCGACGTGTCCGGGCAAGCCGGCGGGATCGAGTGCGCCGACGCGGTGGTTGTCCGCCACTCCGAGACTGACGGAGTCCACGACTTCGATGTCGTAAGCCGCGAGGTAGCGGATCACCATCTCGGTCAGCGACGGCAGATACGGGGTCACGATCGCCACTTTCTGCAGCTTCAGGTCCAGCAGGGTGCGCACGAGCGCGCCCGCGCTGCTGATCACCGGCGCTGGGCAGCCCGCCTGCTCGGCCACGTCAGACAGCCGTGGTTCGATGCGTTCGTGCGCACGCGGCCCTTCGGCCATCAGCGCGATCAGGCAGGCGTAGCCGATCGCGGTTACTCGCGCGTCGGCGAGTTCGGCCGCGCACCGCTCTCCCTCGCCGACCATTCGGTGAAGCGATTCGGGGTCGACAGTATGCAGCACCGCCCTGCTGGAGTGGATCGTGAACACTTCGTCCGGGTCGGCGCGGCGGCGCAGGAGCGCGGGAACTTCGGTTTCCATGGTCGTGTTGGAACTCGGCACGATGAGGCCGAGGCGATACGGGGACACGGATTCTCCTTCAGTGCGGATAAGGACGGGCTTTTCGGTGGTGGAAGCGATGACGGATCGAGAAGCCGCCCCCGAGGGTGGCCGGCAGCCTGCGATGACGTCGTCGGCGGCGCGGCGGGCGTACGAGCAGATCCTCGAACAGCTCGTGTCCGACGAGATGCCGCCCGGGACTTGGTTGCGGGAGAGCGCGCTCGCCGGATCTCTGGGCATGAGCCGCACACCGGTGCGGGAGGCGCTCAGCCGCTTGGGTTCGGAAGGACTGGTCCGGCTCGAACGTCACCGCGGAGCACAAGTGGTCGGGTGGAGCCGGGAACAGATCGTCGAGATCTACGGGCTCCGCGCGGTCGTCGAAGGTTATGTCGCCGCCGTCGCGGCGCAGAAGATCAACGACACGGCCATTGCCGCGCTGGAGGCGAACCTGACGGCGTACTGCGAGGCGATCGCGCAGGGCCGACGTGGGGCTGCCGATGCGGCGGCGTTGAACAACGAATTCCATGCACTGATCCTCGAAGCGACCCGCAGCGACAGCTTGATCTCGCTGCTGACCGGGGTGTTCGGACTTCCGTTGGTGCGACGCACATTTCTGCGCTACAGCGACCGTGACCTGCAGCGCAGCGCCGAACACCACCGTGAGCTGATCGAGGCACTCCGACAGCACGACTCAGAAAGCGCGGAGATGATCATGAAGGTGCACATCAGGGCAGCGCAACGGGCCGTTCTCCAGAACGAGCAGTTCCCCGCCGTCCCACCAGCCACGTAAGCAGCACGCCCAGCGTGAACGCTCCCGCAGCCGGTACGGCGCGTTTGAGCACAGGAGCCACGAGCGCGAGTGCGTTGAGGTCCGAGCCTGGCCGCGCCGCCGTTGGCGTCTCGGACGTGGCTGGGACACGGCCGTTGCGACTTGGCTCGCGGTCGGTCGCGGACGCCGCCTGCGGGGCCGGGGCCAGCAGGGCTTCCAGGTTGGTCGCGAACTGGCCGATCAGGCGTGCGCCGACGTCAGCCATCGCGCTGCGGCCGAACTGCGCCAGTTTTCCGGTGATCTGCAGGTCGGTGTGCACGTCCACGCGGGTCTTGTCGCTGGATGCCTCGTGCAGGGTGACGGTGACGACCGCGGCCGCTGACCCTTTGCCGGTTTTCTCCTTCCCCCGGGCGTCGAGGACCATGCGCCGGGCGGGCTCGTCCAGCTCGCGAAATGCGGCGGTACCGCCGTAAGAAACCTTGATCGGGCCGACCTTCATCGACACTGAGCCGCGGTAGGAGTCGCCGTCGGCGGGCTCAACAGTCGCGCCCGGCAGGCACGGGGCGATGCGCGGCACGTCGGTCAGCACGGTCCACGCGGTGGCGATGTCGGTGGGCACGATGAAGTCGTTCGAGAATTCCATGACATTCCCTTCTGGTGTCCTCAATGGACGGTCGCGGATCCTTCGGCCTCGATGCCCTCGGCTGTCGCGGACTGGACGGCGCGGACGATGCCGTTGTAGCCGGTGCAGCGGCAGATGTTGCCTGCCAGCGCGACGCACACCTCGTCGCGGGTGAGCGCTTCGCGGCGACGCACCAGGTCGTGGGCGGCGAGCAGCATGCCGGGCGTGCAGAATCCGCACTGCAGCGCTCCCTCGTGGGAGAAGGCGGCGCGAACCCGGTCGGCGTCCGGCCCGTCAAGCCCTTCGACAGTCACGACTTCGGTGCCCTGGCAAGAAGCCGCCAAGACGAGGCAGGAACGCATCGGCAGCTCGTCGACGAGGACAGTGCACGCGCCGCACACTCCTTGCTCGCAGCCCAAGTGCGTGCCCGTGAGGTGGAAGCGGTCGCGCAGCAAGTCCGCGAGCGTGGTGCGGGCAGGCACGGTCGCGAATTTCTTGCGGCCGTTGACGGTAAGCTCGATAGTCACCTCAGACACGGGTTACCTCCTGGTGGTGCGCGGCGTTCAATGCTCGCTGCACCGAGACGGCGTGCAGCTGGCGTTGGTGTCCGTCGCTGCCGGTGTCGGCACCGACGGCGTCGAGGAGATCGGGCAGCTCGGGTGATTCGGCGACCGCTTCGGTGTTCGGCAGCCGGATCGGGACGTCGCGCGCGGCGCCCAGCCAGAGTTCGGCGCCGTCGGGGCGCAGGAGCGCCACAGCGAGCGATTCGGCGAACTCGCCGGGTTTACGCGCCATCTTGTACAAGCCCCATCGGGTCTCCGGCGCGAAGCGGGCGACCTCGACTCCGGTAATGAATTCGTCCTCGTCCAAGGCCGTGGTGAAGAAGCCCCGCAGGAGGTCGCGTACCGGGATGCGACGAGTGCCGCGGACGGACAGCGTGTGCACGGCGGCGTCGACAGCGGCCATGATCGTCGGCCACTCGGCGCTGGAGTCCGCATGGGCCAGGCTGCCCGCGAGCGTGCCGCGGTTGCGGATCGCCCGGTAGCCGATGCCGGACGCCGCACGCGGGAGCAAACCGTTGGTGCGGTCGGGAACGAGTTGTTCTTCGAGCATCATGTGGGTCGTGGTCGCCCCGTAGCGGATCTGGTCGTCGGCTTCGGTGAAAGTCCGCAGTCCTCGGATGGCAGTGAGGTCGACGAGGTGTTCGGGCGAGGCCAGCCGCATGTTCATGATGGGCAACAGGCTCTGGCCGCCGGCGAGCACCTTCGCGTCGGACAGCTCGGCGAGCAGACTCGCAGCTTGCTCCGCTGTGGACGGCCGGTGATAGGTGAAGTCCGCGGGTTTCACCGGGCCGCCCCCACTTCACGCGCCTGCGCGTTCGCGAGCTGCAGCGCCGACCACACGCGCGCCGGACTTATCGGCGTTTCGTTGGCGAGCGCGCCGAACTCGCGCAGCGCGTCGGTCACCGCGTTGGCGATCGCCGCGGGCGGGGCGATCGAACCGCCTTCCCCGGCACCTTTCATCCCGAAGACCGTGTAGGGCGAGGGCGTTTCGAGATGGCCGATCTTGATCTCCGGCACTTCACTCGCCCCAGGCAGCAGGTAGTCGAGGAAGCTGGTGGACTTCGGCTGGCCGTCGGCGTCGTAGACCAGTTCCTCCAGCAGTGCGGTGCCGATGCCCTGCGCGATACCGCCGATCAACTGACCGTCAACGACCTGCGGGTTCACGATCGTGCCACAGTCTTCGACGATCGCGTAGTCCAGCAGTTTCACGTCGCCGGTGTCGAGGTCGACCTCGACTGCCACGGCGTGCGTCGCGTAGGTGAACGCGCCGGTCTGCACCTCGGGCTGGTAGTAGCAGGTGCATTCCAGACCCGGCGCGACGCCTGGCACGTGGTCGGGAGTGAAGAGGAATTCTTTCGCCAGAGCGGCGTAGTCGATCGAGCCCGTCCGGCTGTGGACCGCGCCGTCGCGCAACGTGAGAGAGGCTGCGGATTCGCCGAGGAGCACTGCGGCGATGTCCAGGACCTTTGCCGCAAGCTCGCGCGCGGCGCCGAAAGTCGCGCCACCGGCCATCACCATCGACCGTGAAGCGAAGGTTCCGTCGCCGCGTGGGGTGACGGCGGTGTCGCCGTGAAGGACACTGACACGTTCGATGTCGACGTCGAAGACCTCGCTCACCACCTGCGCGAGAGTGGTTTCCGAGCTTTGGCCGTGGCTCTTGATGCCCGCGGCGAGGGTGAAGCTGCCAGTGGCGTCCATTGCCAGCCGCGCACCCTCGGTCCCGATGGTGATCGCGAGACCGCGCGAGGCCCATTCGATGCACCCGTGAGCTGTCTGTTCGGTGAAAGAGCCGTAGCCGATTCCGATGCGGTGGCGTGAATCGAGTGGCGTCGCCTGCTGTCGAGCACGCCATTCGCCGTGTCCGAGGAGCGCCGCCGCTCGGCGCACGGCCTCCGCGTAGTCGCCGCTGTCGTAGACCTTGTTCGCCACCGACCGGTACGGCATCTCGGCCGGGGTGACCATGTTGTGCATCCGCATCTCGTGCGGCTCGATGTCCAGCGCGTGCGCGAGGTCGTCGAGGGTGCGTTCGATGGCGAAGCAGGCTCCTGGGCGGGCGACGCCGCGGTAAGGGCCGGAGGGAGTCTTGTTGCTGGCAACGCTTCGAGTGCGGAATCGGTAGTTCCGCAGCCGATACGGACCGGGGATCATCGCTGACGACATGGTCGCGTCCATCGTCGCCGTCCAGGGGTGCACCGAGTAGGCACCGCTGTCGACGACGATGTCGGCCTCGACGCCCAGCAGCGTGCCGTCCGCCGCCGCGTGCGCGGTGATGCGGTAGTGGTGGTCGCGGGCTTGGGTGGAGGACACCATCGCTTCCCACCGGTCTTCGACCCAGCGGACGGGGTAGTCGAGCTGCATCGCGATGGCCGCCAGTGCGACTTCTTCCGGATAGACCGAGCATTTGGCGCCGAACCCGCCGCCCATGTCCGGGGAGACCACGCGGACGCGCCTGGCTTCGATTCCCAGCTGCAAGGCGATCATGTCGCGGATCATGTGCGGCGTCTGCGTCGACGACCACACGGTCAGCAGGTCCGCCGACCGGTCGTAGTGCGCCGCGACGCCGCGAGTTTCCAGCGGCACGACCGCTTGCCGGTTCATCGTGTACTCCCGCGTGATCGAGACCGCCGCGGCACGCACGGCCTCGTCGAGATCGCCGAAATCGCCCTGGGTGGTGGCGAAGATGTTGTCCGGCCACTCGTCGTGCACGAGTGTCTCTCCGGCGAGCGCGGTGGTGAAGTCCGGTATCGGCGGCAGCGCTTCGATGTCGGCGGTGATCTCGCCGGCCAGGTCTTCGGCTTCGGCTCGGGTGTCGCCGATGGCGAGCGCGATCGCTTCCCCGACATAACGCACCTTGTCCGACGCCAGATTGGGCAGCGGAGCCGCGCGGAATCCCGGCAGAGTCGAGGTCGCGGTGAGCGCTTGGGCGAACGGCGCGAGATCCTCCGCGGTCCACACCGTTCCGGGCTCGGCGTCCGCTGGTTTGGCAACTCGGGCAAGGCGCCCGTGGGGCACCTGGCTGCGCACGAACGCGACCTCGCGCAAGCCGGCCAGCCGGAGGTCGGCGATGAACGTGCCGCGCCCGGCGAGGTGGCGGGCATCCTCGCGGCGCGGTGCCCTCGCGCCGATGCCGTGGCGCCGTTTGGCTGGTTTCACAGATTCTCCTCGTCGGACGGTGCTCATCCAGCCAGCCATCCGCCATCGACCGGGATGGACGTGCCGGTCGTGTGGCGGGCGGCGGCTGAGCACAAGTGGACAGTCAGCGCCGCGATCTCGTCGGCCTCGATCAACTCCTTGATGGCCGCGCCGCCGAGCATCACGTCTTCGATGACCTCCCGCGGGGTCGTGCCGCGGATCTCGGCTTGCCGGCCGGCGAGGTCGTGAGTCAGCGGTGTTTCGACCCAGGCCGGGGCGATGCAATTCGACGTCACGCCGTGCGCGGCGCCTTCCAGGGCGATCGTCTTGGACAGTCCTTCGACGCCGTGTTTGGCGGCGACGTAGGCACCTTTGCGGACATCGCCGAGCACGCCCCGGATCGAGGTGATGTGCACGAACCGGCCCCAGCGGCGCGCATACATGCCCGGCAGCACCGCACGGGCGATCCGGAACGGAGCCTGCAGCATGACGTCGAGCAGGCGGGTGAACTCCGCGGGCGGAAATTCGTGCAGCAACGCGAGGTGCTGCACTCCCGCGTTGTTGACCACGATGTCGACCTCGATGCCGCGCAACGCCTCGTCGACCGCGGCAAGATCGGCCAGGTCAACGACCAGAGCACGACCGCCTGTCCTTAGCGCGACCTCCTGGGCAGCGCCGGGACGCACGTCGAGCACGACGACGTCCACTCCCTCCGCAGCGAGCCGGCGCGCGCAGGCCGCACCGATCCCGCTCCCGCCGCCGGTCACCAGCGCGGTCCGGCCTGGCAAAGCCATCCTGTCCCCCTTCGGAGATTTGTATGCAACTTTTCCTCGATTGGTGACGTAGCCGCAAACCGCTGACCCTGGCACTGCACCCGATCGGAGGTGAGCCGTCAAGAGGCAACCGCTCGCCAATCCGGGTCAATTTGCGATCTTGACCTGCCCGAACACCGACACTTGACATCCCGCGGCCCGCAACTCATGCTCTGAATATAGAATTCTATCTGCTGTTTGGGCAACCCCAGTGGAGGCATCGCCCACGCAGGCTCAGGCACATCCACGCAAAGTTGTATGCAACTTATCCAGTTCAAGGAGGTGGGGCGTGTCCGTCACAGCCGCCCAGCTGTACCGGGAGAGGCGTATCGGGGAGCGTCAGTCCGGGATCCGGCGACCCGCTCTGGTCGTCGTCGACTTCACCTACGGGTTCACCGACCGGGACTCGGCTCTCGGCTGCGACGCCGGCGAAGCCGTGCGGGAGACAGCCCGGCTGCTCGACCTCGCGCGCGGGCTGGGGCTGCCTCGCGTGTTCACGCGGATCCAGTACGCCGCGGCCGATGAGCGCGTTGCCGCGCCTTTCCTGGAGAAGATGCCGGCGCTCGCCCAGTGCCGGGCCGGGAGCCGGTGGGCGGAGATCGACGAGCGGCTCGCCCCGCGACCGGACGAACCCGTGCTGGCGAAGCTGTTCGCGTCGGGTTTCTTCGGCACCAACCTCGCGGCGTTCCTCGCCGGTTCCGGTTGCGACGGTGTCGTGGTCACCGGAGCGACGACGTCGGGCTGCGTGCGGGCGACCGTGGTCGACGCGCTCCAGCACGGCTATCGCGCCGTGGTGCCCGGCGACGCGGTCGCCGATCGCGCCGCGGAACCCCACGCGGCCGCACTCTTCGACATCCAGGCCAAGTACGGGCAGGTCGTCACCGCCGCCGAGGCCGGGCAGCTCCTGCGCGCGTCCGAGCGGAAGGCCGGGGAATGACGACCAGCAGGGCCGCCGTGCTGCACGGCGAAGGACAGCTCACGATCGAGGAATTCCCGTTGCCGCGCATCGGAACCGACGACGGCCTGCTCAAGATCGAGGCGACCGGCGTCTGCGGCACCGACATCGCCGCGTACCGGGGAGTCAACCCGTTCTACGAACTTCCGTGCGTGCTCGGGCACGAACTGGTGGGCCGGATCGCCGAACTCGGCGACGGCGCGGCGCGGCGATGGGGCGTCGCGGCAGGCGATCGCATCGTCGTGGAGGAGTATTTGCCCTGCGGCACCTGCCGTTCGTGCCTGGCGGGCGCGTATCAGATGTGCCGGGTGCCGCGGTACGGCGGGAAGTCCATCCACAGTGGACCGGGGTTGTACGGCGGGTACGCCGACTACCTGTACCTGCACCCGCAGGCGATCGTGCACAAGGTGTCCGAGGACGTGCCCGCGGAACTGGTGCAGTTGTTCATCCCGATCTCCAACGGGCTCGACTGGGTCACCCGTGTGGGCGGGCTGCACCAGGGCGGGACTGTCGTGATCGTCGGGCCGGGTCCGCACGGCCTCGCGTGTCTCGTCGGCGCGAAGGAAGCGGGCGCGGGCAAGGTGATCGTCGTCGGCACGTCCGCCGACGAAGCTCGCCTGGCGGTCGCGCGAGAGCTGGGCGCCGACCACACGCTGACCGGAGACGTCATCGAGCAGGTCGCGCACCTGACCGACGGGACGTTCGCGGACGTGGTGGTCAACGTCGCGAGCAGCGCGGCCGGGCTCGACACCGCGCTCGCCGTCGCGGGCGACCGCGCGACCGTCGTGCAAGCCGGGGTCGCCAAGGGAGCCGGCGGCGGTGCCGAGTCCATTGTGGACGCGATGAACCGGCGAGTGCTCACCCTGCGCGGGGTCCGCGGGCGGCCCAGCAGGCTCGTCCCGCCCGCGCTGCGGCTGATCGAGTCCGGCCGCTACCCGCTCGATCTGCTGTGCACGGGCCGGTTCTCGATCGAGGACACCGAAAAGGCGCTCAACGCCGCGAACGACGACCCCGGAGCCATCCGGGCCACCGTCTTCCCCGACCTTTCTCACCGCTGAGGAGCAAGACCATGAGCATCACCGCGGACGGCCCGGCGAAGGACCCGCTGATCACCGACGACTGGCACGTCAGCACCCGGATCTACCGGGACCCGTCGATCTTCGCGCGCGAGCTGGTCACCGTGTTCCACCGGACCTGGGTGTTCGTCGCGCACGAGACGGAGATCCCCGAACCGGGCGACTACCGGACCGCCTACCTCGGCAGGCAGCCGGTGATCGTGAACC
>NZ_LWSF01000002.1:366234-671377 GCF_001651785.1 Amycolatopsis sp. M39
CAACGCGAACTTCTTCCGCTGCGCCTATCACGGCTGGACCTACTCGTCCTCGGGCGAGCTGACCGGGGTTCCCTTCGACGACGGGTACGCCGAGTTCGACAAAAGCGCGATGGGCCTGGTCCACGTCCCCCGCGTGGAGTCGTACCGCGGCTTTGTGTTCGCCAGCCTCGACGCCGCCGTGCCTCCGCTTCCGGACTACCTCGGCAACGCGCGCCGCTACCTCGACTTCATCGCCGATATCGGCGACGGCGGCCCCGAACTGGTGTCGCGGGCGCACAAGCTCGTCTACCGCGGCAACTGGAAGCTCCAGATCGAGAACACGATCGACCCGTACCACTTCTCCTTCACCCACAAGAGCTGGCTCGACATCCTCAAGGACCGCACCGGGAAGAGCAGCCCCTGGGTCAAGAACGTGCGGACGAATCCGGACTGGCGGGGCATCGACCTCGGCAACGGGCACGCGGTGCACGAGTACGGCAGGCTCGAAGACGCGGGCGAGAACGCGCACGCCATCGCCATCGGCGAGCTGATCCCGTTCAACCTCAACATCTTTCCGAGCCTCGCCTTCGTGGGCGCGCACCTGCGCCTGGTCGTGCCGCGATCGGTCGACGAGACCTGGGTGTACCTCTACCCGCTGCTCCCCCGCGGAGCCGACGCGGAAACGCGCGCGCGGATCCTGCGGGACCACGAGATCTTCTACGGCCCGGCGGGCTTCGGCTCGACCGACGACATCGAGGTGGGCTTCGACCGGGTGACCCAGGGCAACGAGGCGTCGGCCAGCGCGGCCGACTTCACGCTGATGGCCAGGGGCCTGCACCGCGAAGTCGTCGACGAGGAGACCGGTGTCCGGATCGGCCGGTCGTCGGACGAAGTGCCGCAGCGCGCGTACTTGCGCCGCTGGCTCGAACTGATGGAGGCGGGCGCGTGAGCGAGATCGAGCAATTCCTCTACGCCGAAGCGGCTTTGCTGGACGCCCGGGATTTCCCCGGCTGGCGCAAGCTGTTCGCCGACGACGCCGTCTACTGGATCCCGGCCAACGCCGACGACACCGACCCTGACCGCGACGTGTCCATTGTGTACGACGACGTGGCCTTCCTCGCCGAACGCGTGTGGCGGCTGGACAGCGGACTGGCCTACGCCCAGGAACCGCGCTCGCGGACCGTGCATCTGGTGAGCAACGTCCAGGTGCTGCGGGAAAGCCACGGCGAGATCGACGTCGCAGCCGCGTTCCTGGTCGTCGAGTTCCACCGCGACGTCCTGCATCACCACGCGGGCCGGTACCGCTACCGGTTGCGCCGCGACGGCGGCGAACTCCGCATCGCGCGGAAGAAGGCCGTCCTCGTCAACAACGGCGGGCACCTGGGCAACCTTTCCGTCCTGCTCTGACGAATCTGACGAACACGCGTTTCCCCACCACCGAAAGGAAATCCGATGCTCATCACCCGACGCGGCGGCGAGCTGGTCCTGGTCGACCAGAACGAGCACGGCCGGCTCGCCGGCGAGCTCACCCTGCGATGGGGCAACTCCGGCTTCGAAGCCCCCACCCGCCGCGAGCAGGTCCGGATCGGCACCGCGCGCCACGACGACGGCTGGCTCGAGGCCGACGCCGCACCGCTGTTCAACGCCGAGGCGCGGCGTCCGCTGCACTTCCTGGAGATCCCGCTGGAGGACCACCTGCCGCTGTACCAGCGGGGCGTCGACCGGATCTACCAGGAGGACGCCTACGCCGGACTGCTCGTGAGCATGCACTGGACCGGGCTGTACCGGAACCGCTGGGGCATGCAGGACGGCGGCGTCGGCATCACTCCGGCGGCAACCCCGCTCGACGAGATCCGCGAAAAGCACGTCGCGGACGAAGAGCGACGCTGGGCCGAAACGAAGAAGTCGCTGGTGAAAGACAGCATCCGCAGCGATTTCGAAGCCCGCCTCTGGTACCACTACGACCTGCTGCAGGTGTGGGATCTGTTCTCGCTCTACGCCTCCCTCGCCGACACCACCCCCGGCGACGGCCCCGCGGTACCGCTCGCGAGCACGCTGCGGACCATCGACCAGCGACCGGGACCGCGGGTCATCCAGCTGGCCCCGTCACGCGTCGGCGGCCCGCGCACCGATCTGACCCTGACCCCGGTCAAACCCGGCGTGGTCGTCGTGGACCCGTTCCCCTTCGACGGCGAAGTGGTCGCGACCCTGTCCGCCCGCACGATCCCGGACCGCGCGTACGCCGACGAGGACGATCTCGCCGCGGCACTCGGCGCGGCGGAAGAGCGCACGCTGGAATGCCGGTTCACGAAGCCATGAGCGACTCCGGACGCAGCGGCTCCGACGGCATGCCGATCGAGGACATCCTCGCGGCGCTCGAACCCGATCCGGACCGGGTGCTGGTGCGCAACGAGTTCGCCGTCGTCGGCGTCACCGTGCGCGAATCCGGCGGCGGGCGGTCCCGGCTGCGCATCGAGGACCTCCGCACCCGCCAAGCCGTCGAACTCGACGCGCTGGAACTGGAAAGCCTGGCCTGGGCCCGGCACGACGACCTGTCCCCCTTGCTCGACCCGAGCCGGTCGAGGTGGGCGGGGACCGGGGAATAGGAGCAGCGATGGAAACAGTGCGAGCGACCCGCAAATGGATCTGCGTGTCCTGCGGCGACATCTACGACCCCGCCGAAGGGGACCCCGAGGGCGGCATCCCGCCCGGCACCGCGTTCGAGGACATCCCCGACGACTGGGTCTGCCCGGTCTGCGGCGCGGCGAAGTCCGACTTCGAACCCTGCGATGAGGACTGACATGACCGACACCGACGTCGACGCGCTCTTGATCGGCGGCGGTGTGGCCTCGGCGGCCGCGGCGGCCGAACTGCGCAAGCAGGGTTTCGCCGGGTCGATCGCCCTGGTCACCCGCGAACTGGACCCGCCGTACCGGCGTCCGCCGATCACCAAGCAACTGCTCGGACCGGAAGCCGGGGACACGGACCTCGCCGTCGTGTCCCCGCAGTGGTGGGATGACAACGACGTCCAGCTGCGGACCCGGTCAGCGGTGCTCTCGCTGGACACCGAGACGCGGACCGCGACGCTGGCGGACAAGACCGAGATCCGGTACCGCAGCGCCTTGCTCGCGACCGGTGCGATGGTCCGCCGCCTGTCGCTGCCCGGCTCCGCGAACGCCGGCATCCACTATCTCCGGGCACCCGCCAACGCGCACAAACTCCGGGCCCAGGCGGCAGCGGCGCACCGGGCTGTGCTCGTCGGCGGATCCTTCATCTCCGCCGAGGTCGCCGCGTCCCTGACCGAATCCGGCGTCGAGTGCACGATGGTCATGCCCGAACGCGCACCTCTCGAGACCGCGTTCGGCCCGGAGGTCGCCAGCCACGTCGCCCGGCTGCTGACCGCGCGCGGCGTCACGCTGGTCTGCGGCGAGCAGGTCAGCGAATTCACCGGGGACGGGACTGCCACCGGCGTGCGCACGGCCAGCGGCCGCGACATTCCGGGCGACCTCGTGGTGGTCGGCAGCGGAGCCGTCCCGGACACCAAACTCGCGCGGAAGGCCGGGCTGCGGCTCGGGCCCAGCGGAGGAATCCTGTGCGACCGCACGCTTTGCACCAGCGCCACCGGGCACTGGGCGGCGGGCGATGTCTGCGAGTACCACAGCGAGGTGCACGGCAGAGCGCTGCGCGTCGAGCACGAGGACCACGCGATCGCACAAGGTGTGACCGCCGCGCACGGCATCCTCGGCCAACCGGTGGCGCACCGGGAAGTCCCGTATTTCTGGACCGAACTCGCCGGCTGGGCGCGTTTCGAATACGTCGGGCCCGCCACGCAGTGGGACCGGACCCGGGTCACTGGTTCCTGGGACAGCGATTTCACGGTCTGGTACGAGCGCGGGGGCCGGGTCGTCGCCGCGCTCACCTCTGGCCGCCCGGAAGATCTCGACCGCGCCCGCGCCGAGATCGTCAGGGCCTGATTCCGCGCATTCCTCCCCGGGGGACGCCGCCGACCCGGCGTCGCCCGGGGCAAGGGGGAACTCCGCGGCACCCCGCGGCATCACCGTCGATGTCACACCTGAACAGGAGCTCCGGTCATGGACCGAATCCCACCCGCGCCGCCAGTCTCTCCCGCCGGGCAATCCTCAAGGACGGCTGCCGCGAAACAGGCCAAGCGGGCCACGCACGCCGCGTTCTTCGGCTTCGGCGTCGACTACTTCGACATCTATCTGCCGGTCGTCGCGCTTGCCCCGGCGATCCATTACTTCCAGCCGAAAGGCATCCCGGACTCGGTCGAGACGACCCTGTTCTACCTGACCTTCGCCGCGACACTGCTCGGCCGTCCCGTCGGCTCCATCGTCTTCGGCGGCATCAGCGACCGCATCGGCCGCCGCAACGCGACCCTGATCGCGGTCGCCGGATTCACCGTCGCCACTTTCCTCATGGCCGCTCTCCCCGGCTACGCGCAATGGGGTTACGGCGGCATCGTCTGTCTCCTGCTGCTGCGTTTCGTCGGCGGCATCTTCATGGGCGGCGAGTACACCAGCGCAAACCCGCTGGCGCTCGAATCCTGTCCACCCGCGAAACGGGGCATCGTCGGTGCCTACATCGCCGGCGCCTACCCCATCGGCTACATCGCGATCTCCGCCGTGACGCTGCCGCTGCTGAGCTTCCTGCCCGGCGGTGGAGCCGGATCGGCCTACCAGAACTGGGGCTGGCGGTTGCCGTTCTTCGTCGGCGGACTGCTCGGAGTCGTGTTCTTCCTCTTCTTCTACCGGTCTGTCGACGAGTCCGCTGCTTGGCGGGCCGAG
Organism: Amycolatopsis sp. M39; assembly: GCF_001651785.1. Lineage (NCBI taxonomy): Bacteria > Bacillati > Actinomycetota > Actinomycetes > Pseudonocardiales > Pseudonocardiaceae > Amycolatopsis > Amycolatopsis sp. M39. Next base: position 371,019 of record NZ_LWSF01000002.1, read on the forward strand.
AGCGCCCGCGAAAAATCCGCGACCGAGAAGAAGGCACCGCTGCGCGAACTCCTTCGCGACCGCAAGATCCGCCGCCGTCTCGCCCAGGCGATGCTGCTGATGACCGGGCTCTGGTTCGGCGTGCAATCGATCATCTCCCCCGTTTCAGGTTTGCTGATCACCTACCTCAAGCAGGACTCCGGCGCAGTGACGACGGCTCTGCTGGTGTCGAACGTCGCGCTGTTCCTTGGCTATCTCGCACTTGGACATCTCGGGCAGAAATACGGCCGACGTCGAGTGCTGATCTGCGCTGGGATCGCCACGCTTCTCGTGTCGGTGCCGAGTTTTCTCGCGATGCTGACGCTGCTGAGCACCGGAGGCAGCTTCGTTCTCGCCATGGCGCTGTACACGGTCGGCCTCGTCGTCGCGATCTCGCCGTTCGGCGTCGCGACGGTCTATCTGATCGAGGCGTTTCCGACCAGGATCCGCGCATCCGGCTACGGCGTCGCCTACAGCGTGTCGCTGCTCATCCCGTCGTTCTACAGCTTCTACATGCTCGGTCTCAGCTCGTTCATGCCCTACCTCTACACACCGCTGATCATGATCGCACTCGGCGGGATCCTCACCGCGGTCGGCGCGAAAATCGGCACCGAGACGAGCCGGGCCAAGCTGCTCGACGCCGCGGACTAGGGACACCCGGCGCAGCTCAGTCCGCGTCCTCTCCTCCGGTGGCGGCCTGCGTGCACGGCCTCCGCCGCATGCGAGTCCATGGTCGAGCAATACCGCGTCTCCGGTGGGGGGTAGGTGTACACCGACGTCACCCGACTTTCGCGCGCTGAGCTTCGCCGCGGTCGGCGCGGCGACGAAGGGCCTTTTCCCGACGCTGACCTTCGCCGACATCTACACGGCGAGCGCGTGGGCTCGATCATGGTCTGGTGCGCAAGCGGCAGCCAGCCGACTCGATTACTGCCGTTGACCTGCACAGATAGCAATTGTCCCCAGGTTATCCACAACCCACTGTGGACAACCTGGGGACAACTTGGGTACGAAGGTCTCAGGCGTCGATCTTCCGCGGCTCTCCGCCGACAGTGATCTTGCGCGGCTGGGCCTTCTCGGCGACCGGAATGCGCAGCGTCAGCACACCGTCGACGTAGTCCGCGGCGATCCGCGTGGTGTCGAGCGTGTCGCCGAGGAACAGCTGGCGCGAGAACTTGCCGCGCGGCCGCTCGGACACCTGGACCTGCGCGTCCTCCACCGCGACGGGCGTGCGCTCGGCGCGGACGGTGAGCACGTTGCGCTCGACGCTCACGTCGATGGAGTCGCGGGCGATCCCCGGGAGATCGAACTGGATGACGTACTCGTCGCCGACGCGGTAAGCGTCCATCGGAACGGAGCGCGGCGCGGTGCCCTGACCGCCGAAGAACTGCTGGGTCAGACGGTCGAACTGGGCGAACGGGTCGGTGCGGATCAGCATTGTCGAATCCCCTTTCGGACAACTGCGGCCAGCCGCTAGGACGCTGACCAAGCCTTGCAAAGTTGCCAACGACTGACTCAACTTATTTGTTCCCGTGTAGCTCAGATCACAGAGCTGCCGCGAGACCGGCCAGAACTGTCGGTGCCGGTCCGTAGAGTGCGTCTCGTGATCGACCAGCTGACCATCCCGACCGACGCGGGATCCTTCGACGCCATCGCCGCCGGTCCTGAAGACGGCCGCCCGGTACTGCTGCTGCACGGCTTTCCCCAGGCCGCCGTGGAGTGGGAGCACCAGGTGGCGACGCTCGGCGTGCTCGGCTACCGCGCGATCGCGCCGGATCAGCGCGGTTACTCGCCGGACGTGCGGCCCGAGCATCCGGCCGAATACGGCATCTCGACGCTGGTGTCCGATGTCGTGGCCATGGCCGACACGCTCGGCTGGAGCAAGTTCGACCTGGTCGGCCACGACTGGGGCGGCGCGGTCGCTTGGTGGACGGCGGACGAGCACCCGGAGCGCCTGCGCAGCGTCACCGTGGTGTCCACTCCGCACCCGGGCGCGCTCGCCGAGGCGATGCGGACGGACGAGGACCAGCACCTGCGGTCGGCCTACCTGACCGAATGGCGCCAGACCCCCGCGACCGAGCGCCGCATGCTGGCCGACAACGCCAAGGCGCTGCGCGACATCTTCGACCGGCGCATCCCGCCGAGCAAGATCGACGAGTACGTGCAGCGACTGTCCGAACCAGGCGCGCTCACCGCCGCGCTGAACTGGTATCGAGCCGGCCGTCCAGGCGGGAAGATCGGCAAGATTTCGGTGCCGGCGATGTACGTGTGGTCCACAGAGGACGTCGCCTTCGGTTCCACCGCCGCGCTCGACACGGCGAATTGGTGCACCGGGCCGTACCGGTTCGAGATGCTGGAGGAGGTGTCGCACTGGGTAGCGGAGGAAGCGCCGGAGGCATTGACCTCGTTGATCGTCGAGCATCTCGGCAGCCGGTGACACCGGGTCTCGCCCGCGCCGTCGTTCGGTTGGGTATCGGTTGGACTGAGGATTCGAGCGGTGCGTGAAGGCACGACACTCGAACCGGGCGAAACGGCCACCCGGCTCGCGGTATCGGCCGGTAGGCGCGTGGTGTTCAGTATCCGAAGTGAACACCAGCACTGAAGCCGAAACCGAACGCGTTGTCTTCGTGACCGAGGACGGCGTGCCCACCGGGGAGACCGGGCCGAAGCTCGCCAGTCATCACGCGGAGACGCGACTGCACCTCGCGTTCTCCTGCTACGTCCTGCGCCGTTCGGACAACGCCCTGCTGATCACCCAGCGCGCGCCGCACAAGAAGGTGTGGCCTGGCGTGTGGACCAACAGCGTGTGCGGGCACCCGGCTCCCGCCGAAACGCTGGAGACCGCCGTGCGCCGACGGGCTTCGTACGAACTCGGGCTGCCCGAACTCGATGACCTCAAGTGCGTGCTGCCCACGTACCGCTACCGCACGCCGCCCTTCCAGGGGATCGTGGAGAACGAGTTCTGTCCGGTGTTCACCGCCTGGACGGACGTCGATCCGCGGCCGAATCCCGAAGAAGTGGGCGGCTGGCGATGGATTTCCTGGGCCGATTACACACAGTGGATCACAGATCCGATGACTGACGCGAGTTACTGGGCACGTGATCAATTCGCGCAGCTCAAGGACAAAAAGCCCTTCTCCGCGCTCTGAGCGAAGAACTGCGCTGCGTGACATCAGCGGAAGTCCGTCGTCCACTTGAGCGAAATTCACCTTCGTCCGTACCGATGACTCAAGCCAACGCTCCTTTACGACGAAGACGATGGAGTGGCGGAGGTCAGAGTGTCGGCGGACGACGAGCTCGGAACGGGGGAGACCGCGCCAGACTTGCTCACGTTGCACGAGTCCATCGCGGACCTGTTCGCGACGCGCGGCGACTGGCGGCGGGCCTACCGGCACCTGCGCTCCGCGCTCGACATCGCGCGAGCGGGCAGCCTGCGTGATCCGCTCACCTCCAGCTACAACCGGCGGTACCTCGACCAGCGGCTGCCTGAGCTGCCCGCCGCGGTGGCCGTCGCCCTGGTCGACCTCGACCGGTTCAAGTCCGTGAACGATACGTACGGTCACCTTCTCGGCGACCGCGTCCTCTGCCGGGTCGCCGATCTCCTGCAAGAGGGGCTGCCCGCCGATGCGTTCTGCGCACGGTACGGCGGCGAGGAATTCGCTCTCGTCCTGCCGGGAATCGATCACCGGGGCGCCGTCCGGGTCGCCGACGCCGCCCGCCTTCGAGTCGCCCGTCATCCCTGGTCAGAACTCCGGCCGGGCCTGCGGGTTACGATCAGTGTCGGCCTCGCGCACGGCACCGGATCCGGGCCGCGTCAGCTTCACCGAGCCGACAATCTCCTTTACGCCGCGAAGCGGGCGGGACGCAACAAGGTCGCTTTCCATGACCGCGAGACCGCTCAGGTAATTACGCACTCTGAGTAACGCACGTCTGCGATTACTCCATTCATTGAACCCGATCTTCACCTGTTCGTCCGCTTCAGTGCGCCTTAGGGCGACGCATGGTGAAGAAATTCGCGGGAGGGTGTCGTCACGAACGGCGGGTATCCGTACGATAACGAAAAGCTCCCCCGGTACGACGAGTCCTGGGAGACCCGGTGCAGCCGCCGGGTGTTCAAAGGTAAGCCGCCCCAGCCTGGCGCCTGACGTGCGAGAGGAGACCGAGTGCCCGACGAGCGCAACACCCCCGGCACCGGTCGCCACTCCGACACCCCGGCTCGCCCCCGCGGCGGACGTCGCCGTTCGATGGACACGCACGGCGGCATCAGCGTGTCCGACGTGGTCGCGCGGCACACCGGCGAACGCCCCGCCTTCGCCGACGATCCCGGAACGCGGCATGCGGAGCCAGCGAGCCGGCTCGCGGAACCAGGCACCCGCCGGGCAGAGCCTGGCCGTCGCCGAGCGGACAGCGAGCGGCCTGAACCAGGACGACGGCGAGCGGAGCCGGACGCCGGTTTCCCGGGCACGAACGGCCGCGCTGGGGTGCCCGCCGAGCCGGGTCGGCGGCGAGCGAATGGGCACGTCAACGGGGTTGGCAGCAGGCACGCTGAGCCAGCAGACAGCTCGGGTCTGGGCGACCTGGCTAATGGGCAGGTCAACGGGGTTGGCGGGCGACACGGCGAACCCGCGGAAGGCGACGCCGCGCCAACCGGTGGACGAGCGAACGGGGTCGGCAATCGCCATGGCGAGGTGGCCGGAGGAGACACCGGCTCGGCGGGCAGGCGGGCCAAGCGGCACAGCGAACCCGCGGCGGACGCGCTAGCTGACGAACGCGCGAACGGGCACGTCAACGGATTCGGCGGGCGGCACGGCGGGCCCACAGACGGCGGCGGCGCGCCTGCGGGCCGCTGGACGAACGGGCGCGGCAGCCGACACGGCGAGGCGGCAGAGGACGGTGCCGGACCGACTGGCAGCCGGGGAGACGGGCGGGTCGATGGCCTCGGAGGCGTCGGCAATCGGCACAGCCGAGAGGTAGCCGACGGTTCTGCGCTCGGCAATGGCACCGGGCCTGCGCGAGTGGGCGGGCGTGCGCTTCTTGGCGGAGCGGTGCCGGGCGGCGCCGGCGACCCGGACGCTGCCCGAGACGACGCGCGGCGTCGGGAGACTGGGGCTTACCAGGTCGAGCCGGGTGAAGGGCTTGGCGAGACTGGCTACGCGGTGCCGCCGGGTGGTCGGCGGGCTCGGCCAGCCGACGTTCGCGGAGAGACCAGGCATGCCGCGCCGGATTCCGCGCTTGGCGACTATCGGGGTGGGCCCGGTGAGGTGGACGGGCCTGGGCGTCGCAATGGCTTGAGTGAGCGGCCCGGCGACGCAGTCGCTGGCGGACGGGCCGAGGGAGCTAACCGTCGCAGGGAGCCGGGCGGGTCTCGTGCGATGGGACCCGGCGGACAGCTCAACGGGGCTGAAGCTTCTTCGGCGGAGCCGGGCGGGCGGGTTCGGCCTGGTCCCGGCGAAGCCGGTGAGCCGGGAGAACCGCGGCGTCGTCAGGCCGGGCCTGGGCCGGTGCACAACGGTGGGCAGCCGGGGAGCGCCGAGCTTGGTTCTCCGGAGCAGGGGGCCCGACCGCGGCGTCGGCGAGCGGATGGACTTCCGCCTCGGCCTCGGCAGGGCGGCGGGGTCCCGGTTTCGCCGGAGCCGCCTGGGCCTCGACCGCCGCACGGTGCGGAGAACGCTCCTGGGCAGCGGATGCCGGGTGCGGAAGCGGACGGGCCGCGAATGCCCGGTCCAGACTCCGGCGGATTGCCTCGTCCGGGACTGGACGAGCCGCGAATGCGGGCGACAGGGCCAGATTCCGCTGGGCAAACAGCCGCCGGGCCTGGCTCGGCAGCGCAGCGGAGGCCCGCCGAGCAAGCGCCACGGTTGCCTGGCGGCCCCGGGCCCGCTGAGCAGCGGATAGCTGGTGCTGATTCGGCGGCGCTGCCGATCGAACCTGACGGGCAGCGCGCGGCTGGGCAGGACTCCGGCGGGCACCGAGTGCCGGGGCCGAACGCGCCTCGCCGACGGGTGGCGGGTCCTGGACCGGCCGGGCGGCGACCTGGTGACCTCGATCCGGAACCCGAGGACGAACTTGAGCGGACGCAGCTGAGTCCGGCGCTTGAGCCGGACCGGTTGCGGGGCAAGCAGGCCGAGCAAGGGCGGGCTCCGTCGCCGCGGCGTGGGCGAGCCGGCGCGCCGGATGGCGTCGAGCGCGGTGGGCCGGGTGCGGCTCAGGGTCTTGAGCAGACCCAGCTCAGCCCGGCACTGGACGGTGACGGGCTGGACGACGCCGGTTCCGGACGTTCGCGCCGACCGGAACGTCCACGGCGCGGCCCGGCACCGGATGGCGGCCGGAACGCGGCGCAGGGGCCTGAACGAACCCAGCTCGGCCCGGCATCGGACGGAAGCCGGGGTGCAGCGCAAGGTCTTGAACGGACTCAGCTCGGCCCGGCATCGGACGGAAGCCGGGGTGCAGCGCAAGATCTTGAACGGACTCAGCTCGGCCCCACGCTGAACGGTGGCCGGAGCGCGGCGCAAGGCCCGGCACTGGACGGCAGCCGAAACCTGGCGCAAGGCCCGCAGCTGGACGGCAGCCGAAACCCGGCGCAAGACCCCGAACGAACTCAGCTCAGCCCAGCACTCGACGGTGACCTGGATGGCGAGCGCCCGCAGCGCGGCTCCGCGGCCAAGGACGGGCGTCCCCGGCGCAGACCCGCGCCGAACGCTGGGCCGCAGGGCGGTCCGGAAGCAGAGGGCGAGCGGAGCCCGGCGCTAGGCGGAAAGCAGCCGCTCCCGGCGGATCGGACGCAGTTCACCCCGGTCAAAGGCATCGGGCTCGGTGCCGTAGCCGCCGGGGACTCCGAGCAGACCCAGCTCAGTCCGGCGGCGAAGCCTCCCTCAGACTCGGAGCGCACTCAGCTGAGCCAGGCCGTCGAGGGGCCGAATGGCAAGCGGCCCCGGCGTACTCCGGCGAGGCCGGCCGCCGCGGTTCGGGCGGAGATGGATCCGCTCACGATGACCGACGAGATGGAGGCGATCGACGAGGCGACTCAGTACCGTCGCAAGATCGATCACAGTCTCGCTCGGTTCTCGGCCGCGCATGACGACGCGGCTGCCGAGGAAGCGAAGCGCCGGGAGCGGCGGGAGCGGCTCACTACCCGGTCGATGGCCTTGTTCGAGCAGACCCGGACTGCGTTGCAGCGGGTCGTACTGCTCGACAAAGAAGAGGAAGAACAAGAGCCGCCCGCCGAAAAGCCGGAACAGACTCGGCTTCAGGAGAAGAAACAACGGCATACCGCGCGCAACGTCCGGATCGGGCGGATCGCGTTGATCGTGGTTGTCGCGCTCATTTTCATCGGCACGGGCGTCGCGTGGGGTGCGGTTACCTGGTTTGACGCCAAATTCGCCCAGGTGTCCGCGCTGGACGAAAACTCCTCGGACATCCAGAACGCCGATGCGCAGGCCAACGACGAGAACTTCCTCATGGTCGGCTCCGATTCCCGCGACGGCGCTTCCGCCGAGGAGAATGTCGGGGACGCGGCCAACATTCCCGGCGCGCGGTCGGACACCGTGATGGTGGCGCACGTTCCCGCGGACCGGAAGCGGGTCGTGGTCGTTTCGTTCCCGCGAGACCTGGAAATCGACCGGCCGGATTGCAACCGGTGGGATCCGGCCAAATCCCAGACTACCGACGAGATCGTGCGCGAGCAGAAGATCGCCAAGCTCAACACGGCCTACGCGGTCGGCGGACCACAATGCATGACAAAGGTAATCCAGAAAATCACCGGTCTGCGGATCAACCACTTCGTCGGCATCGACTTCAACGGGTTCAAGGAAATGGTCGACGCGGTGCACGGGGTGACCGTGCACAACGAGAAACCGATCATCGACACCACGCTCGGCAAGGTGCTGACCGAGACCGGCGACGTGACCATTTCCGGCGATCAGGCGCTGAGTTACGTGCGCGCCCGGCACGTCGTCGGTGACAAGACCTCCGACTACGGCCGGATCAAGCGGCAGCAGGCGTTCATCGGAGCGCTGCTCAAGAAGGTCATGTCCTCGGATGTCGTACTGGATCCGGGGAGACTGTCCGGCTTCATCACCGCGTTCGCGCACGCCACGTTCGGCGACAACCTCGGGGTGCAGCAAATGATGACGCTCGCGCAATCGATGCGCGGGCTCGACCCGGCCAACATCAACTTCCTGACCGTGCCCACCGTCGGCCTGCCGAACAAGCGCGGCAACGAAGTCCTGATCCAGGAAAAGACCAGGAGCCTCTTCGACGCGTTGCGCGACAACACTCCGCTGCCGGGCAACCAGCCCGCCGGAACCGCGGCCAGTGCGCCGCCCGCGAACGCCAGTCCCGGCAAAAACACCAACACCGGCTGAGCGCTCCGGATTCGTTAGGCGGGGTTCATACGCGGTTCACCCAGCGATGCGGTATTCGGACAGTCCACGTCGTAGGGTGTGTTCATGCGTGAGGCCTACCATGTCGAACTCGATCAGCTCGCCGAAAACCTGGCCGCGATGTCGGTCCAGGTTGCCGACGCCATGGAGCGGGCCACCAAAGCACTGCTGGAGGTCGACCTCGGCCTCGCCGAGCAGGTGATCAGCGACGACGCGAAGGTCGACGACGCGCGCGCCGAATGCGAGGAGCAGGCGTACGCGCTGCTGGCGCTGCAGGCCCCGGTCGCGACCGATCTGCGCACCGTGCTCGCCGCCATCCACGCGGCGGAAAGCCTGGAGCGCATGGGAGATCTCGCCCTGCACGTCGCCAAGGCCGCCCGCCGCCGCCACCCCGACCCGGTGCTGCCGGACGCGGTCAAGCCCTACTTCGCCGAGATGGGCAAGGCCGCGGTCAAGCTCGCCCGCCAGGTAGAGGCGATCATCAAGACCAAGGACGTGTCCGCGGCCAAGGACCTTGAGGCCGAGGACGACCAGGTCGACGACCTGCACCGGCACCTGTTCACCGTGCTGATGGACCGCGAATGGCCGCACGGCGTCGCCTCCGCGGTCGATGTCACGTTGCTCGGCCGCTTCTACGAGCGCTACGCCGACCACGCGGTGTCCGTCGCCAAGCGGATGATTTTCGTGGTCACCGGCCGGATGCCCGGCTACGGCTCCGACGACGAAGACCTGACCATCTGAGAAACCACGGCACAACCGCCGCCCGGCCCTAGCGCCGGGCGGCGGTTTTTGTTGCGCACAAAACAAAACGGCCGCCCTGGCCGGGATAAACCAGGGCGGCCGTCCACAGTGGAATCAGCCGAACCGGCCCGAGATGTAGTCCTCGGTGGCCTTCTCGTCCGGGTTGGAGAAGATCTTCTCCGTGTCGTTCAGCTCGATCAGCCTGCCGGGCTGGCCGACACCCGCCAGGTTGAAGAAGGCGGTCTGGTCCGAAACCCGCGCCGCCTGCTGCATGTTGTGCGTCACGATGACGATCGTGTAGTCCTTCTTCAGCTCGCCGATCAGGTCCTCGATCGCCAGCGTCGAGATCGGGTCCAGCGCCGAACACGGCTCGTCCATCAGCAGCACGTCCGGCTGCACCGCGATCGCCCGCGCGATGCAGAGCCGCTGCTGCTGACCGCCGGAAAGGCCGCCGCCTGGCTTGTTGAGCCGGTCCTTGACCTCATTCCACAGGTTCGCGCCGCGCAGCGCGCGCTCGGCGACCTCGTCGAGCTGCTTGCGGCTCTTCACCCCGCCGAGCCGGAGTCCGGCCACCACATTGTCCTTAATGGACATCGTGGGGAACGGGTTCGGCCGCTGGAACACCATGCCGATGGTGCGGCGCACCTGCACCGGGTCCACCGCCGAGGCGTAGATGTCCTCCCCGTCCAGCAGCACCTGGCCCTCGACCCTGGCACCGGGAATGACCTCGTGCATCCGGTTCAGCGTGCGCAGCACGGTCGACTTGCCACACCCCGACGGCCCGATGAACGCGGTCACGTTCCGCGGCGGGACGTTCAGCGTGACGCTGTCCACGGCGTGGAACTTGCCGTAGTAGATGTCCAGGTCTTTGACGTCGATTCGCTTGGCCATGACTCACTTCTTCTTCGGGGCGACGATGCGGGAAAGGACCGTGGCGAGCAGGTTGATCACGGCGATGATGAGCACCAGGGTGAGCGCGGCTCCCCAGATCCGGTCGAAGCCGACGCTGCCGGGGTCCATCGAGTTGGTGGCGCGTTCGTTGTTCATCACCAACGGAAGCGACGCCTGCTCCCCGCTGAAGATGTTCCAGTTGACGTAGGACGTGTACCCGACGAGCACCAGCAGCGGCGCGGTTTCGCCCATCACGCGGGCGAGCGCCATCATGATGCCGCCGAGAATGCCCGACAGCGCGGTCGGAAGCACGATCTTCATGATCGTCTTCCACTTGGGAACGCCCAGCGCGTACGAGGCCTCGCGCAGGTCGTCCGGCACGATCCGCAGCATTTCCTCCGCGGAGCGGACGACCACCGGGATCATCAGCAGCACCAAGGCAAGCGACACCGCGAACCCGCTGCGCGGCAGGCCGAGCGTGGTGACCCACAGCGCGTAAATGAACAGAGCGGCCACAATGGAGGGAACACCGGAGAGGATGTCCACCATGAACGTGGTGGCCCTGGCCAGCTTGCCGCGGCCGTACTCGACCAGGTAAATCGCGACCAGCAGGCCGATCGGCACCGAGATGACCGCGCACACCAGACCCTGCAGCACGGTGCCGATGATCGCGTGCAGCACGCCGCCACCGACCTCGTCGCCGAGCACCGAACCGAAGTCCTGGCCCCACCAGTTGCTGTACGGGATCCGCTTGATGCCGTTGGCGATCACCGTGTACAGCACCCACACCAGCGGGATCACGGCGATCAGGAACGACAGCCACACCAGCACGGTGGCCACGCCGTTCTTGATCTTGCGGGCCGCGCTCACCTGCTGGAAAGCCGGTGTCGTCGCGGGTCGTTCGAGGGTGGTCGACATGGTCACTCCCCCTTCTTGCCGACGATCGCGCGGGCGGCGAAGTTGACCAGGAACGTCAGCACGAACAGCACCAGGCCGGCCGCGATGTAGGCGCCTGCCGAGGTCGGGTTGTTGAACTCGCTGTAGTTCTGGGCGATCTTGGAGGCGAACGTCGCGCCGCCGTCGAACAGGCTCCAGTCGAAGTTGCGCCCCTGCGGGATCAGCAGAATCACCGCCAGGGCAATGGTTTCACCGAGCGCGCGGCCGAGGCCGAGCATCGACGCACCGACGAAACCGGCCTTGCCGAACGGCAGCACCGTGGTGCGAATGACCTCCCAGCGCGTGGCTCCGAGCGCGAGCGCGCCCTCGACCTGCGCGGTCGGCGTGCGCTCGAAAACCTCGCGGGTCAGCGACGTGATGATCGGCAGAATCATCACCGCCAGCACGATTCCGGCGGTGAAAATGGTGCCGCGCACGTTCGGCGCGATGTTGCCCGGCGCGAGAATCGGAATCCACGAGAAGGTGCTGTTGACCCATTCCGAAAACGGCTCGATCGTGGGCGCGAACACGAGAATGCCCCACAGGCCGAAAATGATCGACGGCACCGCCGCGAGCAGATCCACGACATAAGCGAACGGCCGGGCCAGCTTCGCGGGCGCGTACTGGGTGAGGAAAAGCGCGATGCCCAGCGAGATCGGCATCGCGATGACCAGCGCGACCAGCGAGGTCGCCACGGTGACCTCGGCGAGGTCGGCGATGCCGAAGGCCATGTTCGCCGGGTCGTTCGTCGACCACCCGTGGTTGAACAGGAAGTTGACCTTGTCCGCCTTCAGCGCCGGGATCGCCTGGACGACCAGGAAAATCCCGATCAAGGCGATCAGGGCGACGACGAAGATCCCGGCCCCGGTGGTCAGATTCTGGAAGATGCGGTCACCGGCGCGCACCTTCGTCGGCTTCTTCCGCGCGGGCGGCGCTTCCGGCGCCGGCGCGGGTGGCTTGTCCGAAATCGGATCCTCCGGGAACGCTCGGGCGGACGACGAACGCCCACCGGGGTCGCCGGTGGGCGTTCGCGTCGAGGGTTGGTCGCTCATCGACAGTCTCTGTCAGCCTTCGTACCAGCTAGGCAGTCGTTTCAGGAAATCGCCTTGACCGCGGTCAGGACCTTGTCCTGCAGGCTCTGCGGGATCGGCACGTAACCCTTGCTCGACAGCGGCCGCTGGCCCTCGGTGGCGGCCACCGTCAGGAACGCCTTGACGGCCTTCGAGACATCCGCGTTCGAGTACTTCGAGCACACGATCTCGTAGGTGGTCAGCAGCAGCGGGTAGGCGCCCGGCACGTTGCTGGCGTAGATGCCGTTGAGGTCCATCGCGAGGTCATTGGTGCCCTCGTGCAGGAACTTCGCCGAGTCGAGCGACTTGGCCACGTTCTCCGGGCTCAGCGCGACGCCGCCGGAGCCGCTGTCGATCTTGGCCGCGGTGACGCCGTCCTTGGCGAACGCGCCCTCCACGTAGGTGATCGCACCGTCGGCGCCCTTCACCGTGGTGGCTACGCCGTTCGAGCCCTGCGCACCGTTGCCGACGCCGCCGTTGAACTTCTTGCCCGCGCCCTGGGTCCAGACGTCCTTGGCAGCCGCGCCGAGGTACTTCTGGAAGTTGTCGGTGGTGCCCGACTCGTCGGAGCGGGAGACGACCTGGATCGGCTTGTCCGGCAGGTTCAGGCTCTCGTTGCCCTTGACCGCCTTGATCGCCGGGTCATTCCAGTTCTTGATGCCGCCGTTGAAGATCTTGGCGATGACCTGCGGGGTCAGCGTCAGGTTGTCCACCCCGGACAGGTGGTAGCCGACCGCGATCGGGCCGACGACCAGCGGGATGTTCCATGCCGGGGCACCGCAGCGCTTGGTGGCGGCCTCGAGGTCGGCGTCCTTGATCGGCGAGTCCGAACCGCCGAAGTCGACCTGATTGCCGTTGAACTGCTTCACGCCGGCACCGGACCCGGTCGCGTTGTAGTTCACCTTCTGGCCGGAGCACTTCTTGCCGTAAGCCATGTTGAACACGTCGATGGCGTTCTTCTGCGCCGTCGAGCCCTCACCGGACAGCGGGCTCTTGCCCCCGCAGTCGACCTGGGCGGTTCCGGTGGCGGCGGGAGCGGCGGAGTTCGAGCCCGAGCCGCTGCTGGACGCCGAAGGGTCGGAGCCACAAGCGGCGAGGACGAGCGCGGCGCTCGCCACGATGCCGACGGCACCCAGGGGCCGCATGATCTTCACTGCATTTCCTCCACTCGGAGATGTGCCTTTGGTGAATCCGGTCGGGATTGGCGGCGACTGAGCCGCACCGGAACCGGACACTAGGCAGCCTCGGTGGACGGGCTTCCTTGGTTGTATGAACGGAAGGTGAACAAGTCACCGGTTGTGAGCAGGACTACTCCCCCGAACGGGTGCCGTGGCCTGCTCGTGACCTGCTAGTACGCAGAAAGTAACACGGGTCACCGGTCGCGTCGACCGTGATCACTCACCGTACTGGACGTCGGTCTCGAAACGCTGGAACCCCAGCTTGTTGTACACAGCCAAAGCCGCGGCGTTGTCACCCTCGACGTAGAGGATCACCCTCGGTAGTCCCCGAGAGCGCAGGTAGCGAAGTCCGGTCAAGGTCAGCGCCTTGCCGAGGCCACTACCCTGGGTAGCAGGATCGACGCCGACCACGTAGACCTCCCCGACCGGGTCGCCGTCGAACCGGCCGGGCACCGGGTCGTGGACCTTCGTCCAGTGGAAGCCGGCCACCTCGCCGTTCTCGTTCTCCGCGAGGAAGAAGCCCGCCGGGTCGAACCAGGCCCGGAGTTCCTCGGCGCGCACCTCGGCGGCAGTCAGCGCGCCCTGTTCCGGATGCCAGTCGAACGCGCGCGCGTTGACCGCGATCATCGCGTCCTCGTCTTGGCCGGGAACGAAGGTGCGCAACCGGAAACCGTTGCGCAGCACCGGTTCCGGCCAGTCCGCATCGGACACGTCGACGTGCAGGACCAGCAGTTCGCGCTGACGCCCGAGGCCGAGTTTCGCCGCTACCGCCGCCGCACCAGGGTGATCGCCGTGCGCCCACACCCGCAATCCCTTGCCGGCGCGCTCGACTGCTGCCTGTGCGAGCGCGGTGCCGACGCCGCGACGCCGGAAACCCGGGTGCACGAAAAGCTCCGCGACCTGATGGCCGTGGGAATCGCCTTCGGTATCAAGGTGGACGTATCCCGCGGGCGCGCCGTCGAAGCGGGCGAGGAGATGCAGCCCGCCTTCGAATTCGCGCGGCAACGGCCCGATCGCGTCGACCTCGGGACGTCCGTCAGTCGCTTTGGCCGCGAGCAGCACTTCGCGCACCGCGTCGTCGGGATCGGTCGTCCAGTCGCCAAGGTCGATAGCCACAAACCGACCTTACCGGCGAACGTCAGCGGGAGGTCAGCTCCGAAGCATCGACCGGAACGGCGACAACCGGCTTCGCGCCTTTCGCCGGCCGCTCGAACTTGTAGCCGACGTTTCGCACAGTGCCGATCATCTGCTCGTGCTCCGGACCGAGTTTCGCGCGAAGCCGCCGTACGTGGACATCGACCGTGCGCGTGCCGCCGAAGAAGTCGTAACCCCACACTTCCTGCAGCAGCTGCGCGCGAGTGAACACTCGACCGGCGTGCTGGGCGAGGTACTTAAGGAGCTCGAACTCCTTGTACGTCAGCTCAAGCGTGCGACGGCGCAGCTTCGCCGTGTACGTCGCTTCGTCAATGACAAGGTCGCCTACGCGCAGTTCGGCGTCTGCCTGCAGTCCGATGCCGTCGCGCGTGGTGGCCAGCCGCAGCCGTGCGTCAACCTCCGCGGGACCAGCGGTGGGCAGCAGGATGTCGTCTGTGCGCCATTCGGCGTTGACCGCGACCAGACCGCCTTCGCCGACGACCGCGATGACCGGCGTGCCCGATTCGTCCTCCGCGCCCTTAAGCAGCCGGCAGAGGCTCTTCGCGGACGCGAGGTCGCTGCGCGCGTCGAGGAGGATGACGTCCCGGTGACCTGCGTCGAGCAGGGCCGTCACTTCCGGCTCGCGTACGCGTACGGTGTGCGGCAGCAGGTCCAGCGCGGGTAGTACGGAGGTAGCGTTCAGTTCCTCCGTGAGCACCAGCAGGTCCAAGCTCATGATCCGCACCGCCTTCAGATTCGTCGCCTCGAACGTGGCGTCGGTCGGTGCTAAGTGAGAATAGCGGGTGAACACCCCGGCACCTAGCTCGTGCTGGATCGATCACACCTGGTCCAACGGCCGAGGCGTGACCCGCACCACGACGAAATCCACCCGAACAGGAGAACCGAGGCGATGGCGAGCAGGCCCGTGACCCGGGACGACCGACCGGCCCCTAACCCCGGCAGCGGCCGCCGCGGCAGGCGCGTGCGGCGGTGGCTCATCGTGCTGGGAGTGCTGGTGCTCCTGCTGGTCGGTGCGGATTTCGGAGCGGCGGCCTTCGCCGAGCACACGATCTCGCAGAAGGCCCGCGCACAGCTCGGGCTGAGCGACGATCCGTCGGTCACCATCCACGGCTTCCCGTTCACCGTGCAGGCGCTCTCCGGTGACTACAGTCACATCACGGTTTCCGCGGACGGCGTCCCGGTCGGCAGCGAACTGCGCGACTTGCGCGTGAGCGCCGAACTGGAGGACGTGATCGCGCCGCTGTCGGACCTCACGTCCGGCAACACCAAGGCGGTGAAGATCGGCAAGCTCACCGGCGCGGTGACGATCAAGGCGTCCGACCTCGCCCGGGTCTCGCCACTGAACAAGATCCAGAACCTGAAGATCGACCAGTCGACCCAGGCGTACGTGAAGTACGGCGACACCGAGCAGGGCAAGCAGCCGGACCCGACGCCGACCAACGCCGACGGCGAACCGGCCGACGGCACGAGCGCGGGCTTGCGCATCTCCGGCGACGTGCAGGTGGCCGGGCAGAAGGTGGAGATCTTCTGCTTCGCGCTGATCCAGCTCAAGGAGAAGACGATCTCGATCGTGCCTTACCGGTTGCAGTTCGGGAATGACCAGAGCACCACGATCGTTCCGGAAGCTGTGCAGAAAGCTCTGCTGCCGAACTTCCGGGCGAGCATTTCGACGACCCGGCTGCCGCTGTCGGTCACCCCGACCGCGGTCCGCGTGGACAGCGGTTCGGTGACCATCAAGGGCGAAGCGCACGACGTGAACTTCGCCGACCTGTCCACCAACCACGGAGGCTGATCCCGGTGACCGGAGTGTGGGTGCTGCTGGCGACCCTGGTCGTCGCGACGGCCGCGGGCCTGGTCCTGCGCGCCCGCAACGGCCGGATCCGCGGGGCCAAGCCGGCCGCCGCGATCCGCCCGCTCCCCACTCCGGTCTCCGCGGCCCTTGATCCGCGATCCGCCGTCACCCTGGTGCAGATCTCCACCACGTTCTGCACCCCGTGCCGGCACACGCGGGCGATTCTCTCGTCGCTCGCGGAGAAGACCGACGGCCTGCACCACGTCGACCTGGACGTCACCGAACGTCCCGAGGTCGCGCAGGCGCTGTCGGTGCTCAGCACGCCGACCACGCTCGCGCTGGACCCGGAAGGCCGGGAACTGCTGCGCGTGGGCGGCGTGCCCAAGGGCCCGGAGCTGCTGGAAGCGCTCCGCCCGCACCTCACCGCCGCATCGCACTGACCCGCGCCCGCTGGCCCGCGCGCCCAGCCTCTGGTGCCGCCCTAATGCGGTTTGCTCAGTAGCTGTTGCGTGCGGCCTCGCTACAGCCATGCGCAACTGCGCCCGGACCGAGCGGCTCGCTCTGACGTACCAGTAAGACCGCGCCCATCGACCAGAGGACGACTTCGCGCGCTCCCGCTACCGAGAAGACCCTCATGCTCGTGGTCGGCGACGGTTGATTCTCAGGATCCGGACCTCGTCCCAAGGAATGAACATGGTTCCGGGAGCGAGCGAGCCTAGGTACCCTCCCCCTGTGGACAAGCTGCCCATCACCCTCCTGACGCAGCGCCGCGCGGTCGATTTCTGCCGCGTGCGCAGCAGCTTGTGTCTGCCTGTCCTCGACCGGCGCTGAAGCACGCCTCGCGCACGGATTCGCTGTACCCGTCTTCGCCGCGTGCTGCCCGCACGCTCTTCCCCTCGCACTGAGCAGGAGGAACCCATGTCCGCCGGACCGTCCGTAGACCCGCGAGGTCCCAGGTTCGCCGCGATCGTGACCACGGTGGTGCTCGCCGTCGTGCTGGTCACGCAGTGGTGGCCGTTGCTCGCCCTGCAGACCGTGGTCTTCGCGATCGGTGCGTTCGTCGGGCTCAAGCCCGCGCCGTACTCGGTGCTGTACCGGCTCGCGATCGCGCCGCGGCTCGGGCCGCCGACCGAACGCGAGGACGCCGCCCCGCTGCGGTTCGCGCAGGCGGTCGGGTTCGTGTTCGCGCTCGTCGGCACGATCGGCTTCGCGGCCGGGGTGCCGCCGCTCGGCGTCGTCGCGACCGCGTTCGCGCTCTTCGCCGCGTTCCTCAACGCGGCGTTCAACTACTGCCTCGGGTGCCAGGTGTACCTGCTGATCAAGCGTTTCAGCCCCGCGCGGGCGTCCTCGTAAAATCAACCAAGAAAGAGAGCCAGCTTCCATGAGCCGAGAAGACGTCCTGGTCACCACCCAGTGGGCCGAGGAGAACCTGGACACCCCGGGCGTGGTGTTCGCCGAGGTCGACGAGGACACGACCGCCTACGACAACGGGCACATCCGCGGCGCGGTGAAGCTCGACTGGCGCAACGACCTCCAGGACGGCGTCCGCCGCGACTTCGTCAACAAGGAGGGCTTCGAGAAGCTCCTGTCGGAGAAGGGCATCTCGAACGACGACCGCGTGATCCTCTACGGCGGCAACAACAACTGGTTCGCCGCCTACGCGTACTGGTACTTCAAGCTCTACGGCCACGAGAACGTGCAGCTGCTCGACGGCGGCCGCAAGAAGTGGGAGCTCGACGGCCGCGAGCTGAACTCCGACGAGGTCAAGCGCGAGGCCACCGCCTACCAGGCCAAGGAGCAGGACCTGTCGCTGCGCGCGTTCCGCGACGAGGTCGTCCAGTCGATCGGCGAGAAGAACTACATCGACGTGCGCTCGCCGGACGAGTTCGCCGGCAAGCTGCTCGCCCCGGCGCACCTGCCGCAGGAGCAGTCGCAGGTGCCGGGCCACATCCCGGGCGCGCTGAACGTGCCGTGGGCGAAGGTCGCCAACGAGGACGGCACCTTCAAGTCCGAGCAGGAGATCAAGGACCTCTACGCCGAGGCCGGCTACGACGAGGCCAAGCCGACCATCGCGTACTGCCGCATCGGCGAGCGTTCGTCGATCGCCTGGTTCGCCCTGCACGAGTTGCTCGGCCAGGCGGATGTGAAGAACTACGACGGTTCGTGGACGGAATACGGTTCGCTGGTCGGCGTTCCGGTCGAGTTGGGAGCTAAGTGATGGCAGACGGCTGCAGCGCACCGGCGCAGGTCGCGACCCCGGCGAACTTCGACACAGGCGGCCAGGTCGTGCTGGCAGGCAAGGTCACCGGCACCGAGGGACCGGTCGGCGGCGCGTTCGTCCGGTTGCTCGACGGCGGCGGCGACTTCGCGGGCGAGGTCGTGTCCTCGGCGGACGGCGACTTCCGTTTCTACGCGGCCGAAGGGGCCTGGACGGTGCGCGCGCTGCACCGCACGGGCAACGGTGAGGCCACCGTCACCGCGGCGGGCCCTGGCCTGCACCAGCTGGCCATTTCGGTTTCCTGACAACGTTTTTCCACAGAAGGGCCCCTCGGTTTCCGAGGGGCCCTTCCGCGTGTCCGGGACACTTGACCTCAAGTCGGCTTGAGGACCCAAGCTCGCGGGTGTGTCCGAAACGAAAACCGTTACGCGGAGCCCACTGCTGGCCGCCGCCGTGTTCCTCGGCAGCTTCATGGCGTTGCTCGACGCGAGTGTGGTGAGCGTCGCGCTGCCGACCATCCAGCGCGAGCTGCGTGCCGAATTCACTGACCTGCAATGGATTGTCGACGGGTACACCGTCGCGCTCGCCGCGCTGATCCTCACTGGCGGCACACTCGGCGACCGATACGGCCGCAAGCGGATCTACCTCGGCGGGCTCGCCGTGTTCACGTTCGCCTCGCTGGGCTGCGGTCTCGCTCCGACGCTCGCTCTTCTCATCGCCGCGCGCGTCGTGCAAGGCGCAGCGGCCGCGGCGGTCATCCCGGGCGGCATCGCGCTCCTCGCGCACGCGTATCCAGAGCCGCGGGAACGAGCCCGGATGCTGGGGGCGTGGGGCGGGGTCGCCGGATGCGCGCTGGTCATCGGACCGCTTGTCGGCGGACCGATCACCGACGCGCTCGGCTGGCCGACCATCTTCCTGATCAACCTGCCGATCGGGATTTTCGCGGTGCTCGCCGGCCACCGGGGTCTCGACGAGTCGTCCGATCCGGCGCACGGCGCGCTGGACCTGCCCGGCCAGCTGCTCGGCGCGTTGTGGATCGGATCGTTCACCTACGCCGTGATCGCCTCCGACGCCGTAGTCGCGGTGGTCGGCGCGGTCGGACTGATCGCGTTCATCGTCATGGAACTGCGCGCCCCGCATCCGATGCTGCCGATCCGGCTGTTCGGCAAGTTCCGGTTCGCCGCCTCGATCTTCACCTCGTTCGTCCTCGGCTTCGCCTGCTACCCGCTGCCCGTGCTGATCGCGGTCTACCTGCAACAGGCATGGGGCAGCACCGCCTCGACGACCGGCGTGCAGATGCTGCCGTACGTCGTCGCCAACGCCCTTCTCGCGTTCTTCTCCGGACGGCTCGCCGGCCGGTTCACCGCGGAACGCGTGCTGCCGATCGGTCTCGCCATCACCGCGGCGGGGAGTTTCGCCTTCCTGCTGGTCGACACGACGAGCCCATATTGGCTGCTCAGCGTCCCGCTGACGCTGTCCGGCGTCGGGCTCGGCCTGAGCATCACCCCGACCAACGTCGTCGGTCTCGCCGGGCTTCCAGTGCAGCGCACGGGCACCGCGGCCGGCACGGTGAACGCCGCGCGGCAGGTCGGGATGGCGCTCGGCGTGGCAGCGCTCGGGGCGCTGCTCGATCACGGAAGCACGCTCACCACCGGCCTGCAGACGGCGATGGCAGTGGCCGGCGCGGCACTGCTGGCGGTGACCGTCCTCACCGCCGCGACCCTGCGCAGCGCCAGATGAGCCGGGGCGGACTATTGTCCTCGCTGTGGAGACCTTGTTTACGACCCTGTTGATCATCGCGGGCATCGCCACCGTGTGGTTCGCGGTCTACGTCGTCTACCGGCTGTACGCCGACCAGCGCTGATCAGCATGACGAGTGGCGACGAGGCCATCGCAGCAGCCGAGGAGCGGGCCGCCAGCACGCGCGACCGCAACCTGCCGTTGTGGGACGACCTGCCGATCCCGAACGACACGGCGAACCTGCGCGAGGGCCCGAACCTGAACGACGCGTGCCTCGCCCTGCTGCCGATCGTCGGCGTCTGGCGCGGCGAGGGCGAGATCGACTACCCGACGATCGACGGGCCGATCAAGTTCGCCCAGCAGCTGACCGTCTCCCACGACGGCCGCCCGTTCCTGTTCCACGAGGCACGCTCGTGGCTGCTGAACGAGGACGGCAGCGTGCTGCGGCCGGCCGCCCGCGAAAGCGGGTTCTGGCGGCCGCAGGAGGACGACACCCTGGAACTGCTGCTCACGCACAGCTCCGGGATCGTCGAGCTGTACTACGGGAAACCGCGCAACCAGACGTCCTGGGAACTCGGCACCGACGCGGTCATCCGCACCGCGACGGCCAAAGAGGTCACCGGATCGCAGCGGCTTTACGGCCTGATCAACGGCGACCTCGGGTACGTCGAAGAACGCGCGATGGTCGGCCAGGAAATGCAGCCGCACGCCTCCGCGCTACTGCGCCGCGTGGTGGGCTGAGGCTCCGGGAGACGCCGTGCGCTGGCGGCGGTACGGCGAACACGCCGCCCTGNGCCGCGCTCGACGGCGTCGAGGAGATCGTGCCCGGGGCCCGCACCCTGCTTGTGGTCGCGTCCCCGGGTGCACTGGAAGCTGCGCGTTCCTTGCTGGCTTCGGCCGATCTGGACCATCCGCCTGCCGGGGACGCCCGCGAAGTCGTTTTGGACGTGCGCTACTCCGGCGAAGACCTCTCGCTGGCCGCTGAGGACGCGGGGCTCAGCGTGGACGAGGTCGTCGCTCTCCACACCAGCGCGGTCTACACGGTCGCGTTCACTGGTTTCGCGCCCGGTTTCGGTTATCTCGCCGGGCTTCCCGCCGAGCTCCAGCAGCCGCGGCTGGCTTCGCCGCGCACTCGCGTCCCCGCCGGCTCGGTGGCCATCGCCGACGAGTACACCGGCGTCTATCCACGGGAATCCCCTGGTGGCTGGCGGTTGATCGGACACACCGAAGCGACGCTCTTCGACCCGTCCGCCGCGCGACCGGCGTTGTTCACGCCCGGTCTCCGCGTGCGGTTCCGGAGCGTTTGATGCGCGCGCTGGAGATCGTCTCGCCCGGTTCGCTGGCTTTGGTGGAAGACCTCGGCCGTCCCGGTTACGCACATCTGGGCGTCCCACCGTCGGGTGCTCTTGACGTCGCCGCGTTACGGCTCGGCAACCGGCTGGTCGGCAATCCCGAGTACGCCGCCGGGATCGAAACCGTGCTGGGCGGGCTGACCGTCCGGGCGGCCGCTTCGTGCACCGCGGCGGTGACCGGACCTCCGGTCGCGGTGTCCGTGGACGGACGGGAAACCGGTTCGCACACGCCGATTCCGTTGCGATCAGGCCAAACCCTGACGATCGGCAGGCCTGCCACCGGACTGCGTTGCTACCTGACGGCGTCCGGCGGCATCGCGGTGCCGCCGGTATTGGGAAGCCGGTCGGCTGACGTCCTGTCCGGACTCGGCCCCTCGCCGTTGGAAGCTGGCGCGAGAGTCCCGCTCGGTCCTGTCACCGGTGTTCCGTCCGGTGCCGACGTGGTCGCCGCCTCGCCCGCGCCACCCCGCTTGGCAGTGCCAGTTTTGCTTGGCCCCCGCGACGACTGGTTCGCCGACGCGGGTGCCTCGCTCAACGCACAGTGGACAGTCACCGCGGAATCCAACCGAGTGGGGGGTCCGCCTCGACGGGCCGCCACTACGTCGAGTGTCCACTGTGTCCACTTCGGAGTTGCCCAGCGAAGGCGTGCTCACCGGCGCGATCCAGGTCCCGCCGAACGGATTGCCACTGGTCTTCCTCGCCGATCACCCGACCACGGGCGGTTATCCGGTGGTCGCGGTCGTGAGACGGGAGTCACTCGGAGCACTCGCTCAAGCACGCCCCGGAACCTTGGTGCGGTTCCAAGCGTCCTTCTGAGCGTGGAACGGGTAACGATCACCGGCGGCGCGGGTTTCCTGGAGCTGAACACCGGAGGACGGGCGGAGCTGCCGCAGTCGCTGCGCATCGCGCTCGCGACCGGTCAGGTGCGCCTCCCGCTGGCGGAAACCCTCCGCGCACTGCTGGCGTTGCTCGTCGACGGCCAGTACCAGGTCAGCGGCCCGCAGCGGTTCGAGGGCCCCGACCTGGTCCCGGCGAGCGACTGGCCGGACGACGACGATGCCCGGGTCGGGTACTACCGCACGGCAATCCGCTCCGGACACCGGCCGGTGGCGGTGGTTTTGTCCGGTACGCGGCCGTTGCTGGTGGACGGGCACCACAAGATCAGCGCTTATCGGGCGGAGGGGGTCACGCCGTCGGTGGTGCTGATCAGCGGGTTGTGAGTGGTTGTCCCGGTTCTCACCGGCATAACCACTCACGACCCCCTCAGTACTCGCTCTCGTAAGCCGCCACCAGCTCCTCGTGCAGCGCCGTCGAATCCGGCAGCTCCGTCCCGTTGAGCGTGTGCACCCGGGTCACCTTCCGCACCGACGAGGTAAGAAAAACGCCGTCCCCCCGCAGCAGATCCTCCACTGAAAGCGGCTCCACCTTCACCGACCAGCCCGCCTTCTCCGCGCCGCGGAACAGCGCGTACTGCGTCGTTCCTGGCAGGATGCCAACAGTGGAGGGCGGGGTGTAGAGCGTCCGCTCCTTCGCCAGGACGACCGTCGACGTAGGCCCTTCGAGGACCGAATCGTCGGTAGCGGTGAAGATCACATCTTGGGCTCCGCGCCGGGCCGCCTCGCGCAGGGCGGCCATGTTCATCGCGTAGGAAACCGTTTTCGCGCCGAGCAAAAGCCACGGTGCGCGCTCGGCCAGTTCGGGGCCGAAACCGCGCTCCATGGTCACCGCCGAGACTCCTTCGGTGCGCGCCCGCAGCACCTTTTCGTCGACCTCCAGGCCCATCGCGAACGCCGTCGGCTTGCCTTCCGGATCACCGTCGACACCCCGCGTGTACACGAGTTTCAGCGCGATCTCCGGTCCGCCCTGCCACGCGTCGACGACCGCCTGCGCGGCTCGCGCGAAGCCGTCGAGGTCCGGGGCGGGCAGGTCCAGCATCGCCGCGGAACGGGCGAGCCGGTCGAGGTGCGGACGCATTTCCCGCGGCTTTTTCACCGCCACGAGGATCGTTTCGAACACCCCGTCTCCGCGCAGCAGGCCGAGGTCGTCCACCCGGAGGTGAGCGGCTTCGGGATCGGCCAGTGAACCGTCGAGGAAGGCGAGAACGCGCATCCCCACAAGGTACTCACCTACCCTTACAGGCATGCCGTACAGCTCGCCGCTGCTCGAAATCCCCCGCGCGGTCGCCGCGCCCGAGGGCCACCCGGAAGCCGGAGTTCCGTGGCACTGGGGCGATCCGTTCGCCGAGCAGCGCACCGCCGCCCGAGGAGTGGTCGTCATCGACCGCTCACACCGAGAAATCCTCGCTGTCACCGGCGGGGAACGCTTGCCCTGGCTGCATTTGGTGATCTCGCAACACGTCACCGAACTCGCCGCGAACACTGGTACCGAAGCGCTCGTCCTCGACAGCCAGGGCCACGTCGACACCCATTTCGTGCTCGCGCACACCGGCGAGACGGTGTACCTCGACAGCGACCCCGGCCCGCTCGTGACGAGCGCGTTGCCCAAGGGCGGCAAGCAAACCCTGCGCGAGTACCTCGAAGCGATGAAGTTCTGGTCCAAGGTCGAGATTCGCGACGCGACAGACGAGCTCGCCGTTCTTTCCGTGCTCGGCCCGGAGACCGACAGCGTGCTCGGCGTCGAACTCGGCGCCGAGCCGTATTCGGTGGCCGCGTTGCCCGAGGGCGGTTTCGCCCGGCGGATGCCGTGGCCGACGCGAGCGGGCGCGGATCTCGTGGTGCCGCGCGCTCAGCTCACTCAATGGTGGCAACGGCTCACCGACGCGGGCGCGCGCCCGGCGGGCTCGTGGACCTTCGACGCGCTGCGGGTGGAATCGCGGCATCCGCGGCTCGGCGTCGACACCGACGACCGGACGATCCCGCACGAGGTCGGCTGGATCGGTTCGGCCGCGCACGTCGCGAAGGGCTGCTATCGCGGCCAGGAAACTGTCTCGAAGGTGCACAACGTCGGCCGCCCACCGCGGTATCTCGCGCTGCTGCACCTCGACGGTTCGCCGGAGATCACGCCGGAGACCGGCGACCCGGTGAAGCTCGGCGAGCGCGTGGTCGGCCGGATCGGCACGGTCGCGCAGCACCACGAACTCGGGCCGATCGCGCTGGCGCTGGTCAAACGCTCGGTGCCGGGCGGGGCGGAACTGCTGGCAGGCGACGAGGACCGAGTGGTCCAGGCCACTGTCGATCCGGACTCGGTGCCGGGCGAGCACGCGGCGCCCGGACGGGAAGCGGCGCAGAGACTGCGGGGCTGAAGTGAACTCGACGGTAGCGTCGTCGCCGAATGTGGAGCAGGATGTGCCCGTGATCGAAGTGCGTCCCGGCGGGCGGCGGCGGATCGACCGCGTCCTCGGCCCGGGATATCTCACCGGATTAGGCGACTTGCCGCTCCCGGTGCTGCGCGAGCGGCGCGACGAGGCCGCGCAGGAAGAGACGGACCTGTCCTACCTGCGTCGGCTCCTGCACGCCCGCATCGACATCGTGCGCGCCGAACAGGAGCGCCGCTCGTCCGGCGGGGAAAGCAGCATTGTCGACCGGCTCGCGTCCATCCTCGCCGACAACGCGCTCGGCCCGGCCGCCGGTTGGGGCCGCCACCAGCAGCTCGAACCGTCCCGTGCGGGCGAGCACCGCAGGCACGCGGAGGCGCTGATCGGCGACACCGGGCTCACCGACGTCGGCTCGCTGTCGGACGACAAGCTCGCCGCCGCGCTGGACACGTACGCGGCCGAGGAAGCCTCCGTGTCCTCCTTTCGCCGCCAGGTCCAGGGCGTGATGGACACGCTGAACGCCGAGATCGCCGCGCGCTACAGCAGCGGGGCGGCCACTGTGGACCAGTTGCTGGACAGCGAACTGGGGCGCGTCGAGGAATGACCGGCCAGCCGATTCTCGTCGAGGTCGTCCGGAACGGATTCGTCGAGAGCGTCCACCACGGATGCCTCGTCGTCACCGCGCCGGATGGCTCCGTCCAGTTCGCCGCGGGCGACGTGACCAGCCCGTTCTTCCCCCGGTCGGCGAACAAGCCGCTGCAGGGCGTCGGGATGCTCCGCGCCGGGCTCGGCTACGAGGGCCCGGACCTGGCGCTGGGCTGCGCCTCGCATTCCGGCGAAACCGGACATGTCGAACGCGTCGCCGCGATGCTGTCCGGCGCGGGGCTCGACCCGGCAGTGCTGGCCTGCCCGGCCGAGCTGCCGATCGGCGAGGACGCCCGGTGCGCGGCCGGCGAGCCACGGAAGATCACCATGAACTGCTCGGGCAAGCACGCCGCGATGCTCGCCACCTGCGTCGCGAACGGCTGGCCCACCGAGGGCTACCAGCTGCTGGACCATCCGTTGCAGGTCCAGCTCGCGAAGACCGTCGAGGAGCTGACCGGCGAATCCATCGCCGCAGTCGGGGTCGACGGTTGCAGCGCGCCGCTGTTCGCCTTCTCGCCGACCGGTCTGGCGCGGTCGTTCGGCCGGCTCGCGCAGGCCGAACCGGGCACCGAGGAACGCCGGGTGGCCGACGCGATGCGCGAGCACCCGTGGCTGGTCGCGGGCACCGGCCGGGAAGACACCCGGCTGATGCGGAGCGTGCCGGGGCTGCTCTCGAAGAGCGGCGCGGAGGGCGTCCTGGCGTTCACGCTGGGCGACGGCACCGCGTGCGCGATCAAGATCGCGGACGGCAACAAGCGGGCCTTGGCGCCGCTGGCCATGGCAGTGCTCGCTCGCCTGGGCATCGAGACCCCGGAAGAGCTGTCCGACCTGGCTCACCCCCCGGTGCTCGGCGGCGGCGAACCCCAAGGCGAACTGCGGGTCAGTTGGAGTGTTCCTTAGCCGCGAGGTCGCCCCAGAACTCGCGCAGCTGCGAAAACAGCTCGGCCAGCTCCTCGACGTTCCCGGTGCGCAGCGCGTCGAGAATGTCGTGGACCTCCTCCGCGGTGGAGTCGGCGTTGAGCAGCGAGTCGGCGAACAGCTGCACGAGACCGCCGTAGTCCAGTTCGACGACCGAGTCCGGGTCGAAGCTCTCCAGCCACTGCCGGGTCTGCGAGAGCACCCGGCCGGGACCGGAGTCGCCGAAGGTCGTCTCGATCAGCTCGCCCGCCTCGGAGGCCCGTCGCAGCGCGGCCGACATCGGCGTGCGCCAGGACGCCTCCCGCGCCGGGTCGGCCGGGCCGCTGCCGAGCACGAGCTTGCGTTCGTCCGGATCGACCAGCGAGAACCAGGGCAGCGGGACAGTCCAGGTGGTGGTGAGGGTGTGCGCGGCGGTGGCGGTGAGGTCGGTCATCGCGGCCTTGGTCTGCGCACGGGCCTTGTCCGCGGTGACGCCGCTCGCGTCGAGGACCGCGATTCGCAACGCGGGTTCGGCGTCGGCGAGGAAGGTGCTCAGCGCCGCGGCGGAGCGGGCGCGCAGTTCGAGCGGGCACGCGAACGGGCCCTCGGCGGAGTGGCCGGCGGGGACGTCGGCCGGGTCGAGCACGAGCACGTCGGTGCCGAGGCTCGGCGACGGCCGTCCGTCGCGCAGCTGCGCGGGCAGCAGCCGCACCGGCGCGGCCGCCTGTGACTTGAGCCACATCCGCTGTTCCCGTTCGCCGATCCCGACCCGGCTGAGCCCGCCCGCGGAAACGGCCTCGACCAGCTGTTGCGCAGGTGGATCGCCCAGCGCGCGCAGAGGTTCGTACACCCGCAGATAGGCCACGAAGGGTCGGAGCACCCGAGCATCGTGGCACGCCGACCAGGGCCGATCGGCATCGACGTGCCGGTAACCGGCGTCCGGCGAACACTGTCGCGACGAGCACACCGTGCCACGTCGCATCCAACCCCCGGGACACGGTACGGTGTCAGCAGGAAAGAACTGTCGAGACGATGCGGGGCCGCCGATTCCCCCGGCCGCCCCGCCCCTGTGCGAGGGGGTCGAGCCATGGGGCGCGGCCGGGCTAAGGCCAAGCAGACGAAGGTGGCGCGCGAGCTCAAATACAGCTCCCACGAAACCGACTTCGATGCTTTGCAGCGCGAGCTGTCGAGTAGTTCCTCGGACAACCACGAGGACGACAAGCGGTATGAGGACCCGTACGACGACGGGTACGACGAGTACCGCCGTTGACGCAGGCACACGACACGCGAGGGCGGCATCGGACTTAGGTCCGAGACGCCCTCGTGCGTTGTGTGCTGCCCGTTTTCTTGCTGCTGTCGGTGAGGTGACGAAGGAGTTGGACGGGTGAGCGACATCGCACGAGTAGGTGTGGTCGGGGCCGGGCTGATGGGCTCCGGCATCGCCGAGGTGCACGCCAGGTCCGGATTGGACGTGCTGGTCACCGAGGTGAACCAGCCCGCCCTCGACGCGGGCAAGGCGCGCATCGAGAAGTCGCTGCAGCGCGGCGTCCGCAACGGCAAGCTGGCCGCCGAGGACGCCGAGGCGGCACTCGGGCGGCTGCGCTTCACCACCGACATCGCCGAGTTCGCCGACCGCGATCTCGTCGTCGAGGCCATCCTGGAACAGGAGCAGGCCAAGATCGACGTGTTCCGGGCACTGGACAAGATCGTCGAGCGCGAGGACGCGGTGTTCGCGTCCAACACGTCGTCGATCCCGATCATGAAGCTCGGCATGGCCACCGGCCGTCCGCAGCAGGTCGTCGGCATCCACTTCTTCAACCCGGTGCCGGTGCTGCCGCTGGTCGAGCTGGTCCCGTCGCTGCTGACCAGCGAGGACACCGCCCGCCGGGCCGAGGAGCACGCCACCGGCGCGCTGGGCAAGACGGTGATCCGGTCGCAGGACCGGGCCGGGTTCATCGTGAACTCGCTGCTGGTGCCGTATTTGCTGTCGGCGATCCGGATGATCGAATCGGGCTTCGCCTCGGCCGAGGACATCGACCGCGGCATGGAGCTGGGCACGGCGCACCCGATGGGTCCGCTGCGGCTGTCCGACCTGATCGGCCTCGACACCATCAAGGCCATCGCGGACTCGATGTACGCGGAGTTCAAAGAGCCGCTGTACTCGTCGCCGCCGCTGCTGCTGCGCATGGTCGACGCCGGGCTGCTCGGCAAGAAGACCGGCCGCGGGTTCTACTCGTACTCCTGACTTTAGTTGCGGGCCTGATCCACTTTCCCCCGCTGTGCGCGGCCGGGCGGATCGCTTGACTGTGCGGCATGACTTCGACGTTCGTCTTCGCCGCCGGTGCCAACGGCGTGTCCGCTGCCCCGCCGGAACTCGTGCTGCGTGGGTATCGCGGAGTAGGCGTTCCGCAGCCGGAGCAGCAGTTTCGGCTGTCGTATCAGGCTCCGCAGGATCTCGGGGCGTTCGCCACCGAGCCGTCCGCGCTGGCCGGCGTGACCGTGGCCGGCCAGGTCGCGACCACTGTGGACGTCGTCGGGCGGGCCGCGGAGCTGGGTCCGGTCGTGCTGGTCGGGTCGAGCATCGGCGGCGCGCTGGTCACGCTCGTCGCCGAAGAGGTCCCGGAACTGGTGTCGGCGCTGGTCTACGACGCCGCGTTCTGCTGTGTCGAGCTGCCGACGCCGGAGGACTACCTGGCCACCCCAGAGGCCGCGACGTCGCGGGTCGGGGCGATGCTCGGGTTCATCGCGGCCGATCCGGCGGTGATCGGGGCGATGCGCTTCAACTGGCGGTCCTCCTCGGCGGAGGCGTTGACGGCAGCGAGGGCGGCGCTCTGCGCGGACGCGACCGATGGCGAGTTCTACGCCCTGCTCAACGCGATGGCTCCGGACGACATCATCGGCCGCGGCGCCACCGACTCGCGCGGCACGCCGGAGCGGTGGGGTCGCGTTCCGCGGTTCTACGTCCGGCATCTCCAGGACCACCTGGTGCCGCTCGCGCTGCAGGACCGGATGATCGCCGAGGCTGACGCGCGCACGCCCGGCAACAAGTTCGAGGTGCACGACATCGACACCTCGCACTTCCCGAACGCGGCCGGGATGGCTCAGTTCGTCGAGGTGCTCGACAAAGTCGGCCAGTCGCTCAGCTGAACGCCGCTCGTCGTGCGGCCCGGCGCAGCACCGTCAGGATCGCCGGGCCCAGCACGAGGATCGCGACCAGGTTCGTGAGCGCGCGACCGGTGTCCCAGCCCAACGTCGACGTCAGCACGGTGAAGACCAGGAACCGGTGCAGGTTCTCGCCGAGCGGGCCGCCCGGGACGAAGTCCAGTGCGGTGTGGTTCGCCAGGAACGGCCAGGTGAACAGGCTCATCGCGAGGCCGTAGAAGTACGCGGCGACCACTCCGTAGAGCGCCAGCATCGCGATCTCCCACCGGCCCTTCACCCGGCGCGGCAGCAGCCCGGCACCCAGCCCGACCAGCGACGACGCCAGCATCTGGAACGGCAGCCAGGGCCCGACGCCGCCGGTGAGCAGCGCGGACGCGAACAGCGACGTCGAGCCGAGGACGAAGCCAAAGCCCGGCCCGAAGACCCGCCCGGCCAGCACGAGCAGGAAGAACACCAGCTCGATCCCGCCGGTGCCCGCGCCGAGCGGACGCAGCGCGGCGTTCACCGCGGACAGCACGCCGAGCAGCGCGAGGGCCTTCGCGTCGAGTCCGCCGCTGGACAGTTCGGCCAGCACGATCAAGATCAGCACCGGCAGTGTCACGAGGAAAACGAACGGCGCGTCGGTCACGTGCGCGGAGGTGCCCACGGTGCTGCGGGCGAGCAGCGGCCAGCAGAACATCGCGAGCCCGATCACGACGGCCGCCGTCAGCACCAGCGCCGTGCGGTGCCGGATGCGGACGGCTGGGCCCAGGAAATCGGTCACGCCAGCGCCTTCGCCACCGCGTCCACAGTCAGCCACGGCTCCGGTGCGAGGATCTTCGCCACCTGCGGCGCGAAGGCGGGCGAGGCCACCACGACGTCCGCAGTCGGGCCGTCTGCGACCACCTCGCCCTCGGCGAGGACCACGACGCGGTGCGCGGCGGAGGCGACGAACTCGACATCGTGGGTGGCCAGCAGCACCGCGTGCCCGTCGGCGGCCAGGTCGGCGAGGATGGTCGCGAAGTGCCGTTTCGCCGGGTAGTCCAGGCCGCGGGTTGGTTCGTCCAGCAGCACGACCGGCGGGGCGGCGGCGAGTTGCACGGCGAGAACCAAGGCGAGTCGCTGGCCTTCGGAGAGGTCTCTCGGGTTGGTGTGGTCTTTGATGCCCGGCACGAGGCGGTCGAGCAGCTTCCGGGCAGTGCCCGCGTCGACGCCGGATTCACCGTCGGCCTGTCGGCATTCCGCCCCGACCGAATCGAGATACAGCAGGTCGGACGGGGTCTGCGGGACCAGTCCGACGCGCGTGCGGGCGGCCCGTGACCGGAGCGTCTTCGGGTCCGCGCCGAGGACGTCGACCGTGCCGTCCGAGCGAGGTCCGCTGCCCTGCAACGCCCACAGCAGGGAGGATTTGCCGGAGCCGTTCCGGCCCATCAGCGCGACGACCTCGCCGCGGTCCAGCCGCAGGTCAACGCCCCTTACCGCGTTCACGCCGCCGTACCGGACCCGCACCCCCTTCGCCTTGAGGACTGCTTCGCCAGAGCTTTTCACGGTCTCGGCAGGGCGGCGCTCGGCCAGGCGTTCCCGGAGCGGACGGGCGAGCCGGCGCGCGTCGCGGACCGACAGCGGTAGCGGCGACCAGCCCGCGAGTCGGCCCAGCTCCACGATCGGCGGGGCGACATCGGTCTCGGCGAAAACCTCCGCTGGCTGGCCGGACACGACGGTGCCGCCGCCGGGCAGGTAGAGCAGGCGGTCGGCGTACTGCGCGACGCGTTCCATCCGGTGCTCGGCGACGACGACCGTCGTGCCAAGGTCGTGCACCAGGCGCGTGATCGCGGCCAGTACCTCCTCGGCCGCGGTCGGGTCGAGCGCTGACGTCGGTTCGTCCAGCACCAGCACGCTCGGGTGCGCCGTGAGCACCGCGCCGATCGCGACGCGTTGCTGCTGCCCGCCGGATAGCGTCCGAAGTGGACGGTCGCGAAGTTCGGCGATGCCCAGCAGATCAAGGGTTTCCTCGACGCGTTTGCGCATCACGTCCGGCGCGACGGCGAGCTGCTCCATCGCGTACGCCAGTTCTTCCTCGACGGTGTCGGTGACGAATCCGGCCAGCGGATCCTGCCCGACCACGCCGACGACCGACGCCAGTTCACGCGGCGGATGCGTCGCGGTGTCGAGCCCGTCGACCTTGACGCGCCCGGTCAGGGTGCCGCCGCTGAAATGCGGGACGAGACCGTTGATCGCACCGAGCAAGGTCGACTTGCCGACTCCGGTGCGTCCGGCGACGAGGCAGAGTTCGCCCTCCTCGATCGTGAGGTCGACATCCCGGAGCACCGGCTGGTCAGCCCCGTCGTAGGTGACGCTGACGTGTGAAAACTCGATCATCGGGCGACCTCCGACACCAGCGCCGGACGCGGCGCGAACCAAGCGGGCAGCACGCTGATCAGCACCGCGACGGCCGGCAGCAACGGCAGCTCCGGCCAGGTCAGCGGGCTGGCCGGGGTGGTGAGCGAAACCGGGTCGGCGAGCAGCACGAGCACCGCGGTCGCGACGCCGCACAGCGCGACCAGCGTTTCCGGCAGCCGCCACGGGTCAGGCCGGTAGGTCGTGCGGCGGATCTGCCGCCCGCCCAGCACGAATCCGGCGGCGGCCAGCACCAGACCGGCGACGAGCATCGGCACGCCGAGCCACGACGCGGACCCGTCGAGCACTCCGTAAACCCCCACCGCGACGCCGACCAAACCGGCCAGCACGCAGGTCGCGATCAGCATCCGGACGCGCGGAGAGAGGTAGTTGCGCCGCCCGTAGCCTCGGGAATCCATGGCCGCGGCGAGTTGCAGCGACCGGTCCATAGCGTCGGCGAGCACCGGCACGAAAATCCCCTTCACGAACCGCAGGCCGCGCGTCTTCCCGGAGCGCAGTCGACGCGCGCGACGCACCCGCTGCACGCTCTCGACCAACTGCGGGGCCACGGACAGCGCGACAGTGACTGCCGTCCCCACCTCATAGAGCGCCCCGGGCACAGCCTTGAGCAGGCGTTTCGGGTTCGCCAGCGCGTTCGCGGCACCGACGCAGAGCACGATCGTGGCCAGCCGGAGCCCGTCGTACAGCCCGCCGAGCAGTTCCTCGGCCGAGGTGGGGCCGAGGAGCTGGATGCCGGCCGCGACGCTCGGGAGCGGGATGGCCGGCAGCGTGAACAGGATGTGGCCGCCGTCCTCGCCGCCGATCAGGATCCGGAACAGCACGCGCGACAGCAGGATCACCGCGGCGATCCAGGCATACATCCGGAACGCCAGCGCCCACGGCGCGTCGCCGCGGCGGAGCACCACGACGAACCCGGCCACCGCGATCACCAAAGCGAGCAGAACCGGGTTCGTGGTCCGGCTCGCGGCGACGGCGAGCGCGAGCGCCCACACCCACCACGCGCCGGGATGGAGCGCTCGCGGACTACTCCGCAGCACGCCTGCGGCGCACCGCGACGACCGTCCCGGCCACCACGAGCAGCACGACGACCACGATGCCGATCACCAGGCCCCACGGGAACCCGCTGTCCGAAGTGGACGCCGGGGCCGCGGCGGGCGCGTTGGCCTTGCGCACCGGCTCGGTGCGCGGCGGCGGATACTCGGTGTAGGACTTGCCGATCGCGAACGACCAGCCCTCGAACGCTCCGGCAGGCGGCTTCCAGCTCTGCGCGCCGACCTGCGCCGACTCCCATTTGCCGCCGTTGGTGGCGGTCCAGAAGCTCCACGACGCCTGCTCCGGCGGCATCCCGGTGCAGGTCTGGTCGGCGGGCTTGCTCTCGATCTTGCACATCACGGCCAGGCCGTATTTGCCCGCGCCGGTGAGTTCGAAGCCAGCGTTTTGCAGCGCGGTGACGCCGTTTTCCTGCTTGCCGGGCGCGCACCGGATGAGGGTTTCGCCGCCAAGCCCCTGGAAGTCGACGATCACCGTGACGCCGTTGTCGTCCTGGCAGTAGCCGTCGGCGCCCTTGCCGGGCGTGGTCGCGGAGGCGGAGGACGCCCCGCCCAAACCGGTAGCGACGAGAAGAGCACAGCCGACGAGGACTCGCCCCCAGTGCCGCGCGTGCACGAACCGCATGTCAGATGTACCTCGCATCGATCGGACCACGACGGGCGATCCGGCTCGCGGTCCCTCCCGGGGCCGCTCACGGTTGCGGGCCAGCGCCGGATTCTCACCGGCTTCCCCCGTTCGTGGCGAAGAACTTGTCGACGTTAACGCACCGCAGGCCCCGCCGGAAGCGACCGCGGACACACCTACACTTCCGAGCGTGGGACAGGACCAGCTACGCGTCGGCCTCGTAGGAACCGGACCGTGGGCCACCACGGTGCACGCTCCCGGGCTCGCGGATCATCCAGGGACCGTGCTCAGTGCTGTGTGGAGCCGTCGGCCAGAAGCCGCCGCCGCGCTCGCGCAGGCCTACGACGCCGTGCCCACCAGCGATCTGGACGAGCTGTTCGAGCAGGTCGACGCGCTCGCGTTCGCCGTGCCGCCGACGGTGCAGGCCGACCTGGCGACCCGCGCCGCGGAGGCGGGAAAACACCTGATCCTGGAGAAACCGATCGCCGCCGACCTGGCCACGGCGGAGCGGCTCGCCGACGCCGTGACGTCGGCTGGCGTCGCTTCGCTGGTGATGCTGACGCTGCGGTTCGCTCAGCAGACGCGCGATTGGCTGGACGGCGTCACCGCCGCTGGCGGTTGGCGAGGCGGCAGCGTGCGGTGGCTGTCCGGCGCGCTGCTCGCCGGCAAGTACGCGACCTCGGCCTGGCGACAGGATCCGGCCGCCGGCGCGCTCGCCGACATCGGCCCGCACGCGTTCGACCTGCTCGACGCCGCACTCGGCCCGATCACCGGCGTCCTTGCCGCACACCGCGGCCCTGAGGACCTGTGGCAACTGCTGCTCGAACACGAGGGCGGCATCACGAGCACCGCGACGCTCAGCCTGCGCCTGCCGGTTCAGCCGACGGTGGTCGAGTATTCGGTCTTCGGCGAGCACGGCTTGCGCACGCTGGGCCGCACCGGCACGGCGAACGACGCGTACACCGCACTGCTGGACGATTTCGCCGCGATGGTGTCGTGCGGAACGACCACACATCCCTGCGACGTCCGCCGAGGCGTGCACCTGGCCCGGATCGTGGACCAAGCACGCGCCGCGCTGAGCCGTTAATTCGGTTGCCCGGTCTGAGACGATGAGCGGGAAGTTCGTTTCGGACGAAGGAATGCCTATGTGCTCCGCCACGGCCCACCCCGGCCGCCTGGCCTGAGCTGTTCGGCCTGCGCGCCCGGCGTGGGGTTGCCAGTTTTGTGCTGCCCGCGCATTCCTTCTTCTCGAAAGGCCTCCACCAGAGATGTCCGCCCTTCAGGCATACGTCCGCGCGACCGCACCGATCGGCCGCGACGCCGAGCGAATCGGCCCGTTCCTGGCGACCTTCGCCAAGGACAGCTCGCATCCGATGGAGAACTACGCCATCCCCGACGACGGCGCGAAGCCCTCGTCCGCCGAGATCGCTCTCCTGATTTCCGCTTACCGGCAACGAGACCTCCGGCCCCGGCTGGAGTTCTTCACCGAAGCCGCTCCGGACGTCGAGGCAGCTCTCGTCGCCGCAGGGTTCACGCTGGAACGGCGAGTGCCGGTGATGACCTGCAGCGTCGAAGACCTCGTCGATTGTGATGCGCCAGAACACATTCAGCTGCGTGAACCGTCGTCCGACGATGAATTCCGTCGCCTGCGGTCCGTGCAGAACGTCGCTTTCGGCGAGTCGCCCGAGGTGTCGGACGCCGATGTCGAACGCAACCGCGACTACCTGACGGTCCTAGCCGAACGCGGCGAAACCATTGTGGGCGGCGGAATCGCACTGGACATCGTGTCCGGCGCGACGGAAATCGTCGGCATCGCCGTGGCCGTCGAACACCGCGGCCAAGGCATCGCGGCGGCGATCACCGCGCACCTCACGCGCCTCGCCCACGAACGCGGTGCGGAAACGGCGTTCCTCACGCCAGGCGATGTGGGAATCGGGACGGTGTATCGCCGTGCTGGGTACCGCGTTGCCGGTGAGTGTGTGCACTTGTCGCTGAGCTAGTCGTCGTACCAGTCGCCGCAACGCACTGTCGTTGCGGCGACCGCTACGGCTACCCAGTTGTCGACCACTCGACCGGCACCTCCCGCACCCCACGTATCACGCCGTAGGCCGGGCATCTGCTTGAAGCCGCATGTCCGGCAATGCCGCAACCAGTTCCTGCGACATGACACGCAACTCGGGTCGGGCATCCGAGATGAGCCGGATTCGTCCGCCCGCGCTCCGGCCGGAAGACGCCGCCGTCGTTGAAATGTCGTTCATCACGATTGGCACTTCCCCAGGCGAGCAAAACCCGATCCCCGGCGTCGAGCGGCACTCCGCCCAGTGTGGTCGACTGGGTGACGGCTCGGCCGGTTGCCGCCACCGCCGGTTCGTGCCGGACTGCTTCCTCGATGAACTCGTCCAGCGCTTTGGGGCTGTCGCGGACCCGGTCCCTCAGGTCAGGGTTCTCGGCGAGCAGCAGCGCCATCGTGGCTGCGGCGTCGGTGGTGGTCAACTGCCCGGCGGCGACCATCAGTGACGCGAAGCGCAGCACCTGTCGCTCGCCAAAACCGGCGTGGATCACGTCTGACAGCATGTCGTCTCGCGGCATGCCAGCGCGTTCGCGGATATGGCCGAGAAGGAGTTGCGTATTCCCGGCCGCGTGCCTCGGCTTCCTGCTGGCTTTCGGCGCTAACAAGTCTCTTGGCCTGGTCCGCCAGCAACCCCCTCCCGTCTTCCGGAATGCCGAGCAAAGCCGCGACGCCAAGCCAGGTGCGGCTGACCATCAAATTCAAATAATGGCGCTCGCGGCGGCGGATTGTCATCAGATCCAGGCATCTTCGGCTACGACATCCGAAGCACCGAGGCCCTGCACATACGAACTGAATATGTCACCGTTGTTGGCTGCTTCCGGGATCTCGTCGTAGCCGGTCAGCAGGTGAAACCCGCCGTGCGCGGAGCTTTTCGCCACCGGGCAGACCTGCCGGATAGCGCCGAGACGTGCGTAAACGACTTCGGCAAGAACTCGCCGTTCAGGAGGTCGCGTCACTCTCCAGAATTAGCGAAAACGAAAAAGACGCCGCAGGAAGGCAATTGAGCGATACCGCCAGGCGCACCTTCACCCGCAGTGATCAACAACGCTAGTCGTCGTATCGGCCGCCGCGGCCGCGCTTCACGTCGCTGCGGCGTTTCTTCGCTGCCAGACGGCGTTCCTTCGAGCCTCGCGAAGGCTTGGTGGGACGCCGTTTGGCCGGCGGCGGCGCGGAAGCCTTCGCCAGCACCTCGGCGAGCCGTTCCCGTGCCGCGTCGCGGTTCATCAGCTGGGAGCGGTATTCGCTGGCCGCGATGGTCAGCACTCCGCCGACCAGGCGGGTGCCCAGCCGGGCCGTGATGCGTTCCTTCAGCGCGGGCGGGATCACGGCGGAGCCCGCGACGTCGAACGACAGCTCGACGCGCGAGTCCGTCGTGTTCACGCCTTGTCCGCCCGGTCCTGAGGATCGGGAGAACCGCTCGCGCAGTTCGGCGCCCGGGATCACGAACCGGGCGCCGACGCGTACGTCCTCCGCCATGTCCTCAGTGTCTCAAGACGGGGCAAGCGGCTTTCAGAACCGCGGGTGGTCGCCGGACAGCACCGCGCGCGGGCCGTCCGGGTCTTCGGCGGGCTGGACGTCGCCGAGGATCCACGCGGGCACGTGCCGCGCGGTGAGCACCGCCAGCGCCCGGTCGACGTCCTCGGCGGACACGATCGCGACCATGCCGACGCCCATGTTGAACGTCTTCTCCAGCTCCGCGCGCTCGACCTTGCCGCGCTGCCCGATCAGGGCGAACACCGACGCGGGCGTCCAGGTGCCGCGTTCGAGCTTGGCGACGAGGCCACGCGGCATCACGCGCGCCAGGTTCGCCTCAAGACCGCCGCCGGTGATGTGCGCGAACGTGCGCACCTCGGTTTCGGCGACCAGCGCGAGGCAGTCCTTCGCGTAGATCTTGGTGGGTTCGAGCAGTTCCTCGCCGAGGGTGCGGCCGAACTCCTCGACGTGTCCGTCCAGCGGCATCCGCGCGATGTCCAGCAACACGTGCCGGGCCAGCGAGTAACCGTTCGAGTGCAGGCCGGACGAGCCCATCGCGATGGCGATGTCGCCGGGGCGGACCTTCTCCGGCGACAGCAGCGCGGACGCCTCGACCGCGCCGACGCCGGTGGCCGACAGGTCGTAGTCGTGCTCGCCCATCAGGCCGGGGTGCTCGGCCGTCTCGCCGCCGAGCAGCGCGCAGCCCGCCTGGACACAGCCCTCGGCGATGCCGCCGACCAGCGCCGCGATCTTCTCCGGCACGACCTTGCCGACCGCGATGTAGTCCTGGAGGAACAGCGGTTCGGCCCCGGTGACGACCAGGTCGTCGACGACCATCGCGACCAGGTCGATGCCCACCGTGTCGTGCTTGTCGAGCGCCTGCGCGACCGCGATTTTGGTGCCGACGCCGTCCGTGGACGAGGCGAGGATCGGCTCTTTCCACTTGTCGAGCTTGAGTGAGAAGAGCCCGGCGAAACCGCCGACCCCGCCGCGCACCTCGGGCCTTGTCGCCCGCTCGGCGTGTGGCTTGAGCAGCTCGACGGCCTGGTCCCCGGCGTCGATGCTGACCCCGGCGGCTGCGTACGTGGCGCTCGTGGACTCGCTCACGGAAGCGGACTCCCTACTGGACATGCTTGGTTCACGGACGCCGGACGGCGTCTTCGGCACCGTACCCGGCGGCGCTGACCGGACTCGCCGCGCCACCTGCGGCGTCCATGCTTTCGAGCAGGTGCTTGCCGATCAGCGCGTCCTCGGGCAGCGGAATCGGATACTCGCCGGAGAAGCAGGCCGTGCACAGCCGCGACTTCGGCTGCTCGGACGCCGCGACCAGGCCGTCCAGCGAAATGTAGCCGAGCGAATCGGCCCCGATCGAACGGCGGATGCCGTCGAGGTCGACGCCGTTGGCGACGAGTTCGGCCCGCGAGGCGAAGTCGATGCCGTAGAAGCACGGCCACCGCACCGGCGGCGACGCGATCCGCACGTGCACCTCAAGCGCACCCGCCTCGCGCAGCATCCGCACGAGCGCACGCTGGGTGTTGCCGCGGACGATCGAATCGTCCACCACGACCAGGCGCTTGCCGCGGATCACGTCGCGCAGCGGGTTCAGCTTCAGCCGGATGCCGAGCTGCCGGATGGTCTGCGACGGCTGGATGAAGGTGCGCCCGACGTAGGCGTTCTTGACCAGACCGGTGCCGTATGGCAGGCCGGAACCCTGCGCGTACCCGATCGCGGCCGGGGTGCCGGACTCCGGCACCGGCATCACGAGATCGGCGTCGACCGGGTGCTCGGCGGCCAGCTTGCGGCCGATTTCGACGCGCGTGGCGTGCACGCTGCGGCCGGCGATCGACGTGTCCGGACGGGCGAGGTAGACGTACTCGAAGACGCAGCCCTTGGGCTCCGGGTTCGCGAACCGCGACGAACGCAGCCCCTCGGCGTCGATGGCGATCAACTCGCCCGGCTCGACCTCGCGCACGAACGACGCACCGCAGATGTCGAGCGCGGCGGTCTCGCTCGCCACGACCCAGCCGCGTTCCAGCCTGCCGAGCACCAGCGGGTGCACGCCGTGCGGGTCACGGGCCGCGTACAGGGTGTTCTCGTCGGCGAAGACCAGGCAGAACGCGCCCTTGAGGGTCGGCAGCAGGTCCAGCGCGGCGGCCTCGATGCCCTTGTCCGCGGCGTTCGCGGCGAGCAGCCCGCAAACGAGGTCGGAGTCGCTGGAGGACCCGGTGAGCCCGGCGTGCGGCTTCAGGCCCGCGGCGACCGTGCGATCGCGGAGCTCGGCGGTGTTGACCAGATTGCCGTTGTGCGCGAAGGACAGGCCGCTGCCGGTGTCCGTGGTGCGGAAGATCGGCTGGGCGTTCTCCCAGATCGTGGCCCCGGTCGTGGAGTACCGGCAGTGCCCGACGGCGATGTGCCCCTGCAAGGACTGCAGGACCTGCTCGTCGAAGACCTGGCTGACGAGCCCGAGGTCTTTGAACACGACGATCTGCGAGCCGTCCGAGACGGAGATGCCCGCTGCCTCCTGCCCTCGGTGCTGCAGGGCGTAGAGGCCGTAGTAGGTGAGCTTGGCGACCTCTTCCCCGGGAGCCCAGACGCCGAAGACGCCGCACTCCTCACGGGGTTCCGGTTCGGGTTGATCTTCGGGTCGATCAGTACTGGCGGAGGGGTCGGAAACCACCGAGGAGCTCCCAGGAAGACGCGGGCGGGCCGAGTCCAAGTGTAAGGGGTGGATGAAGTGGGGCGGCCGTTCACGGCGTGGTTCTGCCCACTACGGGGGAGGCTTTCCGGAGCAGTGATCTTAATGTGAAGCAGTGATCCGGGAGGGCTGGGGCTCCTCCCGACGCTGGCTTTCGACCTCTGCCAGGCGCGCCAGCGCCGGAAGTGCCGCCGTCAGGGCTTCGACCTCATCGTCGGCGAGTTCGTTGATCAGCCCCGCGTACGCATCGACGCCCGCCTGGCGCCGCGTCTGCACGTACGACCTGCCAGCCGCGGTCAGCGACACCAAGGTGACCCGCTTGTCGGAAGCGTCGCCCCTTCGCTCGACCAGCCCGGACTTCTCCATCGCCCGGACCAGGGCGGTCATCGCGGGCTGAGTGACGCCCTCGGCCACGGCCAGATCGGTGATACGTCGCGGGCCGCACCTGTGCAGGGTCGCCAGGGTGGCGGCGGACGTGATGCTGACGTCGCGCGGGAGGCGTCTCGCGGCCATGGTGGCCAGCTCGTAAAGGGCCGACCCGATCGAGGCGGAAGCGCCGCGATCATCGTCTTGACGGCTCATGCGTGAAGCATAGAGTACTTATATAAGTTCTTTATACATCTCGCGTAGTCGGACGTGTCCGGCCGAACACAGGAGGTTTCCGTGGCCAAGGGCTACTGGGTCAGCGTCTACCGCGTCGTTTCCGACCCGGAGAGGCTGGCCGCCTACGACAAGCTGGCCGCTCAAGCCGTCCGAGCCGCGGGCGGACGGGTCCTGTCCCGCGGCGGCGGCCGGATGGTCGTTCACGAGGCCGGAATCGCCGAACGCGTCGTTCTGATCGAGTTCGACAGCTTCGAAGAGGCCGTCGCGGCCTACGAGAGCGAGGCCTATCAGACGGCACTGGTAACCCTCTCGGACGCCGTCGAGCGCGACTTCCGCATCGTCGAAGGCGCCTGACCGGCAGGCACGGGGCAGAAATGAGCCAGGCCCCGTACGAAGTGGATTGGGCCACTTCGTACGGGGCCTGAAATCAGGGGCACCGATGGGGACAGCGCGGAGGGTGGATCAGCGGGCGGCCAGCCACTTCGAGCGGCCGCCTCGACCGGGGACCCAGCAGCCGTTCGCGGAGGCGACTGCGACCGGGGCCGGTTGGCGCTCGGGGAGGGCCAGCACTTCGCCCAGTACCTGGCTTGCCTCGCCGCGCGAACGCCATAGCGTCGACGCGGGGGCGAAGATGTTCTCCTCGCTGCCAGGGAGGCGCGTGGCCTCGACGTCGTCTTCCGCGTTCAAGCGGACGACGTCCACCACGTTGTCGTGGACTCGCACTCCGACCACGGCCTGCACTTCGCCCGCTCCGTCCGTCGGGTGGACGAACTGGTAGCCGCGGGCGATGAGCTGCTGCAGGCCCTGCTCGATGGCGAAGGCGGAGCCCACGACGTCGGCCTCAGCCGAGGACATCGTCGAATTCGCCGTCCTTCGCGCCGGCGAGGAAGGCGGCCATTTCCGCACGCGTGTAGACGAGGGCCGGGCCCTCCGGGAAACGGGAGTTCCGCATCGCGATCTCGCCCGAGGTCAGCGGGGCCACTTCGACGCAGTTGCCCACCGCGCCGCTGTAGCTCGCCTTGCGCCACTGCGCGCCGGTCAGACGGTCGGCCGGAACACCGTTCTCGAACCGCTCAGCCATGATGCCACCTTCCGGGAAGGACGATGAAAAGCTCAGGAATCTGCATGTGCATCTGCCTGTGACTTCGACGCTAGCACGCGCGCATGCAGCGGTAAATGCACGTGCAGAATTTTCTGCAAATTTCTCACTGCGTGACGACACGGTTCAGTAGAAGTTCCCGGACAGGTGATTAGAGCACTACCCGAACGGGTTAATTATCACCTTGGGTCACGATATTGGTGGTCTGATAACGCACCGCGTTTGCGACTCGCCGCCGCCGGGTGCAGCGGGTGAATGAGGAACACTGACGGTGACAACCGGAGCGGCAACCGGAGGGAGTGCGACCGGGTCAGCGGAAGCTGGTTTCCGGACTCATGCACGCTCGGTGATGAGAATGGGGTGGGCGTTCTCTATTCGGCTACCCCACAGCTCGGACGGGCCGGCGGAATTCCCCCAGCGAGAATTCCGCCGGGAACGGCGCCTCGGTGCGGTGAAGAGAGAAGAATTCTCAGATCTCGGCCTTGCGCTTGGCGATGCGGGCCCGGCTGCGTTCGGGGGTCTCCGCGTCGACGGCCAGCAGGTCCAGTGCCCGGCCGTACTTCTCGATCTCGTCGCGCTTGTCCAGGTAGTGCGCGCCGGTCAGGTACTCGACGTAAACGATGTTCGGCAGTTCCGCCTCGGCGAAGCGCAGCAGCGAGAACGCGTGCTCGGCCGACAGACCGCTGCGGCAGTACGGCAGGATCTGCACCGAAACGTGCGGCAGCGTGGTGACCTCGAGCAGGTACTCCAGCTGCTGCCGGAACACCTTCGGTCCGCCGATCGGCCGGTAGAGCACCGATTCGTCGAGCACCGCCCACATTCGCGGCGCGTCCGGGCGGGCCAGCATCTTCTGCCGCCGCATGCGCAGGGCCACCAGCTGGTCCACGCGTTCGTCGGCCATTTCCGGGCGGCCGTGGCTGAAGATCGCTCGCGCGTAGGGCTCGATCTGCAGCAGGCCCGACACGAACAGCGGCTCCCAGATCTGGATGCGGGACGCCGCTTCCTCAAGACCGACGAGGTCGGTGAACCAGCCGGGCACCGTCTCCCCGAACTTGCGCCACCAGCCAGCTTCGTTCGACTGCTTGACCATGTCGAGGAACGCTTTGCGCTCGTCCTCGTCGGAGACCCCGTACATGGTGAGCAGGTCGGCCACGTCGCGTTCCTTGAA
The DNA here is from genome assembly GCF_001651785.1 of Amycolatopsis sp. M39. Lineage (NCBI taxonomy): Bacteria > Bacillati > Actinomycetota > Actinomycetes > Pseudonocardiales > Pseudonocardiaceae > Amycolatopsis > Amycolatopsis sp. M39. The sequence goes on from NZ_LWSF01000002.1 coordinate 413,646, forward strand.
GCCGACGCGGCCGAGTTCCAGCCGGGAGATCTTGGATTCCGAACCGCGGATGTTGTAGCCCGCCTGCTGGCGCGTGATCCCGGCTTCCTCGCGCAACCGGCGAAGCTGCGAGCCGAGGATCATCCGGCGCGCGGTCGGGCCGAGGCTCTGCTCGCCCGCGGACACGCCTACCACCGCGTTCATGACCAGGGCCCTTCCATCGCCGCTCGTTCGCCGGAGGAATCGAAATCCGGCTACCCAAAGTACACGCAAGGCACCGCCCCGGACAGCGTGGCACAGGCCTCGGTTCAGGGGATTCTACGGAGTGTGTGCCTCAGAAGACACTCCCGTGGGAACAATTCCGGCGGAAAATCAGATCCGTACGACCGGAAGCCAGTGCGAAAGGTCCGCGCGGCTGCCCGAGGCGGAGACCCGGGCGGCGCCGAGCGCGTCGTCCCAGTCCAGGAGACCGGTGGCCAGTTCGAGCCAGGTCCGCGGGTCGGTCTCGACAACGTTGGGCGGGGTGCCGCGGGTGTGCCGCGGGCCCTCAACGCACTGCACCGCGGCGTACGGCGGCACCCGGACCTCGACCGTGTGCCCGGGCGCGTCCTGCGCCAGCGTCCGCAGGGTCGCGCGCACCGCGGCGGCCAGCTCAGCGCGCGCCGGATCCGGTCCGGTGCCACGCAACCAGTCCGAAACGGCCAGCACCGCCGCCCGTAACTGAGCGGGATCGACCGAACGCGAAGAGGCCATGCGACAACAGTAGAGTGGCCGCGGACGGACTTTCAGGCACCCGGCACCGAGGGACGGCGATGGCGCAGCGGGACGAGGCAGATCGGATGGTTTCCCGGACCCCGGCGGGCAAACGCGCGCGCCGGAACGCTTATCCCCGCCGCGGGCCGCAAGGAAAACCCGAGATCACTCCCGAGATGCGGGCCAACGCGCGGACGAATCCGAACAGCTGGCTGTATGTCATCGACGAGGCCTTCGACGCCCGCGGTCCGGTGCCGTCATGGGCGGTCGTCGGCGCGTATCCGGTGAACGGGACGGGTGAGGTCGTCGAGGACTTCCACCCCAACGACCGGTACCGGCCCTCGCCCAAGGCGCTCGGTTTTCCCGAGCCGCGCGACGAACTCGAGCGGCTGCTGCAAATGGTCCGGACCGAACACCGGCCCGCCGAGGACCTGCCGCGCGTCATCCTCGATTCGACGCTGCTGGTCTACGCCCTGTCCCCGGTGCAGCGCACGGTGATCGGGTTCCACAACGCCGACGGCCGGGTCATGGTGCCGGCGTACACGTCGAAGTCGCTGGTGCCGCGCGAATGGCCGCACGCCCGCGCGGTGCTCGGCCGCGACATCGTCGGGCTGCTCGCCGGACATCCGCTCGCGGTCAACCCGCACGACCTGATCACCGCCGTCGTCCCGGCCGAGCACCTGATGAAGGCGCTGGCCGAAGAACGACGCTGACCTGGGCAGACCACCCTGCCGAGTGATCATGATTCGCCGAAACCCGCGCACCCGGGCATCGTGACGCAGTAGGAGTACACGCGTCCGGTGAGGAGCCCTGGGTGAAGCGTCATCTGCTGCTGCGCTGGAGCGCGGTTCTCTTCGCCGGAATCGCCGGCACGTCCCTGTGCGAAACGGCGGAGGCGGCGCCGAGCTACGCCGGGGCCGCGGACAACTACGCCGGTTCGCAAATCGCGAAGCACGAGGGCGTTCTGGGAGCGCCGAACATCTCGTACACGACACAAGACCAGTACCTCGGCCACGACGTCAGCGGGCACCAGGGCCCGGTCGACTGGCCCGCCGCGGCGGGAGCGGGCGCGAAGTTCGTGTATGTGAAAGCGACCGAGGGCACCGGGTTCGTCAGCGGGCAGTTCGCCCAGCAGTACAACGGTTCCTACCAAGCCGGGATCGTCCGCGGCGCCTACCACTTCGCGCGCCCGGACGTGTCCGACGGTGCCGCGCAGGCCAACTACTTCCTCGCGCACGGCGGCGGCTGGTCGGCCGACGGCAAGACGCTTCCCGGCGCGCTCGACATGGAATACAACCCCTACGGCGAAACGTGTTACGGCAAGGACGCGAACGGGATGGTCGCGTGGGTCCGCGCGTTCTCCGACACCTATCGCGCCCGCACCGGACGGCTGCCAACGATCTATACCTCGACCAGCTGGTGGAAAACCTGCACCGGAAACAACCCGTCTTTCGGCGGGAATCCGCTGTGGATCGCGCGCTACAACTCCTTCATCGGCGAACTTCCCGCGGGCTGGGGACAGCACGTCATCTGGCAGTTCTCGAACAGCGGCGCCCTGCCCGGCGACCAGAACTGGCTTAACGGAGCCCAGTCAGCGCTCCGCAACCTGGCATTCGGGTGAACGTTCGTGACGAGGTCACGAATTAGTCATCACCGTCCGATGAAAATCACCCACTCGACCATTCAACTTCACGGAACTTGATGACAAACGACGATTCGTCCTCAAGAATCTCCCCCGTGGCGGCTACCTGCACATAGCCGCCCTCCGCGAGGGTATCTGTGAAGGGATCGACGATGTCCACTTCCCGAAGAGGACGGCGTACCGCGCTGCTGTCCGCTCTGACCGTCCCCGTTGTCGCGCTCCTGCTCGGCGCTTCGACCGAGGCGACGGCCGCCCCGGCGGCTTCCCCGCTTTCGGCGCGGGAGATCAACGCCGTCAACGCCGGCATCCAGGCGAACAACCACACCATGGGGTCGCAGATCCGGCGTGTCGAGGGGGATCAGTCCACCCCCGAGACGAAAACCGCCGCGCAGCGACCGCAACCCGCGGCCGCGCTCCCGAACCAGGTGGCGGCCACCGTCGCCGGCATGGACGTCGCCAGCTACCAGGGCAACGTCGACTGGGGCAACTGGTGGGGCCAGGGCAAGCGGTTCGTCTGGACCAAGGCGACCGAGAGCACGAACTACACGAACCCGTACTTCGCCCAGCAGTACAACGGTTCCTACAACCAGGGCTTCATCCGCGGCGCCTACCACTTCGCCACCCCGAACACCTCCAGCGGCGCGGCACAGGCGACCTACTTCGTCGCGCACGGCGGCGGGTGGTCGAAGGACGGCAAGACGCTGCCCGGCGCACTGGACATGGAGTACAACCCCTACGGCGCGACCTGCTACGGCCTGAGCAAGGCGTCGATGACGGCGTGGATCAAGGACTTCCACGACACCTATCAGGACAAAACGGGCCGCTGGCCGGTGATCTACACGTCGACGAACTGGTGGAACCAGTGCGTCAGCGGCGATTTCTCCCTCACCGCGCCGCTGTGGGTCGCACGGTACGCGTCCTCGGCCGGCACGCTCCCGTACAACTGGGGCGTCTACACCGTGTGGCAGTACACCTCGAGCCCGCTGGACCAGGACACGTTCAACGGCGCCTACGACCGGCTGCAGGCACTCGCCAACGGCTGACCTGAGGCGCTCGCAGACGCGGCTCCCGGTTCTCCCCTCCCCCTGCCGGGCGGGGCGGCCGGGAGCCGCTTTTGTGCGAGCTTTACCCGCCTTGCACAATGCAGACCTGGGGCGGAGACGGAACCGCCTGGGCCGGCGGGGCGTCAGACCGCGGCGCGAGTCGGTGCAGCAGGAAGGCGGAACCGGACATGACTTACCCACCGCAGCCCGGACAGGGCGGGGACCCCTACGGCCAGGGCTGGCAGCAGCCCGGCTCGGGCGGGGTGCCGCAGCAGCCGGGGTGGGACCCCAACCAGGCCCAGCAGCCGGGCGGGTACCCGAATCCCCAGCAGCAGCCCGCCTGGGATCCGAACGCGCAGCAGCAGCCGCAGCAGGGCTGGGATCCGAACGCGCAGCAGCAGCCGCAGCAGGGCTGGGATCCGAACGCGCAGCAGCAGTATCCGGGGTACCAGCAGCAGCCCTACGGTACCCAGCAGTTCCCGCAGCAGGGCTGGGACCAGGGACAATACCCGGGCGGACCGGGCGGCGAGCCGCCGAAGAACAACAAGACCGGGCTGTGGATCGGCATCGCCGTCGCGGTCGTCGTAGTGGTCGCGCTCGGCATCACCGGGTTCGTCGCGCCGGGGTTCTTCCTGAGCAAGGACGACAAGGGCACCACGCAGGCGCAGCCGCCCGCCCCGGCCCCCTCCCCGTCGTCGGAGGCCCCGCTGCCGAGCGACTCCTCGTCGCCGTCCACGGATTCGAGCGAGGACCCCGGTTCGAGCGGGGCGTCGGGCGAGGCGAAGCAGGTCATCGACGACTTCCTCGCGAAACTCAACGCCAAGGACGCCGCCGGGGCGACCGCGATGGCCTGCCAGGGCACCGAGAGCATGTCGAAGCGCAGCATCGACGAGACCACCAGCGGCGATCCGCAGCTCTCGCTGAGCAAGGTCACCGCGGGCAGCGCCACGACGAGCGCCCGGATCACCGGCAAGCTGTCGGGCAAGGACGCCAGCGGCACGATGGTCATCATGAACCGCGGCGGCTACTGCGTGGGGCTTTATCTGATCCTGGCGTTCTGACCCGGTGCGCTCGCCGCTGCTGTGGACGTTGATCGCGTCCGTGGCACTGCTGTGCGGGGTCGGTGGCTGACTGCTCGCCGACCCCGCGACGAGCCGCAGTGAAGCGCTGAAAACCGCCGGTAGCGCGGTCGTGGCTCTGTATGCGTTGTGGCTCAACGATCGCCGCCGCCGCGCCGAGGAGGCGCGGCAGGTGATCGAGCGGCAGCGGCACGATGCCGACCGCGAGCGGATCTCCGGCGAGCGGTCGCCAAGTCGGTGGAGCTGCTGGGCCACAAGGCCGATCAGGTGCGGGTCGGCGCGCGACGGCTCATCCGGGATCCGCTGCCACCGTCCGATGTGGACGGGCCGGGTCCTCGGCCCCGGCGTGGTGCTGAAGTATTTCGATCTTTCCCGCCAGCGGATCGGCGGCCTGCTGCTGCGGCACGCCTTGGTGGGCGTTTTCCGGTGTCGCAACGCGACTTTTCCCGACCGGGCTTGGTTCTCCGGACCAGCACTTTCTCGGATACGGCGGGGGTCCAGCTGCCGGACGGCTGAAACCGCGGAATGGCGGCTATGTCGCGGTGCCGAGCTGAGCAGCATCAAGAAACCGTGGACGGCTACGAAGCGGTGCGTTCCCGGCGAGCTGTCCGCGGCTTCCTCGGCAAGCCAGTACCCGGCGAAGTCCTGACCAGCGCGAAGCTGGCCGAGCAGAACGCGGGGAAGGGCTCGTGAGTGCCTATGCCGGTGAGAACCGGCATAGGCACTCACGACTCAGTCGAACAGCGCCGGAAGCGTCTTCTCCCACGTCTCGCGCAGCTCCTCCAGGGAGAACTCCGCAACCCCCTGAATCTCCAGCTTCCCGGAATCCGGGTCCACGACGCCGGTCTTGCGCCACGGCAGGCCGCGGGCGGTGCACATCTCGGTGAACCGCAGCTCTTCCGTGCGCGGGACCGCCACCAGCACGCGACCGGACGACTCGGAGAACAGCTGCACGAACGGGTCCTGGTCGCGGTCGAGGAACACCCGCGCCCCGCACTGTCCAATGAGGACGGTCTCGGTGAGCGCCTGCGCCAGACCGCCGTCGGCGAGGTCGTGCGCGGCGGAGATCATGCCGTCGCGCGAACCGGCCACCAGGACGTCGGCCAGCAGCTTCTCGCGGGCCAGGTCCACGCGGGGCGGAACGCCGCCGAGGTGGCCGTGCAGCTCGCGGGCCCAAGCCGAACCGTCCAGCTCGTCGTGGGTGTCGCCGAGCAGCAGCAGCGTCTCGCCCGCTTCCGCGCCGATGCCGGTCGGGATGCGGCGGGTGACGTCGTCGATCACGCCGAGCACCGCGATCACCGGGGTCGGCAGGATCGCCGTGTCGCCGGTCTGGTTGAAGAAGCTGACGTTGCCGCCGGTGACCGGGATGCCCAGCTCGACGCACGCGTCGGCGAGACCGTGCACGGCCTGCTCGAACTGCCACATCACGCCGGGGTCGGTCGGGGCGCCGAAGTTGAGGCAGTCGGACACCGCGACCGGGGTCGCGCCGCCGGTGGCGACATTCCGGTACGCCTCGGCCAGCGCGAGCTGCGCGCCGCGGTACGGGTCGAGGTAGACGAACTTCGCGTTGCAGTCGGTGGCCACCGAGACGCCGCGGTTGCTCTCCTCGTCGATCCGGATCATGCCCGAGTCGGACGGCTGGGACAGCACCGAATTGCCGCGCACGTAGCGGTCGTACTGCGCGGTCACCCATTCCTTCGACGCCTGGTTCGGCGACGCGATGAGCTTCAGCAAGTCCGCGCGCAGTTCCTCGGGCGTCGACGGACGCGGAAGCTTCGCGGAGGTGTCGGCGATCAGGCCGTCCTGGAACGCGGGGCGCTCGATCGGACGGTCGTACACCGGGCCCTGGTGCGCGACGGTGTGCGCCGGCACGTCGACCACGATCTCGTCGTTCCAGGTGATGACGAGGTGCTCGCCGTCGGTGACCTCGCCGATGTCGGTGGCGATGACGTCCCACTTGGCGCAGACCGCCATGAACGCCTCGACGTTCTCCGGCGAGACGACCGCGCACATGCGCTCCTGCGATTCGCTGGAGAGCACCTCGGCGGGCGTCATCCCGGTGGCGCGCAACGGAACCCGGTCGAGGTAGATGTGCATGCCGCCGTCGCCCGCCGCGGCCAGCTCGGACGTGGCGCAGGACAGCCCGGCTCCGCCGAGGTCCTGGATGCCGACGACCAGGTTTTCGCGGAACAGGTCGAGACAGCACTCGATGAGCACCTTCTCGGTGAACGGGTCGCCGACCTGCACGCTGGGCAGCTTCCGCCGCCCGGACGCGGATTCGTCGCCGGAGAAGGTGTCGCTGGCGAGCACGGACACGCCGCCGATGCCGTCGAGGCCGGTGCGCGCGCCGAACAGGATGATCTTGTTGCCGGAACCGGACGCGAACGCCAGGTGCAGGTCCTCGGTGCGCATCGCACCCACACACAGCGCGTTGACCAGCGGGTTGCCCGCGTAGGAGGGGTCGAAGACCAGCTCGCCGCCGATGTTCGGCAGGCCGAGGCAGTTGCCGTAGCCGCCGACGCCCGCGACCACGCCGGGCAGCACGCGTTTGGTGTCCGGCGCGTCGGCCGGGCCGAAGCGCAGCGCGTCCTGCACCGCGAGCGGCCGCGCGCCCATCGCCATGATGTCGCGCACGATGCCGCCGACGCCGGTGGCCGCACCCTGGTACGGCTCCACATAGGACGGATGGTTGTGGCTTTCCACCTTGAAGGTGACCGCCCAGCCGTCGCCGATGTCGACGACGCCCGCGTTCTCGCCGATGCCGGCCAGCATCTTGGCCTTCATCTCGTCAGTGGCGGTCTCGCCGAAGTAGCGCAGATGCTTCTTCGAGGACTTGTAGGAGCAGTGCTCGCTCCACATCACCGAGTACATCGCGAGTTCGGCGTCGGTGGGCCGGCGGCCGAGGATTTCCCGGATCCGCGCGTACTCGTCTTCGGCGAGGCCGAGTTCGACGTACGGCTGGCTCGTTTCCGGGGTCGCCGCGGCCACTGCGGTGGTGTCCGTGCTCACAACAGGGCTGGTCACAGTGTTTGTCCGACTGTCCGTGTCAGGGTTCGCCACAAGGCCAAGACTACGTGTCGGCCGGGTCACACGCGCAGCCGCCCGGCCTGCTCGCACGGGCATAAATCAGTCGCGCCGGACAGGCCCGGCGGCTTAGCGTCAGTGATCGTGCTTTCCGCCGCGTACCGCTTTCCCGACATCCGACTCCCGCAACGTCCGACGCCGGTCCGGTATCTGCTGGCGGTCCTGCGTGCGCGGCCGGGGCTGGTCCTCGCCGCGATCGTCACCGGGGCCGGCTGGTCACTGCCGAGCGCCCTGTTGCCGCTGGTGATCGGCCGGGGCGTCGGGGCGATCGCCGCGGGCGACTCTTCCGCGCTGTGGCGCTGGGCGTTGATCGCGGGCGTGCTCGGCGTGACGCAAGCGCTGCTCGGCACCGGACTGCACTTCGCTTCGTACGGCATGTGGATCCACGGCGCGGGCACCACGCAACGCCTGGTCACCGACCACACGACCCGGCTCGGCGCGTCCCTGCGCGACGCCACCACCACCGGCAACGTCGTCGCGGTCACGTCGTCGGACATGAACTGGGTCGGCAACGCGTTCGAGGTCATCGGCCGCACGTTCGGTTCGATCGTGGCGTTCGTGGTCATCGGGATCGCGATGCTCGGCACCTCGCCGGTGCTCGGCACGATCGCACTGGTCGGCGTCCCGCTCGCGGTGCTCGGCATCGGTCCGCTGCTCGCGCCGCTGCAGAAGCGGAAAACCGCGCAGCGGGAGAATCTGAGCGAGGTGAACGCGCTCGGCGCGGACATCGTGTCCGGGCTGCGGATCCTGCGCGGCGTCGGCGGCGAACGGCGGTTCCTCGCCCGGTTCCGCGACGCGAGCCAGCTGGTGCGGCGCTCCGGCGTCGAGGTCGGGCGCAGCGAATCCTGGCTGGCAGGCGCGGAGGTGCTGCTGCCCGGCCTGGTCACGGTGGCGATCACCTGGCTGGGCGCGCGGCTCGCGCTCGACGGCACGATCAGCGTCGGCGAACTGGTGGCGTTCTACGGCCTTTCGGCGTTCCTGGTGGTGCCGGTNCGACCGAACAGGTCAGCTCGCTCAGCTCGGGGCTGGTCGCGGCGCGCAAGGTGTGCGGTCTGCTGGCTCTGCGCCCGAAGCTCGCCGAGCCGGTGTCGCCGCAGCCGCTGCCGGACGGTCCGCTGGAGCTGGTGGACACCGCCAGCGGCATCCGGATCGCGCCGGGCAAGCTGACCGTGGTCGACCTCGGAGCCGAGGCGGAGGCGATCGCCGCGCGGATGAGCCGGTTCGCCGACGCGGACGAGGGCGAACAGGTGCTGGTCGGCGGGGTGCCCGCGGATCGCGTCGCGCTCGCCGAACTGCGCAGGCGGGTGGTGTACGCGCACAACCAGGACCTGTGGTTTTCCGGGGTGTTGCGTGATCAGCTGACCCCGGAGCACCCGCGCGAGGTCGACATCTTCTCGGCGCTGCACGCGGCGGACGCCGAGGACATCATCGAGGCCCTGCCGCGCGGGGTCGACGAGCTGATCGGCGAACGCGGCCGCGAGGTGTCCGGCGGACAGCGGCAGCGGCTGAGCCTGGCCCGTGCGCTGGCGATCGACTCCGACGTGCTGCTGCTCGACGAGCCGACATCGGCGGTCGACGCGCACACCGAAGCCCGGATCACCCAGCGCGCCAAGGAATTGCGGGCCGGAAGGACCACGGTGGTGTTCAGTCAGAGTCCACTGTGGAGGAATGTGGCCGACGAGGTCGTGCACGGAAAGGCAGTGACGGTATGACGACGCGGCTCCCGCTGGCGTCGAAACGCGAAGTGCGGCGCTGGGCGAAACGCGTGGCGGTCGAGCACCGGCGCGAGTTTTCCGTGATGCTCGGGCTGTTCTGCCTGGCCACCGTGGTCGGGCTGGCCGGACCGCAGCTGCTCGGCAGGCTCGTGGACGGCGTGGTCGAGCACGGCACGACGCTGCGGGTCGACCTGCTGGCAGTGGCGTTCGTGGTGGTGCTCGTGCTGCAGGCATGGGCAAGGAAGGCGGCGCGGTTGCGCGGCCGGATGTTCGGCGAGCGCGTGCTGGCGCAGACCCGCGAACGGTTCGTCACGAACGCGCTCGACCTGCCGCTCGGCACCGTCGAAGCGGCCGGCACCGGCGACCTGCTCAGCCGGGCGACCAGCGACATCAACCGGCTGGACGTCGCGGTGCGGTTCGCCGCGCCGGAAATCCTGATCGCCGCGGTGACGGTGCTGTTCACCACCATCGCGATGATCGTGACGTCGCCGCTGCTCGCGCTGGCCCTGCTGGTGGCGATTCCGCTCCTGGTGCCGGTGAACATCTGGTACCAGCGGAAGATCCCGAGCGCCTTCGCGTGGATGCTCGACCGCTGGGGCGACCTGCAGTCGATCACCCACGAGACCGTGGAGGGCGCGCGGACCGCGGAGGCGCTCAGCCTCACCGAACGGCGAGTGCGTGCCGGCCAGCACGCGCTCGACCAGGCGACGCTCGGCGAACGCCGGATGCGGGCGCTGCAGATGCGCTGGCTGCCGTCGCTCGAGATCAGCTACGTGCTGCCGATCGCCGCGCTCTTGCTGCTCGGTTTGTTCGCCTACAGCCAGGGCTGGGCCGGGCTCGGCACGATCACGACGATGCTGGCGTACGCGCAGGCGATGACCGCTCCGCTCAGCGAGGCGCTGTTCTGGCTGGAGGACTTGCAGGTCGCGATAGCCGCGACGCGCCGGATCATCGGCGTGCAGCCGGCCGAATCGGCGGACAAGGTCACCGAGGTGCCGCGCGGGCGAGACATCGAGGTGCGCGACGTCCGGTTCGGCTACAGCGCCGACCGCGAGGTGCTGCACGGCATCACGCTGAGCGTGCCGCGAGGCGAACGGCTGGCGATCGTCGGGCCGTCGGGTGCGGGCAAGTCGACGCTGGGCAGGTTGCTGGCCGGGATTTCGGCGCCGACGGCGGGTTCGATCCAAGTCGGCGGCACCGAGGTGTCGACGCTCGCGGACGACGTGCTGCGCGGCGAGGTTCTGCTGCTGACGCAGGAGCACCACACGTTTTCCGGGACGCTGCGGGAAAACCTGGCGCTGCCTGCCCGGCGCGACGGCGGGGATTGGACCGACGAGGAACTGCTGGCCTCGCTCGCGTCCGCCGGTGCCGCGCAGTGGGCGGCTGGGCTGCCGGACGGTCTGGACACCAAGCTCGGCTCCGGCGCGTACTCGGTCCCGGCCGGACTCGCGCAGCAACTGGCGCTGGCCAGGGTCGTCCTTGCCGACCCGCACACGCTGGTGCTGGACGAGGCGACGTCGCTGCTGGACACCGGCTCGGCGCGCGAGCTGGAACGGTCGCTGAACGCGGTGCTCGAAGGCCGCACGGTGATCGCGATCGCGCACCGGCTGCACACGGCCGCGGCGGCGGACCGGGTCGCGGTGGTCGAGGGCGGCAAGATCACCGAACTCGGCCCGCATCAGGACCTGATCGCGGCGGGCGGCCCGTACTCGCGGCTGGTCGAGGCGGCCAGCTGAGCGGAATGTCCGCCGGGGATCCGGCGTTGGCCTCAAGCGGATCCTGATCTTCCTAGCCTGGGGGTGACGCCGGATGGCGGTCATGACGGTGGACGAACGAGAGAAATTCCTCGCCGGGGAACGCGTGGGCGTGTTGTCGATCGGCCGGGGAGGCGCGGCCCCGCTCGCCGTGCCGGTCTGGTACGACTACCAGCCCGGCGGCGAACTGCTGATCTGGATGGACCGCGGATCGGCGAAGGACCGCGCGATCGAGGCGGCGGGCAAGCTGAGCCTCACGGTGCAGCAGGAAACCCAGCCCTACAAGTACGTCACGGTGTCCGGTCCGGTCGTGGACCGGTCCTCGGCGCCGACCGAGGAGCAGGCGCTCGCCATCGCCTCTCGGTACGCGCCCGAGGCCGAGGCGCGGAAGTTCGTCGAGGGCTCGCTGAAGGAGACCTCGGTGCTGGTGCGGGTGCGCACCGAACGCTGGCTCTCCAGCGACCACAGCAAGTAGAAAGCCGTGAAGGACCCCTTGCGGGGATCTGATTCCCGCAAGGGGTCCTTCACAGACCTTGGCTCAGGCCTTCACGAGCGCGTCGACCGCGCTGTAGAACATGCCGAGGCCGTCGTCGGACGGGCCGGTGAGCGCGTCGATCGCGTGCTCCGGGTGCGGCATGAGACCGACCACGCGGCCGTTCTCGCTGGTGACGCCCGCGATGTCGTTGCGGGAGCCGTTCGGGTTGCCGCCGACGTAGCGGAACGCGACCCGGCCCTCCGCCTCCAGCATGTCCACAGTGGACTGGTCGGCGACGTAACAGCCGTCGTTGTTCTTGAGCGGGATCAGGATTTCCGCGCCCGCCTCGTAGCGCGTGGTCCACGCGGTGGAGTTGTTGTCCACGCGCAGCCACTGGTCGCGGCACACGAAGTGCAGTCCGACGTTGCGGATCATCGCGCCGGGCAGCAGACCGGCCTCGCACAGGATCTGGAAGCCGTTGCAGACGCCGAGCACCGGCATGCCCTTGTGCGCGGCGTCGATGACCGAGGCCATCACCGGCGCGTAGCGGGCGATCACCCCGGCACGCAGGTAGTCGCCGTAGGAGAAGCCGCCGGGGACGACGACCGCGTCGACGCCCTTCAGGTCGTCGTCGGCGTGCCAGAGCGAGACCGCCTCGGCGTCGGCGTAGCGGGCCGCGCGGGCGGCGTCGCCGTCGTCGAGCGTGCCGGGGAAGGTGATGACGCCGATGCGGGCGCTCACGCCTCCACCCGCCGGATCGTCCACTGCTCGATCACCGGGTTGGCGAGGAAGCCCTCGGCCATCTTGGCCAGCGTCTCGTCATCGACGTCGTCGTCGACCTCGAGTTCGAAGTGCCGCCCCTGGCGCACGTCGGCGACCCCGGAGAAGCCCAGCCGCGGCAGCGCGCGCGCCACCGCCTGGCCCTGCGGGTCGAGGATCTCGGGTTTGGGCATGACGTCGACAACGACTCGAGCCACGGCTGGCTGCTCCTTATTTCTGCAGGTCGTGGGTGCAGTTGAAGCGTACTTCACTAGCTTGACCGGCAGACAGACCGGGCTGGACCAGCTGTGGTGCGAGATCCGGTCGAAGCGGACCTACCCCGCCGACGAGTTCTTCCCGAACGCGAAGATCAGCGATCCGGTGCATCCGACCTGACCTACAGCATCGCGATCATCCCGGACGGCAACGGCTGGTGCGTGCGCGACGCCAAGTCCGGCGGCGAACCAGCCCCGCTGGCCAGCCTGTCGACCGATCCGAAGCCGCGCCCCAGGTCAAGGACGGCACGGCCGCCGCGACGAAGTTCGTCGACGTCCACGCGCGCGACATCCCGGCGGCCTTGCCGGTCACGTGCCGGGGCGCACCGGACACCCCAGCAGCGGATCTACGGCGAACCGAAGCTGAGCGTGCACAGGACGGATGTGCTGCGGACCGCCGGGGCGACCATCGTGCACGTCGACGCCAAGGCCGACGGCACCTCCAGCGAGGGCCGGGTGGAGACCGACGACGGCGCGTGCACCACCTCCTTCGGCCGCACTTCCGACCGATCGGTTTTCCGGGGACTTGCGCGTAGCGTGACCTGCGCCATGATGTGTCGTTGACAGTCCGTCAACACCACCGGGAGGCAGCGTGCCAGAGCAGGACTCCTTCGACTACGTGATCGTCGGCGCGGGCAGCGCGGGCTGCGTGCTGGCGAACCGGCTGAGCGAGGACCCGTCCGCGCGGGTGCTGCTGCTCGAGGCAGGCGGCGAGGACACCGCGGACGAGGTCCGGATCCCGGCGGCGTTCGCGTCGCTGTTCAAGACCAAGTGGGACTGGAACTACGAGACCGTCGAGCAGAAGCACACCGGCAAGAGGGAGTACTGGCCGCGCGGCCGGATGCTCGGCGGCTGCTCGTCGATCAACGCGATGATCTACATCCGCGGCAACCGCGCCGACTATGACGGCTGGCGCGATGCGCACGGAGCCACCGGCTGGGGCTGGGACGACGTGCTGCCGTACTTCAAGCGCGCCGAGGGCAACCAGCGCCTCGGCGGCCCGCTGCACGGCACGGACGGCCCGCTGCACGTGGAGGACCGGCGGTTCACCCACGAACTGTCCCACGCGTGGGTGGACAGCGCGGTCGCGTGGGGGCTCAAGCACACCGACGACTTCAACGGAGAGTCGCAGGAGGGGGCCGGGCTCTACCAGGTCACCTGCAAGCGCGGCCGCCGCTGGTCCACCGCGGACGCCTACCTGCGGCCCGCATTGTCGCGGCCGAACCTGACCGTGCGGACGAACGCACAGGTCATGCGGGTGGTCTTCGAGGGCACCCGCGCGGTCGGAGTGTCCTACCTGGACCAGGGCGTGCCGACGACGGTCCGCGCGGACGCTGAAGTGCTGCTGTCCGGCGGCGCGATCAACTCGCCGCAGTTGCTGCTGCTGTCCGGCGTCGGACCGGCCGAGCAGCTGCGCGAACTGGGCATCGACGTGGTCACCGCACTGCCCGGCGTCGGCGACAACCTGCACGACCACCCGGCGGTCGGCGTGATCTGGTCGACGAAGGGCACGACAGACATCGCGGACTCCGCGACGCCGGCCGGGCTGATGCGCTACCAGCTGACCAAACGCGGCCCGCTCGCGTCGAACATCGGCGAGGCTGGCGCGTTCTACTCGACCCGCGACGGGCTCGCCGCGCCGGACATGCAGATCCACGTTGCCCCGACGTTGTTCTACGACAACGGAATGCGCGAACCGACCTGTCCTGGCTTCACGTCGGCGGCCACGCTGGTCGACGTCGCGAGCCGCGGGCGGCTGCGGTTGAAGTCGGCGAATCCGTTGTGGAAGCCGGAAATCGACCCGGCTTATTACGCGGAGCCAATCGATCTGGAGTCGGTGAAGTCCGCGTTGCGGTCGCTGATCGAGGTCGGGCGGTCGGGTCCGTTGGCGAAGTTCTTGGATCGGCCGTTCCTTCCGGCGACGCATGAGCTGTCGGACGAGGCGTTGACCGAGCATGTCCGGGAGAACACGCAGACGCTGTATCACCCGGTCGGCACGTGCGCGATGGGCAATGGCGAGCACGCGGTGGTGGATCCGGACCTGAAGGTACGCGGGGTTTCGGGGCTGCGGGTGGTGGACGCTTCGGTGATGCCGGTGGTGCCGCGCGGGAATACGAATGCGCCGACGATCATGGTGGCGGAGAAAGCGGCGGATCTGATTCGGGCTCGATGACCGCTCTGACAACCTGGCGGGATCTCCTTGCCGCCTTGGCGATTCCGGACACCGTGCACCCTCCGGAATCGCCGTGGGTCCTTCCGCGGGAGGTGTTCCTGCGGCGCGCCGACCGGCAGATCGCCGCGCCGATCGGGGCGACTCACCAACTGGCTGCTGAGGCGTTGCAGGAGCCAGGCACGGTGCTCGACATCGGCGCGGCGGCCGGGGCGGCGAGCCTGCCCCTGGTCGGCCGGTCGAACGTCACCGCGGTGACGGCGTTGGACACCGACGACGAGTTGCTCGCGGCGTTCGCCGAGCGAGCCACGGGGATGGAGCATCGGCTGTTGCCTGGCCGCTGGCCCGATCTCGCCGACGAAACTGGCGTGGCGGACGTTGTCGTGTGCGGGAACGTGGTTTACAACGTCCCCGACCTGGCTCCGTTCGCCGCGGCACTCACTGCTGCGGCGCGCCGGCGGGTGGTGGTCGAGACGGCTGCGCGGCATCCATTGACTGAGCTCAATCCGTTGTGGCAACGGTTTCACGGCATCGAACGATCGGATGGACCGACTGCCGAGGACTGTCTCGCGGCGCTCGCGGAAGTGGGGATCGAGCCGGAAGTCGTGGAATGGCGGCGGCCGCCGGAGCCGGAGTACGCCGAGTTCGCGACCATGGTGGACGTCGTCCGGCGGCGGTTGTGCTTGCCTGCCGGCGCGGCCGGGGACGTCGAGCGGGCCTTGCTGGAAATGGGGATAGATCCGGAGACGCCGCCCGATCTCGGGTCGTCCGGCCGGGACCTGGTGACACTGGTGTGGCCTGGTTCCGCCTAACGGACCCGCTCAAGCGCGGGAACACGGGCGAACTGCACCGCGAATAGTTGCCAGGCAAGGAAACCTAAGCCGAGAAGGACATAAGAGTCGCCGACGAGGTGCTGCCACGGTTCCCACGCCAGCTCCTTCATGCCGCTGGAGGGCACGAAGGTGTACGGCGCGGCGATGAAGACCGCGGCACCCGCCGCCAACGCCGCGGCAGCGCGAAGCGTGCGGACGCGGGCGGCGAGGACGAGCGTCGCGGGCACCACCCAAACCCAGTGGTGCGACCAGGAAATCGGGGACAGGACGAGCACTGCCGCCGCGTTGACGACGAAGCCGAGTGAACTGTCGACGCGCCGCATGACAAGTACGGCGGCGACCAGGACGAACGCGGACAACGCCAGCCACAGCAGGTCGTGGGTCCGCGGCAGCAGGGCGAGGCGGTTGAGCGCGCCTTGGATGGTCTGGTTGGTCGCGTAGGGCGAGCCGCTGAAGCCGTCGGCACCGGTGAGGCCGCCACCGAAAAAGTACTCGACGGACGCGTGCGGGGCGACCAAGAAGCCGAGCAAGGTCGCTCCGGCACCGGTGAGCAGTGCGTTGCGAGCGGCGCGGAAATCCTTGGCGAGCAGGAAGAAAAGAAGGAAACCGGCGGGCGTCACTTTGATCGCGGCGGCCAGCCCGACGAGCAATCCGCGCGGCCATCGCGGGTTGAGCGCCAGGCAATCCACGGCGACCAGTGCCATCAGGACGAGGTTGATCTGTCCAAAGCCGATAGTGGAGCGCACGGGCTCGAAGGCAAGTGCCACAACGGTGAGCGCGGACGCGGCGAGGACGGTGATCCGGCGGTTCCAGTCGCGCCACAGGCGACGGACCGTGGTGTACAAGACGATCCAGAGCGACGCGGCGGAGAGGAGATCGAGCAGAACTGACGCGATCGAGAGCGGCGGGAGCGACAGGGCCGAGAAGAGCATCGCGGCGAACGGCGGGTAGATGAACGGCAGCATGGACCCGGCCGTGGTGGTCGGGAGCGGACCGTAAAGGTCGCCGCCATGGACGGCGGCGTCCGCGCCGAAGCGGTAAACCTGCAAGTCAACCGGATTGAAGCTGCTGATGACGGCCGCTAAGCTCGCGACGAGGGCTACCGCGCCGAGTGCGGGCAACCAGGCGAGGATCCGCCCGGCCTTTCCTTGAAACCACATACGGGCGGCGATTGTAGCTGCCTTCCCGGCAGGCGGGCGGGCTGTTCCGGATGACCGTTTTCGCGGAATTGTCGTACCCCGTCGTTACAGTCTGGCCCATGAGCACTTCCCTTTACTACAACGCGAGCCGGGCGACCGCGCTCACCGCTGCCGAGACCGCCGCCGTCGAGCGCGTCGTCACCGCACGCCAGTCGTCTTTTCCCTACCCGGACGAGGAATCCCTCTTCCTGTACGAGGAAGGCGGAAGCGAGCCGGACGCGATCGTGGCCGGGTCCACCAAGATGCCGTTCGATGTCGAGCACGTGATGCCGGCGCTCGAACACGTGCTGAGCTCGGTGACCGAGTTGCGCCGAGCCCTTCCGAACGCGCAGTGGCACGTGCACCTGGACGATTTCGACATCCCGTGGGACGAGAGCGAGGGGTACTTCCTGCCCTCGTAAGCGTCTAGCCGACTCTCCGCAGTGCTTCGCGGGTGAGATCGGCCAGGGTCGGATAGCCGTCCACAGCCATGATCAAGTCAGCTTCAGCGAGCAAGGTACGCAGCACATGGACAACGCCGTCTTCACCAGCCAACGACAACCCCCAGGCATACGGGCGGCCGACGCCCACCGCGGTCGCACCCAAGGCCAGCGCCTTGACCACGTCGGCTCCGGAGCGAACGCCGGAGTCGAACAGCACCGGCGTGCCGTCCGCGGCGTCGACCACTTCGGCGAGGCAGTCCAGCGCTGGGAGACCGCCGTTGGCCTGCCGTCCGCCGTGGTTGGAGCAGTAGATCCCGTCGACCCCGCCGTCGATGGCGCGGCGGGCGTCGTCGGGCTGCTGGATGCCTTTCACCAGCAGCGGAAGCTTGGTCAGCGACCGCAGCCAGGGCAGGTCTTCCCAGGTCAGCGGATTGCCGAAGAGCTGAGCCCACAGTCCGACGGCGGCCGCCGGGTCGTCCTCCGGAGCCTTGCCGAGCCGTTTCCGGAACACCGGGTCGGTGAAGTAGTTGGCCAGGCAATGCCCGCGCAGCTGCGGGAAGTTCGCCGTCGACAGGTCGCGCGGACGCCATCCGGTCACCCAGGTGTCGAGCGTGACGACGATGCCGCGGAAACCCGCTGCCTCGGCGCGTTGCACGAGCGAGGCGGCGACGTCACGGTCAGTCGGCGTGTACAGCTGGAAAAACCCAGGGGTGTCGCCCAGTTCCGGGACGAGCGTTTCCACCGGGTCGACGCTCAGCGTCGAAGCGACCATCGGCACGCCCGTTCGTGCGCTGGCCCGCGCGGTCGCGAGATCGCCGTGGCCGTCTTGCGCGCACAGGCCGATCACCCCGACCGGCGCGAGGAACAGCGGCGACGGCAGCTTCATCCCGTACAGGTCCACCGACAGGTCGCGTTCCTTCGCGCCCACGAACATCCGCGGGACCAAGCCCCAGCGCTCGAATGCCTCGACGTTCCCGCGCTGGGTCCGCTCGTCGCCCGCACCACCGGCCACATAGGACAGTACGGACGGCGGAAGCGCCTGAGCCGCACGCGCTTCCAGTTCCGCGTACGACATCGGCAGGTCAGGAACGCGGCCGGACAACCCGGCGAAGTAGATCTCGTGCTGGAAATCGCCGAAGCCGGGCAACAGTTCTCCTTAACGCTTGCCGTGCAGGACGGTGACCAGCTTGGCGACCAGCGCGTCCGTGGATTCCTTGCGGGAGAAGGAAGTGAGCGTGAGCGGCGCGGTGAACCGCTGCCGGGCCACGGCCTTCGGGCGGGCGAACTCGCGCAGCCCTTCCGGGCCGTGGATCCGGCCGAAGCCGGAGTCGCCGACGCCGCCGAAGGGCAGCGAAGCGATGCCGGCGAAGGAAAGCGGCGCGTTCACCGCGGTCATGCCCGCGCGCAGCCGCGACGCCAGTTCGGCACCGCGCGCCCGCGAGAACACCGTGGAACCGAGGCCGTACTTGGTCGCGTTGGCCTTCTCGACCGCTTCGTCCATGTCGCGGACCTTGGCGATGGTGACCGTCGGACCGAACGTCTCCTCGCGCACTGCCTCGGAGTCCTCCGGCACGTCGACCAGCACGGTCGGCTGGACATAGCGGTCGCCGACGCTCTCCACGCCGCCGACCAGCGCTTTCCCGCCGCGCTTCAGCGCGTCCTCGATGTGGCTGCGGATCACCGAGAGCTGCGAGGGCATGGTGATCGGGCCGTACTGCGCGTCCTCGTCGGAGCCGGCGCGCACGTTCTTCGCCTTCTCCACGACCCGCGCGACGAACTCGTCGTGGACGCGTTCGTGCACGTAGACGCGCTCGACACCGATGCAGGTCTGGCCGGAGTTGGAGAACGCGCCCCAGACGGTGGCGTCGGCCGCCGCTTCGAGGTCCGCGTCCGTGTCGACCAGCAGCGCGTCCTTGCCGCCCGCCTCGATCACGACCGGGGTCAGGGTGTTCGCGGCGGCGGCCATGATCTTCTTGCCAGTGGCCGCGGAGCCGGTGAACGCGATCTTGTCCACGCCGGAGCCGACCAGCGCGGCACCGGTCTCGCCGAAGCCGGTGATCAGCTGCAGCACCGGCTGCTCGGGCACGACCTCGGCGAAGGCGTCGACCAGCCACTTCCCGACGCCGGGGGTGTACTCGCTCGGTTTGAAGACGACGGCGTTGCCCGCGGCCAGCGCGTACGCGATGGAGCCGAGCGGGGTGAACACCGGGTAGTTCCAGGGCCCGATCACGCCGACGACGCCGAGCGGGAGGTATTCGACGGTCGCGGCCTGGTTGGCCATCAGGAGGCCGGACGAGCGGCGGTGCTTGCCGAGCACCTTGCGGGCGTTCTTCGCCGCCCACGCGATGTGCTCGATCGCCAGCACGCTCTCAAGCTGGGCGTCCGCGATCGGCTTGCCGGTTTCGTCGCGCACGACCTGGCACAGCTGCGGGAGCCGCCGGGTGAGCACGCCCTTCCAGCGCTGCAGCCGCTCCGCGCGGCCGGCGAAGCCGAGGCCGTCCCACCAGCGCGCGGCCGCCCTCGCCCGCTCGACAACGGAGCTGACCTGCTCGGCCGTGTGCACCGGGTAGGTGCCCACGACCTCGTCGGTGGCCGGGCTGAGCGACTCGAACGTCTCGCCGACGGGCGTCGGCTTCGGCTGGACCGCGGTCATCGGCGTCTCCCCGTCTCGGTGAACCCCCAGGCTACGAGGTTGCTGACACTCTGCCAACAGTTGCCCGGGCTTCCCGTCAGCATGGCATCTCAGGAGCTGGCGCGGAAAGTCCTCCGACCGGGAGCCCTCGCTGGACGCCCTCGTGGACCAGGCCCGGAGCGTAAGGTTGAACCGACCGATCTTGATAAGGAGAAAACCTGATGCGGATCGTCCATTTCGGACATTCCTGCGTACTGCTCGAGACCGCCGCGGAGCGGATTCTGCTCGACCCCGGCACGTTCTCCACCGGCTTCGAGGACGAGCGCGAACTGTCCGCGGTGCTGATCACCCACCAGCACTTCGACCACCTCGACGTCGAGCGGCTGCCCGGCCTGCTCAAGGCGAACCCGGACGCGAAGCTGATCGTCGACCCCGGCTCGGCCGAGGCGATCGAGAAGCTGCACCTGGAGTTCGAGGTCGCGCGGCCCGGCGACGCGTTCGAGTTCGGCGGCACCTCGGTGTCGGTCGTCGGCGGCGAGCACGCGGTGATCCACGCCGACTTCCCGGTGATCCCGAACATCGGCTACCTCGTCGACCATGGCGCGTTCTACCACCCGGGCGACTCGTTCTTCGTGCCCGAGCAGAAGGTCGACGTGCTCGGCCTGCCCACCGGGGCCCCGTGGCTGAAGGCGGGCGAAGCCGTGGACTTCCTGCGCGCGGTCGGGCCGCGCCGTTCGGTGCCGATCCACGAAGCGGTGCTGGCCAACCCGGCGATGCACTACGGGCTGTTCCAGAACCTCGCCCCGGAAGGCACCGATGTGAAGGTGCTGGAGCGAGGCGTCGCGACAGAGGTCTAGGCGGGAGCGGTGTGACGCAGGGAGCCGTAGGTGCTTCCGAAAGCCCGGTTTTCGAGGGCGACGTCCACCGCGTCCAGCAACGCCTGCCGCAAGCCGGGGCGGCTGAGGTCAGCGGCGTCAATGCCAAGCCGTACCAACCCGCCTCGGCGAGCGGCCCGCGCGGAGGCCAGTACGAGCGCGAAGCAGCGGACAGTCTCCGTACGGTGCGACTGACTCGTGAAGTCCTGTACCCGCGCGCGCTGGATCTCGCCGGTCACCAGGTCCCGTACGGCGTTCTGGTCGGCACACAGCGTGAAGCCGTGCTCCCGCAACGCCTGCACCGTGCCAGGCGACGCGAGCCAACGCGGTGGCGCGAAGCCGTCGACAGTCACACCGGTCGCGTCGAGGGCGGCCTTCGCGGCGATGAGCCGAAGCCGCGCTTCGTGCGCAGGAAGCACGGCGAACTCGGCCTTACGCCCCAGGTGCACGGCACGATGTGTCGGCGGAATGCGGTGGTCGTAGCCGTTGAGCAGCACCGAGTCGCCCGCTGCGGCGCGCGTACGGACCCAGGCCGTGACGGGCCCGTCCTCGGTGCGCGCGACATGCAGGATCGACAGCGGGACATGCCGACGTTCGAGTTCGGCCGCCAGATGCGCACATCGGTGCAGCGTGCGCGTGGTGACCCCGGACAGCGAGACCAGCAGGCGAGCATCCACGCCACCATTGCGCCGCAGCCGGGTGGCGACCGCCTGACCGCTCCGTGAACTACGAGTGAGACTTACGCGGCGGACAGTCACCGCTGGGTTTATTCGGCTTTGCGGCAGTGCCAGATGAGCATCGACGGCACATCCTTCGCCGCCGCAGCCAAGGCGTCCGGCACCAGGCCGTTCAGCGACCACGGCCAGAGATCCCACGGCCCACCGCCAGGGACGTGGCGAGGTTCGGCTAATGCGGGCGTCGGCTCCTCGCAACTCACCGGCGCGAGGCTCGCGGCGAAGAATGCACGCAGGTAGTCACCGACGCGGTGATGACTCGTCCGTACCCGAGCCGGGTCACCGTCAGCTGTGCGTACGGACGGGATCGATCCGCGCTGGACCTGCTCAGGGTGCACATCGGAGAGGACGAGATGCCCGCCCGGGGCGAGGACCCGGGCGAACTCCGCGATCACCGGTCCCAGGTCCGGCATGTGCGACAGCGCGAGACCGCACAGCACGACGTCCTGCGAACCGTCGTCGACCGGAAGTTCATGCAGGTCAGCGACGAGAGTCGAGTCAGCCTTGGCGTGGCTGAGCATCTCGGGCGAACCGTCAACGGCGACGACGTGGTGGCCGCGTTCGGCCAGAAGGCGGGTGAGACGTCCGGTGCCGCAGTCAGCGTCGAGCGCACGACCGGGAGGGATAGCGTCGAGGATCGCCGCGAGGTGGGGCTCGTCAGCGAAGGCAACGTTCTCGCCGGAGTCATACGCGGCGGCCCAACGAGCGTAACCATCTTGCGGGGCGAGCTGCGTTACCTCGACCCCCTTGGCCAGGTCGTCGTCAGCAAGCAGCGCGCGGATCTCAGCTAACCGCGCTTCGACAAACTCGCGATCGTGCTCGCCGGTGAACGCGCGGAGCAGCGCCGCTCCTTCGATGCCGATGAGGTAAGCGAGGGGATGCTCGTAACTTACGCTTGCGGACGATAACCGGGCAAATGCCGCAGTGCCACCGATTTTCGCACTAGTCTGCGCCCCATGGCCCTGTGGCGACGGAAATCCGCTGTTCCGGCAATACCCTGGGAAGGCAGCGGATTACGCGCCGAACCAGGCTCCATCCCGGGGAAAACGCGGCCCGTGATCGTTCTGTCCGCAGGTTCCGTGCAGGCCGCTGTTTTGCCCAGGGAACTGCGGGATTTCGGCCGCGGCCGCGTCGAAATCGTGGAGTCTTCGGGGTCCGGACCGCTGGCCTTCCTGTTCCGGGCTTCGGCGGTGGCGCCGACTTCCCTTGCCGAAGAACAGGTTCGCGACCTGCCGAAGGACGCCGTAGTGCTAGCCCTTCCGAACACCCCGCCCGCCGCGGTATTGACCGGTGCCGAGCGGGACAGTTTTCTCGACTGGGCTCAGCGACTCACGGATTGACCGGTTTGGCGGCCTCCACGAGCCGCCGCACCGCGACCGCGACCCGCCCCCGCAGGTCGGGGTCGATGAGGGTCCCGTTCTCGACAGCTTGGCGAGGAATCGGAATCCGCGCACAAGCGTCGTCGACGATGCGGGTGCCCGCGTAGGTGAGAGTCTTGCGGAGAGAGTCGTGCGCGTCCGCGCCCCCAGTCGGCGCGGCGACCGAAGACGCGTTGATCCACGCGACAGGTTTGCCGTACATCTCGCCACCGCCGATGGTCCAGTCGAGCAGGTTCTTGAAGGAACCCGGCAGGCCGCCGGCGTACTCCGGGGTGCAGAACAGGACACCGTCCGCCGCCGCGATCGCTTCCCGCAACGCCACGACCTCAACGGGCAACGGATCCCGATCGCAGTCCGGATTAAAGTGCGGCAACCCGTCGAGGCCACCGTACACAGTGGACGCCGCGAAGCCGGCCGCGGTCGTGATGACAGCCCCATTGACCGAACCGGCCCGCAGACTGCCGCTGATGAGCAGAAGCACGAAGCCCAGTGTGCCAGCGCGGCGGCTGTCGCGGGGTCGCCTTTTCGGGGCGCTCCTGACTTTCACCCGCTGTTACCCCGCGAACACAATCGCCGCCCGACCCCGGCCGCGCCGGCCCGGACGCGCTTCCCGGACGCGCTTCCCGGACGTGCCGAGCTTGGCGGTGAACGATTGGCGGCGAATCAGGTCGCCATCGCGGCGTACCGACTCCGGAGCGGCCTGGAGCCGACAAGTCCGCTCCGACACTGGCAGGACTCGGCGAAAGTCAGCCGGATGCGCCTTGCGTGCCGACCTGGAACTGGCAGTGACCAGCCCCACCGGAAGTGGCAACGGCAGGCAACCCGCCGACCTCAGGCTCCGCGCCGACCCGAAACCAGCAGCAACCAGCCCGCGCTGAACCGGCAACAAGCACAGTTCAGGTTCCGCGCCAAGCTGGAACCGGCAGCGACCAGACCTCATCGGAACCGGACAGGCCACCGACAAGCCCGCCGCCCAACTCAGACTCCGCGCTAACTCGAAACCAGCAGCAACCAGCCCGCGCCGGAACCGGCAGCTCGTAGGCAGAGTCCACCCAGCGAAGGCTCCGCCCACGCCTCAAACCCACGGCAAGCCAACCCTCGCCGGAACCGGCAACCCGCCGATGGCCAGCCCAGCTCAGGCACCACGCCGATTCGAAACCGGCAGCAACCAGCCCGAACCGGGAATGGCCTGCCGGGGTCAGCAACCAGCCCGAACCGAAGAACGGTCCGCCGGGGCCAACACCCAACCCGAACCGAAGAACGACCCGCCAAGGCCAACACCCAACCCGAACCGAAGAACGGCTGGGTCAACAACCAGCCGCCTGGTGGCGCATTGACCTCACTCCCACACCACCCCTCCCCGTTGTCCCTGTGCCAACCCCGCCGCCGCGGCGGTGGATCGGGTTTCCGGGTTCAGCGGGTTCGGGCCGATCGCCGTGACCGATGCCTCGTCTGGTTCCAGTACCGCCACCTTCGCGCCTGCCGAGCGCAGGTCCGCCAGCACCTGATCGAACGGCCGCTCCACCGGGAATGCCTCCGCCGCGCCCATCGGGACGACCACTGTCACCTGGGCGAAACCTGTTGCGTAGTCGGCATTCGCGGAGGAGCGGACGCCGCCGTCGACGTACCACCCGCCGTTGATTGGCACCGCTGGCCAGATGCCGGGCACCGCGCAGCTTGCCTCCACCGCGGCGACCAGCGAGACGCCGGACGAGCTGTCGAACACCGATGGTTCACCGGTTTCCACTTCCACCGCAACGATTTTCACCGCACGCGCAGGCCACTCGTGGGACGGCAGGCGGGATTCGATCACCGCGCGCCGTCGCGGTTCCGGGACGGTTTCCGCGGCCAGGGCATACTTCCCCATCGCCCGGCGGATTTCCGCCGCGGTGCCGCCGTCGGCCAGCACCGCGGCGAACTCCTCGCCGAACTTTTCCGGGTCGAACTCGGCCGCGATCTCCGCCGCTTGCCGGGCCGGATCGGTTTGCCGCGCGTACAACTGCGGCAGCGGCAATCCGCTGCCCAGCTGTGCCGCCACCGCCGCGCCCGCCGACGTGCCGATCAGCACGTCGGCATCGGTCACGTCCTGGCCCGCTTCCGCCAGCCCGGTCAGCAAACCGGTCGCCCACGCGATCCCGGCGACGCCACCGCCGCCCAACACCAAAGCTCGGCTCATGCCGCTCCTTTCACCGGAACCCACTCTGCCCTACGGCACCGACAATTTCCGAAGCGCGGACTCCAGCAGGGCGTCCGTCTCGGGCTTCGGCAAGGCCAGCTCCAGCAACGTTTCCGCTACCTCACGATATTTCGCCACTCGCGCGGGACTCGAACTGCTCGCGCTTTCCCGCAGCAACCGCTCGTGGACGATCGAGGGCAGGTCCTCGAAATCAAAAATTGTGAATGCCCTGCCCAGATCGGGACGACGGTCCGCCGGGACCACTCGCACCTCGACCTTGCCTTCCGCCAGCCGCTCGCGCAGGTGCCACAGCTGCTCCGCCATCGCTTCCGCGCCACCGATCCTCTTGTGCAGCGCCGTTTCCCCCAGCACCAGCACACACCGCGTGCCCGAATCGAGCACCGCTCGCCGCGACAACCTCTCGATTACCCGCGCGTCCACTTCGTCCGCGACAACGCCCGAAGCACTCGACAACAGCGCTCGTGCATATCCGCTCGTCTGCAACAGCGGCGGCACTACTTCCGGCTCCCAGCCGAACACTGCCTCCGCCGTGCGTTCCCACTCCAGGTACGGCTCTTCTCCGCCGCTGTCTATCCAGTCCTGCTCTCGCGCTCCTCGCGCCATCTCCACTATTCGCCTGCGATCCGGCCCGATCACCCTGCAGTGCGCCAGGACCGCTCCGATGTCCTCCGGCTTCGGCAGCCGCAGTCCTCTTTCCCAGTTCGTCACGAAACCAGGCGTCATCCCCAGCAACCGGGCCAACTCTCTTACACCCAGTCTTCTTCTCTCCCGCGCCGCGCGTAACTCCAGGCCCAATGCCCTCGCGCGCGGTGTTGCGTACGGTGTGGTCATGGTTGCAGTCTGTCAGGGGGTGCCGACAGTTTTCGGGGTTCTCTCCCTGGGCCTTCCCCTGCTACATCCAGTCCTCCAGCGACAACCCCGTCATCCTCTCGTACGCCTCCACATACCTTCCCCTCGTCGCCTCCACCACTTCACTCGGCAACGGCGGCGGCTGTACGTTCGACGCCCTGTCCCAGCCCGACTCCGGTCCCGTCAGCCAATTGCGCACGTACTGCTTGTCGAACGACGGCTGCACCCTTCCCGGCTCGTACCCCTCCGCCGGCCAGTACCGCGACGAATCCGGCGTCAGCACTTCGTCCGCCAGCACCAGCGCGCCCGTCTCGTCCACGCCGAACTCGAACTTCGTGTCCGCCAGCAGGATTCCGCGCTTCGCCGCCACTTCCGCGCCACGGTGGTACACCGCGAGCGTCGCCTCGCGTAGCTCCTCCGCGCGCTTCGCGCCGATAGTCGCGACCACTGCGTCGAACGAAACGTTCTCGTCGTGCTCGCCGAACGCCGCCTTCGTCGCTGGCGTGAAGATCGGCGACGGCAGCTTCGATGCCTCGACGAGCCCTTCGGGCAGCTCTACGCCGCACACTGCGCCCGTACGCTGATAGTCCGAGTAACCGGACCCCGTGAGGTACCCGCGTGCGACAGCTTCGACCGGAAGCATGTCGAGGCGGCGTACTAGCAGCGCGCGCCCGCGTACCTCGGCAGGGATGCGCGGGTCGTCGTACGCGTCAAGATGGTTCGGGACCAGGTCCGACAACTGCTCGAACCAGAACACGCTCATCGCCGTGAGCACGCGGCCCTTGTCGGGGATGGGCGGGTCCAGGATGAAGTCATAAGCGGAGATGCGATCCGAGGTGACCAGCAGCAGGTGGTCGTCCCCGACCGCATACAGGTCCCGGACTTTTCCGGCGGCGATCTTCGGGTAATCGGCGAGCGTCGTCACTGCTGCACCCTAACCCGAGCACCGCTACAGCGAGGATGATGCAGGTCATGGCCTACCGCTGGATTTCGTTCACCTCCGATTACGGGCTGCACGACGGCTTCGTGGCCGCCTGCCACGGGGTCATCGCCGGCATCGCGCCCGACGTACGTGTTCTCGACGTGACTCACCTCGTACCGCCGCAGCAGGTGCGCTCAGGCGCGGCAGTGCTCGCGCAGACCGTGCCGTCGCTGCCTGAGGCCGTACACCTCGCTGTCGTCGACCCAGGCGTCGGCACTGCGCGTCGCGGCATCGTGGTCGTCGCGACGCACGGCATCCTGGTCGGCCCGGACAACGGTCTGCTCCTACCCGCCGCAGAGGCGCTAGGCGGCGTGTACGCGGCGTACGTGATCGACGTGCGCACGCCGACGTCCGCGACCTTTCACGGCCGCGACATCTTCGCCCCTGTCGCTGCGAAGCTCGCTCTCGGCGCACACCCCGGCTCCTTCGGCCCCGCGATCCGCGACCTGGTGCGACTGCCAGAACCGCTGATCGCAGCGTTCCCGGGCAAGCTCGTGTCGGACGTGCTGACCGTCGACCACTTCGGCAACGTCCAGCTCGCCGCCGCCCCCGCCGACCTCGAACTAACCGGGTTGGCCGGTGCGGTGACCGTGCACAGCGCGCACGTCGCGGTGTCCGCCACGATCGGCCGGACCTTCGCCGACGTGCCGCGTGGCGCGAACCTCGTCTACACCGACTCGGCAGGCAAACTGGCCGTCGCGGTCAACGGCGGTTCGGCGGCTTCGGTGCTGCGGATCGGGCCGACCGAGGAATGCACCATCACCTCGTCGCCGACCTCCAGCTGACCGGGCCGGGTCACCGCCGCCTTCATACCGAAGAGGACGCCGCCCGCCGGGTCGCGGTGGTACGCCGCGAGCGAGCGAATCGGCTCCGGACCGGAGCGCTTGCCGGTTTCCTGGTCGACCATCGGCACCGCGCAGCGGACGCACAGCTTCGCGTAGGCGAACTCGGCCCCGCCGGCTTCCATCCGGCGCACCGAATCCTCGGCGTGCGGTTCCGCCCAGCCGCGGATCACGAGATTGGGCCGGAACNCGGAACCGATCCATGGGCACCGGTTTGCCGCCGCGCTCGGCGATCCGTTCGTTCAGGTGGTCCAAAGAGGACTCGGAGATCACCAGGATCGCGTGGCCGTCGGCGAACCTCGCGGTGCCCGGGGTCTCACCGCTCGTGACGCGGTCATGCTCCGGGGTGACGCCGAGCAGCACGGACGGCTGACCCACCACGATGGAGAACCACTCAGCGGCGTCGGCACCCTGGTGGACGCCCTCGCCGGTCCAGTTGAAGGTGGACGCGGGGTGCCGTTGGCCGTCCTTCTGGACCTCGACGGTCAGGTCTTCGATCCCCGGCGCGGACAGGGCGAGGCGAGTGCCGCCGTCCAGGAGGCGGGGCCGGATGGCGGCCATGACGGGGAAGCGGCGCTGGCTGCGGAAGTCGCCGTCCGCCGCGGTGACGATGAACTCGCGGTCGTGCGCGAGACCGGCGGGGGTCACGTCGGCGGACTGGACGGTCGTGCCGGCACAGCCTTTGACCGGGTAGTAGGTGAGCCGCGAGATCGTCCCCATGGGATTTACGGTACCTGCTCGCCCGAAGGCGACTGGGGCGCACGATCCCGCACGGACCGTCGCCGCGCCGGTACCCCTGCGGACCCGTGGAGCTGCTGCCGTTCGACGAATATGTGCGCTCGCTGCCGCGGAAGCGGATCGCGGCAGGCACCCTGCTTCGCGACGACACCGGACTCGTCCTGCTCGTCGAGCCGTCCGATAAGGACAGCTGGGACATACCCGGCGGGGTGTGCGACGCGGGCGAGCCGCCATGGCGCACAGCGCGCTGGGAACAAGCCGAGGAAACCGGGATCGAGCGCCCGCTCGGCCCGTTGCTGGCCATCGACTACGCACCGGACGACGGCCGGATGCCGGATGGGCTCGCGTTCATCTTCGAAGGAAACCGCCCGCCGCGCCCTCACCGACCCGGAGATCCTGGCCGTGCACCTGCTGCCGATCGACGAGGCCACTCAGCGATCAACACCATCGCCGGTCCGGCGGCTCCAGATTGCCCGGGCAAGCCGCGCGGACCGGCGACAGTGTCGGCGAAGACGGCCGTCCCCTCACAAAACCTGCGACAAGAACTGCTGCAACCGAGGACTAGCCGGAGCCTCGAACACCTGCTCCGGCGTCCCCTGCTCCACGATCCGCCCCGCGTCCATGAACGCGACCTCGTCGGCCACGCTCCTGGCGAACCCCATCTCGTGCGTCACCACGATCAGAGTGAGACCCCGCGAAGCCAGCCCAGCCATCAGGTCCAGGACGCCCTTCACCAGTTCTGGGTCCAGCGCACTCGTCGCCTCGTCGAAGAGCATCACTTCCGGTTCCATCGCCAGCGCACGAGCGATCGCCACCCGCTGTTGCTGACCACCGGAAAGCGCCGCCGGACGGTACGGGGCCTTGTCCGCTAGGCCGACTTCCGCCAGTCGCGTCCGGGCGACCTCTGCCGCGTCCTCTTTGGACAGACCGCGCACACTGCGCAGCGGGAGCACGATGTTGTCCAGCACCGAACGATGTCCGAACAGGTTGAAGTGCTGGAACACCATCCCCACCCGCTGGCGCAACGCGTCCGGATCCGAGGAGATGACGCTTTCCCCGTCCAGCAGCAGGTCCCCGCTATCGGGCTCCTGCAAGCGGTTCACGCAGCGCAGCAGCGTGGACTTGCCGGAACCGGACGGGCCGATGACGCACGTGGTGCTGCCGCTCGGCACCTTCAGGTTCACCCCGCGCAGGACCTCCAGCGTCCCGAACCGGACGTGGATGTCCTTCAGTTCCACCGAAGACGAACGAATCGCTGTACTCATACCGTCCCACCCGCGAGCATTTCGTTGCTCTCCGCGGTCACCTTGCGACCGGTCTGCAGCCGCTTGTCGATGTAGTTCACCAGGTGCGTCAGCGGCACGGTGATCACCAGGTAGACCGCCCCGGCGGCCACCAGCGGCGACAAGTTGCCAGTGTTGGCCGCGAGGTCCTGACCGATGCGGAACAGTTCCCGTTGCGAGGTAAGGAAACCGAGGAAGTACACCAGGGTCGAGTCCTTCACCAGCGCGATGAACTGGTTCACCAGCGCGGGCAGCACCCGCCGCACGCCCTGCGGGATCACCACCAGCAGCATCGCCTTGGGGTAGCTCATGCCGAGCGCGCGGCTCGCTTCCAGCTGTCCTTTGTCGACGCTCTGGATGCCCGCCCGGAAGATCTCGCCGATGTAGGCGGCGGCGATCAGGCTCAGCGCGGCGATGCCCAGCGGGTACGGGTTGTTCCCCACCACACTACGGGCGAGCAGGCCGACGCCCTGGCCGATCACGAGGATCGTCAGGATCGCGGGCAGGCCACGGAAAATGTCCGTGTACACCCGCGCGGGCCAGCGCAGCCAGCGCTTGGTGGACAGGCCCATCACCGCGAGCACCATGCCGAGCAGGGTCCCGATGATAGCCGCCGCCACCGACAGGATCAGGGTGTTCAGCAGGCCGGTCCTGAGCAGGTCCGGGAAAACTTCCCAGATGTAGGTCCAGTTGAGGAAAGTGTCGAAAAACTGATCCATCGGGCTACTTCGTCTTGAAATCCGCGGGAACCGGAATGCTCGGCTCGAACTGCTGGTGCACCTTCGCCCAGGTGCCGTCCGCGACGGCCTTCCTGATGCCGTCGTTCAGCTTGCCCAGCAGTTCGGTGTTGCCCTTCCGCACCGCGTATCCGTGCGGGATGCTGGTCGTGATCGCCTTCGTGACCTTCAGTTCGGGGTTCTTGGTCGCGTAGTCCTCCGCGGACACCTGGTCGAACACCG
The DNA here is from genome assembly GCF_001651785.1 of Amycolatopsis sp. M39. Taxonomy (NCBI): domain Bacteria; kingdom Bacillati; phylum Actinomycetota; class Actinomycetes; order Pseudonocardiales; family Pseudonocardiaceae; genus Amycolatopsis; species Amycolatopsis sp. M39. Next base: position 444,298 of record NZ_LWSF01000002.1, read on the forward strand.
CGCCGTCGATCGCCGCCGACTTCAGCGCGCTCAGCGCCGCCGCGTCGTTCGGGAACCGGACCGCCTGCGCTTTCGGCGCGTTCGCGGCGAGCCAGGTGTCCGACACCGTGCCCTGCACCACGCCGATCCGCTTGCCGGTCAACGAGTTCTCGTCGGAGATGCCCGCGCTCGCCTTCGCCTCGATGCCGAGCGACTGGTAGTTGTAGGGATCGCTGAACGCCACCGTCTTCTTGCGCTCGTCGGTCTGCGCGATCGCCGAGCTGCCGATGTCGAACCGGCCGTTCGCGACGCTGCCGAGCAGCGCCGAGAAATCGGTCGCCACGAATTCCAGCTTCAGGCCTTCTTTCGCGGCGATGTCCTTCAGCAACGCGTTGTCGAAGCCGGTGAATTCACCGTTCTCCTGGTACGCGTTGGGCCGGGAATCGCTCAGCGTGCCGACCCGCAGGGTCTCGCCCGCGTCGCCACCGCACGCGGTGAGACCGGCGACCAGTGCCGCCGCGAGGGCGGTGACGATCAGTTTCTTCATGCCACCAGTGTGCCCGCGCATCAGGAGTTCGCCACCGGGAGGCCGGGGCCGCCCTTCTCCAGCTCCTTCGCGACCGGCGCTTCCTTGAAGAACTGCGCGTGCAGCCGGGCCGCGGTGCCGTCGGCGATCGCCTTGGCGAGACCGTCGTTGATCTTCTTCAGCAGCTCGGGGTTCGACTTGGCGACCGCGAAGGCCGACGGGGTGTCCTTGTCCGCGACGGTGTAGCCGAATTCGAGCGGAATCGCCGGGTTCTGGTCGAGGTACTTCTGGCCGATGTCCTTCGGCACGACCCAGCCGTCGAGACCGCCGGTCTTCAGCTGCGCGAAACCGGCGTTGTAGTCCGGGAACCGGACTACCTGCGCACCGGCGAGCTTGCCCGCGAACTCGTCCTGCACCGAACCCTGCACGACACCGACCCGCTTGCCGGCGAACGAGTTCGCGGCGGGCAGCGCGGCGCCCTTCTTGCTGACGACGGTGGTGTAGCTGGTGTCGTAGCCGTTGCTGAACGCCACGGTCTTCTTGCGCGCGGCGGTCGCGGAGATCGTCGAGCTGCCGATGTCGAGCTGTCCGCCGGCGACCTTGGCGAGCAGGCCGGAGAACTCGGTGCCGACGAACTCGACCTGGAAGCCCTCGCGCTTGGCGATGTCCCGCAGCAGTTCGTTGTCGTACCCGGTGAACTGGCCGTTTTCGAGGTAGATGCTGGGCGGGGCGTCGGCGAGGGTGCCGACGCGCAGGGTTTCCCCGGCAGCGTCCGAGGATCCGCACGCCGTAAGGCCCGCGGTGGCGGCGACTACGACGGCGAGCGTGCTGAGGATCTTTCTCATGACTTCTTCCTGAATATCCGGGATGCGCAGACAGGAAAGCGCCAGGCCGCGGGTGGCGGCCTGGCGCTTCCGGGTTCGGCAGGAAGACTAAAAGCTTCGCCCGATCGAGTAATGCCGTCTCAGCACGTGGACGACGTGCGCGCACTCACAGAATCGGCTGCGGCGCGTACGCCGCGGCGTCCGGGAACCGCTTGAGCACGTCCTCGACGCGCGCCGCGACTTCTTCGACCTGACGCGGGGCGACGCCGGTGAACGAGATCCGGTCGGCGAGGAGTTCGTCCAGGTCAGCGCGGTCGAGCGGGAGGCGTTCGTCGGCCGCGAGCCGGTCGAGGAGGTCGTTCTCCGCCCCCCGTTCGCGCATCGCGAGGGCGACTCCGACGGCGTTCTCCTTGATGGCCTCGTGAGCCGTCTCACGCCCGACGCCCCGGCGCACGGACGCCATGAGCACCTTCGTGGTCGCGAGGAACGGGAGATAGCGATCAAGCTCACGCTCGACCACGGCCGGGAACGCGCCGAATTCGCCGAGCACGGTGAGGAAGGTTTCGAGCAGGCCGTCGAGCGCGAAGAACGCGTCCGGCAGCGCGACGCGGCGCACGACGGAATCCGAGACGTCGCCCTCGTTCCACTGGTCGCCGGCCAGTTCGCCGATCATCGACAGGTAGCCGCGCAGCACCACGGCGAGGCCGTTCACGCGTTCGCACGAGCGGGTGTTCATCTTGTGCGGCATGGCCGAGGACCCGACCTGGCCCGGTTTGAAGCCCTCGGTGACCAGCTCGTGCCCGGCCATCAGCCGGATCGTCTTGGCGAGGCTGGACGGCGCGGCGGCCAGCTGGACCACAGTGGAGCACACATCGAAATCGAGCGAACGCGGATACACCTGGCCAACGCTGACGAACCGGTTGCCGAAGCCCAGATGCTCGGCGATCCGCGATTCCAGCTGGTCCAAAGTGGACTCGTCGCCGAGCAGATCGAGCATGTCCTGCGCGGTGCCGACCGGGCCCTTGATGCCGCGCAGCGGGTAGCGCTCGATGAGGTTGTCCAGCCGGGAGAACGCGACGAGCAGCTCGTCGGCGGCGGTCGCGAAGCGCTTGCCGAGCGTGGTCGCCTGCGCGGCGACGTTGTGCGAGCGGCCGGCCATCACCAGATCGGAGTGTTCGACGGCGAGCGCGGCCAGCCTGGACAGCACCGCGGCGACGCGGCCGCGGACCAGTTCCAGCGACCGCAGCTGCTGCAGCTGCTCGACGTTCTCGGTGAGATCGCGCGAGGTCATGCCCTTGTGCACGTGCTCGTGCCCGGCGAGGGCGTTGAACTCCTCGATCCGGGCCTTCACGTCGTGCCGGGTGACGCGTTCGCGCGCGGCGATCGAGTCGAGGTCGACCTGCTCGACCACACGCTCGTAGTCATCGAGAACGCCTTCGGGCACCTCGACGCCCAGTTCGGCCTGAGCCCGCAGCACGGCGAGCCACAGCCGTCGCTCGAGCACGACCTTACGTTCGGGCGACCAGAGCGCCACCAGCTCAGGCGAGGCGTAGCGGGCGGCGAGCACGTTCGGAATGCGGGGCTTGTCCGTCACGCGGCCACGATACCTGCGCAGGTCAGCGCGGCGGTCACCACTCCGTGAAGCTGCCGTCGGGCAGCCGCCACACCGGCGACCGCCAGGCGTGTCCGGTCTCGTCGGCGCGGCGGACCGCCTCCTCGTCCACCTCGATGCCGAGGCCGGGCGCGGTCGGGCGCGCGGCGTAGCCGTCGGTGAACCGGAACAACGCGTCGTCGGCGAGATAAGCCACCGGCTCGCGACCGTCGTGGTAGTGCATGCCGAGGCTTTGCTCCTGGATGAGGAAGTTCGGCGTCGCGAACGCGACCTGCAGTGCGGCGGCCAGCGAGATCGGGCCGAGCGGGCAGTGCGGGGCCAGGTTCGCGCCGTACACCTCGGCCAGCGCGGCGATCCGGCGCAGCTCCGAGATGCCGCCCGCGTGCGACGGATCCGGCTGCACCACGGCGACGCCCGCGTCCAGCACCGGTTTGAACTCCCAGCGCGAAAACAGCCGTTCCCCGAGCGCGATCGGCACGGTGGCTGCCTCGACCACCGATCTGACCACGTCAGCGGGCAGTTCCGGCAGCACCGGCTCCTCGACGAACATCGGCTGTACTTCTTCGAGCATCTTCACCAGCCGGCGCGCCATCGCGGGCGCGACGCGGCCGTGGAAGTCGATCGCCAGGTCCCGGTCGGGTCCGAGCGCTTCCCTGGCCTCCCTGGCGCGAGCCAGCGCGGCACTCGCTTCGGCCGGAGCGGCGATCGGCCCGAGCGGACCGGCGACGTTCATCTTCACCGCCGTGAAACCCCGCTCGACCTGCGCGGACACCGCGTCGAAGATCCCCGACGGACGGTCGCCGCCGACCCACGAATACACCCGCACCCGGTCGCGCACCGGACCGCCGAGCAGCTCGTGCACCGGTGCGTTCCGGGCCTTGCCCGCGATGTCCCACAACGCCTGATCGAACCCGGCGAGCGCGCTCGAAAGCACCGGACCACCACGGTAGAAGCCGCCTCGGCGCAGCACCTGCCAGTGGTCCTCGATGCGCAGCGGATCCTTCCCCACGAGCAGTTCGGCCAGCTCGTGCACGGCCGCGCGGACGGTACCGGCACGCCCTTCCACGACCGGTTCGCCCCAGCCGGTGATGCCCTCGTCGGTACTGATCTTGAGGAACAACCAGCGCGGCGCGACGAGGAACGTTTCGATCCCGGTGATCTGCACCCTGTCTCCTAAGCGGAATCTTTCGCGGCCGACCAGCCGCCGTCGACGGTCAGCTCCGCCCCTGTCACGAACGAAGCCGCGGGCGAGAGCAGGAACGCGATCACCGCGGCGACTTCGGCCGGGTCGCCGAGCCGTCCGGCGGGTGTCGCGCGAGTGCTGCGTTCGCGGTCTTCCGCGCTGATCCGGCCCCATGCCTCGGTCTCGACCGGACCGGGAAGCACCGAATTCACCCGGACATCCGGCGCGTACTCCACGGCCAGTTGCCGGGCCAGAGACACCAACGCGCCTTTGCTGGCCGCGTACGCCGGATGTCCGGGAAGCCCGAAACGGGCGTGTACCGAGGAAACCAGCACCACCGAGCCGCGCCGAGACCGCAGCGAAGGCAGGCAGGTCCGGACGGCGAGGTAGGACGCGGTGAGGTTCACGTCGAGCTGTCGTTGCCATTGCGCGCGGTCTGTTTCGTGCAGTGGGCCCAAAGTCGGCAGGTACGCGTTGCTGACCACTGCGTCGACTTCGCCCGCAAGGTCGAGAACTCGTTGCCACGTCTGGTCATCCGTCACGTCGCCCGGTACGCCGCCGGGCACCGGGGCGAGGTCGACGCCGATCACCCGGTAGCCGTCGGCGTCGAGCTGACGGGCGGTCGCGGCGCCGATCCCGGACGCCGCACCGGTCACCACGGCAGTGCGCATGGTTCGCAAGCATGCCGCGGCACCGGAGCAGCGGTCAAGAATAATTAGTAATTTATAATTTGCCTGCTAGGCTGGCCGCCATGGGATACCGGTGGGAGATCACGCGCGCAGCGGTGCGCCAGGGCGTCGTCGGAATCGTGCGGACGGCGGACGCCGCCTCGGCCGTCGCCGCCGCGCGGGCAGTGCTCGACGCCGGGTTGAAGTCGGTCGAAATCCCGCTCACCAACGCGGGCGCGCTCGTCGCGATCGAGGAGCTGAGCGCCGCGTATCCGGACGCCACTATCGGGGCAGGCACGGTGCTCGACGAGTCGTCCGCAACGGCCGCGATCCGGGCAGGGGCCCAGTTTCTCGTGTCCCCGTCACTGCACACCGCGGTCTTGCGTACCGCTCATCGGTACGGCATCGCGGCACTGCCCGGCACCGGCTCGGTCACCGAAATCGTGCGCGCGATGGAGGAAGGTGCTGACGCCGTAAAGGTTTTCCCCGCGTCCGCGCTCGGCCCGCAATGGATCAAGGACGTGCGCGCCGCGCTTCCGCAAGCCCCGCTCGTGCCAACGGGTGGAATCGCTCCCGAGGACGTGCCACGCTGGCTCGACGCGGGCGCCGTCGCCTGCGGGATCGGGTCGGCGCTGACCCGTGGATCCGCCGAGGACATCCGGGCCCGAGTGGCCGCATTGGTGAGGGAGAGCTTGTGAGCGACGTCGTACTCGTCGGCTGCCGTACCGCCGAAACCGGCGGGAACGGCACCGGAATCGCGGTTTTCCGGCGCTCCGGTGGCGAACTGGCCGCGGATTCGACGTTGCCGATGGTGTCGCCGACCTGGCTGACCCAGCATCCCGCGCTGCCGATGGTGTACGCGACCAACGAGACGAGCTACGGCGAAATCACCTCCTTGTCGGTCACCGACGGCCTGGTCGCACTCGACGTCGTCGAATCCGGCGGGGCCAGCCCGTGTCACCTCGCGGTGACGCCGGACGGCCGGTTTCTGTTGTGTGCCAACTACGGCGGCGGCAGCCTCGCCGTCTTCTCCCTGCGCGCGGACGGCCGGATCGAGGGACGCACGGACCTGGTGCAGCACACTGGAAGCGGGCCGCGCGCCGACCGGCAGGAAGGCCCGCACGTCCACATGGCGGTATCGTCAGCGGACAGTTCAGTGGTGAGTGCCGTCGATCTGGGCACTGACGAAATCCGCAGCTACACACTGTCTCCCGAAGGAAAACTCACTCCGCTGGCCGTTTCGTCGCTACCGCCGGGCACCGGGCCACGACAGCTCGTGCGCGGCGAGGACGGAATCGCTTACATGGCCGGGGAATTGTCCGGCGAGCTGATTACGCTGCGGGAGACTTCGCCGGGAGCGTTCGAGTTCGTCGCCGCGACTCCGGCGACGGCGACTGGCGGCGAATCACTGGTGGCACACCTGGAAGTGCTCGATTCCGGGATCTACCTGTCGAATCGCGGGCCGGAATGCATCACGTCGTTCGCCGGAACCCCGCTGCGCGCGACGGCCGATCAGCCGTGCGGGTCGTACCCGTGGAACTTCGCGGTAGCGGACGGAACCTGCTACACCGCGGCCTTCAAGGACGATGTCGTTTCCGTTTTCCCATTGAAAGACTTGGGAAACGCAGAGGTCCGGAAGTATCCGACCGGCTCCCCGACGTGCGTGCTCCCGCTCCGGTGACCGACTATCGCCCTCGCGGCCTGCACGGACAGACCGTGGAAACGCTCGCCGCACGCATTCTGTCCGGCGAATGGCACGAGGGCATGGTGCTGGACCTTCCCGCGCTGCGCGAGGAGTTGGACATCAGCCTCACCGCGCTGAGGGAAGCGTTGAAGGTGCTGGCAGCAAAGGGAATGATCGGCGCGCGGCAGAAACACGGGACCTACGTGCAACCACGCGAGAACTGGCAACTGCTCGACGCCGACGTCATGCGCTGGCAAACCACCGCACGCGGAAACGCCGGTCTGCTGGACGAATTGGCCGAAGTACGCGCGGTGGTCGAGCCCGCGGCAGCACGGCTGGCGGCAGAACGCGCGACCGCCGAAGACCTTGCCGCGCTGGCGTCCGCGCTCGACGCGATGGTCTCCGCACCGGACCTGGAAGCGAGCGTCGAAGCGGATCTGGCGTTCCACCGCGGCCTGTTGACCGCAGCGCACAACAACTTCCTGCTCCAGATCGAACGCGTCATCGCGATCGGCTTGGCAGAGCGGGACAAGCTCGTGCACAGCGCCGGTCCCGCCGACGATCCGGTTCCGAGCCACCGGCGAGTGCTGGACGCCATCGCCGCGCACGACCCGATCGACGCGGAGACCGCGATGCTGGAACTGCTGGTGAAATCCGCCGCCGACGCGAAGCGGACAGATCAGGAAGTGAACGCGCGGCGGTAGGCAGTCGGCGTGGTTCCGAGGGTCCGCCGGAAGTGCAGCCGTAGGTTGGCCGGGGTGCCCAGACCGCAGTCCCGCGCGACCCGGTCCACCGAGTGGTCCGTGGTTTCCAGCAGTTCCCGCGCTTTGCCGAGCCGGGCGTTGAGCAGCCACTGCAACGGCGTTGTCCCGGTTTCTTCGGCGAACCGGCGCAGGAAAGTCCGCTGCGACATCTCCGCGTGCCGGGCGAGCAGCCGGATGCTGAGCGATTCGTCCAGTCGCTGCAACGCCCATTCCCGCGTGGCCGACAGCGAAGCGTCGCCAGCCTCCGCGAGCGGCGCGGGCACGTACTGGGCCTGTCCGCCTTCGCGATGCGGGGCAGCGACCAGACCGCGCGCGATGCGATTGGCGACGGCGGCACCCAGATCGCGGCGCACGATGTGCAAGCACAGATCGATGCCGCAGCACACGCCCGCTGAGGTGAGCACGTCGCCCTCGTCGACGTAAAGCACATCCCGAGCAACCCGGACCGAAGGGTATTCCCGCTCGAATTCGTCGATATATTCCCAATGCGTCGTGGCGTGCAAGCCGTCCAGCACTCCCGCCGCAGCCAGCGCGAACGCACCCGTGCAGATGGACACCACCCGCCGTCCCCGGTCGCGGGCGTCGGCCAGCAGCTCGACCGCCGCGTCCGGCGTCTCGCGGATCGGGTCGTACCCCGGCACGATCAGCGTGTCCGCAGCGCGCAGCTCCTCGATCCCGCCTTCGGCGGCCAGCTCGAATCCGGCACTGGTGGCAACCGTCGGACCGAGCGCGCACAGCGTCATCTCGTAGTGCGTTTGCGGCCGGACCTGGAACACCTGCGCCGGGATCGCCAGATCCAGCGGAAGGACCCCGTCGAGCGCCAGCACCGCGACCCGATGCACTGTCATGGCGAGATTCTATCGAAGTCCGGCAAACTTGCCACTCGCCAGGTCAGCGCGTTGCGGACCACGCTTGAAGCCATGACCGAACTCCTTCCGGACCCGGTGGTCGCGCTGCCCGCGACTCCGCTGGCGGACGCCGTCGTCGAGCTCGTCCGCCCGGTGGAATCGCAGTCAGTGTTCAACCACAGCGTCCGTACCTACCTGTTCGCGCGGCTGGTCGCCGACCGGCTGGCCGTGTCCGGCTTCGACGACGACCTGCTGTTCGCCGCGTGCGTGATGCACGACATCGGCGTGGCGCCGGACGGCCCGCACGTGGAGCGTTTCGAGGTCGAAGGCGCCGACCGGGCTGCTGGGTTCCTGCTGAAGCAAGGGATTTCCACCGCGGACGCCGACGAGGTCTGGCAAGCCATCGCCCTGCACACCACCGCGGGCATCGCGGAACACCGGGGTCCGCTGTGCCTGCTCGTCCGCGCCGGGGTCTCCGTCGACTTCGGCGGTCCGATCGCCGCCGAGTACCTCACCACCGTCACCGACGAGGAGGGCGGGGCGATCCACGCCATTTATCCCCGGCTCGAGATGGTCCGCTCGCTCACCGACGCGATCGTCGCGCAGGCCGCGAAAAACCCGAAGAACGCGCCCGTGCCGTCCACTCCCGCTGACTTCTTGCGAGAGCGTGCGGCCGACGGCGAAACCCGGCTGGAGCGTGCCGCCCGCACCTCCCGCTGGGGCAACTGAGAAAGGAAGCCACATGTACGCCGTCAAAATCCCCGAGGACTCCGAGGTTTTCGGACCGTCCGGGGCCTCCGCCTTCGCCCGCTTCGGCTACTCGGCCGCTGTTCGCGCGGGCAACCACCTCTTCATCGCCGGGACGATCGGCCGCCGCCCCGACGGAGAGATCGCCGAAACCATCGAGGAACAGACCGAGATCGCGCTCCGCCGGATCGAGGAAATCCTTCGGCTGGAAGGACTCGACCTCTCCGCGCTGGCCGACATCACCAGCTACCACGTCGACATCCACCAGCACCTGCCCGGTTTCCTGGAAGCCAAGAAGCGACTCGTGACCGCCGAGCCCTATCCGGCGTGGTCGATGATCGGCGTCAGCGGGCTCGCCAGCCCGGGGCTGCTGATCGAAATTCGCGCCACGGCGGCCTATCCGGAATGACTGTCCTCAATGGACGGTCTCGGCGAGCGCGGTCCGCAGCATCCGTCCGGCCGCGGCGCGCGGAGCCGGGTCGACCGCGATCAGCGCGTTGACCACGGCCCCGTCCACCAGCGCGACCAGCCGGTCCAGTTCGTCCTTGGCCACCGGCGTCCCGGAGCGGGCGAGGATCTCCGTCAGCAGTTCGTTGAGCTGCTGGGACAGCGTCCGCATCAGCGGGCGCAGGTACGGCCGGCGGCCGGTCGCGACCAGGCGTTCGTAGCGCAGCAGGACCGCCTCGGCGTCGGCTTCCGGGTCGCCGCTCGGCGGGCCGAGCAGCATGTCCAGCACGAGTTCCACGGTCGCCTGCACGCCCCGGTTCCGGGTCGTCAGGTCGTCGAGCCGCCGTCGTCCGTTCACCAGCTCGGTCTGGCCGTGGTGCTCCACCGCGGCGGTGACGAGTTCTTCCAGTGAGTCGAAGTAGTACGTCGTGGACGCCAGCGGCAGACCGGCCCGTTCGGCGACCGCGCGATGCCGGACCGCGTCGAAACCGCCCTCGGCCAGCAGCTCGGCGGCGGCTTCGACCAGCGCTGCCCGCCGTCGCTCGCCCTTGGGGGTGGTGGCTGCTGCCGTCATGTCCGGTCATTCTGCCAGCCGCCCCGATGGCCGCCGATCAGAACCGGATGGCCAGCGAAGCGGCGAAGCGCGCCAGGTCGGTTGCGTACGGTGCCGGGTGCCCGGAAGTCCCCGGCACGCTGACCAGCACGAGAGTCCCGCCAGTGCCGGTTTGCTTACGCACGGTGAGGGCTCCTGCCGGTTGCGTGGGCACGTTCACCGCGGCACCGCGAGCGAATACCGCCGCGCCGATGGTCCCGTCCGGAAGCGGGAACCCCGCGCCGCGCGACGACGTCGTACAAACGCTGCCCGGGGAAGCCTGCGCGGCATTCAAGTGGCCTGGGAGCTCGCCAGCGAGGGCAGTGGCGAGCTCCCAGTCCACCCGTCCGCACCCGGAGGTGCCTTCGACCCGAGGGCCGGTCCTCCCGGTTTCGCCGGCTCCCTGCCGAGACGGCTGACCCGGGAAGTCATCCCCATTGCTGAAAGGACGCGCCGCTGACCCGCCGGGTTGCACCGGTGCGGCTACGGAATTCGCGCTGGAATCGGACTTCTCACTCGAAATACCCACAATTCCCCAGGTGCCGAACCCGGCGGCCACGAGCACGGCCGCCGCGCCGGCGGTGATCCGGTTACGCCGGCGCAGCGTCTCGCGCTTCGACCGGCGCACCACGTCGTCCACCGAGAACGTCGGCGGCGGCACCTCGCCGGGAACAGCGGAGAACAACGTCTCGGCTTCCCGCTCATCCATTGGTCTCCACCTCCCGTTCCAGCACCTGACGCAGATTCGCCAGCCCGCGTGCCGTCTGGCTCTTCACGTTGCCTTCGCTGCAGCCCAGCGCCGTCGCCGCGGCCCCGACGTCCAGTCCGTCGAAGAACCGCAGCACCAGCACCGCCCGCTGCTTCGGCGGCACTTCCTTCAGCGCCGCGAGCAGGTCCTCGCGCGTCGCGACGCGTTCGGCCAGCCCGGGACTGTCGTCGACAGGCTCCGGCAGCACCTCGGTCTGCCGCTCCCGCCGCCACGGACGGCGGGACTCGTCGATGACCGCGCGCACGAGCGTCTTGCGCACGTACGCGTCGGTCGCCGCGCGGTCTCTGATCTTCTTCCACCTCCGGTGCAACGCGACGAACGCCGTCTGCGCGAGGTCGTCGGCTTTGTGCCAATCCCCGCACATCAAGTAGGCAGTCCGGCGCACGGCGTCCCTCCTCGCGGCGAAGTACTCCGCGAACTCCTGTTCGTCGCGCTGGTCCACGCGCTTTGCAGCTCCGCTCTGGCCATGTCCGGTGTAGGGACGGATCCGGGGGCGTCCACGGTTGCACGTCCGGCCGGAAACGTTCCACCCCCCGTCGCATTGATGCCGCGCCCAGCTGTGTGATGTGATCGGACTGTGACCATGACTGGGCAGCTGATCGACTTCCGTTCCGACACCGTCACCCGCCCGGACGCGATCATGCGCGCGGCCATGGCCGAGGCCGAGGTCGACGACAACGTCATCGGCACCGATCCGACCATCGCCGAACTCGAACGCCGGGCCGCGCAGACGCTCGGGATGCCCGCGGCGCTGTGGACGCCGAGCGGGACGATGGCGAACCTGATCGCGCTGAGCGTCCACCTGCGACGCGGCGACCGGTTCCTCGCCACCCGCGGCGCGCACGTGCTCACCAACGAACTCGGCTCGGCCGCCTGGCTGGCCGGCGGCATGCCCGACATCCTCGAACACGACGCGGGCCCTGGCCGGTGCCTGCCGGAAACGCTGGAAGCGGCGATCGGCAACCCTGGCCCGTACTTCACGCTCCGCACCACGCTGTTGTGCCTGGAGAACACCCACAACGCGGCCGGCGGCGCGGTCACTCCGCCCGACGAGCACGCGCAGCTGCTGTCCGTCGCCAAGCAGGCCGGGCTCACCGTGCACCTCGACGGCGCGCGGATCTGGCACGCGGCTGTCGCGTTGCAGGTGCCGCCCGCCGCGCTGACGGTCGGCGTGGACTCGGTGTCGGCATGCTTCAGCAAGGGCCTCGGCGCGCCGGTCGGCTCGGTCGTCGCGGGGAGCGCCGAGTTCGTCGAACAGGCCCGCCGGATGCGGCAGATGCTCGGCGGCGGCGTGCGTCAAGGCGGAGTACTCGCCGCTGCGTGCCTGGTCGCGCTGGACCGCGTCGACGAACTGGCCGAGACGCACGAGTTCGCGAAACGGCTGGCCGACGGCCTGTCCGAACACGGCTGGGACGTGCGGACGCCGGATACCAATATCGTTCTCGCCGGGGTGCCGGACGTGCCGACCGCGCTGAACTGGCTCGGCTCGCTCGGCATCCAGGCTCTGCCCATGGCGGGCAAGGTCCGGTTCGTGACGCACCGGGACCTGTCGTCCGCTGACATCGCCGAAGCACTGCGCCGGATCAAAGCCGGTGCCTGAACCCTGGGGGACTCGGGTGACCAACTGGATCGTGTTCGACTACGGCGAGGTGCTCAGCCTCCGCACCGCCGCGGTGCCGAAGCTGGCCGCCGCCATGGGCGTCTCGCCCGAGACGTTCGAACCGGTGTACTGGAGCGTGCGCGACCCGTACGACCGCGGCTGCCCTGACCTGGAGTACTGGACGTCGATCGGCGACCAGGTAGGCGCGAAGGTGGACGACGCGCTGTCGGCCGAGTTGACCGCGCTCGACGTCGCGGGGTGGGGACAGCTCGCGCCGGGATCGCTGGACCTGTTGCAGTCGCTGTCCGACGCCGGAGCCTCGCTCGCGTTGCTGTCGAACGCGCCGTCGGCGTTCGGCGTCTGGGTGCGCGAGCAGGAGTGGGCGAAGCTGTTCAAGCACACGCTGTTCTCCGGCGACGTGAAGGTCGCGAAGCCGGACGCCGAGATTTTCCAGCTGCTGCTGGACAAACTGGGTGCCGCACCGGAGGAGTGCTTGTTCTTCGACGACCGCCAGGTCAACATCGACGGCGCCCGCGCGGTCGGAATCCGCGCGCACCTCTGGGACGGCGCCGAGGCCGCCCGCGCAGCGCTGGCCTGAACCGCGAACGGCTCCCGCCCCTTTCGGTGCGGGAGCCGTCGGGTGCCCAGTATGGTTCGGCGCCGGTCAGCGGCTGATGCGCTTCGACTGCTTCTTCCCGGTGATCGCCCCGTAGGCCGCGGTGCCCAGGAACAGCACCCCGCCGATGATGCCGATCCACAGCACGGCCTTGAACACGAAGCCGATCACTGACCCGAGCACCATGAAGGCGATCCAGGCCACGATGAGCGCTCCGACGATCTTCCAGAACATGGCTCCTCCGATGCCGTTTCCGCGCCACGTCGGCCCGGTGCCCTCCAGCGTGCCATCCGTGCGACGGAAACTCTCTACGCCAGCCCAACGTTCAGGGGGATCTCCGGGTTCCCCCTGACCGGTTTCACCCCAGCCAGTCTCCGAGCCGACGCAGTCCCTCGGTCACGTCCTCGGTCGCGCCCGCGAAGGAAAACCGCACGTAGCGGCCGCCGTCGACCGGGTCGAAGTCGATTCCCGGGGTGATCGCGAGGCCGGTGTCGGCGAGTAGCCGCTGGCACCAGCTCAGGCTGTCGGTGGTGTGGTCGGAGACGTCGGCGTAGGCGTAGAACGCGCCGTCGGCCGGGGCGAGCTTGTCGAGCCCGATCTCGCGGAGCCCGGCGAAGAGCAGGTCGCGGTTGCGCCGGTAGTGCTCGACGTGCGCGTCCGCTTCGGCGTACGACTCCGGGGTGAACGCCGTGACCGCCGCGTACTGCGAGACCGCGGGCGGGCAGATGGTGAAGTTGCCGGTGAGGACGTCGACCGCGCGGTGCAGGCGCTGCGGCACCAGCATCCAGCCGAGCCGCCATCCGGTCATCGCGAAGTACTTCGAGAACGACCCGAGCACCAGCGCTTCCCGGCCGTACTGCCAGGCGCAATCGAGCTGCTTGCCATACGAGATGCCGTGGTAGATCTCGTCGCTGATCAGCTGCACGCCGTGCGAGGCGCACCAGCCGGAGATCGCGGCCAGCTCGCCCGGCGGCAGCACGGTCCCGGTGGGGTTGCTGGGACTCGCGACGATGAGCCCGTCAATCGGCCCGAGCCGATCGAGTTGCTCGACGGTCGGCTGGAAATTCGTCTCCGCCGTGGTCGCGAACTCGACGACCTCGCAACCGAGGACGTTCAGCAGATTCCGGTACGCCGGGTAGCCCGGGCGGGCCATCGCGACCCGCGCGCCGGGGTCGAACGCGCTGAGGAACGACAGCAGGAACCCGCCGGACGAACCGGTGGTCATGACGACGTCGGAGGCGATCACGTCGACGTCGTAGGTGCGCCGGTAATGCCCGGCGACGGCTTCCCGCAGCTCAGGAATGCCCAGCTGTTCGGTATAGCCGAGGGTGTGCTTCGCGAGCGCTTCCTGGGCGGCCTTGAGCACCGCCGCCGGAGCGGGCACGGACGGCTGCCCAGCGGCGAGCGAAATCAGGTCGCCGTGGCTGCGCTGCCGGGCCTGCGCCGCGGACAGCACGTCCATCACGTGAAAAGGAGGCACGCCTGCCCGCAACGCGGGTCCGCCGAAAGCACCGATGTCGACCATGCGGCCAGGCTAACCGGCGGAACCGCGTGCGGGGTGCGCCGTCAGTAACCGCGGTACGCGCCGCCGTGCGCCATCGCCGCGATGCCCGGGACGTTGGACATCGAGCCGTACCGGTCGAGCGAGTACCGCACTCCGGCGATGATGTTGTCGACCGGGTTGTAGATGTTGTCGTGCCCGGGCAGCTTGTGCGCGTTGAACGTCGAGTCGATGCACTGCATCAGGCCCTTGGACGGATGCCCGGCCGCGGCGTTCGAATTGCCGGTGAGGAACAGGTGGTCACCCTCCCTTGCCGTCCAGGTGCCCAGTTCGGTCGTCACGCACCAGACATCGCCCCGCCCGGCGCTCTCCTCGCGAAGGAACGCACCGGTGACGATCGGGTTGTTCGCCCGAACCGCGCCCTCGACCTGCCAGGTGTGATGTTCCGCTGTCCGGTCGCTGTAGGACACCCGAGGCCGGGCCCCGGACAGATAGACCGCGAGCATGATCGCGTCGAGGACTTCACCTGGTGCCTGGTAGATCGTGACCTTCGGCTGGGTGTAACCGGGACGAAGGTGCTTGGTGCCCTCCGCGTCGGTGATCGCTTCCAGCCACGCGGAGCGCTGGTCAGCCGACATCGCGAGGACCTGGCTGAAGGCCTCCGACTTCGGATTGCCTGCCCGGCGCAGCAGATCGCGAACGTAATCGTGGTCAAGGCGGAACTGGTGCCGCAGTCCGCGACCGCCTCGATCGTCCACGTACTCCGCGTGCGGTACGTCCGTCAGGAGTTTGCTGATCTTCGCGACCATGTCCGGCTTCGACTGAGCGATTGAGGCGGTGGGCCGGTACTGGCGAGATTCGAGATGCCCGTCTCCGGCGATCCACCCGAGGATCGCGGCCTCGCGCACAGTGACCGCTAGCCCCTCCCCGGTGTCGGCGACTGCCGACAGGAGCAACCGATCGCGGCTGCCGACCTCGCTGGTCGTGACGAACCTGCCCGCAACGGCGTACTCGGAGCGGGCCGGAGCCGACCGCACGCCGTGAATCTTGCGCCGGTGAACCGCGACGCCGTTAGCTGGTTGAACCGAAGCCCGCGGCACCCATCCGCATTCCGGGCACACCAGCGGACCCATCGGCTGTGCTTCGGTACCCCGGGGGAAAGTGAGCCACCGGTGGTTCGGCGTCGTCGTGGCCTGCCAGCGAGTGTTGACCAGTCGCACAAGAGGTGCGTTCTCGTGGTGCACCACCCGGGTGATCTTGGTCCACTCGCTGCGCCGCGTCACCGGATTGAACCCGATGGTCTCGTCCCCGACCTTGACGTCGCGATGCTTCAGCATGCCCCGCCGAGTCAGCACCATCGTGTCCAGCGGCACGCAATCCCAGTTGTTGATCGCGTTCGGATTGCCGCCGGACTCGTGCTGGATGATCGCCCAGATGTTCTTGATGTCCGCGTCGGTCACGTTCACGCCCGCGGCCTGCAGTTCCTTGATCGCTTCCTGGATCCACTGCTGAACGTTGCCGGGCGGCGGAGAGGAGGGCGGACCGCCGCTCGGGCCGAGACCGCCGCCGCCACCGCTGGCACCGCCGCCACCGCCACCGTGATGACCGCCGCCGCCACCGCCGCCGTGGCCGGTGTGCAGGCCGCCGGCGCTCTGCGGGATGGTGCCGTCCGAGTTGGGGAGCGGGACCTTCGAGTAACCGCCCTCGATCTGCGTCTTCATCAGGTCCTGCGACTTCTTGACCATGTCGTCGGCCTGGCCCAGCAGCGGATCGATGGTCTGCTCGGCATTGGTGGCGTCGGTTTGGTTGGCCTTGTTCGCGGCGTCGATGATCGACTGCGACGTCGGGCTGGGCGCCGGGCCCTTCTTGTCCGACTTGGCGTACTCGGCCTCGGCGGTCTGCGCCTTCTGTGCCTTGTCCGACTCGGTCTTGATGCGGTTGTCGATATTCGTCTTGGCGGTGTTGAAGGCCTCGGTGACCTTGCTCTTGATCCCGCCGAGGTCGCTCGACAGCTGCGTCAGGTCCTTGCCGACGTCGTCAAGATGCCCCTGCACCTTGTCGCCGGCCTTGGTGATCTGCGTGACGTACTCGACGAAGGAGTCCGCCGCCGGGCCTTCCCATACTCCGCCTGCCAACGACTTCGTGGAATTGTTCAGCGCGGCACTGTGGTCGCCCGCCTGCTTCGCGGCGTCGCTGAACTGCTGCCCCGCTTTGCTGATCGCGTCCGGGTTGATCTTGTCGACCTTCTTGGACTTCTCGACAATGCCGTTCCAGTTCGGCGGGTAGTCGATCAGCGCCATGCTCTAGCCCCCTCGTGCCTGCTCAGCGGTCTTCGTGGACGGTCAGGTCGGTCTTGTGGACCTGATCGGTTTCCTGGATCAGCCCGGCGGCCTTCTTGAGAATGAAGCTGGTCGCCTCCATCAGCTTCCCGGCCGCGTCGAACTCGCTGTGCACGCCCTGTTTGAACGTGCCGACCGCGCCGTGCACGTCCTTGGAGCCGCCCATCGTGCCGAACGGGCTTTCCGGCTCGTCGTCAACGCCGGTGAGGTGCTTCTTGGACTTTTCGAACTCGTCCTTCAGCTTCTCCACGTTCCTGGCGGCAATGGCCATGGAATCCGGATCGTAGACAGGCACCGTTCGTCATCCCCTTCGCGACACTCGCTTCCCGACCAGTTCGGACGCTCCGCTCACCAGGTCGGTTCCCTGCTTACTCTAAGACTTCGAGCACGTGCCGTGTGCAGTTCTGCCCGACTTCCGGCCGCGAACCCCCGGACCGGGTTATAGCGCGATCGAAAAGGGGTAAAACGGTCACGTCAAAGCGTCAGATCGCGGCCTGCAACTCCCGCACCCGCTCCACGAGCACCGCGTTGTCCGCCGGGCTCACCGTCGCCCAGGTATGCCCGTCCGGATCATCGGTGAGCTGGAACAGATACCGCCCGGAATCGGTGTCGTAGAACGCCGCCACGTGCGGCGACCGGCGCACCGTCCCGTCCCGCAGGATGTGTTCCGCGCAGAACTGGCCGCGGGCCGCCTGTCCCATCAGCATGCCCGCCAGTTCCTGCGCCTCCCACAACGCCACGCCCCGGTCTTCCAAGGCCGTGACCATTGCTTTCGGATCACCCGCGGCAGCCGTGTCGGCGGCAACGAGCGTGCTGTGCGGTACCGAGACCGACTGGCCGACACCCGGGTCGAGCGATCCGGCCACCGTCACCGCGGCGGCGGCGAGCCCGCTGGCGTCAGCGGGGATCAGCCACACCTCGTCCCGGTCGACCACCGCGAGCACGGCCTGGCTGCCCCGGCTCACCGCGCGGCCGCGGATCTCTCGGTCCGCCCACACCCAGACGTCCACCGCTTCCCGCGGACGCGCCAGCAAATGCAGTTGATCGAGCACCGTCCCAGAAGGACGGCGGCCGCGCGCCAGCCGTCGCTGCGCGAGCGAATCCCAGACGGACTCGATCAGCTCGGCCCGTTCGGTGTGCGTGCGCCCTGGCGACGGAACCGCGAGCGTGGCGGGACGCCCGCCCAGGTCCAGCGATTCCCACAGCACATCGAATTCGAGGGCGGTCAGTACCAGGTTCACGGCCGGCGCACGTCTCCGGTGCCGTCACCGAGGACGTCGCGCGTCACCATCCGGCCGTCGGCGAACAGGTCCTTGTCGTCGACTCCGAAGCGGCGCACGTGCTCGTCGTCGCTTTCCTGCGGCGCGGCTTCGGA
Source organism: Amycolatopsis sp. M39 (assembly GCF_001651785.1). NCBI lineage: Bacteria > Bacillati > Actinomycetota > Actinomycetes > Pseudonocardiales > Pseudonocardiaceae > Amycolatopsis > Amycolatopsis sp. M39. Next base: position 462,372 of record NZ_LWSF01000002.1, read on the forward strand.
GAGGTACTTGGCGTCGCCGCCGCCCGGTTTCGGCGCGATCTGCTCGGCTTTGCGCAGCGCGACGGCTTCTTCCTCGGGAAGCTCGTCCACCGGCAACGGCCGGACCAAACCCTTCGGCTGACCGTCTTGTGCGCGGCCTTGCCGTTCGCGGTCGCCGGAAAGCGCGCCACCGGCTACTCCCGCGCCCAAAGCAGCAGCGCCTGCCCCGATTTCTCCGGCAGACGCGCCTCCTGCGCGCGGGGCCGGGGCGTTGCCGGGAGCTTCGGCGACGGGTGGCGGCGGTGCCTGCGGGACGCTGCCGACCAGCCGACCTCGTTGCAGCGCCTGGTTTTCGTGCCCGCCGCCAGGGTAGCTGTCCCCGGCCGAGCCGCCGACCGCGGAACGACCGGATCCGCTTGTGCCGCCCAGGCTTTCGGAGCTGCCCACAGTTCCGCGGTTGGCCGGCGTGCTCTCGGGTCCGCTGCTCGTGCCGCGCGGACCAGTCGGCAGGAACGTGCCAGGCTCCCCGGGCCGTACCGCGCCCGGAACCCGTGTCCCAGAGGGTCCGCCCGAAGTGCTTGGCCCGCTGGGGATTCCCGGCCCGTTGGTCGAACCGACCGACCGAGGCGGATTGCCGTGCGGCACCGATCCCTTCTCCCACCCCGCGGGCGGCGGCGAGGACGGCGGCACGTAGCTGGCCGCGATCACCGGTGCGGCTGGCCGAGGAACCGGTGCCTGCGAAGCCGTGCCGTACGCGGGCGTCGGCGGATCCACGACCGGCGGGGCCGGAGGCGGCGGCGGAACGTACTGCGACTTCACCGACGCCGCGGCGGGCCGTACCTGGCCGTCCGGCGTCACCTCGACCGCGGCGGCCGCGCGGTCGACCGGGCTCGGCCCGCTGCCAGGCTGGACCATCGTGAGCGACTGCGGCTGGCTCAAGGGCTCGGTGGACAGCAGGTTTTCGCCGCTCTGCTGGGCGTAGGCGTTCAACGCCTCGACCGCCTGGCCGCGCGCGTTGTCCGCGGCCTGCACCTGTGCCGCGTGATCGGTCTCGAATCCGAGGAAGCTCGCCACCGAATCAATGAGGGTGAGGCTCTCCGCGCCTTTGCGCACCGCCGCCGGGTCGGGCAGCTTGTACTTGGTGCGGTTGAACGCTTCCCCCTGCGCGAAAAGCATTTCCGCGGTGTGGGTGACCTTCTGCATCGCGTCTTGGGAGAAGCCAGCCTGGTCCGACAGCACCTGCCCGGCCTGTCCGCCCGCCTGGCTCTGCCATTCGACGCCGAGCTTCGCCAGCTGGTCGCGCAGCGTGTGATCGGTACCCGCGAGCGCGGTCGCGATTTCCCGCAGCGCCTCGACAGCGGTGGCGATGCTGGCGATACCATCGCCGGTGCCGAACTTCTCGATCTCGTCGGCGATCGCGGTGTCGGTCCATCCGTCGAAACGGTGGTCGCGGATCCTGCCCGCGAGTTCGGAAATCTCCACGCGCCCTCCCTAGGTCCGGTTCTTCAGGCCCTGCACGGCCAGGCCGGCGGCCTGGGTGGCGATGTCGCACAACTGCGGCTGGCTGAACGCGCCCGCGGTGACCGCGAACTCCTGTGCCGCCATGGTCTGTCCCGCGGCGACGCCGACGAGCACCTCGCAGTCGGCGGGGGTGCCCGCCGCTCGGTAGTTCGTGATCGCCGGATAGCCCTCGACGCTGGTGGCCGCTGTGGTCATGCTGTTCTTGCGTCGCGATCCGGTGAGCCACTCCTGCAGGTCCGCGTTGACGATCCGCAGGTGCAGCACGTGGAACGGCTCGGTCTTGTCCGAATCGAACACGCAGGTGGGCCCGTCCTTCGGCGCGGCGGCCTTGCGCGGCACGCTCGTCACCTTCAGCAGGTCGAGCTGCGCCTGGCCCAGCAGGTCGCACGGATCGGTTCCGGCGATCGGCAAGTCCGATGGCCGCTGCGGCAATGCGGCCGCTTTCGTCTGCTGCGCCAGGGAACTCATCGCGGGCTGTACGGGGTACGCAGTGCCTTGCTCGCCCGAGGAGCAGCTCGCGACCCCGAGCACCGCGACGACGGCGAGGATCGGCTTAGTGGATGCCGTGCGCACCGCGGTCCCCGAACGCCGCGGCCTTGTCCGCGTCGCTGGCCTCGTACGTCTTCGCTGCTTCGCGCAGCTGTCCGACAAGCTTGTGCAGATTGGCGACGTACGCGCGCACCTGCGCCGCATACGACTGATCGCCTTCCGCGACAACCGTGTTCCACGCAGCCATGGCGTTCACACTCACCGTGTCCGACGAAGGAGTGTCGACGCGCAGCTCGCCCAGCCGCGTGAGGAGCTTGTCTTCGAGCGCGCTGACCTGCTCGTCGACCACCCGCGCGACCTCAAGCAGCTTCGCTGGCTCGACCACGATGTCCGCCACGCCCGGCGCTGCCGGAACCGACGAAGCCAGGTCGGTGAGCGGTGTGCTTCCCGGCATGCGCTAACCCCTCCCGTGATACGGACGGTGACCGTACGGACCCGTTTCGAGGCTACCAACCGGCGCGTGAACCCGAGGCGAACTTCGTGGAGAAGCTGTTCAGGCGGGAGCGCTTACTTCCCCGTTGGCCGCGCGCAGTGCGATATCGGTGCGATGGTGCGAGCCCGCGAGGTGTACACGCTCGACAGTCTCGTACGCGTGCTTACGCGCCGCCTTAAGCGTCTTACCGGTGCCGACAACCGACAGCACGCGTCCGCCAGCCGAGATCACCGCACCGTCGTCGCGACGCCGCGTACCCGCGTGAAGCACGCCTTCGATCTCTCCGCCGGTGATGACGTCACCAGTGCGCGGCTTGCCCGGGTACCCGTCCGCAGCAATCACGACGGTGACCGCGGCCCCACCCGACCACTCCAGCGGCGGCAGCTCGGCCAGCTTCCCGGTGGCCGTCGCATTCAGCACAGTGGCCAGCGACGTACGCAGCAGTGCCAGCACAACCTGCGTCTCGGGGTCGCCGAAGCGGCAGTTGAACTCGATCACCTGCGGGCCTTCCGAGGTGAGCGCGAGACCGGCGTAGAGCAGGCCGGAGAACGGGCTGCCCCGGTCGGCGAGCTCGTCCACGACCGGCTGCACGACCCGCGCGACGACGTCGTCCACCAGATCGGCAGGGGCCCACGGCAGCGGTGCGTACGCGCCCATGCCGCCGGTGTTCGGACCGGTGTCGCCGTCGCCGACACGCTTGAAGTCCTGCGCGGGCAGCATCGGCACCACGGTGCGGCCGTCGACGAAGCAGAACAGCGAGGCCTCCGGGCCGTCCAAAAAGGACTCCAGGAGGACCGGGTGACCGCCGTCGAGCAGCATCAGCGCGTGCTTGCGCGCGACCTCGATGTCCTGGGTCACGACCACGCCCTTGCCCGCGGCGAGACCGTCGTCCTTCACGACCCAGGTGGGCCCGAACCGCTGAAGAGCGGCGTCGAGGCGGGCGGGAGTGTCGACGACCTCACTGCGAGCTGTCGGCACCTTCGCGGTCGCCATGACGTCCTTCGCGAACGCCTTCGACCCCTCGATGCGCGCGGCCGCAGCAGACGGTCCGAAGCAGGCGATGCCAGCGTCGCGCACCGCGTCGGCGACGCCCGCGACGAGCGGCACCTCCGGCCCGATCACGACGAGGTCGGCCTTCCACTCCTTGGCCAGAGCCGCGACGGCCTCCGGCTCGGCGAGCTCGACCCCGAGCTGCTCCGCGACCGCAGTCGTGCCGGCATTGCCGGGGGCGCAAGCGAGCGCCGTGACCGCGGGGTCGCCTGCCACCGCGAGGACGAGTGCATGCTCCCGGGCGCCGGAGCCGATTACCAGTACGCGCACGCCGGACAGCGTAACGGTGCGTGTCGCGCCGCGGCAGCGCGCCGTCCGCGACCCCGGCAGCGGACCAGGTGCGCGACTGGTCCGGTGCCGGTCGCATGGTGTCCGGATTCGGGTGCCATCCACCGTTTACCCGGTTGTCAACCGCCCGTCCGGCTGGTGCCGCGCGCCCGACGCTTGCGGCGGCGAGGGTGACGCGGTAGTCGTGGCGAGCTGCGGATCGCCCGGTAGAGAAAGGTCCCCCATGAAGCGCAAACGCCTCGGCGTGCTCGCCCTGTCCGGCCTGGCCCTGCTCGGCGTCGCCGGTCTCGCGATCGGCCCGGCCGCCGCGAGCGAGGAGACGGCCGCGGGTGCGGCCGCGCACGGTCCCCGGCACGATGGCCCGGTGATCGTCGGACACCGGGGCGCGCCCGGCTACCGCCCGGAGCACACGCTCGCGTCGTACGAACTCGCCTACCGGATGGGCGTGGACTACGTCGACGTCGACCTGGTGCCGACCAAGGACGGCCAGCTCGTCGCCCGGCACGAGCCGGAGATCGGCGGCACCACCGACGTCGCGAACCATCCGGAGTTCGCCTCGCGCAAGACCACGAAGGTCATCGACGGAACCACGATGACCGGCTGGTTCACCGAGGACTTCACCCTCGCCGAGCTGAAGACGCTCTACGCCAAGGAGCGGATCCCGCAGAACCGGCCGAACAACCAGCTCTACGACGGCCGCTACCGGATCGCCACCTATCAGGAGGTGCTCGACCTGACCCGGCGGCTCGGCCACGAACTGCACCGGACGCTGGGCACCTACCCCGAGGTCAAGCACTCGACGTACTTCAGCTCGATCGGGAACCCGACCGAACCGAAGCTGGTATCGATCCTCAACCGCAACGGCCTGAACCGGCCGAACGCGCCGGTGATCATCCAGTCGTTCGAGGTGTCGAACCTCCAGGCACTGCACAAGCAGGTGCGGGTGCCGCTGCTGCAGCTCACCGAGGCGACGGGCGCTCCGGCCGACTTCGTCGCGAAGGGCGACAAGCGCACGTACGCCGACCTGGTCACGCCCGCCGGCCTGCGCGAGATCGCCAAGTACGCGAAGTACCTCGGCCCGGACAAAGGCCAGATCATCCCGCGAGACGCGCAGGACAACCTCGGCAAGCCCACCGCGCTGATCGCCGACGCGCACCGCGCCGGGCTTGAGGTGCAGCCCTACACTTTCCGCAACGAAAACCCGTTCCTGCCCGCGAACCTGCGCTCCTCGGCCAGCCCGAGTGCTTTCGGCAAGGTGTTCGCGGAGGAAGCGGCGTTCTTGAAGGCCGGGGTCGACGGATTCTTCGCCGACCAGCCGGACACCGCACTGGAATCGGTGCGGGACTTCGCCGGTCGCTGAGTTTTCCGCTGGTTCCGCCTGGCCCGCCGGTGACGTTCGCGTCGCCGGCGGGCCGTTTTCGCGGTTGCTCAATGATCGTGACGATGGAGTGCGCCGCGAAGCGCGCGAGCGATCGTTCGCTGCAACCGCCGCAGGATCTTGATCGTCTCCTCGTCCGAGAAGCCGGTGGTTATCGACCAATCACAGCCTGAACCGAACACATCGCTGGCGAAGACGATTTCGGTAGCCACCAGCATCCGCCGCCAGCCCCGAGGGCCGAGCGGATCGCCAGCGGTGAGAGCCGCATGCAGACGACGACCCTCTTCGTACAGATCAGCCACGCTCCGGAAGCCCATCGCCACCGCGAGCGCTTCAGTGCAATGTGCTGGCCCACCCCACTCGGCCAGTCCGCGACCCAGTACTTTGCGCTCGTCGTCGGCCAACTCGATCGCGACCAACTCTTCGGCTCTCACCAGCAGATCATGGCCTGCGCCCGCAGTCCTCCCGCAGATGACCGGTTCGAGTGATGCGATCTCGAACAATTGTTCGAGATACTGGTCTTGTGTTGATCACTCAGACCCGGACCGCCCTGCGCCGTTCGGAGGAGCTTCCGCCCAGCCACCAGCGAAACCTTGACACCCGCGAACGCCGGGAGCTAACTTCTGCGCACTCTCAATGGTCTGTCCGCATACCTTTCAGGTGGGTGCCCGATGGATGTCTCCGACCAGCAGACCGGCCAATCCGACGAAGACAGCGCTCGCCTGCACGCGCTCGGCTACGCGCAGGAACTCAAACGCACGATGTCGGCGTTCTCGAACTTCGCCGTGTCGTTCACGATCATCTCGATCCTGTCCGGCTGTCTCACGCTGTACGGCTTCGGCATGAAAACCGGCGGCCCGGCGGCGATGATCTGGGGCTGGCCACTGGTCGGGCTGTTCGTGGTGCTGGTCGGGCTNGTCGGGCTGGGCATGGCGGAGGTGTGCTCAAGCTACCCAACCGCGGGCGGGCTTTATTACTGGGCCGCGAAACTGGCGACCCGCAACGGCCCGGCGTGGTCGTGGTTCACCGGCTGGTTCAACCTGATCGGACAGATCGCGGTGACCGCGGGCATCGACTTCGGAGCCGCGCTCTTCCTCAACGCGTTCCTCGATCTGCAGTGGGGCTTCAGCGCGACGCCGGGCCACACGATTTTGTTGCTGGCCATCATTCTTGTCGCGCACGGGGTGCTGAACACCTTCGGCGTGCGAGTGGTGGCGGTACTGAACAGCGTCAGCGTGTGGTGGCATTTGCTGGGCGTGCTGGTGATCGTGGGCGTGCTCGTGTTCGTGCCGGCGAAGCATCAGGAAGCGTCGTTCGTGTTCGGCAGCTTCGTGAACCAGACCGGCTGGGGTTCCGCACCGTACGTGTTCTTGCTGGGTTTGCTGCTGGCGCAGTACACCCTGACCGGTTACGACGCCTCGGCGCACATGACGGAGGAAACCAAGAACGCCGCGAAAGCGGGCCCGCGCGGAATCATCAACTCGATCCTCGTGTCGCTGGTCGCGGGCTGGATCCTGTTGATCGGCCTGACGTTCGCGATCCAGGACTACGACGGAGCCGTCAACTCGGCGACCGGCGTCCCGCCAGCCCAGATCTTCATCGACGCGACCGGCGCGGTGACCGGCAAATTCCTGCTCCTGATCTGCATCGGCGCACAGCTGTTCTGCGGCATGGCCTCGGTGACCGCGAACTCCCGCATGATCTACGCCTTCGCCCGCGACGGTGCGATCCCGGGCTCGAAGATCTGGCACAACATCAACAAACGAACCCAGACCCCGACCAACGCAGTATGGCTAGCGGCGGTCGGTGCACTGGTGCTGGCGCTGCCGTACCTGTGGAGCGCGACGGCTTACGCAGCAGTCACCTCGATCGCGACAGTGGGCCTGTACGTCGCGTACGTGATCCCGGTCTTCCTCCGCGTCCGCCGCGGCGACAGCTTCGAGAAGGGCCCGTGGAACCTGGGCCGCTGGGGCAAACCAATCGGCATCGTCGCGACGGGATGGGTCGTGGTGATTTTCGTGCTCTTCATGCTCCCCCAAGCAAGCCCGATCACAGTCGACTCGTTCAACTACACGCCGATCGCCTTCCTGGTAGTCCTGGGCGGAGCGGCCCTGTGGTGGGCCCTGTCGGCGCGGAAGTGGTTCACCGGCCCGAAGGTGCAGGGTTCGGCGGAGGAATTGGCCGCGGTGGAGAAGGAACTGAAGGAACTCGGCTAATCCCGAGGGTTCCCAAGACGGACGACCTTCCGCCACCCGGCACCACTCCGTTCGGCGCCGCTCCACCCGGACACCGCTTCGCCCGGCGCACCGCCCTGCACCGCTCCGTCCGACAGCCCGCGCTTGGCGCCACTCCACCCGACACCACTCCGTTCAGCACCACTCCACCCAGCGCCACTCCACCCAGCGCCACTCCACCCGGACACCACTCCGTTCAGCACCACTCCACCCGGACACCGCTTCGTCCGGCGCGGCGCACCGCCCTGCACCGCTTCGTCCGGCGGCCCATGCCTGGCACCACTCCACCCAGCAGCGCCTGGCCCGGCACCACTCGACCCGGACACCGCTTCGTCCGGCGCGGCCCACCGCCCTGCACCGCCCCGTCCGGCGGCCCATGCCTGGCACCACTCCACCCAGCAGCGCCTGGCCCGGCACCGCTTCGCCGCGAAGCACCTGACCGGCGTCCGCGAGCAGGGCCGGCCATTCGCCGAATCGCCGTGCGCCGACCACGAGTCCGCTCTGCGGCGGGGTGAACCCGCCAACCGGCACGTCGCCACGTCCGTCATTCCTGGGCTTCCTCCGTGTCGCCCGACCACGATTCACGCGGCACCGTCCGGCGACCTCACCCCTCACTGCCCCCGACCTCCGCACCGCCGACTCGTCCTCGCCTCAGCGCCGAGCAGCCATCCTCTCCGCCCAGCCACGCCACTGCCCACCCATAACCGACCACCACGGCAACACCGGGCCGCCCTGCCACCCGGCGACGAACACCCGTGGGCACTGCCTCCAAGCAGCGAACCCAGGCACCCGCCGTCGATCCACCAGCCCGGCACCCGTCCCCTCACCATCCGCCAGCCGACCCGACGGCACTGTCCCGCACACAGCGAGCCCCAGCACCCGCCGTCGATCCACCCATTCCTCGCCCACCCAGCGCCACCGCCGGCTAACCCCGTGGGAACTGTCCCCAAGGCAACGAACCCCGGCACCGGCGCGGATCCACCCGACACCTCAGCCCCGGAAAGGCTCATGCCCGCCCCGCTCACCAGCGCCCCACGCGGCCCGCCAGCAAACCGGCCGCGGCCAACCCGTCCGCCTCACGTCGAAGGGAGTCCCGACACGAACCCACGCCATCCGCGTCCCGCCGGATCGATGAGTCAAGATGCCAAGCATGGAGACCTTGACGCTGGTCGGCGTGCTCGCCGGGTCGCTGGGGCTGACCGCGGTCGCCCGGCGGTTCAACCTGTCCGCGCCGCTGCTCATCGTGGTGGTCGCGCTGGGGATCGCGTTGATTCCCGGTGTTCCGCGGGTCGAGTTGGAGCCCGAGCTGATCCTGACCGTCGTGCTGCCGCCGTTGCTGTACTCGACGTCGCTGGAGAGTTCGATCTCCCACTTTCGTGCGAACTTGCGGCCGATCATCACGCTTGGCGTGCTGCTCGTGGTGGCGACCGCGTTCGTGATCGCGTTCGTCGTGCATCTGCTGCTGCCCGATTTGCCGTGGGCGTCGGCGCTGGTGCTCGGGGCGGTCGTGTCTCCGCCGGACGCGGTCACGGCTGTCGCGATCGGACGGCGGCTCGGGCTGCCGCGCGGCGTGATGACGGTGCTCACCGGCGAAAGCCTGGTGAACGACGCGGCCGCGCTCACGCTGTACAAGGTCGCGCTCGCGGCGGTGGTCGGGACCGCGGGATCGCTCGGGCACGGGTTCGCGGTCTTCGCTGTCGCGACGGTGCTCGGCATTCTCGTCGGGCTGGTCGCGGGCGGGGTCGTCGAGCTGATCCGCACGAGGCTGGACGACCCGCTGCTCGAATCGGCGTTCGGGATCGTGGTGCCGTTCGCGGCATACGTCACCGCTGAACACCTGCATCCGTTCGGGGCGGAGTTCAGCGGGTCCGGCGTACTGGCGGTCGTCACGGCGGGGCTGTTCCTCGGGCACCGGTCGTTGCGGGCCTCGCCTGCGACGCGGGTGCAGGACCGGTCTGTCTGGGCGTCGATCGACGTCATGCTTGAGGCGCTGGTGTTCGCGTTGATGGCGCTGCAGCTGCCGTTCGTGCTCGACGGGGCGCAGCATGCCGCACGAGACAACGGGACGCTCGCGTTGTCGGCGATCGTCGTGTTGCTCGCCACGATGTTCGTGCGGATTCCCGCGGTCTTCCTGTCCAGCTACCTGCCCCGGTCGCTGCAACTTCTCAGACGCACGAAGCACGATCCGCCTGCCTGGCGTTCGCTGGCGGTGATCTCCTGGACCGGGATGCGTGGCGTCGTCACCATCGCCGCCGCGTCCGGCGTGCCTGCGGATACGCCTGGTCGCGCGGAGATCCAGCTGTTCGCGTTCTCCGTCGCGGTCGGGACCGTGCTCATCCAAGGGCTCACGCTGCCACCACTGATCCGGCTGCTCAAAGTCCAAGACCCGGACGAGGACGCGCGCGACCAGGCCGAGGAACTGGCCGCGCGCAAGATCGCGCAGAAAGCCGCGCACGAACGGCTGCGTGAACTCGCCCGGGACCAACTGTCCACTTTAGACATAGAGCCGGAGAAGATGAAACGGCTCGAAGAACGACTGGAACGCGTGGTGGACACCCGTTACCGGTTCGCGCAGGCCGCGATCACCCTGTCCGGCGAGGAGCGCCGCGACAGTCCGCAAGCGCAGTTCGCCAAGGCGCGGCGGGAACTTCTCATCACCCAGCGAGCAGCGATGATCGAGGAGAACCGCGCCGGCCGCCTTGACGACGACGTCCTGCAGAAGGTCCTGCGCGAACTCGACCTGGAAGAGATGTCCGTAACGACAACGCTTACGAACCGGATGAGTTGAGCTCGCCCGTCAATCGCCAGGTACGCCGCCGGTCCTCGTCGGTGTGCAGGGCGGTCTGGGTGAGCAGCACGTCGGTCGCGCCGGCGTCGAAGTAACGCCGCACGCCGGCGGCGACCGTCTCCTCGTCGCCGATCAACACCAGCTCCGCCGCGCTTTCGACGCCGCCCTCCTTCAGGATGCGCTGATACGACGGGATCGAACCGTAGAAGCCGAGTTGCTGCACCGCGAGTTCGCGCACCGCGTCGACGTCGCTGGTCACCACTGCCGGGACAGCCGCGATCACGCGCTTGCCAGGACCGATCCCGGGCACGATCAGGTTCGAGATAGCCCGCGGGCTGGCCAGGTACGGCAGCGTGCCGTCAGCCAGCTCCCCGGTCGCCCGCAATGCTTGCGGCCCCATCGCGGCGACGAGCACCGGCACCGGCGCGGCCGGTGCCGGTTCCGACAGGTGCACCTCGACCGTCGAGCCGGTGAAGTCGACTTGCTCGCCGGCGAACAACGCCCGCAGAACAGTCAGGTATTCGCGCAGGTGCCGCACCGGCGGCGGATACGGCGTGCCGTAGACGGGTTCGAGGAAGTTCTTCGCGCCAAGACCGATGCCCAGCGTGAACCGCCCGGCGGACGCCTCGCTCGCCGTGCGCGCCGCGGCGGCCAGCGTCAGCGGATGCCGCGGATAGATCGGCACGACGGACGTGCCGATCTCGACTCGCGACGTCACCTGGCCGGCCAGCGCGGCCAGCGCCAGCGCGTCGTGACCGGAGGGCAGCTGGGAGAACCAGATCGACGCCGCGCCCGCCTCCTCGGCCTCGCGCGCCTGGTCCAGCACTTCGGGCACAGTGATGTTCGCCTGCGGACGGGCAGGCACGGTCAGTCCGACGCTCATACCTTCCAATTATCCAGGTACACCGCCGGTTTCCCGCCAATTAGGACAACCCGGTGCCTTTGCGCCAGCCGCGTTCTCAGCCGCCGAGAGCCCCTGCCCCGTGCCCCAGCAGACCCGCACCCTGGACGTCCGACGAATCCAGGAGGACCGATGTCACTGACCGACGTCATCGACGGCACCCGCCAGGCCGTGCGGACGGACCGGCACAACGCGGCGGTGTCGTTCAGCGTCGAGCACGCGCTGGCCGAGAACACCGCGACCGTGGTGGACGTCCGGGTGCGCGACCACGCGTTCACTGTGGACGAGCCGCCCGAACTCGGCGGCACCGACCAGGCGGCGAACCCGGTCGAGTACGCGCTGGCCGCGCTCGGGTCCTGCCAGGTGATCACGTACCAGTTCTGGGCCGCCCGCCTCGGCATCCCGCTGGACGCAGTGCGCGTGCAGGTGGACGGCGACCTGGACCTCCACGGCTTCTTCGGCTTCGACGAATCGACCCGGCCCGGCTTCAGCGACGTGCGGGTGTCCGTGGAACTCGACGGCCCGGCCGCACCCGAGGTCTACGAACAACTCCGCCGCGCGGCGGACGAGCATTGCCCGGTGCTCGACCTGTTCCGCAACCAAACCCCGGTCACCACAACGGTTCGCTAGGCACAACGGCCAGGCCAGCGGGAAACCAGCCTGGGCGCTCAACCGGAAAGATCAGGCGAACTCGTGCCGCACGATCGTCTGCTCCCGCCCGGGACCGACGCCGATCGCCGAAACCCGCGCGCCCGACAGTTCCTCGATCCGCTCGACGTAGGCCCGCGCGTTGGCGGGCAGCTCGTCGTACGTGCGGCAGTTCGAGATGTCCTCGAACCAGCCCGGCAGCTCTTCGTAGATCGGGACCGCGTGGTGCACGTCGGTCTGGGTCATCGGCATGTCCGAGGTGCGGAAGCCGTCCACCTCGTAGCCGACGCACACCGGGACCTTTTCCAGGCCGGACAGCACGTCCAGCTTGGTCAGGAAGTAGTCGGTGATGCCGTTGACCCGCACCGCGTAGCGGGCGATCACCGCGTCGAACCAGCCGGTGCGCCGGGAGCGGCCGGTGGTGACGCCGAATTCGCCGCCCTGCTTGCGCAGGTACTCGCCGGACTCGTCGTCCAGTTCGGTCGGGAACGGGCCGGAGCCCACGCGGGTCGTGTACGCCTTCAGGATGCCCAGCACGGTCGTGATGCGGCCCGGGCCGATGCCCGAACCCGAGCCCGCTCCGCCGGACGTCGGGTTCGACGACGTGACGAACGGGTACGTGCCGTGGTCCACGTCGAGCAGCGTGCCCTGCGAACCCTCCAGCAGCACTGTCTCGCCGCGCTCCAGCGCCTGGTTCAGCTGCAGCCGGGTGTCGGCGATGCGGTGCGCGAACTTCTCGCCCGCCGCGAGCACCTCGTCGGCGACCTGGTCCGCGTCGAGTGCCTTGCGGTTGTAGACCTTGACCAGCACCTGGTTCTTGAACTCCAGCGCCGCCTCGACCTTCTGGCGGAAGATCTTCTCGTCGAGCAGGTCCTGCACGCGGACGCCGACGCGGGCGATCTTGTCCTGGTAGCACGGGCCGATACCGCGGCCGGTGGTGCCGATCTTGCGGCTGCCGAGGTAGCGCTCGGTGACTTTGTCGATCGCCACGTGGTAGGGCATGATCAAGTGCGCGTCGGCCGAGATCAGCAGCTTGCTGGTGTCGACGTCGCGCTCCTCGAGACCGGCCAGCTCGTCCAGCAGCACACCGGGGTCGATGACCACGCCGTTGCCGATGACGTTCGTCACGCCCGGCGTCAGGATCCCCGACGGGATGAGGTGCAGCGCGAAGTTCTCGCCGTTCGGCAGCACGACCGTGTGGCCCGCGTTGTTGCCGCCCTGGTAGCGGACGACCCACTGGACGCGGTCGCCGAGCAGGTCGGTGGCCTTGCCCTTGCCCTCGTCCCCCCACTGGGCACCGATCAGCACGATGGCCGGCATGTGACACTCCAGGTGTTCGGCAATAGGAATAGTGGCCCCGGACGGGGACACGGGTGGCGCTGGTAAATGCCGGTGCATGACTTTAACGGAGGACGCCGGAGTGCGCGGAATCGTGGTGGCCTGCGGTGCCGCGGCGGATCTCCCCGCGCGGCTCGGCGACGTCCCGCTGGTGCACGCCGGGCCCCGTCCCGGCAAGGCGGAAATCGACTCCTTGCAGGGGGAACACGACCGGTTGGTCGTGCTTGGCTCCGACGCCGACCTCGCCGCCGTGGTGGTGCGTCTCATGCGCCGCGAACTCCTCCCGGGCGTGTCAGTGGGTTTCGTGGCCACTGAGCCCGCCTCTCGCGTCGCCGCGCACTGGCGGCTGCCTTCGGACCCGGACGAGGCGTTCGCGCTCGCCTGGAAGGGCACGGACGCGGAAATCTCCCTCGTGCGCGACGACACCGGCGGCGTGCTCCTCGGGCACGCGACCTTGCGCGATGTCAAGGGCCAGGCGTATTGCGACGAACAGGTGGCTTTCGACGGCTCGGTTTCCGCCATCGAGGTCGCGCCGGACGACTCCGGGGTGACCGCTCGAATCACCCGCGGCAAGCTCCTCAAACGGTCCTCGACCTTCCGCGGCCGCGCCTTCCAGCTCGGCTGCGTGCCGACGTCTTCGCTGGTCATCGACGGTGTCCCGCAGGATCGCGCGATCACCCGGCGGACCTGGTACCGGCATACCGCCGACCTTCGCGCGGTCCGCGGCTGACCCTCCCGCCCCGGGCGAGGTTCAGGCCAGCTGGGACTCTCGGTGACTTTCTGTTCACAGAAGGTCGGCTTCCTGTCACCTGACGGTGTTGCGCACGCCACTTTCGTGGTCAAAAGTGAATCAGTCCCGCATCTGACCAGGAAGGCAGCAATATGCCGACCACACGTACAGTTCGCAACTCCTTGACCGTCCTGGCCGGCGTCGCGCTGCTCGGCTCGGTCACGGTCGGCGTCGCCGACGCCACCCCGCCGGGCATCCCGTCGGCCGCCACCGCGAAGAGCCAGCTCTCCGGTCTCACGGTGAAACCGGACGGCTCGCAGGACGGCTACAGCCGCGACAAGTTCCCGCACTGGATCGACCAGGGCAACAACTGCAACACGCGCGAGGCGGTCCTCAAGCGCGACGGCACGAACGTCAAAGTCGGCTCCGACTGCTACCCGACGTCGGGCACCTGGACCTCGCCCTACGACGACGCGACGTGGAGCTCTCCCTCCGATGTGGACATCGACCACGTGGTGCCGCTCGCCGACGCCTGGCGCACCGGCGCGTCGTCCTGGACCACCGCGCAGCGGCAGGCCTACGCCAACGACCTGTCCGACCCGCAACTGATCGCGGTGACCGACAACGTGAACCAGCAAAAGGGCGACAAGTCGCCGGACCAGTGGAAGCCGCCGTCCACCGGTTACTGGTGCACTTACGCCAAGATGTGGGTGACGGTCAAGTACAAGTTCAAGCTCACCGTGAATTCGGCGGAGAAGTCTGCGCTGACGGACATGCTGGGCCGCTGCTGACGCTTTCGGCCCTACCGCGGGCACCGCCGCCGTCCTATGGTCCGAACCCATGCGGAAGATCACGGCGGCGGTGCTGGCGGTGTTCCTGGTGCTCTGCGGAGCAGCCCCGGCGACGGCGGCGAACGGACGCAGAGTCGTTGTCTACTACCAAACGACGCACCAGAACGGGTCGTACATCTCCCCGTTGGGGCTCACCGACCACGACACCGGCGTCACTGACGTGATCGTCGGAGCCGTGCACCTCAACGACGGCGGAACCATGACGCTCAACGACGATCCGCCGTCGGACGCCAAGTTCACGCAGATGTGGGCCGACCTCGCCACAATGCAGAGCAAAGGCGTGCACGCACTCGCTTTCGTCGGCGGCGCGGCGAAGGGCAGCTTCCAGCGCCTGGAGCAGGACTTCGACACCTACTATCCGTTGCTGCGCAACCTGATCCGCGACCATTCGCTGTCCGGCATCGACCTCGACGTCGAGGAGCAGATGTCGAACGACGCGCTGAACCGGGTGATCGACGCGCTGCGGGGCGACTTCGGCCCGGACTTCCTGATCACCCTCGCGCCGGTCGCGACCGAACNCTTTCCGGTCTCGACTACGACCGGCTCTACCGCGAACGCGGCGACCAGATCTCCTGGTTCAACGCCCAGTTCTACTGCGGCTGGGGCTCGCTAGCCGACCCGTCGGGCTACGACCAGATCATCGCCCACGGCGTCGTCCCGGCAAGCAAGGTCGTCGCCGGAACGGTCACGAATCCCGCTAACTGCAACGGTTACGTCGACATGCCGACGCTGAAGAACACAGTCGGCAGCCTGGTCCAGAAGTACTCGGATTTCGGCGGCATCGATGGCTGGGAGTACTTCAACTCGCTGCCCGGCGACACCGCCGCACCGTGGGAATGGGCGCAGCAGATCGCACCGGCGGTCAAGGGTTAGCCAGCCGGAGGATTTCCCTTGCCAGCGCGTCGTTCTGCCGGAACGAGATCGCGTTCGTACGCGGCCGGGTGAAGGCTCCCGCCGAGCGGACGCTCGTGTGCGGGCCCACCGCGAACCGCCGCGGATGCGCCACTCCGTCCACAGTGACCAGCCGGAAGTCGTTGAGGGTCGTGGCGATCCGTCCGGACGGCAACGTCGCACCGTCGACATCCGGCACGGTTTCCTCGGCCAGCGCACCGGTGTCCCGCAGATTGCGCAACAGCGGGTCGGACACTCGCGGAACGCTCGCGTCCGGCAGTCGCGCCTCGATCAACGTACGCGCGGTGACGGTGTCCGGATGGCTGGCGCTTGCCGCGACGAACGTCCCGGCCGTCTCGTCGGCGGCGATCGAGATCTCCGCCCCGAGGAACGACACGACGCCAGCGTCCTCAAGAGCGAGCAGCTCGTTGAGCCGACGTGGCGGCGGACCACTTGCGTAGTAAGAGAAGAAGCCATGGAACCAGCCGTCCATATCGGACACTTGAGACGCGGCGGTCAGCCGTCCGGTCGCGAGCAGCGCGGGCAATTGACCGATCACTGACAGCAGGGCCAGGAACGCGCCGAGGTCCGCGCTGTGGTGCACATCCGCCCGGCGCGCGAGGTCGGACTCGATGTATTTCCGCACCGCTTTCCCGAATTCCTCGCCGGAATCAAACCGGCGGCCCGCGAACGGGCGGTTCAGCCGCTCCAGGTCGAGCCGGTCTTCCAGGGCGGGCACCGCGGCTGCGATCAGAGCGTCCATTTCGGGCGACAACCACGGCAGGTCGGCGAATTTGTCCGCGAAGACCGCGAAATCCGTGCGCACACGATCCGGATGTCCGGTGAACAGCTCGGTGTAATACGCCCAGGCGAGTTCTTTCGCGATGAGCGGCCACACGTCCGCACGGAAGTCGAGCGGGCCGGCCAGCCCGTNNNNCCGGTCTTCGCGTGATACGGCACCCCGCGCCGGGAGCCGACGTGCAGCACCGGCTCGGCGCCGCTCGGGTGGTAGCGCAGGCCGCCGCACGGCAGTTCCTCGAATCGGCCGCCGCGCCCCTCCGTGAGCAACAGCATCAGGTCCACGAACGCGAGGCCGAAACCGCGCACTAGCACCGGTTCTCCGGCAGGCACCGCGGAGTAGTCGACGTCCGCGGTGTAGCCAGCGGGGTAGTAGGACAGCTCGTGCCGCTCGGCGAACGACTCCAGCTCGCGTTCGCGAGAGTCGGGGACCGCGTCGAGGTGGCCGACAGTGAGCACCACGGCGTCGGCGGGCACGGTCGTGCCGTCGGAAAGCCGCACGGTCTCGTCGTCGTCGATGCTCTCGGCCGTGGCGAGATGCTCGACCACCGTGATGCCAGGCGGCAATTCGGCCACCACCTTGCGGTAGAACCACTCCAGGTACCGGCTTTGCAGCCGCCGGGTCGGGAAATCCGTGGCGGCGAGGGTTTCGAACTCCGCGCGGACGTCTTCCGGCACCGGAAAGGCGAGGGTTCCCGCGCGCACCTGCCGCACCCACTCGATCAGCGACGGGCCGGGCCGCACCGGACCGTCGATCCGGACGGTGTCGTCAGTGAACACGGTGACGTCCTCGGGCATCGAGTTCATCCGCAGCAGCGGCGACTGCTCGTACCGCCACACGCGGCCGGGGCCGGGCGGGAACGGGTCGATGAGATGGACTTCGATCCGCCGGTCGCCGAGCAGGCCGGCGGCGCTCGCGGACAGCCGTTCGAGGACGCCGACCCCGCGAGGTCCGGCGCCCACGATGGCGAGCGTGAACGTCGGGAGAGCGGTCACCTGGGCGAAGCTACGCGGCTAGACGGCCGGGCGGCGGCCGTTCCACACTGCGGACGAGCCACCCGAAAGGATGTGTCACAAACCACAAATATCGAAGCGGCCCCAGCGGGGAGTGCGGAGCGCTATCGTCTGGACACGTGGCGAACTGACCGTGACCTGTCGGATACCGGCGAAAGAACCTAGAGAATCACCAACAGTCACGAGACACTGAGCTTGACAACTCACTTCGTGTGACCGGCCCGTGACCAGGAGGATCTAGGGTCACCCGTTGGTCACCAGTGCGGCACAGTCCGCACACAGCAGCGGGGAGAACACGCATGACGACAGCACCACACCGGGTCACGTTCCGCGAGGTGTTCGGAGTCGCCGAGTTCCGCGCGATGTGGTTCGGCGAACTGCTGTCGATCGCCGGTGACCAGCTCGCCAGGGTCGCGTTGTCCGTCCTGGTCTACGCCAACACCGGTTCGGCGACGCTGACCGGCCTCACCTACGCGCTCACATTCTTCCCGTCGCTGCTGGGCGGCATCTTCCTCACCGGATTCGCCGACCGCTTCCCGCGCCGGGCGGTCATGGTCACCGTCGACCTCACCCGCGCGGCGCTGATTCTGTGCGTTGCCATTCCCGGACTGCCGTTCTGGGCACTATGCGTGCTCGTCGGCTGTGTTTCGCTGCTGAATCCGCCGTTCAAGGCGTCTCAGCTGGCGTTGCTTCCGCAGGTGCTCGAAGGCGACCGATTCGTGGTCGGCATGGGCATCCGGAGCATGACGGTCCAATCCGCGCAGCTGCTCGGTTTCGCCGGCGGCGGCGCGCTGCTGCTCGCGATGGACGCCCGCCTCGCCCTGGTGCTCGACGCGGGCACCTTCGTGCTCTCCGCGCTCTTCCTCCGCTTCGGACTCAAGGCCCGCCCCGCGGCGGCCAGCGGCGAAAAGCGCAAGCCGTTCTTCTCCTCGCTGAGCGCGGGCGGCCGCGTCGCCTTCGCGACCACGGCGTTGCGTTCCTTGATGGTCTTCACCTGGCTCGCCGGGCTGATGCCGGTGTACGAGGGCATTGCCGCGCCCTACGTCGCTTCCTCGGGCGGCGGGTCCGAGATGATCGGCTTTCTGCTTGCCGCCGATCCGGTGGGCAGCGTGATCTTCACGTTCATCTACACGCGCTGGGTGCCCGCCGCGATCCGGCCGAAGCTGATCGGCCCGATGACCGCACTCGCCGCGATCCCGCTGCTGCTCTGCTTCCTGCAGCCGGGCCCGATCGTCTCGGTGATCCTGTTCGTGATCTCCGGCGGCTTCGGCACGATCGCGCTGCTGCAGGCGACGGCGTCGCTGACGGTCGCGGTCCCGGACGAGAGCCGGGCGCAGACGATGGGACTGTCGAACACCGGATTGACCACGACGATGGGCGTGACGCCGCTGATCGGCGGGGTCATCGCGGACCACGTGAGCGCGCAGACGACGGTCGGGATCTTTGGATTGGCCGGCCTGCTGATCACGATTCCGCTCGCGATCGCGTGGCAGCGGAGCTTTTCCGGACAGGCTGAAGACGGGTCAGCGAAGGAAGCCACACGCGCCGAACATGCCTGAATACCCCGACATGCCCCGCGCGTGAGGCTCTGACCTGCGCGACCTTGCGGTGCTGCTACGCGGTCACTGTTCCTTGCTGCGCATCGCTGGTCACCCTTCATCCGGCGTGTTCGGGAAAAATGTACACACCTAAGGCCCTTGTGGACAGGCGGCAAACGGTCTGAAACTGTGAGTAAGGCGAGCGTCACTGGAGATCCGCGCAAGACTCGGGGGGAAGAATGGTCACATCGGGGGAATTTTCTGCTCTGGGGCTGCGCGATGCGGTTTCTCGGTGGTCGCTCTGGTCCCGGCCGCGGCAGTGGGTCGCGGTCACGCTGACGAGCATGGCCGTCACGGTGGTGCTCACCGTGGTCAGCACACTGGTGTTCCCGGTCAGCCTCGGCCAGATCGGCATCCTCGGCATGCTCGCCGGACTGGCGATCGCGCAGACCGAGGTCACGCGGCAGATCGAGCGGCAGCGCCGGATGCTGAGCCAGGGCCCGCACATCACCGTCACCTCGGTGTGGCTGCTTCCGGCGGCGCTGCTGGTGCCGCCGCAGCTGGTGGCCGCGCTGGGCGTGATCATTTACGTCTACCTGGCGTTCCGCAGCTGGAACGGCACGCGCCCCGGTGAGGCGCACCGCGTCGCGGCCAACGCGACCACGATGATCCTGTCCGGTTTCGGCGCCGCGCTGGCCGGACACCTCGCGGACGGCCACAGCGTCACCACCGTGGTGGCGGGCGCGCTCGGATACTTCCTGGTCAACACCGCGCTGACCGGCCTTGGCCTGTACCTGACCGACCCGGCGAAGGCGACGCCCGAATCGTGCCTGGGCACAATGGACGACAACCTGCTGGAACTGGCGACCCTGTGCGTCGGCGGACTGCTCGTGATGGTGCTGAGCCACGAACCGCTGCTGTCGGTGCTGGTGATCCTCCCGCTGTACGTGCTGCAGCGGTCGATGCTGATCAAGCGGCTTGAGGAACTCGCGACCACGGACCAGAAGACCCAGCTGCTCAACGCCACCACCTGGCAGGACGGCGCGCAGCGCGAGATTTCCCGCGCCGAGCGCGAGAACGGCAGCTTCGGCGCGCTGATGATCGACCTCGACCACTTCAAGCGGATCAATGACACGTTCGGCCACCTCGCGGGCGATGCCGTGCTCAAGGCCGTTGCCGCCGTGGTGAAACAGGAGACGAGGGCACACGACCTCGTCGGCCGGTTCGGCGGCGAGGAGTTCGTCGCGCTGCTGCCGTCGACGTCGAAGGAAGACGCGATCGTGACAGCGGAACGAATCCGGCAGCGGATCAGCGAACTGGTGATCCCGACCCAGACGAACGAAGGCGAGTCGGTCTCGATCGAGAACCGGACCGCGTCGATCGGGGTAGCCGCGTTCCCGCTGGACGGGACAAGCATCGAAGAAGTCATGGCCGCGGCGGACGCTGCGGTGTATGCGGCGAAGGACAGCGGCCGCAACCGGGTCGTCGGCTCGGTCACGCCGGCCCGGGAACTCGCGGCAGTCGCCTGACGACCTCGGACCCGGCCGGCACCCTCCCCCGGCCGGCCGGGTCCATCCTTCCGCCAGCTTCGGAAATGACACCTGTGTCGCTCACCGAGATCCGCCCAGCCCACGACGAAGAATTCCCCGCCGTCGCCGCGTTGCGCTGGCGATGGGTTGCCGGCCAAGGCGGTCCGCTGCACGGTGATCAGGCCGATTTCGTACGCGAGTTCGCCGCCTGGGCCCGCGCACACGCCGAAACGCATCGCTGTGTGGTCGCGGTGCGGGATGAACACGTGCTCGGCATGGCGTTCCTCGCGCTGACCCCCAGAGTGCCGACACCGCAGGACTTTTCGCGGGTCTGCGGCGACGTGCAATGCGTCTACGTCGTGCCGGAAGCGCGCGACAGCGGCGTCGGCGGGCTCCTGATCGAGGCGACGCTGCGGCTGGCCGCGGAATCCGGACTGGAGCGGGTGACCGTGCATTCCTCGGATCGCGCGATCCCGGCCTATCTGCGGCACGGGTTTTCGGTGTCGAAGAACCTGCTGCAAAGCGACCTGCGGATCGCGGCCGACGTACCGGCTAACCGAGCCTGTCCCTAGGCCCCTCCGGCTTTTTTCCGCTGCGCGATCTCCCTGAACTCCTGCGCGGTGCGCTGCACGAACGCCGCCGACGCGCGGGAATCCAGGGAGACCTCGCGGATCCGGTCCGCGACCTCGCAGTAGGTGTCGTTCCCCTCGTCGAGGAGGAAGGCCCCCGAGTGCTGGTGCTCGAAGTAGACGATCGGGTCGCCGACCTCCACGTGGTACACGCAAAACCGGCCGGCCAGACCCGGATGCCCGCCGTTGCCCGCGGGCACGACGCGGACCGACAGCTTCGCCGACGTCGCCATCAGGTCGGCGAGGAAACGCAGCTGCCGGGCCATCGTCGCGGGTCCGCCGACCGGATTGCGCAATGCTGCCTCGCCCAGCAACACCTCACACGGAATCGCGCCGGGACCGACCACCAGCGGACGGCGCATCATCCGGAGCTCCGCCTGGCGTTCCGCGTCCTTCAGCGACAATCCGTCGGCGAGGAACAGCGCCCGCGCGTAATCCGGGATCTGCAGCAGTCCCGGCACGAGAAGCGGCTGCCATTCGACGACCGACGTCGCGGCGCGTTCGCAGGCGAGCAGCCCGCCGAGGTGGTCAGGGGCGGACTGCTTGCCGCGGGCGACCCAGCCCGGTTCGGCGGTGCCGCGCGCCAGTTGCAGGATCCGTTGTTTCTCCGCACCCACGACGCCGAGCGCGCCGAGGATGCCCGCGACGTCCTCCAGCGCGGGAATCCGTTGTCCCAGCTCCCAGTTCGACACCAGCGCGGGGTTGGTGCCGACTCGCCGGGCGAGTTCGCGCAGTCCGAAACGGGCGTCGATCCGGGCCTCGCGCAACGCGGTGCCGAGGGTGCGGATCCGGGGGGTGAGCATGGCCGTGCCTCGCATGGCCGCCTTTGTAGGTGTCACCAAATGCGAACACCTCTAGCTGTCACCCGAAGGTGGGCAGACGGCCGGTCGCGCCCTGGTTTTCGCCCGTGCGCGACCGGCGGCCCGCGTCACTTCAGGCCGGTCGCCTCGGCCGCGGCCGGGTCGGAGTCGGCGAGGAACGTCTTGCAGCGCTCGTACTCCTCGGACTCGCCGATCCGGCCCGCCGCGGTGCCGAGCACGGCGAGCGCGCGCAGGAAACCCTGGTTCGGCCGGTGCGCCCACGGCACCGGGCCGAAGCCCTTCCAGCCGGCGCGGCNGGCGGAGCTGGTCGAGGCCGCGGTGGTAGCCGGTGCGGGCGTAGGCGTAGGCGGCGACGGTCTCGCCGTCGGCGAGCGCGCGTTCGGCGAGCGTGGCCCAGGCCTCGCTGTAGCCGGGGTGTTCGGCGGCCACGGCGGACGGGTCCGTCCCGGAGTCGAGCGCGGCCTGCGCTTCGGTGTGCTCGGGCAGCAGCGTGGGCTCGGGGCCCAGCAGGTTGTGCGTCATGCCGCCATTGTGCCCACGATGCTCCCAGCTCAGAGGAACAGGCTGGTCAGCACGCCTCCGCCGGCCAGAACGAGTGCTGCGATCAGCACGGCGGCGACAGCTCGTTTCGGCATCATGGGCCGACACCCTGCCGTGCCAGAAGGCGCGAGGGCAAGTCCGCCACCCGTAGGGGTGAACCCCGGTTTTTGCCCCTTCTCCCGCCGCGGTCTCTTGCGGCAGGGAATGATGGCGCCTATGACGAAGGCGGTTGAAGACGTCGCCGGCCCCGCGGTCCCGCGCGGACCCGTGGGCAAGACCAGGCTTTTCTTCGCGACGCACTGGCACCGCGGCGCGCCGGGAGCACCGACGCCGGCATGGGTGCTGCGGTTCTGTTACGGCATGTGGCTGACCGCGTTCGCGTTCAAGCTCGTCGGGTCGTCGTGGGACATGTCGTGGCACTTCAAGTGGCTGCGCGACGACCTCGCCCCGCCGCACCTGATCAACACCGTCGGCACGGTGATCATCGTCGTGCTGGTGGCGATCCACAGCTACACCGGCCTCGGCTGCGACCGGCGCTCGCTGCGGCTCATGCAGGCCGGGCTGATCGTGTTCCTGGTCGCCGCGCCGCTCGACGTGATCAACCACCGCGTGAACGGCCTCGACCTGACCGCGTGGAGCCCGTCGCACATGATGCTGTACCTCGGCACCGGCATCATGCAGGCGGGCGTCCTGCTCGGCTGGCTGCGGCTGTCCCCGCCGGGCCGCTTCCGCACCGGGGTGCTGCTCGCGCTGTGGGCGTTCTTCCTGGAGAACACCTTCTTCCCGAACGGCCAGCAGGAGTACGGCATCCTCGGCCTGCGGGCTTGGGAACGCGGCGCGCCCGAGGCGGAGCCGACGCTGCTTTCCTTCGCCGCCAACCAGATCGGCCACCCGGTCGACCGGGCCGCGGTGGTGCACTTCACGATGCCGATCCCGGAGTGGGTGTACCCGCTGTGGGGCATCGGGGTTTCGGCGCTGATCCTGGTGCTCGCTCGCAAGACCGTCGGACGGCGCTGGGCCGGGCTGACCGTGGCCGGTGCGTACGTCGCGTACCGGTGCGTGATGTGGCCGCTGCTGCTGGCGCTGGGCTTCCCGGTGTCGACGGTGCCGTTCTATCTGCTGGCCGTCGGGATCGCGGTGGACCTGGCTTTCCTCCTGCCGCGGCCTGCGGTGGCGGGGGCGGTTCTGGTGACCGCGCTCGGGTATGGCGCGTTCTGGGTGCAGTCGCAGTTGCGGCCTTGGCTGCTCGGGGAGCAACAGACCGAATCCGCGCCGCCGGTGGCGTATTGGACGGCTTTGGTCGCGCTGGCGGCGGTGTTCGCGCTGTGGGCTGGGGCCGGTCCGGCTAAGGAGTGGTGGGCTTCGCGGCGTGCGGTCGCGGCGTAACGCGGGGGTGCCGTGCGACTCAGCGCGCACGCCCGCAGGCAGGTCCAGCGGCAAGCCACGCGACTGATCGCGGAGCGGTTCCGGGATCCCTTCCGGCGCAACGCGTTGGCCGGGTTTCCGGAGCGGACCGCCGAAGGCTGGCAGCTGGCGGTGCGCACTGCTCCGCCTGCTCGCCGAAGTCGTCAGCAAGAACGGAAACCTGCTGCTCAACATCGGCCCACGAGAGGACGGCACGATCGCGGACTGGTTGAGTTCGCGCCTGCTGGACCTGGGCCGTTGGCTGCGTATCACCAGCCGCGCGTGCGGTGGACCCGAGCCATGGACGGGGATCTTTGTTACACCCGAACGCGCGGCGCGTTCAACCTGAGCCCGCTCCATTGGCCGGGTGATTGGTCGCTTGCCGACCCAGACGCCTTGGAGTCGGCCGAAGGAGGATGCCCATGACGATCCACTGCCAGCAGGTTAATCGTGGAAAAGTACAGATTCTTGCCGCATATCAGGGTTGGCTGGCGTCGTGTCGTCCACCGTCACCGGCGTTCTGACCTCACAGAAGGCCTGGGTTAGCCTGGCCTTGAGCAAGCCGTTGCGAACCCGGGCTTTTGCTCGAATCCTACTTTCAATATGCCAACAGTGAACCTCGATTGTTCATCGAGGGCTGTGAAATATTCGATGACCTGTTCGAAGAAGACGAGATCTCGTACCTTATCAATGACCACTGTGCGCTGCCCGGGCTCCGCTCCAGCTGCGAGCTCCGACGGCCGTGGGTCATCCTGGCGACTCCGGCCTCGGTCGTAGATGGGGCGGGGCGTCCCATTCGGCCATACGCAGGGCGAGGTGCTGGTCAGGAAAAACCGCCCTGCGGGTTCGCTTCAAACGCCATACGAAAACTGTCCGCGTTGTTCTCGACCCAGAGGTACTCGTTCGACGGAGTGTTGCCGGGCACGCGGAAGTTGTGGATCTGCCACCAGAGGTGAAGAGCGTTGCAGCGCTGGTTAAGCGCGTCAGAACCCCCGCCGACAGCTGCGGCGTTCCAGCGCACAGGGACAACCCGCAGATCATGTGCTTCTGCGCGGTACCGGCGGGCCGCCGCAGTAAGCTGGCCAGCATACTCGTCCATGTTTTTCGTCCAGGCCAGCAACTCGCGCCCCCACCTGTCGCCGAGCATCCGCGCCGCCTCGATTGCCGTCCCGCCAGGCAATCCCGGTGCGACGCCAGCCAGATCAACCGATTGCGCGCCGGTTGCCGACCTTTTCGCGGCCCCTGAGGACTTCTCGATCGCATCGAGCACCACTTCAGTGGCCGGTTCCGCAATGCGCCAAGCGAGCTGCCTCGCGGGAAAAAACGGGGAGGCCGCCCCGATCAAAAGATCGAGACAGCCTCCCGGGAAAACCCCGTCAGCCCAGCTTCTTGCCAGCCGAGCCGAGCGCCTGCGAAGCCTCGACCACCCGGGTCGCCATGCCCGTTTCGGCGGCCTTCAGGTAGCTGCGCGGGTCGTACACCTTCTTGTTGCCGACCTCGCCGTCGATCTTCAGCACGCCGTCGTAGTTCTTGAAGAAGTGGTCCGCGATCGGGCGGGTGAACGCGTACTGCGTGTCGGTGTCCACGTTCATCTTCACCACGCCGTAGGACACCGCCTCGCGGATTTCCTCCGGGAGCGAGCCGGAGCCGCCGTGGAAGACCAGTTCGAAGGGCTTCGAGCCGGCTGCGAGGCCGAGCTTCTTCGACGCCGCTTCCTGTCCGCCCTTGAGCACGTCCGGGCGCAGCTTCACGTTGCCCGGCTTGTACACGCCGTGCACGTTGCCGAACGTCGCGGCCAGCAGGTAGCGGCCCTTCTCGCCGGCACCCAGCGCGTCGATCGTCTTCAGGAAGTCGCCTTCGGCGGTGTAGAGCTTCTCGTTGATCTCCGCCTCGACGCCGTCTTCCTCGCCGCCGACGACGCCGATCTCGACCTCGAGGATGATCTTCGCCGCCGCGGCCTTGGCGAGCAGTTCCTGCGCGATCTGCAGGTTCTCGTCCAGGTCGATGGCCGAACCGTCCCACATGTGGGACTGGAACAGCGGCAGCCCGCCGGCGCGGACGCGCTCGGCGGAGATCTCGATCAGCGGGCGGACGAAGCCGTCCAGCTTGTCCTTCGGGCAGTGGTCGGTGTGCAGCGCGACGTTGACGTCGTACTTCGCCGCCACCACCTGAGCGAACTCGGCCAGCGCGGTCGCGCCGACAACCATGTCCTTCACCTTCTGCCCGGACGCGAACTCCGCGCCGCCGGTGGAGAACTGGATGATCCCGTCGCTCTCCGCCTCGGCGAACCCGCGGATCGCGGCGTTCACGGTTTCCGACGAGGTCACGTTGATGGCCGGGAAGGCGAATTCGTCCTTCTTCGCCCGGTCGAGCATCTCCGCGTACACCTCGGGGGTGGCGATGGGCATCGGTTCCTCCTCGAGACGACTGGCTTCTACAGCGGCATCGTACGAGGTGGACCGGCCGGGGCGACCGGTCCCACCGCACACGAGACGAAACCGACTGGAGCGATTCAGAGCAGCTCGGCCGCGATTGCCCGGTAGGCAGGGAACGGATCCTCGTCCAGCGGCTGCACGCTGACATGCTCAGCCCCCGCGTCGAGGTGTGCTCGCAGGCCCTTGGCCAGCGCTTTTCCGTCGCCGTGGACCGCGAGTGCGTCGATCAGCCGGTCGCTGCCCTTGCCCGCGACGTCCTCCTCGGAGAAGCCGTGCCTGCGCAGGTTCGCGGTGTAGTTGGACAGGCCGAGATAGACCTGCACCGTCTTGCGGCCGGTCTCGCGCGCCCGCTCCGGGTCGGTGTCGAAGACGACCTTCTGCTCGGGCGCGAGCACCGCCGCGGAGCCGAGGATCTCCCGAGCGGCCCGGGTGTGCTCCGGGGTGGTCAGGTACGGGTGCGCGGCCGCGGTGCGGTCGCGGGCGAGTTCGAGCACCTTCGGGCCGAGCGCGGCCAGCGCGCGTGATTCCGTGGGCACCCCGGCCGCGTCGAGTGCGTCCAGGTACTCGACCAGCGCCGCGTAGGGCTTCTTGTACTCCTGCGTGTGCTCGCGGTGGCCCGCGCCGACGCCGAGCAGGAACCGTCCCGGGTGCTTGCCCTCGATGCGGTGGAAGGCCCGCGCGATGTCCTCGGGCGCGTCGGCCCAGATGTTGACGATCCCGGTGGCGATCTTGATCCCCTCGGTCGCGGCCAGCAGTTCGTCGACGATCGCCAGGTCGCCGCCGGGAGAACCGCCGAGCCAGATCGTGCCGTAGCCCAGTTTCTCCACCTCGGCGGCGAACGCGCCGTCGACCGCGGTCGAGTTCCGCCAAACGCCTAGCTTGCCCAGTTCGATAGCCATGTCCCGCCCAACGCGCGAGAACCCGGTTTTCCTCCCGTCCCGGCCGGATTAGGTTCGAAAGCATGACGAAGCTCGGCACCACGGAATTGGATATCCACGGCCTCAACCTCGGCTGCAACGTCTTCGGCCACACCGCGGACGAACCCACGTCATTCGCTGTTCTCGACGCGTACACCGCGGCCGGGGGAAACTTCCTCGACACCGCCAACACCTACGGCGGCGGAGGCGGTTCCGAAACGATCATCGGCGACTGGCTCGCCAAGCGCGGCCGCCGCGACGACATCGTCATCGCCACCAAGGTCGGCGCGGGAGACGAGCGACCCGGCCTCGCCGCGAAGAACATCGCCGAGGCGGTCGAGGAATCGCTGCGCCGCCTGCGAACCGACCACATCGACCTGTACTACGCGCACAAGGACGATCCGGACACCCCGCAGGAAGAAACCCTCGCTGCGTTCGACCAGCTCGTCCGCGACGGCAAGGTCCGCTACCTCGCGGCGTCCAACTACGAGCCGGACCGGCTCGCCTCCGCACTGTCCATTTCGGACCAGAATGGCCTCGCCCGATACGTTGCCCTGCAACCGCACTACAACCTGGTCGAGCGCGATTACGAGCGGGAGCTGGCCCCGCTCGTCGCCAGGGAGAACCTGGTGACACTGCCGTATTTCGGACTGGCCAAGGGATTCCTCACCGGCAAGTACCGTTCGAAGGACGAGCCGGGGGACTCGCCGCGCGCTCCGCGGGCGCTGGAGTACCTCGACGCCCGCGGCGAACGAGTGCTCGCCGCGCTGGACGAAGTGGCTGCCGCGCACCAGGCTTCGGTCGCCAGTGTCGCGCTCGCGTGGCTCCGTCAGCAGCCGACCGTCGCCGCGCCGATCGCCAGCGCGCGGACCCCGGAGCAGCTCGTTGACCTGCTCGCTTCGGTCGAGCTGACCCTGACCGACGCCGAACTCACCGCTTTGGGCGAAGCGTCGAACTGATACTTACCGAAGAGTAGCTTACTGCGGGTAGGTTGTTGTACGGTGCCCTCCGGACAGGCAAAACCGGCTCAGGAGGGCACCGTGGCTCAGAAGCAGGTCGACGGCAAGGTCGTGCTCATCACCGGAGCCGCTCGCGGGATCGGAGCCGGCCTGGCCGAGCGGCTCGCCGCGCGCGGAGCCAAGGTCGCGCTCGTCGGGCTTGAGGCAGCCGAACAGGAAGCGGTCGCCAAGCGGATCGGCCCGAGCGCGAAATCCTGGGAAGCCGACGTGACCAGCTGGGACGACCTGGAGCGCGTCACCGAGGGCGTGGTCGAGCACTTCGGCGGCATCGACATCGTCATCGCCAACGCGGGCATCGCGACCGCCGGGTTCGTGCGTTCGGTGGACCGCGCCGCGTTCGAGCGGGTGATCGAGGTCGACCTGCTCGGCGTGTGGCGCACGTTCCGCGTCACGATGCCGCACGTGATCGAACGCCGCGGCTACCTGCTCGGCATCTCCTCGCTCGCCGCGATCACGCACGCGCCGGGCATGGCGAACTACGCCGCCGCGAAGGCGGGCGTCGAAGCGTTCTGCAACAGCCTGCGCGCGGAGGTAGCGCACCTCGGCGTGAAGGTCGGCGTCGCGCACCCCACCTGGATCCGCACCGACCTGGTCGAAAGCGCCGACGCGCACCCGGTGTTCGGCAAACTGCGTTCCGGGATGCCGGGCCTGCTCGGCAAGACCTACCCGCTGGACGTCGCGCTCGACGACCTGGAGGCCGGGATTCTGCGCCGCGCCCGGACGATCCACGTGCCACGCTGGGTCGGCGGGCTCAAGCTGCTGCGCTCGTTCCTGCCGCCGATCGTCGAACTCGGCGCGCGGACGCGGGTGCCGGCGGCGGACCGGGCCGCGCTGAAGGACGTCGAGGAGCGCGGCGCGTTCGAGTCGTCGGTCAACGGCCACGGCGGGCGCGCGGCCACCAAGCGCAACTGAGCAGCGCCATGTCCCGTCGCGACCAGATCCGGATGACACCGGACGAGGTGCAGGCCTACCTGGCCGAGCAGAAGGTCATCACCGTGGCCTCGATCGGCCCGAACGGCAGGCCGCACCTCACCGCCCTCTGGTACTACCCGCACGAGGGCGGGGTCGCGACGTGGACCTATGGCACCTCGCAGAAAGCGAAGAACCTGCGCCGGCTGCCCGAGGCGACCGTGCTGATCGAAAGCGGCGATTCGTATGACCAGCTGCGCGGGCTTTCGTTCGAGGCAGACGTCGAGTTCGTCGAGGACACCGAGCAGGTCACGGCGATGGGGATCGCGCTGATGATGCGCTACTCCGGGGCCGAACCGGGCGCGCCGGCGCCTGCCGAGCTGCGGACCTTCATCGAAGGGCAGGCTCCGAAGCGGATCGGGCTGATCCTGCGTCCGACGAAGATCGCGAGCTGGGACCACTCGAAACTCGGCGGCGGCTACTAGGGCACGAGGGCGACAAGACTCAGCCCGGCAGTACGTTCCGCCAGGTCGAGAGCGGATTCCGGATCGTCGAGACCCACCTTCAGCAGCTCGACGGCGGAGAGGTCCAGCGCACCCGAGCGGACGAGGTTCCACACCGTCCGCACCGTCTCGTCGTCGCTCATCCAGGAGCCGCGCAGGGTGAGCCTGCGGTGCGTGAATTCTCCGTACGGAATGGTCAGGTCCTGGCGCACACCGCCGATGAGCACCAGGGTGCCGCGCACCCGCAAGCTGTCGCAGGCCGCCATCGTGGCGTCCGCCGTCGGGGTGGCGCCGAGAGCGTCGAGGGCGACGTCCACCGGGCCGATCGCCGCCGCGTCCGTCGCACGATCGCCGGTCAGCTGGTGGGTACGCACGCGCGGACCGAGTTCGGCCAGCCGGTCGAGCGCCACCTTGTTGCGGCCCGCCGCCGTCACCGTCGCCGCACCCTCCGCCAGCGCCAGCAGCACGGCAGCGCCACCCAGTTGACCGGTCGCACCGATCACCGCGACGTCGCGTCCGGCCAGCGGACCCGCGGTGTGCAAGCCCGCGGCGGCCACGCAGAGCCACGGCAGAAACGCCAGCCGCGCGGGGTCCGGGTAATTCTCGGCACCGGGCAGCTTGACCATTGTTTCCTTGGCGCACAACGCTTTCTCCGCGAAGGTGCCGTCCCGCCACATCTCGCGCATGCGGTCCGTGCGCTCGTTGCCGCCGGAAGCGCCGAGGCCGGCCCAGCCGACCAGGATCTCGTCGCCGTCGCCCGCGTTGAGCAGCGCTGTGTCCAGCACGAGGTCGCCCGGCGCGACGTGGAAGACGTCCGGCGCGACGTCGGTCACGCGGCCGATGCACGAGGGGCCGAGGATCAGCGGGAGCGGCAGACCGCCGCGACCGCCCGTCACCACCGCCTTCGTGTAGGCCGGGAGATGCGCGGCGAGCACCTCCACGACCACGCCGCCGCCCGGTAGCGCGGGTTCCGGAAGTTCAGAGAGGCGCAGGCCTTGCGCATCAACGTTCCAAGCTCGCATGCGACTTAGCTTCGCGCACCGTTAAGCTGGTATCCAGAATCGCATTATTCTGGTACTGGAGGTGCTAGGGTGAGCGCCGAACTGGGCACTTTCCTGCGCAGCCGCCGCGAGCGGATCGCCCCGGCCGACGCGGGCCTGCCGATCACCGGACGCCGCCGCACGCCCGGGTTGCGCCGCGAGGAACTGGCCCTGCTGGCCGGGATCAGCGCCACCTGGCTCACTTATCTCGAACAGGGCCGCGACGTCCGCCCATCCGACCAAGTGCTCGACGCCCTGGCCCGGGCACTGCGGCTGACCAGCTCCGAGCAGGAACACCTGCGCCGCCTCGCCGGTGGCGGCGGCGCCACCGAAGACGCACCCGAGGAAGCCGCGCCCGAGGTGGCGGGCGTCCCGGCGATGCTGGGCGACAACCCCGCGTACGTCACCGGCATCTGTTACGACCTGCTCGCCTACAACGACGCCGCGGCGGAGCTGTTCCGGAACATCGAGCCGGGCGCGAACGTCGTCCGCTGGATATTCACCGATCCCGCCGCCCGGGAGGTCCTGGTCGACTGGGAGCAGGAAGCGCGCAACATCCTGGCCCGGCTGCGCGCGATCGCCGGACGCCATCCCGGCCACCCGCGGGTGACCCGGCTGGTGGCCGAGCTGACCGAGGCGAGCCCCGAGGTGCGCGAGTGGTGGCCGCACTACGAAATCCAGTTCAGCCACGCGGGTCAGAAGCGCTTTCGGCACCCCAGGCTTGGCGTGGTGACGGCGACGCACGCCGCGTTCCACGTGGCCGAGCGTCCGGAGCAGACGCTGGTGGTCTACCGCCTGCCGAGCGGTACTGACGAGTAGGAAGTACTTTCGAGTAACTGTTACCTGAGGTAACATCAACGCTGCCAGACCCCCAGCGCAGCGGAGGCCGACAAGATGACCGAGCGGTTCAAGGTCGTGATCGTGGGCACCGGGTTTTCCGGGCTCGGCCAGGCGATCCAGCTCGAAAAAGCGGGCATCCGGGACTACCTGATCCTGGAGAAGGCCGACGAGGTCGGCGGCACCTGGCGGGACAACTCGTACCCCGGCTGCGCGTGTGACGTGCAGTCCCACATGTACTCGTTCTCCTACGCGCAGAACCCCGACTGGAGCCGGTCGTTCTCGCCGCAGCCGGAGATCTTCGACTACCTCAAGGGCGTCGCCGAGAAGTACCGGCTGCGCGAGAAGATCCGGTTCGGCACCGAGATCACCGGCGCGCACTGGGACGAGAGCGAACGCCGCTGGACCGTGGAAACCAAGGGCGGTGCCGAGTTCTCCGCGCAGTTCCTCGTCGCAGGCGTCGGCGGACTGCACATCCCGCAGATCCCGAAACTGCCCGGGATCTCCAAGTTCAAGGGCCAGACCTGGCATTCGGCGCAGTGGAACCACGAGTTCGACCTGGCGGGCAAGCGGGTCGCGGTGATCGGCACCGGCGCGAGCGCGGTGCAGTTCGTGCCGAAGATCGCGCCCGAGGTCGGCGAACTGACCCTGTTCCAACGCACGCCGCCGTGGATCATGCCGAAGCCGGACCACGCGATGCCGGGCTGGGCAAGGCAGCTGTTCAAACGCGTTCCGGGCACGCAGCGGCTGTACCGCAACGCGTTGTACTGGATGCTCGAATCCCGCGCGATCGGGTTCAACGGGCATCCGAAACTCATGCGGGCCGCCGAGGTTCTCGCGCGCAGGCACATCGCGAAGGGCATCAAAAACCCCGCGCTGCGCCGGAAAGTCACGCCCGACTACACGATGGGCTGCAAACGCGTCCTGCTGTCGAATGACTATTTCCCGGCACTGGACCGGCCGAACGTCGATGTCGTCACCGACGGCGTCGCCGAGGTCCGCGCGCACAGCATCGTCGACACCGCCGGGGTCGAGCACGAGGTCGACGCGATCATCTACGGCACCGGTTTCAAGGTGACCGACGCGCTGGAGTACCTCGACATCACCGGCGTCGGCGGCCGCGATCTCGCGAAAACCTGGGCCACCGAAGGGATCCAGACGCACAAGGGGATCACCGTGTCCGGGTTCCCCAACCTGTTCTTCCTGCTCGGCCCGAACACCGCGCTCGGCCACAACTCCGTGGTGTTCATGATCGAATCGCAATCCCGCTACGTGGTCGACGCGATCCGGCTGGCCGATTCCCGCGGTGCGGCGGCACTGGACGTGCGGCCGTCAGTGCAGGACGAGTTCCAGGAACAGATCCAGGACAAGCTGGTCAAGGGCGTGTGGACCCAGGGCGGCTGCAAGAGCTGGTACCTCGACTCGAAGGGCGTCAACCGGACGATCTGGCCGGGCTTCACCTGGCGCTACTGGCTGGAGACGCGGCGCGTCGAGCCGAGCGACTACGAACTGAGCGGCCGGTCATGAGCGCCGACCACGAGCAGATCGTGCTCCACGCGCGCGACGTGGAGTTCGACTGGTCGAAGCTGCCGATGCACTGGATTCCCGGGCAGCCGCAGGCCACGCACAGCATCAACGTGCTGCACCTGGCGCTGCCCGAGGGCGAACGCTGGTTCGTCGAGGTGTTCAAGCAGGCCGTGCCGCTGATCCGCGACGAGCGGCTCAAGGAGGACGTGCTCGGGTTCATCGGCCAGGAGGCGATGCACGCCGTGGCGCACGACGGCGCGGCGGAGCACCTGGAGTCCGCCGGGGTTTCCGTGCGGCCCTACATCGCGCAGATGGAGTGGATGTTCCGGCGGCTGCTGGGCGACCGGCCCGGATCGAGCCGGGAATGGCTGATCGAACGGCTCGCGCTGGTCGCGGCGATCGAGCACTACACCGCGTTTCTCGGCCAGTGGATCCTCGACGCGAAGGCGCTCGACGCGGCCGGCGCGGACGAGACGATGCTGGATCTCCTTCGCTGGCACGGTGCGGAAGAGGTCGAGCACCGGTCGGTGGCCTACGACCTGTTCTGCCACCTCGACGGCCGCTACGGTCGGCGGGTGCGTTCGATGCTCGTGGTGACGCCGGTGCTGGCGTGGATTTTCCTGCGTGGCACCCGGTTCCTGATGAAGAACGACCCGACGCGCCCCGGCCGCACCAGCTGGCGGGCCTACCGGCGCGCCGCCCGGCTCGGACTCTTGCCGGGACCGCGCGACCTGCTGCGCGAGATCCGGCCGTACTTCCGGAAGTCCTATCACCCCACCGAAACCGGCAACACCGACCAGGCGGTGGCGTACCTGGCGAGTTCGCCCGCGGCCAAGGCCGCCGACGCTCCGCGATGACCGCACCGCGGTTCCCGCCCCGGCTCGACGGCAGCGGCAGGCGCGACCGGCTGATGTCCACTTTGGTCGCGGTCGGCGCGGCTTATCGAAGGCTGGCCGAGGTTTCCGGTCGACGGCGTCCGCCGGTGCGGGAGATCGACCGTCGGCTGCCGTTGGTCGTCGAGGCCGTGCGCGCTGAGGCCGAGGGCGTGGTGAGTCTCCGGCTCGTGCGGCCCGACTCGACCTCGTTGCCCGCGTGGCGGCCAGGCGCACACATCGATCTGATCCTGCCTTCCGGAACGGTCCGGCAGTATTCGCTGTGCGGCTCGCCTTCGGACCTGTCGCACTACCGGATTGCCGTGCGGCGCATCGGTTCCGCATCGGCCGAGGTGCACGCGCTCACCGCCGGAACCCGCGTCACCGTGCGCGGGCCGCGCAATGCTTTCCCGTTCGTCGCCGCGCCCGCGTACCACTTCGTGGCGGGCGGAATCGGGATCACGCCGATCCTGCCGATGGTGCACCGCGCGGAAGCGAGCGGCGCGGATTGGCGGCTGGTCTACACCGGCCGTGACCGGGAGTCGATGCCGTTCCTCGACGAACTTCCGGCCGAGCGAGTGCGGATCCGGCCGGACACGGAGTTCGGCATCCCGGCGTCCGGCGCGGAACTGCTGGAGGAAATGCCCGCCGGCGCGTCGGTGTACTGCTGCGGCCCGATGCCGATGATCACCGGCGTCCGCGTCGACCTGGCTCGCACGGGTGCCGCCGCGGTCTACTTCGAACGGTTCTCGCCGCCGCCGATCGTGGACGGCGAACCGTTCCGCGTGGTCCTGCGGCGCAGCGGCCGCACCCTCGACGTACCTGCCGACCGCTCCACGCTCGACGTGGTGCGCGAGGTGCTGCCGGACGTGCCGTACTCGTGCCGCCAGGGCTTCTGCGGCACCTGCGAGGTGGCGGCCGAGGACGGCGGGCGCGTGCGGATCTGCGTCGACCGCGGGCCCGCCGTCCTGGAGCTTTAGGGCTCGACCCAGGTCCCCAGCACCGGCTTGAACTCGCGCACCGTTCGCTCGGCCACGACGCCTTCGAGCGCATACGGGTCGTTGTCGATCAGCTCGGCCAGCGCCGTCTCGTCCTCGGCCTGCCAGAGCACCAGCCCGCCGGAGTTGTCGGCGAGGGGACCGGCCACCGCGACGCGGCCCGCGTCGACGTGCTCTTTCAGGTAGTCCCGATGCCGCGGCCGGACGTCGGCCAGCTTCTCCGGGACGTAGCGGATCTCGACGAGGTACCAGGCCATGCGCTTACTCCTGGGGTGAGCACGACAGTGACGCCGCAGACGCTACCGGTGACCGCCGGGCGGACGCACCATGCGAGCGGTGGCAGCGGGAGGCCAACCCGATAGGCTAGGCGCGGGCGGAACCTGTGTGCACGCTGTGCCTATCGCGCACGCGTTGGGGCCTGCGGAGCGGACACGTCGAGGACAGGCGGGGATACATGCTGGAGGGGAACGCGGAACGCAGCGTCGAGGCGACCCTCGGCCACCTGCGGACCATGGACGGGCCGGTCCCGGCGCAGCCGCCGACTGCCCCGTTGAACCTGGAAGACCTCTACCGGCAGCACCGGATGCGGCTCGTGCGCCTCGCCATCCTGCTGGTCGACGAGCCCGCGACGGCCGAGGACGTCGTGCAGGAGGCGTTCACCGGCCTGCACCGCAACTGGGGCAGGCTGCGCGACGCCGCCGCGGCCGTCGGCTACCTGCGCACCGCAGTGGTCAACGGATCCCGCAGCGTGCTGCGCCGGCGCAAGACCGCCCGCGAGTACGTGCCCCCGCACGCGGTGAACGCCCGGTCCGCGGAAAGCCTCGCGATGCTCTCCAGCGAGCACCAGGCCGTGGTCAACGCCCTGTCGAAGCTTCCGCCGCGCCAGCGCGAGGTGCTCGTGCTGCGCTACTACGGCGGGCTGAGCGAAGCGGAGATTTCGGAAGCCGCGGGCATTTCGAAGGGCACCGTGAAGTCAACCGCCAGCCGGGCGCTGGAGGCGCTGCAAAAGGCGATGCAGCCGCCTCAGTGACCTGGGCGGACCAATCTCGCGCTGGTCGACCCCCCTTGGTCCAGACCAATATATGCTGGACCGCGTGAAGCACCCCGGAGACTTCGTCATCACGGGCGGCCGCGTCGTGGCCCCGGACCGCGTACTCGACGACGGCTGGCTCGCCGTGTCCGGCGGGCAGATCGCCGCGGTAGGCACCGGAACGCCCCCGAGCAGCCCGGATGCCGCGCCGGTCGACGTCGCCGGGGCGCTGGTCGTGCCCGGTTTCGTGGACACCCACTGCCATGGCGGCGGCGGCGCGTCGTTCTCGACGCTCGACCCGGACGAGATCCGCACCGCGGTCCGCGCGCACCGGCGCCACGGCACCACGACCATGCTCGCGAGCCTGGTCTCCGACCCGATCGACCTGCTCACCGAGCAGATCGCCGCGCTGCGCGAACTCGTGCAGGAGGGCGACCTCGCGGGCATCCACCTGGAGGGCCCGTTCATCTCGCGGGCCCGCTGCGGCGCGCACGATCCGGACACTCTGCGTGAACCGGACACCGGCACCGTCGAGAAGCTGCTGCGCGCCGGACACGGCTCCATCCGGATGGTCACGCTCGCACCCGAGCTGAACGGCGGCGTCAAGGCCGTCCGGCAGCTCGCCGAGTCCGGCGTGATCGCCGCGATCGGCCACACCGACGG
Source organism: Amycolatopsis sp. M39 (assembly GCF_001651785.1). NCBI lineage: Bacteria > Bacillati > Actinomycetota > Actinomycetes > Pseudonocardiales > Pseudonocardiaceae > Amycolatopsis > Amycolatopsis sp. M39. Next base: position 498,974 of record NZ_LWSF01000002.1, read on the forward strand.
CGTCGCTGACCAGCTGGTTCCGGCCATCGACGCCGGCGCGACGGTCGCCACCCACCTGTTCAACGGCATGCGCCCGCTGCACCACCGCGAACCGGGCCCGGTCGGCGTGCTGCTCGACGACGAGCGCGTGACGGTCGAGCTGATCTGCGACCTGGTCCACCTGCACCCGACGGTCGTGCGGCTGGCCGCGCAGCACGCGGGCCGCGGCCGGACGGTGCTGATCACCGACGCCATGTCGGCCACCGACGCCGCCGACGGCCGCTACACCCTGGGCAGGCTGGAGGTCGACGTCCACGACGGCGTCGCCACCCTGGACAACGGTTCACTCGCCGGAAGCACGCTGACCATGGACAACGCCTTCCGCAACCTGGTGAAGGGTGCGAAACTCGACGTACTGGACGCCGTCCGGGCGACGTCGGCTCGACCGGCCGAACTGCTCGGCATCGCCGACCGCACCGGCGCACTGCGCCCCGGCCTCGCCGCGGACGCCGTGATCCTGGACGACGACCTGCGCCCGTCCCGGGTACTGCACCGGGGCGAATGGGTGGCCGAGGCGGGCCGGGCTACCTTGAGCACGTGACGAGCTAGCACTTCGACAGGCGGACGGAGCGGATGAGCGAGCCGAAAGACCCGGAACGGTTACTGGCCGACGCGCTGCGTGCACAAGCCGTCTTCGCTCCGCACGCCGTGGCGAACCCGGCAGAAGAACAGGCTGGTTCCGAAGCTTCGGGCACCGGCTCGCCGGGCGCGGTCCAGCCCGGCGCTTCCGGCACGGGCTCGTTCAGCGCGGCCGGTGGTCCCGGCATCTCCGGCCCTGGCGCTTCCGGAACCGGCTCGTTCGGCGCCGCTCCGGCCTCCGGAACCGGCTCGTTCGGCGCCACTCCGGCCTCCGGAACCGGCTCGTTCGGAGCCTCGGCCCAGACTGGCGCGCCGTCGCAGACCGGCCCGACCACCGAACTGCCGCCCAACTACGGTCTGCTGTCCGGGGCGGGAGCCGACTCGCTCGCCCGCGAGCGCGCCGCCCTCGACGCGGCCGGCACCTCGCCCGGCACCACCGGCTCGATCCCGCCGGTCGGGGCCTCCGACGCGACCGTCCGCCGCCCCGCTCAGGCGGCACAGAGCGGCCCCCTGCCCGCGCACTGGGTCCTGCTGCTGGCGGTGCTGCTCGGCCTCGCCGCCGGGTCCGTCATCGGCCTGCTGACGCTGATCTGAGCCCGCCACCGCGCCCGCTTGCCCGGACGACCATTCCGGCAGGCACTCCGGGGCCGAGTTCTTAACCCCGATCCCACACCGATGACCTGCGATTCCTTGCCCGATGAGGCGACACTGAGTCACCCTGTACCGTTTTCGGTGTGATTCTCGCCCAGAACACAGTGACCACCATGTCCCTGCTGCCGTCGTGGCTGGACCCGCAGCATCTGCTGAACGGGCTGACGGCCCCCGTGATCGCCGTGCTGTGCTTGATCATCTTCATCGAGAGCAGCGTCTTCCCGGTCCTGCCCGGCGACTCGCTGCTGTTCACCGCGGGCCTGTTCATCGCGAACGGCACGCTGAAGGCTCCGCTGTGGCTGGTGTGCGTGCTGGTCACGGTCGCCGCGCTGCTGGGCAACGTCGTCGGGTACTACCTCGGCTACTTCGCCGGGCCGAAGCTGTTCAGCAGGCCGGACTCCAAGTTCTTCAAGCAGGAGTACGTCGACAAGACGCACACGTTCCTGGAGAAGCACGGTCCGAAGGCCGTCGTGCTGGCCCGGTTCGTGCCGTTCGTGCGGACGTTCATCACCTGGATCGCCGGCATCGGCCGGATGGACCCGAAGCGCTACTTCACCTACACGGTCATCGGCGGCATCCTGTGGGCCGCGGGCATCACCGTGCTGGGGTCGCTGCTGGGCAACATCGGCTTCATCCGGGACAATGTCGACGCGATCTTCGTCCTCATCGTGCTGGTGTCGGTCGTGCCGATCGCCATCGAGTACCTGAAGAGCCGCCGCGAGAAGAAGGACCGCCCGGCCGACGATTCGGCCGACGTCACGCAGCAGATTCCGCGCGTGCGCGACTGAGGTTTCCGCATTCGACCGAAGCGGCGTCCGGGGTTCCGGACGCCGCTTCGTCGTTTCCGGGGTCAGTCGGTCATCGAGAACATCGAGCCCGGGTTGAAGAGGTTTTCCGGGTCGAGGGCCTGTTTGATCTGCCGGTGCACACGGATCCCGACCGGGCCGATCTCGCGGGCGAGCCATTCGCGCTTGATCTTGCCGACGCCGTGCTCGCCGGTCACCGTGCCGCCGAGCGACAGGCCGACGTCGAGGATCTCGTCGAACGCCTGCTGGGCGCGCGCGAACTCGTCCTCGGAATCGGGCGCGTACACGATGGTCGGGTGCATGTTCCCGTCCCCGGCGTGGCCGACGACGGCGATCTTGAGCCCGGCTTTTTCGCTGATCCGTTCGCAGCCGCGGATGAGCTCGGCGATCCGGGTGCGGGGCACGCTGACATCGTCGGTGAGCCAGACGCCGTAGGTCTCCAGCGCGGTCAGCACGACGCGGCGGGCCTGCAGCAGCATCTTGCCCTCTTCGAGGTCGTCCGTGGCGTAGACCAGGTCCGCCCCGCAGTCGGTGCAGATCTGCTCAAGCAGCGCCAGTTCGCGGCGGGCCGCCTCGCCGCCCGCGTCGGACTGGCCGAGCAGCAGCGCCTGGCAGTCCGAGCCCGCGCCGAGGTCGGTGTTGAGGTAGGTCTCGGAGGCCTTGATCGACGCCGCGTCCATGATCTCCAGCAGCGACGGCACCAACCCCTCGCGCACCGCCCGCGCGACCGCCTCGCCGGCCGCCTCGGTGGTGTTGAATCCGGCGACAAAAGTGGCCGGGGCCTGCGGAAGGGGCCGCAGCGAGACGGTCGCCTGGGTGATGACGCCGAGCGTGCCCTCGCTGCCGATGAACAGCTTGGTGAGGTCGTAGCCCGCGACGCCCTTGACCGTGCGGCGGCCGGTTTTCAGCAGCGATCCGTCCGCGAGCACGACCTCAAGGCCGAGCACCGAATCGGTGGTCACGCCGTATTTCACGCAGCAGAGGCCGCCTGCGTTGGTGGAGAGGTTGCCGCCGATGGTGCACCAGTCGTAGCTGGAGGGGTCGGGCGGATAGAACAGGCCGTGCTTCTCGACGGCGGACCGGAAGTCGAGGTTGACCACGCCCGGCTGCACGACGGCGAGCCGGTTGCCCGCGTCGACCTCGACGATCTCGTTCAGTTTCACGAGCGAAAGCACGACACAGCCGTCGATGGCGTTGGCCGCGCCGGAAAGCCCGCTGCCCGCCCCGCGCGGCACGATGGGGACTCTCGCTTCGGCACAAGCCCGGACAGTCGCCTGCACTCCTGCGGTATCCGCCGGAAGCACCACCGCCAACGGTTTTCCCGAGGGAGCGAGCGGCATCATGTCGCGCGCGTAGGCATCGGTGACGTCAGCGTCGGTGAGCACCGCGGCCGGGCCGAGGTCGTCCCGAAGCCGCTGGAGGAGGGCGTCGTTGCTCATCTCCGCATGGTAAACCGGAATCTCCGCAGTGTGGAATATTAATTCCGATATTAGCTGGTCCGCTGCGCGCGAAGCACAGTGTCACGGGTGTGCGTGGTGCCCGGTGGAGCTGGCATCACCCGCGGCCGGCTCTCGTTGACGACGACGGTCCACTCGTCGCCGAGAGCCCGCGCGATGTCGTCAGCCTGGCAGTAACCGGCATGCTCCGGCGACAGCTCCCGAGGATCGTGGCTGGCGAAGAGAAACGTCCCGCCGGGCGCGACGGCGTCGAGCAGCTTCCGCAGCACCCCGTCGGCTTCGCGAAGCGGGAAATACTGAACGCTGACCAGGTCGAACGCCCTCGCCGGCACCGGAATCGCGGCCAGATCCGAACAGACCCAGGCGATCCCGGAGCTGGTCGCGGCCGCCCGCTGCAACGCGGTACGCGAGATGTCGAGTGCCGTCACCTGCCAGCCGTGCGCGGCCAGCCACCGCGCATCAGCCCCTTCGCCGCACCCGACGTCCAACGCCTGCCCCGGCGGCAGCTCCTCGACCTCGGTGACGAGCACCCCGTTGGGTTCGCCGCTGAACACCTGCTCACGGCTGCGGTAGAGGTCCTCCCAGAACTGCGCGGTCTCCCCGGACGGAACCATTTTCGCTGCCACCTCCGCCGTGCACGATTCCGCTGAGCGCGCCGGAGGGCAAGGTTCTTTGCCGGAACCGCACATCAGCCCCGAAGGTTCTCCAGGTCCGCCAACAGGCCGGGATGTTCCGGTGCCCAGCCGAGCACTTGCTGGGTGTGCGCACTGGACGCGGGCTGGTCGGCCGCGAAAACCGGCCCGAGCGGCCCGTAAGTCTCCTCCGGCACCGATTCGACCGGGAGCCCCAGCCGCCGTCCGATCACCGCCGCGATGTCAGCGACCCGAACGCCTTCGTCGGCGACCGCGTGCCAGGACGTACCGGGCTCCGCGTTTTCCAAAGCAAGCCGGAAGAGAACCGCCGCGTCGAGCGCGTGCACCGCCGGCCACCGCTGCGTGCCGTCGCCCGGATAACCGGACACTCCCGTTTGCCGGGCGATGGTGGTCAGCAGACCGGCAAACCCGCCCTTCCCGTTGTTGTGCACCGTGCGCGGCATGCGTACCGCGGATGTCCGGACCCCACGATCCGCAAGCTCCACAATCTCGGCGACCGTGCGCCCCCTCCCGCCGACGGGCCCGTCGGTCGCAACCGGATCAGCCTCGGTCGACGCGCGACCCGGCGCATACGGCGTCCCGGAAACCGTGACCAACGGCCGATCGCTTCCGAGGAGCGCTTCGGCCTGCGCCTTGAGCGCCGCCGTTTCCTCGGCGACCGCGTTCGCGAGGGCTTCGTCGCTGCTGAACGCATTGGCGAAAGCGAGGTGAACCACCCCATCGGCGTTGGCCGCGGCCTCGCGGATGACATCCAAGTCAGCCAGTGCACCCCGCACCGGCTCAGCCCCCGCTTTCTCGGCCGCCGCGGCGGAGGCGTCGGACCGAACGAGCGCGACGACGGAGTGGCCGTGGCCCAGCAGTTCGGCGACGACCGCGGAGCCGATCAAACCGGTCGCTCCGGTGACGAACACGCGCATGGGATTTCCCCCTCACAGTGATGGGACTCTTGTCCCGTCAGACACTACCAGAGTGACGGGACAAAGGTCTCGTCACATAGGATGGTTTTCATGGCCCGATGGGAACCCGGAGCACGCGAACGGCTGGTCGTAGCGGCCGTCGACCTGTTCGCCGAACAGGGCTACGACGCCACGACGGTCGCGCAGATCGCTGAGCGCGCCGGCGTCACCAAGAGCACGTTCTTCCGGCACTTCCCGGACAAGCGGGAACTGCTGGTGGCCGGTCAGGAAACGCTGAGCCGACTGCTCGCGGAAGGAATCGCCGACGCTCCCGCTGACGCCAGCCCGCTGGAAGCCGTCGCCGGCGGCCTGCGCCGCGCTGCGACCGCGATGGGCCCGATGAACCGGGAACTCGCCCCTCGGCTGAAGGCTGCCGTTGCGGCCAGTACGGAACTCCAGGAGCGGGACGCGTTGAAGAGCGTCGGCCTCGCTGCCGCGATGACTGCGGCCCTGACCGCTCGGGGGCTGCCCGATGCGACTGCGGCGCTCGCTAGCGAGTTGGGGGTGCTGGCTTTCAAGCGGGGGTATTTCGAATGGTCGGAGAGCGATCGCGGGGATGTCGATCCGGCAGAGTTTCTGGTGGCAGCGCTGGAGGAGCTTCGGGCGGCGAGTGCTTCGCTGGACTGAACAGACGGGAGCCCGTCCGCTCCCGCACGCCTTGGGCCGGACGGGATCCGGGCCGGACAAGAGACCTCGACCCTCACCAGCGGGAGCTTGCACCATCAAGGAATAGCCGAACCGCCCGCGCCAGCAGCCGCTCCCGCACGCCTTGAGCTGGACGGCATCCGCCGCGCTCGCCAGTGCACCCGGAAGCGCGGACCGTCAAGCGCGGCAATCCCGCATCGCCACGGAGACGACGAGCCAGCGGAGTTCCGGTCGCAGCACAGGGGAAGCTTCACGGGGCGGACCAGGCAAGAGCCGAACCCAGCCTAATCCCGCCCGCCTTAGGCCGACCGCCCTCGCCAGCGAACCGGGGGCCCTGACCGACACACGCGGCAACCCCGCATCGCCGGGGAGCGGCTGCAAAGGCGACGGTGCCCCAGCGGAGTTCCGGTCGCAGCGCTGGAGGGAGCTTCGGGCGGCAAGCATTTCACGGGGCGGACCAGACGGGAGCCGAACCCAGCCCAATCCCGCCCGCCTTGGACCGACCGCCCTCGCCAGCGAACCGGGGGCCCTGACCGACACACGCGGCAACCCCGCATCGCCGNACCGACCGCCCTCGCCAGCGAACCGGGGGCCCTGACCGACACACGCGGCAACCCCGCATCGCCCGAGAGCGGCCACGAAGACGACGACGAGCCAGCGGAGTATCTGGAAGAGCCCTGCGCGGCAAGCGCTTGGCTGGACTGACCAAGCGAGATCCGAGCAGTGCCAGCGAATCCACCCGCCCGCGCCTCCTCGGCCGGGTGGCACCCGCGTTGGCGGATAGCCGTTCGGTCTGAAGCATTCCCTTGCCCAGCAACCGAAACTGCGCCGCCCGTCAGGCAGGTGGTTTGTGCTCACCTGCCTGACAGGGACCGAATCACGCAGACATCGCGGGCTCCTCCGGTTGGGCTTTCTTCAGGCGGTTTCGCCGACGACCCAACAGGAAGTACGCCTGCAGCGCCGTGTACACGAGGATCGCGGCACCCACCCACGCGCTCGTGTGCAGTGCCGTCACGAAGGATTCTCGGGCGGCGCTCAGCAGCTCCGCACCCTCGGCGACGGGCAGGGAGTGCGCGGTGGCCACCGCGCCGCCCAGGGTGTCGTGGGCTGCGGCGGGCGCGGTGGCTGGCAGGCCTGACTGGTAGACCGCCGTGGCGAGGCTGCCCAGCAGGGCCGTGCCGAGTGCGCCGCCCAGTTCGTAGCCCGTTTCCGAGATCGCCGACGCGGCACCGGCGCGGTTGACCGGGGCGGCGGAGATCACGAGGTCGTTCGTCAGGGTTTCCGACAGGGCCACCCCGCCGCCGACCAGGACGAACGCGACTACGACCGCGGCCAGTCCGGCGTCGGCTCCGATGGTGGTCAGGACCAGGAAGCCGGCCGCGCCGAACAGCAGGCCCAGGCTGATCAGGACCGGCACCCGGACTCGGCGGGCGAGCCAGGCGGCGGCGAGGGCGCCGACGACGCCGGCGACCGTCGCGGGCAGCATCCACAGTGCCGCGACCAGCGGCTTCAGGCCGAGGACCAGCTGCAGGTACTGCGGCAGCAGAAACAGCAGCCCGACCAGCGCGAACACGCCCAGCAGGTTCGTGATCACCGACCCGGCGAACCTGCGGTTGGCGAACAACCCGAGGTCCAGCATCGGCTGGTCGAGCCGCCGCTGCCGGCGCACGAACGCCGCGCCCAGCGCGAGGCCGAGCACCATCGCGGCACCGGCCGGCCAGGTCAGCCCTTCCGTCGCGGCGACCTTCACGCCGTAGACGACCGGCAGCATCGTGCCGAGCGACAGCAGCGCCGACCACGGGTCGAAGCGGCCCGGGTTCGGATCGCGGAACTCCGGCAGCAGCAACGGGCCCGCCACGAGCAGCAGCACCATCACCGGCACGTTGATCAGGAAGACCGAACCCCACCAGAAGTGCTCAAGCAGCCAGCCGCCGACGACCGGGCCGACCGCCATCCCGCCGGAGAACGCCGCGCTCCAGATCGCGACCGCGGTGCGCCGCGTGCGGTCCTCGGTGAAGATGCTGCGGATCAGCGACAGCGTGGACGGCATCAACGTCGCGCCGCCGACGCCCAGCAGCGCCCGCGCAACGATCAGCATCAGCGGCGACGTGGCGAACGCCGCCAGCACCGAGGCCGCACCGAACGCGGCACCGCCGATGAGCAGCAGCCGCCGCCTGCCGATCCGGTCGCCCAGCGTGCCCATGAAGACCAGCAATCCGGCCAGGACGAACGAGTAGACGTCGACGATCCACAGCTGTTCCGCGCCCGTGGGCGCGAGATCCTCGCTGAGATAGGGCAGGGCGAACCCCAGGACTGTCGTGTCCACGCTGATCAACAGGACCGGCAGCACCAGAACCGCCAAAGCCCACCACTGGCCTCCGCGCCGCACCATGGCGCACTCTTCCTTCCTTGTACCGTCCAGACGGTACAGTTTCGTTCCTGAGGTAGAAGATAAACCGTCCGGACGGTACAGTCAAGGTGATGGCTAAACCTTCAGCACGTGAACGCATCCTCGGTTCGTACGAGGTCATCCTCGCCGACCGCGGCCCGGCCGAGATCACGCTCGACGCGGTCGCGGCGCACGCCGGGGTGTCCAAGGGCGGCTTGCTCTACCACTTCGGCTCGAAGGACGCGCTGCGCGACGGCCTGCTCGAACGGCTGGAGCGGCTGACCGACGATGACCTCGAACGCGCGCGGAGCGCTCCCGAGGGCGTGGTCCGGCACTACCTGCGCTCGTCGATCACCGACGTCACCCGCGACCTGGCGCTGCACCGCACGACGATGGCCGCGCTCCGCCTGGTCCTCAACGACCCGATCGCGGCGGAGGTGTCGCGGCGCTGCACCGAGCGCACCCGCGAGCTGATGCTGGAGCACGTCGAGGACCCGGTGACGGCGGAGCTGGTGATGCTGGTCGGCGAGGGTCTCTACATGCGCGCGGCACTGGGCGAAGAGGTGACCGGCAGCCTGCTGGAACAGATCGAGGAAATCGCGGACCGGATCGAGGCCGGGGCACCGGCCAAGGCGACGGTCGCGGCGGGACACCTCAGCGGCGCCCGGCTTCAGGTACGTGAGGGGAACCCGGGAGATCTCTGATTTCCCCGCACGTACCGCAAACCCAGCCGAGACCTCAGCGGGCCAGTCCGTAGACCCGCTCGATCTCCACCGTCAGCACCAGCCGCCGATCCGCCACCATCGCCGCGCGGTACTCCGCCCAGTCGGGATGCTCGCCCGACACCTTGCGATACAGCGCGATCAGCGCCTCCACCGCCTCGTCGTCCGGCGCCGAAGCGACCGGCGACAGCACCGCGCGCCCCTCTGCCACCGCGTACGACCACCCGTTCGACGACGCCACGTGGTAGCTCACCCGCGGATCCCGGCGCATGTTCTTCGTCTTCGCACGCGCGTCCGTGATCGACACCTGCAACTGGCGGGCGTCACGATCGAAGTAATGCGTCACCGTCGACAGCTGCGGACGGCCGTCCCGTTTCAGGGTTGCCAGGACCCCCTGCTTGCCCGCCGCGATGAGGTCGTAGAGCGCTGTGTCGTCAGTCATACCTCTATGTAACCCCGGCGCAAGGGATCTGTTCCCGCCCGAAACCCCTAGTGACCAGCGGCGTCCCCATATCGGGAGAAACCGGACGATACCCCTCCGGTTGAAATCTGCTTGCATGCGGCAACTAAAGTGTCTTGTGACACAACCAGGGGTCGGCCGCTTGCGAAATACGCCGTACGGGCACACTCTTGCTTAAGGCAACTAGTTGCAGTCGCCAACCAATGGTTTGCTCCACCCCAAGGAAGACCCACATGGCACCTCAGAACTCCGCCGTCAGGCCAGAGGCCGACCTCGACCTTGCCGACCAGCTCGGGCACGAGCTGGTCCGGTTCATGCGCTTGATCACCAAGGCGAAGTCCCAGGTCGCCAAACACGGGCCGGACGGGATCGAGAGGGCCGCGTACGCGATCCTCTTCTGCCTCGTCCACGAAGGCCCGCAACGCACCAGCAAGCTGGCCGAGTTCCTGCATTCCGAGATCTCCACGATCAGCAGGCAGTCCAGCTCGCTCGTGCAGCACGGACTCGTCGAACGGCAGGCCGACCCCGAGGACGGCCGCGCCTGCCTGCTCGCGCCGACCGCCGAAGGCATCCGCGTCTTCGACGAAAACCGCAAGCACCGCGCCCGGTGGCTGGCCGATGTACTCGGCGATTGGAGCCAGGAGGAGCGCGAGACGCTCAACGAGCTTCTCGCGCGGCTCAACACAGGTATCGAAAAGAACAATCCGTCGCTGTCCGACACCGCGGCGACGGCACAGGCCAAGGGGGCCTCGAACGCATGACGTCCACCGTTGAAAAACAACCTCAGCCGCAAGGGGGCGCGCCCGCTGGCCACAGCGACGGCGCCATGGGGCTGACCCACCGCCAGATCGTCACGATCATCAGCGGCCTGATGTGCGGCATGTTCCTCGCCGCGCTCGACCAGACGATCGTGGGCACCTCGATCGTCCGGATCGCCAACGACCTGCACGGCTTCGACCTGCAGGCGTGGGCGACCACGGCGTACCTGATCACCTCGACGATCGCCACGCCGATCTACGGCAAGCTCTCCGACATCTACGGCCGCAAGCCGTTCTACCTCGCCGCGATCGCGATCTTCGTCGCCGGTTCGGCGGCCGCGTCGTTCTCGACGTCGATGTACGAACTGGCCGCGTTCCGCGCGGTGCAGGGTCTCGGCGCAGGCGGTCTGATGTCGCTGGCCATGACGATCATCGGCGACGTCGTCCCGCCGCGGGAACGCCCGCGGTACCAGGGCTACTTCCTCGCCGTGTTCGGCATTTCGACCGTGCTCGGCCCGGTGCTCGGCGGCTTCTTCGCCGGCTTCGACAGCCTGGCCGGCCTGCACGGCTGGCGCTGGGTCTTCCTGATCAACGTGCCGATCGGCATCATCGCGCTGTTCGTCGTCGCGAAGGTGCTGAACGTCCCGCACAACCGTCATGACCACAAGATCGACTGGTGGGGCGCGCTCACCATGGTCATCGCCGTGGTGCCGTTCCTGATCGTCGCCGAACAGGGCCAGAAGTGGGGCTGGGGCGACCAGAAGTCGATCTGGATGTACATCATCGGCGGCGTCGGCGTCGTGCTGTTCATCGTCGTCGAAAAACTGATGAAGGACGCCGCGCTGATCCCGCTGCGGCTGTTCAAGAACTCGACCTTCACCGTGGCCATCATCGGCGGCGTGATCGTCGGTGTGGCGATGTTCGGCGCGATCACGATGATCCCGCAGTACCTGCAGGTCGTGCAGGGCTACACGCCGACCGAATCGGGTCTGCTGATGCTGCCGCTGATGGTCGGCATCATGTCCAGCTCGATCATCTCCGGCCGGATCACCTCGAAGACCGGGCGCTACAAGATCTTCCCGGTCATCGGCACGATCCTGATCGCCGCGGGCGCGTTCTTCTTCGCCATGGTCAAGTACGACACCCCGATCTGGCACCCGCTGGTGGCCGCGCTGATCATCGGCCTCGGCCTGGGCCAGTGCATGCAGACACTGATCATCGCGGTGCAGAACGCGGGCCCGCGCAAGGACATGGGCGTGTCGACCGCGTCGGCCACGTTCTTCCGCCAGATCGGCGGTACCGCCGGTGTCGCGGTGTTCCTGACGATTCTGTTCAACGTGCTGCCGGGCAACATCAGCAAGGCGTTCGGCGGCCACATGCCTCCGGGCGCGGGCGGTCAGCTGGGCGATCTGTCGAGCAACACGAGCGTCATCCAGACGCTGCCGGAAGCGGTGCGCACGCCGATCCTGATCGGCTTCACCGAGTCCATCACCACGGTGTTCTGGGTCGCGGGCGGTGTCGCCCTGCTGGCCACGCTGGTGCTGCTGTTCATGAAGGAGATCCCGCTGGCGGGCATGAACCCGGCCGCCGCCGCGGTCGAGGGCGGCGAGGCGCTGCTGGAAGACCTGGACGAGCCGGTTCCGGCCGCGGACGACACCGCCGAGATCAAGACGGGTTCGCTGTTCGAGGAGGCCCCGAAGGAGCCGATGCTCGTCGGAGCCGGTGGCAGGCACGCCCTGACCAACGGCCACGGCGACGCGCAGGCGGTGGCGGATGCCCGGCCGATGCCGATCACCAACTCGGTGGCCGACACCGAATTCGGCACGTCCACCGGCGGCGTCCCGGTCACCGGCCACGTGCGCCGTCAGGACGGCAGCCACGTGAGCGCGGCCGCGCTGACCCTGATCGACCAGCAGGGCCGTCAGGTGGCGCGGGCGACCGGCAACGGCGACGGCAGCTACTCGATCCCGACCCAGGGTCCGGGAACGTACGTGCTGATCGTGTCCGCTCCCGGACACCAGCCGCAGGCCTCCAGCGTGGTGGTCGGCGGGCACCCGGCGAACCTGGACGTCACGCTCACCGGTTCCGGCGAGCTGACCGGGGTGGTCCGTTCGATCGGCACCGCGACCCCGCTGGCGAACGCGACGGTCACGCTGACCGACTCGCGCGGCGAGGTCAACGGCGCGTTCATCACCGCTGAGGACGGCGTCTACACCTTCAGCGGCGTCGGCGCCGGGCAGTACACGCTGGTCGCGAGCGGCCCGCACTACCGCCCGGTCGCGGTCACGCTGACGGTGCCGGACAGCGGCGTGCTGCGCCACGACGTCGAACTCGCCGGCGCGGTGCTGCTCCAGGGCGTCGCGCGTACCGAGGGCGACCGGATCGTGCCGGACGCGCGGATCACCGTGCTCGACGCGAACGGCAACGTCGCGGCGGTGGCCCGCACTGACAGCGAGGGCCGCTACGTGGTCAGCGATCTGCCGATCGGCTCCTACACGGTCGTGGCCAGCGGCTACCCGCCCGCCACCAGCCAGGTGACGCTGAACGACGGCGAAGCCCAGCACGACGTGCGGCTGAGCTACGACCAGGCGCTCGACGAGCTGGTCGATCGGTCATGAGCGGGGGCCTGCGCGCACAGCTGCGCTCGAACGGCGGATGGCCGGTCGAGAACGCGGTGCTCACGGTCACCGACTTGAACGGACGACAGGTCGCGCGGCAGGTCACGGACGCGAAGGGGGCAGTGGTCACTGACCCGCTGCCCCCGGGCGTCTACACCGCCGTGATCACCGCGCCGGGGTACACGCCGTTGGCCCGCACCGTGCAGATCGGCTCCGACGGGGCCGGGTTGCTCGGCGACATCGCGCTCGTGCCGGTCTCCGGCGCGGTCGAGCTGCCGCCGGAGGGTCCGTGGACGATCGACCCGATGCACTCGTCAGTGGTCGCCACCGCGCGGCACATGGGCATCGCGAGCATCAAGGTGCGGTTCCCGGACGTGGCCGGGCGGATCGAGGTCGCCCGGCCGATCGAGCGGTCGAGCGTGCACGCCGAGATCAAGGCGGGCAGCATCGAAAGCGGCATCAAGATGCGGGACGACCACCTGCGCTCGGCCGAATTCCTCGACGTCGACGCGTATCCGCTCATCACGTTCGAAAGCACCGGGCTTTCCCAGCTCGGCACGGACAACTGGGCGCTGCGCGGCGTGCTGACGCTGCACGGCGAACGCCGCGACGTCACGCTCGACCTGCGCTACACCGGGCACGGCCCGGACCCGTGGGGCGGCGTGCGTGCCGCGTTCCACGCCGAAACGCAATTGCACCGCAACGATTTCGCGATCAACTACAGCGCGATGGTGCGGGCGGGCGTGGCCGCGATCGGCACGACCGTCAAGGTGGAGCTGGACATCGAGGCGGTGCAGGGCGAGTCCCTGCCGCAGTTCTAGAGAAAACCGCGACCGGCCGCCCGGGAACTGTTCCGGGCGGCCGGTTCGTTGTCCTGGGCGAAAAGGGTGAACAGTCTGGTTACCCCAGCAATACCCAAAGTCACCGAATGCGGAGGATTCGATGGTTGCGTACTGCAGCCGGTCCCAGCCACGTAGGCTCTTCGCGTGAACCTCGACGCCGCCCAGCCCGCGCACGCCGCGGGGATCGGCCTGAGCTGGCTGGACACCGCCGGCCCGGTGCTCGTCTGGGTCATCGTGCTGTCGTTCGTGCTCGTCGAATGCGCGCTCATCATCGGACTGTTCCTGCCGGGCGATTCGCTGCTGTTCGGTGCGGGCGTGGTGCTCGCACAGCACGGCTCGGACCTCAACGCGTGGCTGCTGTCCGGAGCCGCGCTGGTCACCGCCGTGTTCGGCAACCAGATCGGTTACTACATCGGCCGCGGCGCGGGCACCACGCTGATCGCCCGGCGCGGCGGGCGGATGCTCAACCGGCACAACCTCGAACGCGCGCAAGCCTTCCTGGACCGCAAGGGATTCTTCGCGATCGTCGCGGCCAGGTGGATCCCGTGGATCCGCACGCTGGCCCCGCTCATCGCCGGTGCCGCACGGATGGATTCGCGGCGGTTCCTGCTCGCCACCACTGTCGGCGGCCTGCTGTGGGTGCCGACGCTGGTGCTGCTCGGCTACTACGGGGCGGGCCTGCTCGACGCCATCCCGTGGGTCAAGACCGCCGCGCTGTGGGCGAGCATCGCGTTCTTCGTGTTCGGCACCGCCTACGGCGTGCTGCGCTACCGCCAGGAAATGCGGCGTCCGGTCGACGAGCCCGACGACGCGCGCGCCTGAGTTTTCAGGACGGGTCGGACCAGACTTCCAGCTGGATGCCGTCCGGATCGCGGAACACGATCACCGCGGAACCTTCGAAGGTCTGCGACTGCGTCGCGGGCAGGTAGGAGACGCCGTACTCGCGCAGGCGGTCCTCCCATTCAGCGACCTCGGCGCGGGACGACACCGAGAACGCGACATGGTCCAGACCAGTGCGTCTTTCGTCGAACGCGGGCCGTTCGGTGTCTGGATGCTGGACGAGCACCACGGAGAAACCGTCTCCCGCCGAACGCAGAACTACCTTGCGCACCCCGGTTTCCGGGTCTTCGCGCCGATGGCTTTCCTCAAGGTCGAGCACCCGGACGTACCAGGGAACACTTCGGTCCACATCGGTCACGGTGAGCGCCAGATGGTGCACAGACGTGAGCTTGGGCATGACTTTCGCGGCCGTCCTTTCAACCCCTCGTGCCAGACTCGCACACCGGAACGGCCGCTACTGGCGAGTTCACCGAGTTCTGGGGTCAATCGTGATCTGCCCGTCTCCGGGCGTCTCACTGTCCGAGATGAATCAGCGGCCGCCGCCGACCTCCAGCACCGCGCCGACGGTGAAGGACGCCTCCGGGGACAGCAGCCACAGCACGGCCGCCGCGATCTCTTCCGGCTGGCCCGCGCGCCGGAGCGGGATCACGGCGCTGAACCGCTCGGGCCGGTCCGGCATCCCCGCGGCGGCGTGCAGGCCGGTCTCGACCAGGCCGGGCGACACGACGTTGACCCGGATTCCCTCGTCGGCGACTTCCTGGGCGAGGCCGAAGCTGAGCGTGTTCACCGCTGCCTTGGACGCCGCGTAGTGCACCCATTCGCCCGCTGAACCGGTCCGCGACGCCGTGGACGAGATGTTCACGATCCCTCCGCCGGAACCGCCGTGCCGCGTCGACAGCCGCCGCACCGCCTCGCGGCAGCACAGGAAAACCCCGGTGACGTTGATGTCCAGCACCCGGCGCACGGTCTCGGCACTCTGCTCGTCGAGCCTGCCGGGGGTGTTGCCGGTGACGCCCGCGTTGTTCACCACCCCGACGAGCGGGCCCAGCTCGGCCGCCGCCGAAAAAAGGTCGCTGACCTGCTGCTCGTCGGACACATCGGCGCGGTGCGCAAGCGCTTGCCCACCGTGGGACCGCACCCGTTCGGCGACCTCCTCGGCCGGGGCCGGGTCGCCGGAGTAGTTCACCACCACGTCGTAACCGCGGGCCGCGGCCAGTTCGCAGATCGCCGCGCCGATGCCCCGGCTGCCGCCGGTGACGACCAAAACCCCCACGAGCACTCCTTGTCAGCCTGGCTTGAGCGGCTCGACGAACTGGGCGTCGAGCCAGCGCATCTGCGCCATCCACATCCACCACGTCGCATCGTCTGGACAGTGCTGCCCGTCGACCGCTTCGCCCCGCAGCCACGCGCCCAGCAGCGCGGTGATCGCCGTGCACACGTCGAGCAGCGCGCGTCCCCACCACCACTGGTGCATCGGAGTGTGCAGTTCGAGGACGCCGCCGTGCTCCGGCAGCACCGACAACGCCCAGTCCAGCCGGGTCCGGACCTCGCTGAGCACCTCCGGTTCGAGCTGCGGTTCGCTGGTGGTCTCCCGCATCCGCTCGACCAGCAACGCCAGCCTCGGATCCGACCCCTGACCAGCGGGTTCGGACAACCGCCGCTCGACCAGCGCGCGCAGCCCGTTCAGGTGGGTGCGCACGAGCGGGATGTACGGCGGGTACAGCACGGCGATCCGGGCGTCGCCGGCACGATCCCAGGTGACCGCGCCGGCGTAGGGATCCCTCGTCGCCGGATCGTCGAACATCACCTGCTCAGAGGGCGAAATTCGTCAGCGGCAGGTTCTCGAGCACGAGGTCGGCGCGGTCGCGGGTGTTCGCGATCAGGTCCGCATTGCGCTGGTCGGAGCCGAGCGCGCGCTGCCGGGCCTCGACCAGCGAACGGCCGTAGCGCCGGTGCCTGGACACCAGCCGCTCGATCCGCTCCGGCTCGTCCGGGGCGAGGAACCACGCCTCGGTGAGGTACTGCCGCACGCCGCTCCACGGGTCGTCCGGAAGCAGCAGGTAGTTGCCCTCGGTGATAACCAGCTGCACCTCGGGCGCGACCGGGACGGCACCGGCGATCGGCTCCTCGATCTCGCGGCGGAACTCCGGCGCGTACACCGTCTCGCGGCCTTCGGCGAGCCGGCGGATCAGGTGCACGTAGCCGGCCGCGTCGAAGGTGTCCGGCGCGCCCTTGCGATCGGTGCGGCCGAGCCGCTGCAGTTCGACCTGGGCGAGGTGGAAACCGTCCATCCCGACGACCGCGGCCCGCGAACCGAGCGCGTTGGCGATCGCCCAGGCCAGCGTGGTCTTGCCGGAGGCGGGCGCGCCGATGATGCCGAGCACGTGCCGTTCCCGCGGTTTGGCCAGCTTCTCGGCCCGCGCCAGCAGATCCTCGAACGCCGTCATCGCACTCCCTCTTCTCTGCTCTTCGCCAGTTCCCCGACCGGCCCGGTCCACGAACGCGGACCGACGTGCCGGACCCGTTCCGCGGCCACCGCGTTCGCGTATCCGATCCAGTCGGCGACCGCGCCTTCGCGCGTCGCGACCGCGTACGCGAGCGCCCCGTGCCACACGTCTCCGGCCCCCAGGGTGTCCCGCGCTTCGACGAGCGGCACGGGGACCTGCCCAGAGTCTTCCGTAGTGCTCCAGGCGACCGGCTCCGGGCCTGCCGTCGTGATCGTCACTGACACTCCGCGTTCGGCCAAACTCGGTGCGGGAGCACGGAACCGCGCTGAACAGGCTGCCACGCGGACCAGTGGCAGCAACTGGTCCAGTACCGGTTTCCAGCTGCCCGCGTCGAGAATGACCGGCACTTCGCGGGTGCGGGCTTCGTTGGCGACAGCAAGCGCCAGCTCGGGGTGGTGCCCATCGACGAGGACGGCGTCCACGCGCTCGAAAATCGGGGCGAGGTCAGGCAGTTCGACCGGCTTGCCGGCGGCGGCGTTGCGGGAGACGACGGTGCGTTCGCCGTCGCCGTCCCGCACCACGACCGCGCTGACCGGCGGTGCCTGCGTGCGTTCTGGAGCGAGATCGACCAGGTCGACGCCGCAGGCTTCGAGGTCAGCTCGGGCGAGCGCGGCCAGCGGGTGGGTGCCGAGAGCCGTCAGGAGGGTCGCTTCGGCTCCGAGCGCCGCGACGGTCACCGCGGCGTTCGTCGCCGGCCCACCGGCCGCGACATCCACCTGCAGCGACTGCACTTTTTCGCTCGGCTCCGGAAATTCCGCGACCCGCTGCACGACATCGACGGTGCACAATCCCGCCAGCAGCACTCGCACGTCAGGTCAACCCGGCGTGCGTGGTGGACGCGACCTCGACGACCTCACCGTTGTCATCGAGCTTCAACGCACCGGTGAGCAGGCCGACCACCTGGTTCATGCTGTGCGACTTCGGCGTCACCACGGCGACGCGCTTGCCGAGCCGGTGCACGTGGATGCGGTCGGCGATTTCGAAGACGTGCGGCATGTTGTGGCTGATCAGCACCACCGGCAGGCCGCGGTCGCGGATCCGGCCGATCAGTTCCAGCACCTTCGCGGATTCCGCGACGCCCAGCGCGGCTGTCGGTTCGTCCATGATCACCGCTTTGGTGCCGAACGCCGCCGCGCGCGCCACCGCGACGCCCTGCCGCTGCCCGCCGGACAGCGTTTCCACCAGCTGGGTAATGGATTTGACCTTGATGCCGAGGTCGTCCAGGATCCGCTGCGCTTCGGTGCGCGTGGTCGCGGTGTCGAGCTTGCGCAGCCCGATGCCGAACGGCCCCTTGAGCCGCTTTTCCCGGCCGAGGAACATGTTCGACGCGATGTCCAGCGCCGGCGCGACCGCCAGATCCTGGTACACCGTCTCGATTCCGTAGTGCCGCGCGTCCAACGGGGACTTGAAGTGGACCGTCTTGCCGTCCACTTTGATCTCACCGGCGTCCGGCACCAGCGCGCCGGACAACGCCTTGATGAGACTGGACTTCCCGGCCCCGTTGTCGCCGACCACGGCGAGCACTTCGCCGGGGTAGAGGTCGAAATCGGCACCGTCGATGGCGGTGACCCGGCCGTAGCGCTTCACCAGGCCGCGGGCGGAAAGAGTCGGCTGCTGCTGCGTAGTAGTCATGACTGCTGCTGCCTCCGTGCGATCCGGTCCACGACCACCGCGGCGATCAGCAACGCGCCGGTCGCCAGGTCCTGGTAGTTGCCGTCGACGCCCATCTGTGTCAGCCCCGAGCGCAGCACGGCGACGACCAGCGCGCCGAACAACGTGCCCAGCACCGAACCGCGTCCGCCGAACAGGCTCGTGCCGCCCAGCACGACCGCGGTGATCGAGTCGAGGTTGCCGAGCTGGAACTGGTTCGGGTCGGCGTTCGGCGTGCGGCCGAGCGCCTGCCACGCGGCGATGCCGAAGCACAGGCCGGCGACGAGGTAGACCGAAAGCACGGTGCGGTTGACCTTGATCCCGGACAGCCGCGCGGACTCCGGCGCGTTGCCGACGGCGTAAACGTGCTTGCCCCACGCGGTTTTCGTGAGCGCGTACCAGACGGCGAGGAACATCAGCAGCGCGAGCGTCATGCCGTAGGTGATCGGGATGCCGCCGAAGAGGTACCGCTTCGTGCCGAGCCAGGTGAGCAGCCCGTCCGACACCGGAACCGCCTGGCCGCCCGCGATCAGCTTCGCCACCGCGGTCAAGCCGGTGAACGTGCCGAGCGTGATGATGAAGGCGGGCAACTTGATCCGCGTCGCCAGCGTGCCGATGAACAGGCCGACGACGACGGTCAGCACGACACCGGCCAGCAGGGCGAAGAAAACGTTGGTGACCGCCGCCAGTTTCGCCATCACCAGCGTAGCCACGACCATCGACGACGCGTTGGAAAGGTCGATGCCCGCGATCAGGATGATCAGCGTCTGGCCGAGCGCGAGCGTGCCCACCACCAGCGACTGCTGGACCACCGTGGACAGATTGTCCAGGTTGAAAAAGGTGTCCGTGGCAAAGGAAAACACCAGGACCGCCACGACCAGCGCCAGCGCCGGGCCGACCGCCGGGGCGCGCAGGAAGAACTCGCCGAGCGTCTCGCGCTCGCGGTTGTTGACCGTCGCGCTCGTCATTTCCCGCCTCCCCAGCAGTTCTGCAGACCCCAGGCGGTGTCCTTGCTCGGCACACCCGGCATCGGGTGGTCGGTGATCGCGGTCGAGCCGGTGTTGACGAACCCGCTCGGCTTCTTCCCGGTCTTCGCGTACTCGACCGCCGCGAGCACGCCCTGTTCGGCCATCTTCCGCGGGAACTGCATCACGGTGACGGCGAACTGGCCGTTCTTGACGTTCTGCACGCCCTCGCAGCCGCCGTCGATCGAGCCGACGGTGAGCTGGGTGTTGAGCCCGCGCGCCTTCAGAGCCGCGTACGCGCCGCGGCCCATCGGCTCGTTCATCGTGTACACCGCGTTGAGATCGGTAGTGCGCTGCAGGAGGTTCTCCATGCCCTGCTGGGCGAGGCTCTGATCGCCGTTGGCGTTGGTGTGGCCCTTGATCTCCGGCGCGCCGTCCTTGAGCCCGATGCCCTTGAGGAAGCCGCCGTGCCGCTGGGTGTCGACTGAACTGCCCGCGGTGCCGTCGACCATCAGGAGCTTGGGGTCCGCGCCCTTCAGCGCCGCCTTGACGTAGGCGCCCTGCTGCTCGCCCGCCGCGAAGTTGTCGGTGGCGAAGGTGGCGTCGACCGCGTCCGGCGGTTCGGTGGCGGTGTCGAGGGCGATCACCAGGATGCCGGCGTCGCGGGCGTCCTTGATGGCCTTGAGCACACCGGTGGACGAACTCGGCGTGATCAGGATGGTGTTGACGCCCTGCTGCATCAGGTTCTCGATGGCGCGCACCTGGCCGTCGTTGTCGCCGTCGAACTGCCCGGCGAGCGCGCTGAAGTCCGCGCCATTGGCCTTCGCCGCGGCGGACGCGGCATTGCGCAGTTCGACGAAGTACGGGTTGGTGTCGGTCTTCGTGACGAGGCCGACCTTGGCCTTGCCGCTGCCGCCGGTCTTGGAGCTGCCGCCCCAGTGGCGTTCGACGGTGCACCCGGCGGTGGAGACCGCGACAGCGGCCGCCAAGGCGAGTGCGGTGAGACTCCGGTGTCTCATGGAGATGCCCTCCGAATCGAGGTGCGAGCTTGCCGATGGACGGGAAGGTAGACAGACTCTGAGGCTGGCGCAAGCGTTTGCGCAAACGCTTGCCGACGTTCTTGGTTTCGCTCTCTTGGTGAAGGACAGACATGCCGCGACCCCGCTCCGCCCGCCCGACCCAGCGCGACATCGCCGAAATGGCGGGCGTGTCGATCACGACGGTCTCACACGTCGTGAACGGCACGCGGGCGGTGGCCGAGGAGACGAAAGCCGCGGTGCTGCGGGCGATCGAGACCACCGGGTACACCGGCGACGCGATCGCGCGTTCGCTGGTCACCGGGGGCACGCGCTCCATCGGGATGGCGATCTCGCTGGTCGCGAATCCGTACTTCGCGGCGCTGATGCACGCGATCGAGCGAGAGGCGTCGGCAAACGGATACACCGTGCTGCTGGCGGACACGCACGACACCGCGGGCACCGAACGGGACGTGGTGCGCGCGCTGCGGTCGCGCCGGGTCGACGGCCTGCTGATCACACCCGCGCCCGGCGACGGGTCGGTGCTCGGCGAACTGGTGTCACTGGACGTGCCGACCGTGTTGATGGACCGGCTGACCACCCGGACCGACATCGACCAGGTCGGCGCGGAGAACATCCAGGCGACCTCGGCGCTG
Organism: Amycolatopsis sp. M39; assembly: GCF_001651785.1. Taxonomy (NCBI): domain Bacteria; kingdom Bacillati; phylum Actinomycetota; class Actinomycetes; order Pseudonocardiales; family Pseudonocardiaceae; genus Amycolatopsis; species Amycolatopsis sp. M39. The sequence goes on from NZ_LWSF01000002.1 coordinate 520,183, forward strand.
ACCGCGCATCTGGCGTCGCTGGGCCATCGCCGGATCGGGATGATCTCCGGCGCGCCAGGGCTCACGACAAGCGACGAACGCGTCCTGGGCTACCGGCTCGGACTCGGCCGGTCGGGCTTGAGCTGGTCGCCTGACCTGGTGGCAGGTGGACAGTCCTCGCGCGACGGTGGCGGCTTGGCGTTGAGCACGCTGCTCGCGCTGCCGGACCCGCCGACCGCGCTGGTGGTGGCCAACGACAGCATGATGGTCGGCGTCCTGCACGAGGCGCGGCGACGGGGTTTGCGGATCGGCCAGGACCTGCCGGTGGTGGTGTACGACGACGTCGAATGGGCCGATCTCGNCCCGCCGCTGACGACCATGGCCCAGCCGATCGACGAAATCGGCCGCCGGGCGGTGCAGTTGCTGCTCGCTCGGCTGGCGGATCCCGGACGGCCCGCCGAGACTGTGCGGTTGCCGCCGACCTTGCGGCACCGGGCCTCGTGCGGGTGCGCGTCCTGACTGCCCCGCGTAACCGGGCACGCAGCCGTTCACTCACCTCAGTGATTCTCGGGACCCGATCGTCTCGGACCCTCTCTTGTGCGGCACGACAGTGGCTACTGTTGGGTAGGTACCGACGACGAGGGCCATGAGAAATGACCGTTCTGGCGCCGGAGGTCCCTCACTGGGATCTGCCGGTCACCCATCGGTTCGGGGTGGCATTGGGGAGGCACGCCAGCCCGTACCACGACCAGCTGCTGCGTGCCATCCGCGGCGCTGCCGCACGGGCGGGCTGCGACCTGCTGCTGGCCGACACCAGCGACTGCCCGCGCGAGGAAGCCGAAGTGCTGCGCGCGCTGCGGGCGGATCACGTCGATGGCGTCCTTCTGGTGCCCGCCCCTGGTGACGAGGCTGTGGTGAACGGACTCGTGCGAACCGGCGTGCCGACGGTCCTGGTCGACCGGATCGCCGGCCGCAACGACGTCGACCAGGTCGGTTCGGAAAACTTCCAGGCCATGTCCGCGCTGGTCGAGCATCTGGCCACGCGACGGCACCGGCGGATCGCGCTGATCACCGGCACCGAGGGCACCACCGTCAGCGAAGAACGCGCGCTGGGTTACCGCCTTGGCCTTGGCCGCGCCGGGCTGCGATACCACCCGGAACTGGTGGCGTCCGGCCAATCCACCGCAGGCGGCGCTGCCCGAGCTGCGGCGAAACTCCTGGACGGCTGGCCTTCGCCCACCGCTCTGGTGGTCGCCGGCGAAGCGATGCTGATCGGCGTGCAGTGGGAAGCACACCGCCGCGGCATCCGGATCGGGTCGGAACTGGCGGTCGTCGGTTACGGCGACATGGACTGGGCGCGCACGGTTTCCCCTGGCGTGACGACGATGGCGCAACCCATCTCGGAAATCGGCCGCCGGGCGGTGCAGTTGCTGCTGGCACGCTGCCGCGAGCCGGAGCGTCGGCCGGAGTCTGTTCGCCTCGCGCCGCGGTTCCTGCATCGCGCTTCGTGCGGCTGCTGAGCTTCACAGGGTTGCCGCGGCCTCCAGCAGCATCCATCCTCCAATTTGGACAGACAAGTCCCGCTCAGCCTTACCGGGCGGTTTTGGTGCCGGCTTCTCCCAGTACGCACTGAACAACGGTCCGGTTTTCTCTTGTGCCGCCCCGTTCCAGCACGCTTCCGCTGAGTTTCGCACCAGCTTCTTCGCTGTTTCCGCTTCCGGCCTGGGCAGGTTCTTGGCCGCGAGCGCCAGATAGCGGGCGGCGATCGCCGAGAAGAGCCCGCCGTCGCCACCCTCCGAGCCGGGGAGGATTCCTTGTGGTGCCACGTGCTTCTCCACGGCCTGGATGGTGCTCGCTGCCTCGCCCCAGCGGGACTGCTCCAGGCATGCCCCGAGGTAAACCCCTTGGCAGTACGAGAAAATATGCTTGACCACCTCGCCGGTGCCGGCCCGGATCCCGTCCCAGACGAGGCCGGTCTCCGGGTCGACCAAAGTGTCGGTGAGCCATCGCGTCATCGCGCCGGCGCGTTCTTGATCACCCTTCCGGGCGTGAAAGATAGCGGCCGGGCCGTTGGCGGGAGTATTCTTGAAGGAGTCGCCGCGCCGCCACCAAATTCCCCCGCCAAGGTCGTCTGTCCAGCCTTCGTGCAGCCGTCTGCCGATAACGTCGATCGGTTCGTCCACTGTGGATAGTTGGAGTTGGCGTACTCGCTGCAACGCGAGCCCCAGCCAGGCTATGTCGTCGTAGTAGTCGTTGACCCAGGAACCGAAATTGCGCCGGTGCACGGTCGCGATGAAGCGGTTGATCAGCCGTGCGCGTTCGTCGGTGGGTTGGCGGAGCTGCGCGTCAACGAGGCTGTCGAGGAGATGGGCCTGCCACCAGTAGTTCCAGTGCCAGTGCAGTCGTTGACTCACAGTGGGCGGCCACCCACTGCGGCCTAGGACGGTGCCGGGAAGGGCCCAGAGGCGGCGGAGGTGCCGGGCGCAGACCGCACGCTCGGCTGCGGCTGCACGCTCGATTGTGGTGGGGCGCTCGATTGCGGTGGGGCGCGCGGCTGCCGCAGGACGCCCGGCCGCTGTGGGGCGCTCGGCTGCCGCAGGACGCTCGACTACAGCGGCACGCTCGGTCGCCGCAGGACGCCCGGCCACTGTGGGGCGCTCGGCTACAGCGGCACGCTCGGTCGCCGCAGGGCGCCTGGCCGCTGTGGGGTGCCCGGCCGTCGCGGGGCGTCCGGCTGGGTGGGTGGAGTCCTTGGCCGGGTTTGCCACGCTCTCGGCCACTGCTGAACGTTCAGCGGTGGCCGCTGCCCCCTCGCCGATGTTCGCCGCGCCCTCGGCCGGGCTCTCCGCGCCTCTGGCCGGGTTCGCGGCACCCTCGGCCGGGCTCTCCGCGTCTCTAGCCGGGTTCGCGACACCCTCAGCTGGACTCTCCGCGTCTCTAGCCGGGTTCGCGACACCCTCAGCCGGGCTCTCCGCGTCTCTAGCCGGGTTCGCCGCGCCCCCGGCCGGGCTCGTGGCACCCTCGGCCGGGCTTTCCGCGCCCCCGGCCGCCGCTGGACGTTCAGCATCGTGCGCTGGCCCCTCGCCGAGGTTTGCCGCATCCTTGGCCGGGTTTGCCGCGCGATCAGCCGTCGCCGGGCGGTCAGCCGGGGTGACCGCGCGCGCCGTGGCGGGGTGGGCCGCGGCGCCGCGTGCAGCGGAATTGGCGGGCTCGGGAGAATCGGCGGTCATGGATTGATTCTGCCTGCGCTGCGGAAAACTTGCCTCTCCACGCCGCCCGCCCTGCCGGAATCGTGCGGCCAACGCTTGGGTGCTCGTGAGTGGCTATCCCGGTTCTAACCGGCGTAGCCACTCACGAGCAACCCGGCGGTGGTGAGGCGGCGGAGGTCACCAGGCCTTGGACAGGTCCGCGTGCTGCCGGATCCACGCGTGCATCACGATGCCCGCCGCGACCCCCGCGTTGATCGACCTTGTCGTGCCGAACTGGGCGATGGACACCACTTTCGCCGAGTCGGTCTGGGCCGCTTCGGATAGGCCGGGGCCTTCCTGGCCGAACAGCAGCAGGCACTTCCGGGGCAGCTCGGCGGTTTCCACCGGCTCGGCACCGGGGGTGTTGTCCACCGCTACCACCGTCAAACCCTCCGTCGTGGCGAATTCCAGCAGGCTCGCGACGTTCTCGTGGTGGCGGAGGTGCTGGTAGCGGTCCGTCACCATGGCGCCCCGGCGGTTCCAGCGGCGGCGGCCGACGATGTGCACTTCCGCGGCGGCGAAGGCGTTCGCCGTGCGGACGACCGTGCCGATGTTGTGGTCGTGCTGGAAGTTCTCGATCGCGACGTGGAACGCGTGCCGCCGGGTGTCCGCATCGGACACGATTGCTTCGCGGCGCCAGTAGCGGTAGGCGTCGACCACGTTGCGGCGGTCGCCGTTGGTCAGGAGTTCGGGGTCGTAGCGCGGGTCGTCCGGCCAGGGGCCTGGCCATGGACCGACGCCTACCTCCTCGCGGTTCACCCACTCGGTGGGGCCCGCTTCGGGTTGTTCCGTCGTCACGAAGGACGATTCTCGCTCAGCCGAGGCTGACGCCGTGCGCCGGACTGTCGTCGTGGCGGTGGCGCCACCTCAGGTACGCGCCCAGGTACGAGATCACCAGCACCGCCAGCGCCACCACGACCACCACCGGCAGCAGCGAGCGCGGGATCACCGTGCCGTAGAGGTAATACGCGTTGAACCCGCCGGGCAGGTCGCCGAGACCCTGCTGATGCCGGAAGAAATCCTCCAGCGCGGTGAGCGGGCACGGAATCGGCGTGACATTGACCAGCACGCCCCACACCGCGAAGAAAATGTGCACGAAAATGACTTTCGGCCACCGCCACGCGAGGAACCCGCCGAAGCCGATGAAGAGCAGGGCGAGGACGTGCACCGCCACGGTGACATCGGCCAGAACGTGCGCGACCGTCGTGTCCACCTTCGCCCCCTTCCCAGTGCACCCACCAGCGACGCTACTCCGATTACCGGTCCAGGAAGCGGGAAATAGGGGGACCTGATGTGATGTTCGACCCACCGGAGCAACGAGTTCACCCGGCAGGTAACGGAGGGATCACTCCGGGTAGGAGACTGGCCGGAACACCCGCGCGAGGGGACCCGACGCGACGTAAATGACTTCGTTCCGTACCCGCGGACAGCACGCGAATCGTTGGCGAAAGCGGGCGGAAACGCGCTTGACAAACGCGGGAGAAGGAACTCAGCCCGCGCCGCCGAAGCCCGGCCAGAGGGTGACCCCGTTGAGCTTGAGGTCGTCGGGCAGCAGGGGATGGCCGTCCGGGTCCGCCGTCGCCCAGAGGACCTCGGAGTCGAGGTAAAGGGTCACCTCGAAGGCCATGTCGACGGGGTGCGCGGACTCGATCGAGAGCACGTCATCGATGGCGAGCACGACTTCGTCGCCATAGGGTTCGACGTTCCAGGTCCGGGGCTTGTCGTCCTTGTTGGTCACCTGGATCCGGATCATCGGCCCTCCCGCGGCGCGAAGCCGACGATACCGGCGAGGGAAAGGCCGCGTTCAGTCAGCGAACGCTGCCCCGTCGATGTCCGTCACTACCAAGCGGATGCGCGCGTCCGCCCACTCCGTCCCATCGAGTACCGCACGCACTCGTGCCTCGGCTGCCGAGAGCAAGGGCGGCAGCGGCAACCGCAAAGCCACCACCCGGATCTCCACCGACTCCGTGCTCAGATCCACTGATCCACCAGCGGGATCGGTCGGGAGCCAGCTGATCTCCGCGGCCACGCTCGTCGCAGGACGGAGGCCCTCGACTGCCGAGAGGGCGTCGGCGATTCTTCCGGCCAGCGAACGCGGATCGGTCACCGCCGCCCCACTTCGATGTCCAAAATGGACACTCGGACGGCGTCCACGGAGCGGCCGGTCTGCGCGAGGACTTCCCGGAACACCGCTCGCTGCACGGCGCGGCCCACGGCGGCGGCTTGGTCCGCGTCCGAGATGACCACGTCGACCTCAATGGTCAGGCGGTCCTCGTGGGCGCGGACCCGGACGCCGTCCGCGGGGGCTGGTTCCAGGCCCTTCCAGCGTTGCCGGGCGGTGCGGGTCCAGGCGGTCGCCAAGCCGAGCAGGCCGGGTTCCAGGCGCACGACTCCGGCGGTTTCGGCGGCCGCACGGGCGGCAACGCTCGCGATCACCGGGTCGGCGATCACGTATTCGGCGGTCATTCCCCGTCCTCGTACACGTCTTCCACCAGCAAATCCAGCCTGGCCAACGAAATACCCACTCGCGAGGTCGCGGCAGCGGACACCAGCTCCCGTACGCGGGCCAACGTGTCAGCACCACTGGTGTTCCCGAGCCGCGTCGCAAGGGTGAGTTCGACCTCGATCTGGGCCGCGCCGGACAGGTCGAGGCCGACCTTGCGCACCCGGACCCGGCGGGCGCGGACGTTGCCCGCGGAGTCGGCCGCGTAGCGGAGCACGACCGCGACCGCCTGCTCGCTCACTTCGACCGAACCCGGTTCACCAGCGGAAAGATCCAGCATCTGACCGCGGCGCACTTCGGCGCGGACGGCCGACATGATCCGGCCGACCAGGTCCGGCGGGGTCGGGTCGGGCTCGTCGATCAGTTCCTGCGTCGCCGAGCGCAGGGACAGCAGGCTTTCCCGCGCGGTGCGGCAATGGACGCATTCCGCCTGGTGGTCGTCGGCCTCGTCCAGGTGCTCCCAAACCGCTTCCAGTTCCCGGCCGCACGGCAATCCGTAGTCCTGGTTCACCTCCACGGCTTCATCACCTCCGCCAGCTGCGCACGGGCCCGGGCGATGCGCCCCCGGACCGCGGTGGGGTTCGCGCCGACGATCTCGCTGATCTCGTCGTACGACCGGCCGTGCACCTCACGCAACAGCCAGCACGCCCGTTGCTGCGGGGTGAGTGTCTGAAGCGCCTCGTCAAGCGCCGCGAGCTGGCCGCTGACCTGCACCGCGTGCTCCGGCTGGGTATCGCGGCGCGGCGATTCGGCCAGGTCGAGGTCGACGTCGGCCTGCGGGCGGCGCGCCCGGATCACGTTGAGGCAGCGGTTGGTCGTTCCGCGGTACAGCCAGCCGACGAACGCGTTGTCGTCGTTCAGCTGCGCCAGCTTCCGCCACGCGCCGAGGAACGCTTCCTGCACTACGTCCTCGGCGTCGCCGCGATGATGCAGCATTTTCAGGGCAAGCCGGAACATCGGGGCCTGATAACGCTGCACAAGCTGTTCGTACGCGCGTACGTCGCCGTCTCGCGCACGGCCGACGAGGGTGGCGTCGTCGAGCGGGACACTGGTCGTGGTCACGGCACCCCCTTCCGTCAGGGGGACACTGTGAGGCGGGCATTCGTCACGCACGCATTGTGAGTGACTGTGCTCACTCGCGCTCGGCCAAGCCCTCAATCGAGCCCGAGGTCGTCCTTGCTCAGCAGGTACCGGTACTCGAGCCCGGCCTTCTCGATGGCTTCCCGCGCGCCGGTGTCGCGGTCGACGACCGTCGCGACGCCGACCACGGTGGCCCCGCCTTCGCGCAGCGCCTCGACCGCGGTGAGCACGCTCCCGCCGGTAGTGGAGGTGTCCTCGACAGCCAGCACCCGCTGCCCGCGCACCTCCACGCCCTCGATCCGGCGCTGCATCCCGTGTTCCTTGATCGCCTTGCGGACGACGAACGCGTCGAGCACCACGCCCTCGGCGGCGGCGGAGTGCAGCATCGCCAGCGCCACCGGGTCCGCGCCGAGGGTGAGCCCGCCGGTCGCGACGTAGTCCCAGTCAGCGGTGAGCTGCCGCAGCAGCTTGCCGATGAGCGGGGCGGCCGCGTGCTGCAGCGTCGCCCGCCGGAGGTCGATGTAGTAGTCGGCTTCCTTGCCCGAGGCCAAGGTGACCTTGCCGTGCACGACGGCCAGTTCGCTGACCAGCCTGGCCAGTTCGAGCTTCGCAGTTTGATCCAACCCGGGGTACGCCACGGCCGAGAGTCTTACACACGGCACCGACAACTTCCGCGTGTCACTCCCCGGTCGCGACGGCCGTCACCGGACGCGTCCGCGTGGCCACCCAAGCGGGCAGGACCGCGGCGGTCAGCGCGAGCACGATCGCGGTCGCGATGATCACCAGATAGATGGACACCGGTCCCTCCGGAAGCACCCGGCCGGTCGCGACGAGACAGAACGGCACGATCGCGCCCGCCGACACCACGGTGCCCAGCAGGATGCCGATCGCGGCGATCAGACCGCCTTCACCGGCGGCCATCCGCAGCACCTGGCCGCGGGTGCAGCCGCCGAGCCGCTGCAGCCCGAACTCCCGCCGGCGTCGCGAGGTGGCCATGACCAGGGTGTTCACCACGGAGATCACCGTGTAGCCGACGATCATGCCGACCAGCAGGTAGTTCACCCACGCGCCGGTCTCGTCGTTCTTGGTGTTCGCGGCGGCCAGCGTGCTCCGGTCGCCGACGGACACCGGAAGACCCGCGGTCGCGGCGGTCAGGCTTCGCGTCAGCCGGGCCTGGTCGACGCCGGGCTCGGCGCGGACGAGCACCTGCCGGGCGAGACCGGACGTGGTGTGTCCGGCGAGCAGGTCGGCGGGCAGCAGGAGCTGTTCGGCTCCGGCCCGCTGGTGCACGATCGCGACGATGCGAAGGGTCCGGTCGCTCCCGTCGCCGAGACGGAGCGTGACGGATTCGCCGACCGATCGGGACACCTCGGCGGTGTCCGGCAGCGCGATCGTGTCGCCGGTGAGGTCGGCCAGGTTGCCGCGCACGACCGTGGCGGCATTGGTCGACGCGTCGGTCAAGCCGAGCGCGGGGTAGCCCTTTTTGGTCTGGTTGCCGTCGAACGGCGCGGTGATGAACGCGCGGCTGGCGACGTACGGCGAGGCCGCCGCGACGCCGTCCGCGTTCCGGATTCGGTCGATGGTCTCCGGAGAGACCCCGGTCGGGCCCGCGACGACCGCGTCGGCACGGAGGTCTTCGGCGAAGGCCTGCGCGGAAGCGGCGGTGGTCGTGGTTTGCAGGTAGATGTTGGCGGTCGCGATGCCGACGGCGAGCATGATCGGCGTGACCGCGCCGGCCACCCGGGTGGCCGCGTTGCGCGTGTTGGTGATCGCGAGCCAGCCGGTGACGCCGCTGATCAGCCGCATCGGGCCCGGCAACAGGATCGCGGTCAGCTTCGTGACGCCCGGGCTGATCATCGCGACGCCGATCGCCCACAGCATCACCGCCGGACCCGCCGTGCTCGCCGCGATGGGTCCCGTCATCACCGCGAGCGTGACGATGCCCAGCGCGGTCCCGCCGCCGAAGCACAGCAGCGCGACGATCAGCCGCAACGGAGTCAGCCAGCCGCGCGGCACGGAGGCCTCGGCGAGCGCCTCGGTCGGCCGGATGCGGCCGACCCGGAATCCGGCCACCAGTGCGGAAATCCCGACAGCGAGCAGCGTCGCGCCGGCCGCGATGATCATCGGGATCCAGCCCTGGTGGAACTGCACGGCGGGCGAGATGAACCCGCCCGAGGTGAACTGTTCGAACAGCCATCGGCCGGACACTGGGCCCAGTGCGGCCGCGACTCCGGTCGCGAGCACGCCGATGACCAGCGCTTCGCCGAGAACCATGCGCCGCAGCTGCCGCGGTGTCGTGCCGATCGCGCGCAGCAGAGCCAATTCTCGCTGCCGCTGGCGCACCGACAGCATCAGCGTGCTGGCGATGACGAACACCGCGACCGAAATGGACAGTCCGCCCGCGACGCCGGACAGCGGGATCAGCCGACCGCCGCTCGCCTGCGCCGCTGGGAATTCGGCGAGGCCGCGCTCATCCCCAGTGAGCACGGACACCCCCGATCCGAGGTGCAACGCGGCCGGATTGTCCGTCACGACACCGAAGTAGTCGACCTTGCCGGGGTGCCCGGAAAGCTGATCGGCCACGTCGCCTGCGAAGAACACGTCAGAGCCATCAATCGTCCGAGCGACGCGGTAGCGATTGATTTTCCCTTGTACTGCAAGGTCAACCGTGGTCCCCGCCGACACGCCGCTGGCGACGGGCAGCACCACCTCGTCAGCACGCGGCGCGGGTCCGGGCAACCGAGCGGACTCCCAACCGTGCGCGACAAGAGGCTGCTTTCCCAGCGATACCGGGAAGTTCACCTCACCGACCACAGTGGACACGCCGGGCGTCGCGCGGATCGTCTCCGCCAGCGACCGGTCCAACCGGACCCGCTCCGGCAGCGCGACCGACTGGGTCTTGGGCTTCTCGGAATGCTTCCGGAGCTCGAAATCCTGTTGTCCGGCAACGACAGCCGACGCCCAGGCCAGTCGATGCGGCGGCGTGGCGGACCGGATCCCGGTCTCCATCAGGCCGGCGCAGGCGGACACGATCACCGCGCCGAGGAACGCGGCCACGAATGCGGCGATGAACCCGCCGGTGCGGAAACGCAAGGTGCGCAAGGCAAGACTGAACATCAGAAGCCGCCCACCGGCATCCGGTCGGCCCAGGTGCCAAGGTGCGTCATGCGTTCGGCGACCGCCGTCGCGGTCGGCCGGTGCAGTTCTCCGGCGACGCGGCCGTCCGCGAGGAAGACGACGCGGTCGGCGTAGGAGGCCGCGACCGGGTCGTGTGTCACCATCACGACGGTCAGTCCGCCGCGCACCGATTCCGACAGCAGGCCGAGGATTTCGCCGGCGGTACGGGTGTCGAGCGCGCCGGTCGGTTCGTCGGCGAACAGCACCGCCGGGCGGCTGACCAGCGCGCGAGCGATGGCCACCCGCTGCTGCTGGCCACCGGACAGCTGACCCGGCAGATGCTTGCGCCGGTCGCCCAGCCCGACGTGCCCGAGCATCTCGGCGACGCGGCGGCGGTCCGGACGACGGCCGGCCAGCCGCAGCGGCAGCACGACGTTCTGCTCGACGGTCAGCGCGGGCAGCAGGTTGAACGCCTGGAAGACGAACCCGATCTTGTCCCGGCGCAGCTTCGTCAGCTGCGTTTCGGAGAGCTTGCCCAGTTCCTGGCCGTCGAGCAGCACCGAACCGCTCGTCGGCCGGTCGAGCCCGGCCGCGCAGTGCAGGAACGTGCTTTTGCCCGAGCCCGACGGGCCCATCACCGCGGTGAACCCGCCGCGCGGGAAGGACAGGCTCACCCCGTCCAGTGCCGTAACCCGGCCGTATTCCTTGCGGACGGATTCGAGCCGCACCGCTTCCCCAGTCGCCATGGGGAAAACGCTATGGCCTGCCGGGGGAAAACACCCTGGGGCGCACACGCCGGGACGGGGTAGGGCTCTCCCTACCTCTCAGGTCCGGCGGCGGTTGCCGAACCCGCCGGCGAGCTTGCGCAGCACCGGGCGCGGCAGCAGTCCGCCGATCCCGACCAGGGCTTTGTACTGCAGGCTCGGCACCGAGATCACCTTGCCGCGACGCAGGTCCGCGAGGGCTTCGTCGACGACCTGCACCACGTCGAGCCAGAACGCCTTCGGTCCCTCCCGCCGCAGCCCGGCACGCTCGTGAAACTCGGTGTGGGTGAAGCCGGGGCACAGCGCCATCATTTGCACGCCCTCCGGCAGCGACATCGCGATGCCCTCGGTGAACGACGTGACCCAGTTCTTGCTGGCGGTATAGGTCGAGCCGCGGCCGGAAAAGAAACCGGCGACGCTGCTGACATTGATGACGGCGCCGCGGCCGCGGTCGACCATGCCGGGCAGCGCCGCTCGGGTCAGCTGCAGCACGGCGGTCACGTTCACGTCGAGCTGGCGTCGCAGGTCCTCGGCCGGGATCTCCCAGAACTCGCCGCTCAGCCCGAAGCCGGCGTTGTTGACCAGCAGGTCGACCGGCCGGGTTTCGAGCAGCTCAGCGACCCGGCTGCGACCATCCACTTCGGACAGATCGGCGGACAGCACGGTCACCTCGACGCCGTGCTCCGCGCGCAGTTGCTCAGCCAGCGCGGTCAGCCGCTCTTCGTTCCTGGCGACGAGGACGAGTGCGTGCTTGTCGGCGGCGAGCCGGCGCGCGAATTCCGCACCGATGCCCGCGGTGGCTCCCGTGATCATGGCAGTGGTGGTCATGTGGGTGAAGCTACCCGTTTTTCAGCTGCGTTTGCGCTGGTGGCGCAGTATGGTCCGGCACATGGGCAAGCACACCAAGCGGACGCCCGGATATTTGCCCCGGATGGCCGCCGGTGCGGCACCCCTCGCTCTGTTGCTCGCCGGCCCGGCTGCGGCGCTGGCGGACACCCCGAGCAGGGAAGTGCCGCTCGACCTGCACCAGCACGGTTCCTCCTCCGACCTCCAGTTCACCCGCGACGAGGCGATCGCGACGCACGACCTGCCCGCGTCCGCCGCGTCGAACCTGCACCAGGCGCTCGCTCCGGACGCCGCGGGCCAGTCCCAGACCCACGACCTGCGTCTCGGCGAGCCAGGCCGGGTGCTCACCGGCAACGACCTCGGCGTGCACCACACACAGCCGTTCGACGGTGCGCACGTGGCCGGTCTGGACCAGTCGATGCGGCACGGAGTCCGGCTGCCCGGTGGCACCGAAGCGCTCTCCAGCAGCAAGACGAGCGCCGAGTCCGGTCTGGCCGGCCGGTTCTCCGGCGAGCTGATGAGCGGCACCCGTGTCGAACGCACCTCCGCCGACGCCGTCGACCTCGGCCGGGCGGGCTCGGTGGTCGCGAACTCCGACGAAAGCGTGCTCGGCCAGCTCACCGGCAACCTCGACGTGACGCGGCTGGAGTCCACCGAGCGGCACAGCGTGTCCGGCGACCTCGGCCCGGTGCACACGCTGGCCGCGACGAGCCAGTCGACCGCCGAGTGCACGGAGCGGTTCCACGGCGAACTGTCGGCCGCGGACATCGCCGCGGCGCGGACGAGCACCGCTGCTACCGTCGGTATTCCGGTTACCCGGAGCCAGCACGTGGGCGCCGAGGTGCTGGGCAATCCGGTCATCGACAACGGATGGACAGTTTCCGGGCCGCCGTTCACTTTCTCGCCCGGCTGAGTTCATCGACGTGCCGGGTCCGCTTTCGGCAACCGAGTCCGGACCGTTTCCGGATCGTGAAAAGACCCTCGACCCGATCCGTCGTGAGCTGCGGAGCGTCACCCGTTCGCCGTAAACAAGGCCGCGTTTTCTTTACCCACCGTGGCTATGCGACGAGGTAATCCAGGCTCGACCAGGTGGGGCCGTCCCCTGGAGAGTCCCCAGCGGGAGGCCCGCGTCCGCTTGGATAGCCTGCTGGGCGTGGTCGACCTCGAATCCGTTGCCGCCGAATCGGCGTCTCCGACAGCTACCGGCAAGAGCAAAGCCGGGCGTCGGGCCCGGTTGCTCGCCGCGGTTTTCGGAATCGCCGGCGCGATCCTCGCGATCGCGGTCCCGCTCCTGCCCGTCACGCTCGAGCAAACCACCCTCGACTGGCCGACCGCCCAGGGCGGCACCCGGGCGGTGTCCGCCCCGCTGACCGCGCAGGCGCCGATTTCGCTCGACGCGAAGGTCCCGTGCGCGACCGCGCGGGCGCTCGACGCGCGCACCGACGGCAACGCCGTGCTGTTCAGCACCAACCCGCCGAACTCCAGCATCGGCACCGTCACCGGGATGGCCTTGCAGGTCGGCGACGGCCAGCTCACGCTCTCCTCACAGGGCCAGCAGCTCGGCGCGGCGCCGCTCGGCGACGGCGACTGCACGATCACGGTGCATTCCGACCCGAAGCACACGACCGCGTCCGTCGGCGGCACCCACCTGGCGGACGTCAGCGACGACCGCCGGCCGCAGCTCACCGGGTTCTTCTCCGACCTCACGAACCAGGACGACACGCACGGCCTCTCGGTCTCCGCGCAGGTCGACAACCGCTGGGCCAGCACCGCGACCGGCATCAAGCTGGCCGCCATCGTGCTGTCGGTGCTCTGCTTCATCGGCGCGGTGCTCGCGCTGTACCGCCTCGACCGGCTCTCCGGCCGACGCGCGCCCCGGCTGGCCGCGCGCGGCTGGTGGAAGCTGAAATTCCTCGACATAGCCGTCCTCGGCACGCTCGGCGTCTGGTGGCTGATCGGCGCGATGACCGCCGACGATGGCTACTTCACGACCATGGCGCGCGTCCGCGGCGACGCCGGGTACATCGGCGAGTACTACCGGTGGTTCGCCGCACCGGACGCGCCGATGGCGTGGTTCGTCGACATCTACGCGGCCATGACCAAGATCAGTTCGCTGACGCCGTGGATGCGGCTGCCGTCGCTGTTGATGGGCGTCGCCTGCTGGATGCTGATCAGCCGAGGCGTGCTGCCCCGGCTCGGCAGGCAGGTACGGATCAGCAGCGCGGCAGGCTGGGCGGCGGGCGCGGTCTTCCTCGCGTTCTGGCTGCCCTATGACAACGGCCTGCGCCCGGAAAACCTGGTCGCGCTGCTGTCGCTGATCACGATCTGCGCGGTCGAACGCGCGGTGGCGACCCGGCGGCTCGGCCCGGCGGCGGTCGGGCTGACCGTCGCGGCGCTGTGCGTCTCGGTCAACCCGCACGGGCTGATGGCCGTGCTGCCGTTCGTGGTCGGACTGAAGCCGCTGGCGAAGATCGTGCTCCGGCACGCCCGCCAGTTCGGCTGGGTACCGGTGCTCGCGCCGGTCGCCGCCGCCGGACTGGTGATTCTCGCGCTCATCTTCTGCGACCAGACGCTGAGCGGCGCGCTCGAATCGGTGCGGCTGCGGTCCTCGCTCGGCCCGACCGGGGCCTGGTACAACGAGCTGGACCGGTACACGATGCTGTTCAGCAACGGCCCGGACGGGTCGATGACGCGCCGGTTCCCGGTGCTGTTGATCTTCCTCTGCCTGGCGACCTGCGCGGTCGTGCTGCTGCGGCGCGGGAACATCCGCGGCGCCGCGCTCGGCCCGAGCCGCAGGCTGCTCGGCATCAGCGCACTGTCCTTTGTGGTCCTCGCGCTCGCCCCGACCAAGCACTCGCACCACTTCGGCATGCTGGTCGCGGTCGGCGGCCCGCTCGCCGCGCTCACCGCGTTGTCGACGAGTACGACGGTGCTGCTGTCGCGCCGCAACCGCGCGGCGTTCTTCGCCGGGCTGATGGTGATCGTCGCGCTGGCGTCGACCGGGCCGAACGCCTGGTGGTACGTCTCGGCGTGGGGCGTGCCGTGGTTCGACCTTCCGCCGCAGGTGTTCGGCATCAAGCTGAGCACGATGGCGCTCGTGGCGGCCGCGGTCGCGCTGGCGATCGCGGCGATCGAGCACATGAAGCACAACGAGCACGAACCGTTCGTGCCGCCCGCGCCGGTGCCGCGGTCCGACCTGGAAAACCGCGGCCGGGCACTGCGGCTCGGGCTCGCGCCGCTGTCGACGGTGTGCGCGATTCTCGTGCTGTTCGAGATCGGCAGCATCGCCAAGGGCATCCAGAAGCGCTGGGACACCTACAACATGGGTGCCGACAACATCCGCCAGCTGGCCGGGAAGAGCTGCGGGCTGTCCGACTACATCAAGGTCGAGCGCGATCCGAAGGCCGGGCTTCTCGAAGCCGCGCCGCAGCAGCCGCAGAACGCCGCGCCCGGCTGGCAGGTGCCCGCAGGCGCCGACCGCGGGACCACGCCGCAAGACTGGCTGGCCAGCACCCAGAAGGGCTTCGTCACCAACGGCGGGCTGCCGACTGACGACAAGTGGAAGCCGCCGCACGACTTCGGCAAGGACGGCGCGCCGATCTGGGGCAGCTACCACGAGTCCGGCGACGGCGCGGGCGACCTGCGCACCCAGTGGTACTCGATCCCGGAGCGAGCACGCGACGGCTCGGTGCCGATCGTGGTCGCGCTCGCGGGCAAGACCGAAGACCCGAACGGACTGACCGCCGAATTCGGCAAGAACACCCCCGCCGGGTTCGAGGTGCTCAGCCGCGAGAAGCTCGACGCGAAGAAAAAGGACACCAACTGGCGGGACGCGCGGGTCAGCGTGCCCGATGGCGCAGACCAGGTGCGGATCGTGGCGAAGGGCCGCGGGCTCGGCAGCGAGGGCTGGGTCGCCTTCAGCGCGCCGCGGGCGCCGAAGATCGCGAAGATGACCGAAGTGGTCGGGCAGGATCCGGTGTTCCTGGAGTGGGCCGCCGCCGCGCAGCACCCGTGCCTGCGCCCGTCCTCGATCCACAACGGGATCGCCGAGGTGCCGAAGTACCGGATCAGCGCGGGCGACGACCTGCGCACGGTCGGCCGGTACTGGTCCTCGCCGGCAGGCGGCGGGCCGTTCGTGTGGATGAACGCGAGCACCCAGATGGAGGCGTTGCCGACGTACCTGGAAGGCGACGTCGATCGGGACTGGGGGACGTTGTACGAGGTGACGCCCGACGTCTCGAACGCGCTTCCGGCTTCGGCGGCGCTGCATCAGCAGCCGGTGACGCACTCCGGTCTGTGGTCGCCGGGTCCCTTGGCCAAGCCCGCCAACCCGACCGGCGAGACGTAAGTCCGTGAGGGGAACCCTCACGGCCCTAGAACCGGTGCCCGCGCACCAGGCGACAAGCAGCGATATCGGGTGAACTGCTCGTTCATGATCAAGAACGCGCCGAGCCCGTGGAAGTCATTCGTCAGCCGTTTCCGTGCGAAGTAGAACTTCAGGTCCCCGACGTTCGTCCCTTCGCAGATATCGGCGAGATTCGTCAGCCCGTCCGGCCCGATCGACACCTTCCGCAGCACCCCGGCATATCCGCGCTGCGCGACCGAGGCATAAGAAGCAGGCAGATACCCGCGCTCGATCCCCCGGGAGACGGTGAACGCGTACATCGAGGACGCGGACGTCTCCAGCCAGTTCCCGTCGTCCCCGCCGTGGTCGACGACCTGGTACCACCGGCCGGTCCGCGGATCCTGGAACCGGCGGTATCCCTCGGCGAGGAACTGGACGATCCCGACCAGTTCCGGCCGGCGCGGATGGCCGGCGGGCAGCACCTCGAGGATGTCGATCGCCGCCATCCCGAACCAGCCGATGGCGCGGGCCCAGTGGAAGCCGGAGTGCTTGCCGGGGCCGGTCGCCCACGGCTGGGTGCCGCTTTCGTCGTAGGCGTGGTAGATCAAGCCCTTCGCGGGTTCCTTGAGGTGTCCGAAGTAGACAGAAAGGTTCTTGGCGGATTCCTCGTAGCAGTACGTCGGGTCGTGGAAAACCTTGCCGTACAACGCGAGGAACGGCTGCGCCATGTACACCCCGTCGCCCCACAGCTGGTGCTGACGGCTGAGCGCGTGCCACATCCCGCCGTCGCTCGTGCGCGGGTAGGTATCGAAGCGTTTGCGCAGCTGATCGGCGGCCTTGCGGTACTTGGCGTTGCCGGTTTCGTTGTACAGCAACGGAAGCATCTGGCAGGCGCGCATCGAGTCGAGGCTGCCGAAGCTGTTGGAAATACCGTCGTCGGTGATGAACCGGTCGTACCAGGCCACGAGGTAGTCGAGGTACTTGCGCTCCTTGGTCCGCCGGTAGCAGAGGTACTGGCCGTAGAAGTAGAGGCCGAGCGGATAGCTCCAGCCGCCGATGGACGCCGGGGTGTAGCGCTTCATGGTGGAGTCGATGACGGCGCGGGACCAGTCGCGCGTCTCCGCTGCCGCCGCGGCCCCGGGCAGCGCGAGCGAGCCGAGCGCCGCCGCGGTCCCGGTCAGTACCGATCTTCTCGAAAGGGACATGCGGGGGTCCTTCCTGCTGTCGGCGGCGGCGGGAAAGGCTGTCGAACGACCTCTACCCGGTGCCGGAGCGGTCCGGCAAGCTTCCTGTCCGGGTTGTCCGGCGCGATCGCTGGATAGGCGCAGCGAGCCGTCCGGTCAGCGGGAACCCGTCCGCAATGAACACCCGAGCCGGGCGATTAGCCGATTTGTCGACGCGACCTGGACGGTTCCGGCCAAACGGGGCGCGCCGACACGGTGCGGCCGTCCCGGTAGGAGGGCTCGGCAGCGATACCCTGACCGGCGTGGGTATCTCGGCGTGGATCTGGTTCGTCATCGCCGCCGTCGCGCTGGTGGCGGGGCTCGGCCTGCTCTTCGCGGACCGGGCCAGGGAAGGCTCGCGCAACCGTGAGCGGCAGCGCTGGGCCCAGTTGCGCGGCTGGCAGTTCGTGGAGGAGGACGAACGGCTGCCCCGGCAGTGGTCGGGAGGCGCGATCGGCTACTTCGGCGCCGACGCGGCGGTGAACGTCGTCGCGGGCTCCACCTTCACCTCCGACGGCCGCCGTCCGGTGTTCATCTTCGACATCGAATCCCAGGGCCAGGTGCCCGCGGTGGTCGTGGCCGTGCGCTGCAACAAGACGCACCGGGTGCCGGTCGAGATGTGGCTGTCGAGCGTGCCGTTCCAGCGCGAGAACATGCCGGAGATGCTCGGCCCGATCGGCCAGCGCTACGCCTTCGCGGACGATTCCGAGGGGGCGCGCCAGGTCATCACCCAGGACCTGGTCGACGCGGCTGACCAGCTGGGCGGCGACGTCGGCGTGGCGTGGCTGGAGAACGAGTGGGTGCTGGCGAGCGTCGTGCCGGGTGCCGGGCCGTCGCGGCTTGAGCGCTTGCTGCGCGATCTGGGCGAGATCGCCGACATCGTGGACCCGTTCGACGAGGACTACGACTCGAACCGCACGTGGACGCCTTCCGCGGGTACCCCCGCCGCGCCTGCCCCGGCGAGCGCTCCCTCGCCCGCGGACACCCAGGCGACGCGGCCGGTCGACACCCGGTCGGTCGAGACGACGGCACCCTCTCCGGCGGACACCCGGATGACCGAGCGGCAGCCGTCTCCGCCCGCGCCGCGGACTCCGCCGCCGGGCGGCGGCGCGACTCCGGTTCCCCCGGCACGTCCGGCGGAACCGGATCGTGGGGAAGACTCCTGATCGCTTGCGACGGGAAACCGCCCGGCCGCGCTACTGCGGCCGGGCGGTTTCCCGTTCTGGGGGCCGGACTCGGCCCGCGGCGAGCCTCCCCGCGGCAACTCCGCGAAGAGGCCCGCACTCACCGCACTCAGACCCGCGACACCTTCAACGTGTCACCGGTCTCCAGCTCCGGCAGATCCACCCGCACGGTGTCCCCGTCCCGGACCTCGCCGGACAGCAGCTGCTTGGCCAGCTGGTCCCCGATCGCCGACTGCACCAGCCGGCGCAGCGGGCGGGCACCGTAGATCGGGTCGAAGCCGTTCAGCGCCAGCCATTCCCGGGCACCGTCGGTCACCTCCAGGTGCAGGCGGCGCTGGGCGAGCCGCTTGGCCAGCCGGGCGACCTGGATGTCCACAATGGACGTCAGCTGCTCGGTGCCGAGCGCGTGGAACACCACGATGTCGTCCAGCCGGTTCAGGAACTCCGGTTTGAACTGCCGTTGCACGACCTCCATCACCGCGTCGCGGCGCTGGCGTTCGTCCAGCGACGGGTCGGCGATGGCTTGCGAGCCGAGGTTCGAGGTCAGGATCAGGATGGTGTTGCGGAAGTCCACCGTCCGGCCCTGGCCGTCGGTCAGCCTGCCGTCGTCGAGGACCTGGAGGAGCACGTCGAACACGTCCGGGTGCGCCTTTTCGACCTCGTCCAGCAGCACCACCGTGTAAGGGCGGCGCCGGACGGCTTCGGTCAGCTGGCCGCCCTGGTCGTAGCCGACGTAACCCGGGGGCGCACCCACGAGCCTGGCCACCGAGTGCTTCTCGGAGTACTCGCTCATGTCGATGCGCTGCATCGCGCGCTCGTCGTCGAACAGGAACTCCGCCAGCGCCTTCGCCAGCTCGGTCTTGCCGACGCCGGTCGGACCGAGGAACAGGAACGAACCGGTCGGCCGGTCCGGGTCGGCGACTCCGGCCCGCGCCCGCCGCACGGCGTCCGCGACGACCTGGACCGCCTGATCCTGGCCGATGACGCGGCGGTTCAGCTCCTCCTCCATCCGGAGCAGCTTGCCCGTCTCGCCTTCCAGCAGTCGCCCGGCGGGGATGCCGGTCCACGCGCTGACCACGTCGGCGACGTCGTCCGCGCCCACCTCTTCCTTCAGCATGACGTTCTGCTTGCTGGCCTCGTTCGCGGCCATCGCGGCCTCGAACTCCTTCTCCAGCACCGGAATCCGGCCGTACCGCAGCTCGGCGGCCTTGCCGAGGTCGCCGTCGCGTTCGGCGCGTTCCGATTCGCCGCGCAGTTGCTCCAGTTGCTCCTTCAGCTCACGGACGGTCTCGATCGAGCCCTTCTCGTTCTGCCACCGAGCGGTCAGCGCGGTGAGTTCCTCGCGCTTCTCGGCCAATTCGGCACGCAGCGCGGTCAGCCGTTCGAGAGAGGCGGCATCGTCCTCTTTGGACAGTGCCATCTCCTCGATCTCCATGCGCCGCACGGCCCGTTCGACCTCGTCGATCTCCACCGGACGCGAGTCGATCTCCATGCGGATCTTCGACGCGGCCTCGTCGACCAGGTCGATCGCCTTGTCCGGCAGGAACCGCGCGGTGATGTAGCGGTCCGACAGCGTCGCGGCGGCGACCAGCGCGGCGTCGGTGATCCGGACCCCGTGGTGCACCTCGTAACGCTCCTTCAGCCCGCGCAGGATCGCGATGGTGTCCTCCGGAGACGGCTCGCCGACCAGCACCTGCTGGAAACGGCGCTCCAGCGCCGGGTCCTTCTCGATGTGCTGGCGGTACTCGTCGAGCGTGGTAGCGCCGACCATCCGCAGCTCGCCGCGAGCGAGCATCGGCTTGATCATGTTGCCCGCGTCCATCGCGCCCTCGCCGGTCGCCCCCGCGCCGACGATGGTGTGCAGCTCGTCGATAAAGGTGATGACCTCGCCCGCGGAGTCGGTGATCTCCTTCAGGACTGCCTTCAACCGCTCCTCGAACTCGCCGCGGAACTTGGCTCCGGCCACCATCGACCCGAGGTCGAGTGCGACCACTCGCTTGCCGCGCAGCGATTCCGGCACGTCGCCCGCGACAATCCGCTGGGCGAGGCCCTCGACGATCGCCGTCTTGCCGACGCCCGGTTCGCCGATCAGCACCGGGTTGTTCTTGGTACGCCGGGAAAGCACCTGCACGACACGGCGGATCTCGGTGTCGCGGCCGATGACCGGGTCGAGTTCACCGGAACGGGCCCGCTCGGTCAGATCGACGCCGTACTTCTCCAGCGCCTTGAACGTGCTTTCGGGATCCGCGCTGGTGATCCGGGCCGACCCGCGCACCTTCGCGAACGCCTCGCGCAGCGCGTCCGGCGTGGCACCGTGCCGCTTGAGCAGGTCCGCGACCTGGGCTCCTTCGGTGGCGAGGCCGACGAGCAGGTGCTCGGTCGACACGTACTCGTCGCCGAGTTCGGTGGCGAGCTTCTGCGCCTGCGTGAGCGACTTGACCGCGGGCGCGTCGAACTGCGGCGTCGACACGGTCGCGCCGGTCGCCGACGGCAGCCCGTTGATGATCGGCTCAAGCTCCTTGTGCACTGTTTCCGGGTCCGCCCCGACCGCGGTCAGCAGCGGTGCGGTGGTCCCGTCACCCTGCGCCAGCAGGGCGCCCAGCAAATGGGCGGCCGACACGTGCGGGTTGCCGGCCACGGTGGCCGCCTGCGCCGCGGACGAGATCGCCTGCTGGGTCTTCGTGGTCGGGTTGAAAGCGTCCATCCCTCACCTCATGCGTTCGTGGAAATACCTGGTGACAGGCCCGACCAAGGCCCGTCGACAGGTATAACGTCAGCAAAGTTGAGTCTGTTCCGCTCAACTCTGAATTGGTGCCACCGCGGCCGCGGGCAGCCTTGGTCCCAGCCTGCCGAGCCCGAGCGCGGCGAGGCAAGCACAACCCCCGACCAGAACCCAGGGTAACCACGCCGCCACGGAAAACAACGACACGATCGCTGGAGCGAGCACCTGAGCCACAGTGAACGCGTATTGGAACGCGGCGAGGTAACGGCCCTTCGCTTCGGGTGGCGCGGCGGCCTCGGCGAGCGCACCGGACCGCGGACCGAACACCAGGTCACCGGCGGCGAACACGAGCGTGGCCGCCAGCAGGTACGGCACCTGCCAGCTTCGCGGAACCAGCAGCACGCCCACGCTCGTCAGGCACCACGCGGCGAACAGCGCGGATCCGGCCCGCATCGCGCCGATCCGGCTGAGGCCCCGGGTGAGCCGCAGCGCGACGGTGCCGCCGACGCTGGTCAGCACGGTCAGCAGGAACAGGATCGCGCCGGGCAGCCAGGTCGGCGCGTGCAGCCGGTCGAGCACGAACACCGGGGTGCCGATGAGGAAGAAGTCGAGCGACAGCCCGAACAGGCCGCTCAGCAGGATCAACGTCAGATACGGGCGGTTGCGCAACACTCCGCTTCGCACGCGCGCCGCGGGCGCGAACCGGCGGCCGGGAGGGATGAACACCGCGACGAGGCCCGCCGCCGCGAGGAAAGTCAGCACATCCACGATGAGCGCGACGCTGTAGCCGCTGTCGCCGAACCAGGTGAGCAGTGCCGACGACATCAGCCCACCGAGTCCGAATCCGCCCGCGCGCACCATGCCGACTTCGGCGAACGGCCGATCCTTCGGCACGTCTCCGGCGACTTCGGCGATCAGCGCGAACAGGCAGCTGTAGAACAGTTGTTGCCCGGCACCGAGAAGGATGGCGGCCACCACTACGCCGCCGACGTCGTGCGCGAACAAATACGCGCTGATTCCGGCAGCCTGCAACAGTTGCGCGGCAAGAACTCCGGCTCTCGGCCCGGCGCGATCCACCAGCCGCCCGGCGAGCGGCGGCATGAGAAGCCCCGCCGTGGTGCCCACGGTGACTGCCGTGCCCGCTTCGACGAGCGGGATTCCGATCACCCGCGTCACGTAAAGGAGTGCGAGCGGAAGGAAAAGTCCGGAACCGAAGTTGTCGATTCCCATCGCCAGCAACATCGCGACCCTGCTTCGCGTCACGTATTCGACGCTACCTCCGGGGGAGGGGGACGAGGCAGGGCCGGGAGGGCGCATCGCTTGGCGGCAAATGCCACTCCCAGTAGAAAGCTCGTGAGTGTCTATCACGGTCAGAACCGCGACAAACACTCACGAGCCACCCTTAGTCGACGCTGAGTATCCCTTGGTGCCTAACGAACTCTCGTTCCACAGCCGCACTCAACTCAACATCGTGCTGCGCCGCCGCACCATCGCCGACCGTCATCGGCTCGGCGTGCGGCGTATACCCGTAGGCCGACACAGTGAGCGTGTACGCGCCCGGTTCGATTCCCGTGAAGCGGTACGCGCCGTCGCCGCCCGCGATGTGCGTTGCGGTGACAATGCCCAGGCGGTCCGTAAGCGTCAGCACCGCGCCTGCGACAGCGGCGTGCCGACCAGCCACGCGTACGCGACCCGAGATGGCACCCTGGCTGTCCAACAGCAAGTCGTGCCAACGCGCGTTGCCGTTAAGCCGCACGGTCGACACCGCGGGCCGCGTCGAACCAGCTGTCGCGAGAAGGACGTGCTCGCCCACGGTGTCGGCCGACAACTCGTACGCGCCCGTACGCCCCGTACGCCCCACGTCGACCTGACGCCCGGTCATGTCGGTGAGCGTGAGCACGACACCGGACACCGGACGACCGTCCGCATCGAGAACGCGGCCGCGCAGCACGGAGGTCATCTCGACCGGAGCTTCGACCACCGAGACGGCCTCGACCGAAACACCAGCCGGTGCGGGCGCGTCCGCGTCGAGCGTCCGGCGCAGCGGCACCTCCTTGATGAACAGCACCGCGAGGAAGGTGACCACGGCGATGCAGCCCGCGACAAAGAACACCGTGCCGGTCGCGTCGCCGAAGGCCCCGCGCACCACCGGCTGCAACGCCGGCGGGAGCGACGAGATAGCGAACGTGCCGCCACCCCCGGAGACTGCGCCGCCCGAGTGAATACCCATCTGCGACAGGGAGTTCGCGATGTTCGTGGCCACCCGGGCCGACAGCACCGCGCCGAGCGCGGACACGCCCGCCGCGCCGCCGAGCGACCGGAAGAAGGTGACGACGGAGGACGACGAGCCGATGTCCTTCATCGCGACCGTGTTTTGGACTACCAAAACCAGGTTCTGCATCAGGAAGCCCAGCCCGAGGCCGACCAGCGCGAGGTAACCGCCCATCAGCGTCAGGTTCGTCGCGTGGTCCACCGTCGAGAGCAGGAACAGCCCAGCCAGCAGCGAGATCCCGCCCGCGACCATGAACGGCTTAGTGCGCCCGGTGCGGGAAATGACCTGCCCCGCGCCGGTGGAGGCGACGGCCAGCCCCAGCACCATCGGCAGCGTCATCAGACCGGCGTGCGTCGGCGAGAAACCGCGCGCGATTTGGTAGTACTGCCCGAGGAACACCGAACCGCCGAACATCGCGGTGCCGACCGCCAGCGAGGCGAGCACCGACAGCGTGAAGGTGCGGTTGCGGAAGAGCCGCAGCGGAACCACCGGCTCCGCGACCCGGGATTCGACGAGAACCGCCAGCGCCAGCGCGACAATCGCACCGCCGACGTACGCGGCGCTCGACCACGAAACCCAGCCGAAGCTGCCGCCCGCCAGCGAGACCCAGATCAGCAGCAGCGCGACGCCGCCGACCAGCAGGGTCGCGCCCAGCCAGTCGATCCGCACCTTGCGCTTGAGCACCGGCAGCTTCAGCGTCCGGCCCAGCACGACGAACGCGATGACGGCCAGCGGCACGCACACCCAGAAACACCAGCGCCAGCCCAGCGGCGAGTCCACGATCAGCCCGCCGATCAACGGACCGGAAACGGTCGCGACGGCGAACACCGCGCCGGTGTAACCGGTGTAGCGGCCCCGGTCGCGCGGCGCGATCATCGCCGCGATGACGACCTGGATCAGCGCCTGCAGCCCGCCGAGCCCGATGCCCTGCAGTGCGCGGTAGGCGATGAGTTCGGGCATCGACTGCGCGATCCCGCCCAGTGCCGAACCGACGGTGAAAACGACGATCGCGATTTGGTACAGCAGTTTCTTGCTGAACAAGTCGGAGAGTTTGCCCCAGATCGGGGTGGTCGCGGTCGACGTCAACAGCGTCGCGGTGACGACCCAGGTGTACTCGCTCTGCGAACCGTGCAGGTCGGCGAGGATCGTCGGCAGCGCGTTGGACACGATGGTCGACGACAGCAACGCCACGAGCAGGGCCAGCAAAAGGCCGGTGAAGGCCTTGAGGATTTCCCGGTGCGTCATCGGCTGCCCGGATGCGGTGGTTTCCACTATTCGCTACTTCACTTTCCCGCGGGGGAGGCGCCGGCGCAGTACCCGGACGGGCCGAGTGTCGCGCGCAGACCTTCGTTCAATTCGGCGAGCTGCGACGTGAGGCCGGCGATCCGGTCCTCGTCCCAGCCGCCCAGTGCCGTCTCGAAGAACTCGAGGTACTGCTTGCGCCAGAGTTCGAGCCGGGCGAGACCGGCCTCGGACACGCTGATCAGCGACGCGCGGCCGTCCTCGGGGGCGGGGCGGCGCTCGATCAGCCCGGCGGCTTGCAACTGGGCGACCTGCCTGCTGATCACCGACAGGTCGACGAGCCTGCGCTTGGCGACCTCGGACGGGCGCGCCTCGCCGTGCTTGGCGAGGTCGGACAGCAGCATCGCCGAGGCCGGGTGCAGCCCTGGCTCGTTCTGCCACGCCTGCATGATCCACAGGTGCTGGAGCTGGGCGGACGCCTTCAGCTCCCGCAGCAGTTCGAGCCGCACGTCGTCAGCTGGGCTCATCGTTCCTCCCGGGCCGGTGCCCACTTGCTTGTACTCTACAAGTTTAGCCACCGAAGGTTGCGTAGGACAACTATCTAATCGGTGAGCTGCCCCACGTCCTGACTGGCCGGTAACCCGACCGGAGCAACGATGCGGGCATTCCGCCCCAGTGCGGCTACTCTGCGGACCAGACGCCCCGCGATGCCGACGCGGCGAGCACGTCGTGGACAACGAGGAGCAGGAGTGGCGAATTCCCCCGCGCGAGGGCGCGAGCCGAATCCGACAACCTCGGCCGCCCTGCTCTCGTGACCTTTCCCTCCCAACCCCCCGGCCTCCGGTCCCGACCTATGAACGACGACAGCCCGATGACAGCCGATTCGATCAGCCCGCTCCCGCGGACCTCAGCCGCGCCCCGGCAGGCGCCCGCCGCCGTGGTCGCGATGGTGCAGCTCATCCGCGACACCTGGGCCAAATCGGAGCCGTACGCCCCGGAGATCTCGCAGTTCTTCTACGGGATGCTGTTCACCCTCGCGCCTGCCACGCGCGATTTCTTCCCGATCAACATGGAAGTGCAGGGCGGGCGCATCATCCGCGCGCTGGCCCGCGTCGTGCAGATGGTGGACCGGCCGGACGACCTGCTGCCGTTCCTGCGCCAGCTCGGCCGCGACCACCGCAAGTTCGGGGTGGCCCCCAAGCATTACGAGGCTGTCGGCACCGCGCTGCTGGCCGCGCTGAAAAACCACCTCGGGCCGGAGTGGACGCCCGAGGTCGAGCGCGCGTGGGCGGAGGCGTTCACCATCGTCGCGCGCGCGATGCAGGAGGCCGCGGCGGCGGACGAGAACCCGGCGTCGTGGTCGGCCACCGTGGTCGAGCACCGGCGG
The DNA here is from genome assembly GCF_001651785.1 of Amycolatopsis sp. M39. Lineage (NCBI taxonomy): Bacteria > Bacillati > Actinomycetota > Actinomycetes > Pseudonocardiales > Pseudonocardiaceae > Amycolatopsis > Amycolatopsis sp. M39. The sequence continues at coordinate 546,095 of NZ_LWSF01000002.1, forward strand.
CTCACCTGGGATCTCGCACTGGTGCGGGTGATCCCGGACCAGCCGGTGCCGTATTCGCCCGGCCAGTACATGAGCGTCGAGGTTCCGCAGCGGCCGCGGTTGTGGCGGTATCTGTCGCCGGCGAACGCGCCGCGCGAGGACGGCGGCATCGAATTCCACGTGCGCGCGGTCGACGGCGGCTGGGTGTCCCGGGCGATCGTGAGCCACACGCAGGCGGGCGACGTCTGGCGGCTCGGCCCGCCGCTGGGCCGGATGACCGTCAACCGCGAACAGTCGCGCGGCGTGCTGATGGTCGCGGGCGGCACCGGGGTCGCGCCGCTGCGGGCGATCCTCGACCACCTCGCGCTGTGGGGCGAGAACCCGAAGACCCGGCTGTTCTACGGCGGTCCGACCCGCGAGGACCTCTACGACCTGGAAGAACTGCGCGCGCTCGCCGCGACCAACCCGTGGCTCACCATCACCCCGGTCGTCGAACGGGGCGATCATCTGCCCGGGTGCGAACACGGCACGCTCGCCGAGGCGGTCACGCGGTACGGCGCGTGGCCGAACCACGACATCCTGGTGTCCGGGTCGCCCGCGATGATCCGCGCGACGGTGTCGCGGATGCTCGTCGCGGGCAGCGCGCTGGACCAGATCCAATACGACCCGTTCACCGCGGACTGAGCCGATGGACATCCGGATTCCGGTGGCGGACGGGGAAATCGACGGTTATCTGGCGGTGCCCTCCGGCGACGGCCCGTTCCCGGCGGTGGTGCTGATCCACGACGTGTTCGGGGTGAACCAGGACGCGCGCGAGATCACTGACCGGTACGCCGCCGCGGGTTATCTCGCGCTGAGCCCCGATCTGTACTCGCGCGGCGGCATGATCCGGTGCGTGAAGCGGACGTTCCAGGATCTGTTCGCGCGACAGGGCCGGGCGTTCGCGGACATCGAAGCGGCGCGGGCGCTCGTCGCCGGACGGGACGACGCGACCGGCAAGGCCGGCGTCGTCGGATTCTGCATCGGCGGCGGATTCGCGCTGGTGGCCGCCTCGCGGGCCTTCGACGCCGCCGCCCCGTACTACGGGCAACTGCCGAAGGATCTGTCCGCTTTGGACGGTGCCTGCCCGATCGTCGGCAGCTTCGGCGGCAAGGACGTCTCCCTGCGCGGTGCCGCGGCCAAGCTCGAAGCCGCGCTCACCGAACGCGGAATCCCGCACGACGTCAAGGAATACCCGGCCGCCGGGCACGGCTTCGCGAACCACTACCGGCCCGCACCGCTGGCCGCGCTCGCCCGGATTACCGGGATGGGCTATCACGAGCCGTCGGATTCCGACGCTTGGCGACGCGTGATGGCGTTCTTCGAGGAACACCTGAAGTAGTCAACCCAGCGTGCTCAAGTAACCGAGCGCGCCGACCGCCACCGCGCCGAGGCAGGCGAGACCGAAGGCGCGTCGTTCCGGACGCTCGGTTTGTTTCAGAAGGCCAACCGGCAGGAACGCTAGGCAAACCCGGCCGCGGCGACGATCGACCACAGCGTCGTTCCGTTGAGGACACCGAGCGGCATGAGGGTCGCTGCGGCGCGCACCCGGCCGAGCACTCCGGCGCGATAGGCAGCGGCCAGCCGAACATGGACGGCATCGNGGCATCGAAGCGACCCGGCTGATCGGCGAGCGCACCCGGACGTGCGGGTGCTGGCGCTGACCATGTTCGACGTGGACGAGCACGCCTTCGCCGCACTGCGCGCCGGAGCGACCGACTTCCTGCTCAAGGACACCCGCCCGGCCTTTGCGCGGCGGTGCGCGTGGCGGCCGCCACCGCGCGCGGACATCGCTGCTCTGGCCCCGCTAGAACGCGAGATGCTCACGCTCGTCGCCGGTGGACTGTCCAATGTGGAGATAACTGAGCGGGCGACGGTGAAGACTTACGTCGGACGGCTGCTGGCGAAACTCGACGCCCGGGACCGCGCGCAACCGGTGATCGTCGCATACGAAGCCGGTTTGGTGCGGTCCCGGAACTAGCGCCACACCGCCTCGGCGCGGCCGCTGGCCTCCGGGGCGAAGTAGTCGCCGGTCTCCAGGTCTTCCAGCAGCGTCGCGTGGTTCGGCGTCCAACCCAGCAGTTCTTGGGTGTGCGCGCTGGAGGCAGGCACGTCGAGTGAGAAAAACCTTGCCAGGAAAGGATTACCGAGGTGTTCGGCGGCTTCTTCGAGAGTCAAGGACGTCGTGGGGATGTCCAGCAACTGCGCGATCTTCTCCGCGACGGTCTTGATCTCGACGGTTTCCCCGACGCCGTGCAGCATGCTCCCCGCAGGCGCTTTTTCCAGCGCCAGCCGGAAAAGCACTGCCGCGTCATTGCGATGGACAGCTGGCCACCGGTTCGTACCGTCGCCGATATACGCCGAGACACCTGCCCGGCGCGCGCCCGCGATGAGCGCTGGAATGAAGCCGTGGTCGCGTGGTCCGTGCACAGTCGGTGCCAGCCGCACGACGCTGGCGCGGACACCACGGTCGGCGAATCCGAGACAGGTCTGCTCGCCGGGGATGCGGAAGCAGGCGACCGAACCGGGATCCGCCGGGTCAAGTTCGGTGCTGACCTGGTCGGCCTTCAGCACCAGCGTGCCCGACGTGCTGACGAACGGTTTCACGGTGCCGACCACGGCCTGGCCCAGCGCGTCGATCGCCTCACAGTCGCGGCGGACGAGGTCGTCGGGATCGGCGTAGCTGCCGCCTTGGGCCATGTGCAGCACGCCGTCGGCGGCTTCGGCACCGCGGCGCAGGCTGTCGAGGTCGTCGAGCGAACCCCGGTGCGGTGTCGCGCCGAGCGATTCCAGCCGCGCGGCGGAGGCGTCCGAGCGAGCCAAACCGGTGACCGTGTGCCCGGCCCGGATCAGTTCGGCGACGACGGCGGGCCCGGTCTGGCCAGAGCCGCCAGTGACGAAGACATGCATGAAAGGCTCCTTAGCATCAGTCACTGACTCTACGCGTAGCGACAGTGACTGACACAATGTGGTGTCAGTCACTGTCGCACAAGCCGGGTAGGCTCAGGAGGTGCCACGGAGCGGAGCAGAAGCGCGCAGCCGCCTCAAACAGGCGGCGCTGGAGCTGTACCGGGAAAACGGGTTCGACAAAACGACCACCGCGGAGATCGCGACCCGGGCAGGCGTCACCGAGCGCACGTTCTTCCGGCACTTCCCGGACAAACGCGAGGTGCTCTTCGACGGCGAAGCCGACCTGCGCGAGGACCTCACCCAGTCGGTCGCCGAAGCCCCGGACGGCCTTGCGCCGCTGGAAATCCTGCTGCGCGCGTTCAAGAAGGCCGGGCGGATCATGGAACGCAACCTCCCGTTCGCCGAACCCCGGCGTGATCTGATCGCGTCGACGCCGACACTGCGCGAACGCAATCTGGCCAAGGCGGCGACCCTCNCTGAAGCGCTCGCGGAAGCGTTGCGGCAGCGGGGAGTCGAGGACCGGCTGGCGCGGTTGGCGGCGCATGCCGGATGGGCGACGTTCCATCACGCCACGCAGGCGTGGATCAGCGACCCGACGCGGAATCTTGACGACTACCTGGCCGAGGCGTTCGCCGATCTGCGGGAACTGGGGGCGGAAGTCCAGGCAGGACAGTGAGGGGCCTCTTGCGGCCGCGGGGAGGGTTGTGAGTGTTTATCCCGGTTCTAAGCGGCATAAACACTTACGAGACTCACGCCCCGAGACACCGGCTGCGGGGGGATGGGGTGCTGGGGGCTGGGGTGGGAGGCGCTGTGGGGAGGCGGGGTCCGGGCTGGGCCGGGCAGGCAGGGCCGGGCGGGCAGGCTGGGCCACGCAGGGCAGGGCAGGGCGGGCCGGGCCATGCAGGCAGGGCCGCAGGACAGGACAGGGCAGGGCCGGGCAGGCAGGGCCGCAGGACAGGGCAAGGCAGGGCCGGGCAAGGCAAGGCAGGGCCGGGCCGGGCAGGCCGGGCCACGCAGGGCAGGGCGGGCCACGCAGGGCAGGGCGGGCCAGGCCATGCCATGCAGGGCAGGGCCAGGCAGGGCAGGCAGGGCAGGCAGGGCAGGCAGGGCAGCGAAAAGCCCCTCCAGTGGCAGGAGGGGCCGGGTTCTTGTGAGTGGCGATCGCGGTTCTCACCGTGATCGCCACTCACGACAAGTTCAGCGGCGCTTGGGCTTCCAGACCACCAGCGAGGTGGTCTGCCGCAGCGGCACCAGGTCCTTGCGGTAGGACGCGTGCACCGCGGCGGCGGCCTGTTCGGCGGCCGCGTACGCGGCGGCGAGTTCTTCGGTCAGCTCGTGCACCCGGGACCGCAGCGCGTCGACCTGATTCTCCAGTTCGATGATGCGCTTGATGCCGGACAGGTTGACCCCGTCCTCCTGCGAGAGGCGCTGGACCTCGCGCAGCAGGGCGATGTCGCGCAGCGAGTAGCGCCGTCCGCCGCCGGCGGTGCGGCCCGGCGAGACCAGGCCGTGCCGGTCGTAGGAGCGCAGCGTCTGCGCGTGCAGCCCGGAAAGCTGGGCCGCCACCGAAATCACGAACACCGGGGTGTCCTCGTCCGCGCCGTGCGGGAGTCCCGGATTACCGCCGAACATCACCCTCACCTGCCTTCGAGCAACTCGGTGAGCTCAGGCCGCGGGTCGTGGCCCTTCATCGCCTCGGCGTAGGCCTCAAGTGCCGACCGCGCCTTGTCGTCGAGCTTCGCCGGGACCGCCGCCTCCAGGGTGACCAGCAGGTCGCCTTGCGTGCCGTCCCGCTTCTGAATGCCCTTTCCGCGCACTCGCAACACTCGTCCGCTCGCGGTACCCGCGGGCACCTTGAGCGACACCTTGCCTTCGAGCGTCGGCACCGTGACTGTGGTGCCCAGCGCGAGTTCGGTGAAGTCCACCGGCACGGTGAGCGTGAGGTTGAGGTCCTTGCGCCCGAACAGCTTGTGCGGGGCCACGTGCACGCGCACGTACAGGTCGCCCGCCTGCGCGCCGCCCCGGCCGGGTTCGCCCTGGCCGGCCAGCCGGATCCGCTGGTCGTCCTTCACGCCCGGCGGGATGCGCACGGTGAGCGTGCGGGTGCGGGTGCTGACGCCCTCGCCGCCGCATTCCGGGCACGGGTCGTCGATGATCTTGCCCCGGCCGCGGCAGTCCTGGCACGGCTCGGAGAACGCGAACGCGCCCTGGCTTCGGCTGACCAGCCCGGACCCGCTGCAGGTCGGGCAGATCCGCGGCGAGGTGCCCGGCTTCGCGCCGTTGCCGCCGCAGGTGGAGCAGGTGGCCGGGCTCGACAGCCGCAACGGTAGCGTCGCGCCCTTGACCGATTCGAGGAAGTCGATGCGCACGTCGGTCTCGACGTCCGCGCCGCGCTGCGGCCGGTTCGCCGTGGCACCGGCGGCACCGCCCCGGCCGCGGCCGAAAATGCCGCCGAGGATGTCGCCGAGGCCGCCGAATCCGCCCTGCTGGCCCTGCGCGCCCGCCTGGTTGAACAGGTCGCTCATGTCGAACCCGCCGGCGCCGCCGCCACCGGGGAAGCCGCCGAATCCGCCCGCGCCGCCGGAGCCGAAGAGCGTGCGCGCCTCGTCATACTCCTTGCGCTTGGCCGGATCGGACAGCACGCCGTACGCCTCGGACACGGCCTTGAACTTGTTCTCGGCCGCGGTGTTGCCCGCGTTGGCGTCCGGGTGGTTTTCCTTGGCCAGCTTGCGGTAGGCCTTCTTGATCTCGTCCGCGGTCGCGTCGGAGGAGACACCCAGCTCTTTGTAGAAGTCCTTGCCGATCCACTCCCGAGCACTCATCGGGTGTCTCCTCCTTTCGCTGCAAACCGATTGTTACTGCTGGCCGGGCTCATCAACCGAACCGTCGAGCGGCAGTTCGCCGCCGACCGGCGGATCGACCGGCTGCTCCGCCGGAGCGTCGCCGGGCTCGTGGTCGGTCACGCCGACCAGAGCCGCGCGCAGCACCCGCTCGCCGAAGCGGTAGCCGCGACGCATCACCAGGGTGACCGTCGGACCCTTCACGTCCGGGGACGTGTTGTGCTGCACGGCCTCGTGGATGCTCGGGTCGAACTCTTCGCCCTCGGCGCCGAACGCTTCCAGACCGGAGCGCTCCAGGCTGGAGACCAGCTTGTCGGCCACCGCCTTGAACGCGCCGGTGAGATCGCCGTGCTGCTCCGCGCGCTGGAGGTCGTCCAGCAGCGGCAGCAGATCGCCGACCACGGACGCCTTCGCGCCCTGCACCACAGCCTCGCGGTCGCGGTCGACCCGCTTGCGGTAGTTCGCGTACTCCGCCTGCAACCGCTGCAGGTCGGCAGTGCGCTCGGACAGTTGCTTCTCGATATCCGAGGCAGCCGGAACGGCTTCGTCCACGGAATCACCCAGCGAGGGGCCCGCGTGCTGCACGGGCTCCGCACCGGCCGGAGTTTCCTCCGCGGCGGGCGGGTGGACCTCGCCGGTCTGCGGATCCACCCGTCGCCGATCCCGCACGACTACCGGTTCCTCGGGGCCAGAACCCTCGGTCTCGGAGTGGCGGGGGGTCACTTCTTCTCGTCCTCTTCCACGATCTCGGCGTCGACCACGTCGTCCGCCTTCGACTTCGGAGCGTCGCCCGCGGCACCGGCCGCGCCCTCAGCACCCGGAGCGCCTTCGGCACCGGCCGCGCCCGCGTTCGCGTACAGCGCGCTGCCCATCTCCTGCGAAGCGGTGTTCAGCTTCTCGATGGACTCGCGGATCTTGGCCGAGTCGGTGCCCTTGAGCGCCTCGTTCGCCTCGTCGATCGCGGTCTTCACCTTGCCCTTGAGGTCCTCGGGCAGCTTGTCCTCGTTGTCCTTGACGAACTTCTCGGTCTGGTAGACCAGCGTCTCCGCCTGGTTGCGGGTCTCCGCTTCCTCGCGGCGCTTCTTGTCTTCCTCGGCGTGCGCCTCGGCGTCCTTGACCATGCGGTCGATGTCGTCCTTCGGCAGCGCGGAGCCGCCGGTGATCGTCATCGACTGCTCCTTGTTCGTGCCGAGGTCCTTCGCGGTCACGTGCACGATGCCGTTGGCGTCGATGTCGAAGGTGACCTCGATCTGCGGCACGCCGCGCGGGGCAGGCGGGAGACCGGTCAGCTCGAACATGCCGAGCTTCTTGTTCGCCGCGGCGATTTCGCGCTCGCCCTGGAACACCTGGATCTGCACCGAGGGCTGGTTGTCGTCCGCCGTCGAGAAGATCTCGGACCGCTTGGTCGGGATCGTGGTGTTGCGCTCGATCAGCTTGGTGAAGACGCCGCCCTTGGTCTCGATGCCCAGCGACAGCGGGGTCACGTCGAGCAGCAGGACGTCCTTGACCTCGCCCTTGAGCACGCCGGCCTGCAGCGCGGCGCCCACGGCGACGACCTCGTCCGGGTTCACGCCCTTGTTCGGCTCGCGGCCGCCGGTCAGCTCCTTGACCAGCTCGGACACCGCGGGCATCCGGGTGGAACCGCCGACGAGGACCACGTGGTCGATGTCGCCGACCGCGATGCCCGCGTCCCGGATGACGTTGTTGAACGGCTGGCGGGTGCGCTCCAGCAGATCCGAGGTGATCTTCTGGAACTCGGCGCGCGACAGCGTCTCGTCGAGGAACAGCGGGTTCTTGTCCGCGTCCACGGTGATGTAGGGCAGGTTGATGCTGGCGGAGTTGGAGCTGGACAGCTCGATCTTCGCCTTCTCGGCCGCCTCGCGGATGCGCTGCAGCGCCATCTTGTCCTTGGTCAGGTCAATGCCGTTGGTGGCCTTGAACTTGTCGACCAGCCAGGTGACGATGCGCTCGTCCCAGTCGTCGCCGCCGAGGTGGTTGTCACCGGAGGTGGCGCGCACCTCCACGACGCCCTCGCCGATCTCCAGCAGGGACACGTCGAACGTGCCGCCGCCGAGGTCGAAGACCAGGATGGTCTGTTCCTTCTCGCCCTTGTCCAGGCCGTAGGCCAGCGCGGCCGCGGTCGGCTCGTTCACGATCCGGAGCACGTTCAGGCCCGCGATCTGGCCTGCTTCCTTGGTGGCCTGCCGCTGCGCGTCCTCGAAGTAGGCCGGGACGGTGATCACCGCGTCGGTGATCTCCTCGCCCAGGTACGCCTCCGCGTCGCGCTTGAGCTTCATCAGCACTCGCGCGCTGATCTCCTGCGGCGTGTAGGCCTTGCCGTCGATCTCGGTCTTCCAGTCGGTGCCGATGTGCCGCTTCACGGACCGGATGGTGCGGTCGACGTTCGTGACGGCCTGGTTCTTCGCCGGCTGGCCGGTGAGCACTTCGCCGTTCTTGGCGAAGGCGACGATGGACGGGGTGGTACGGGAGCCTTCCGAGTTGGCGATGACCGTCGGCTCGCCGCCCTCAAGGACGGCGACGACCGAGTTGGTCGTGCCGAGGTCGATGCCGACCGCTCGCGCCATGGTGCTTCCTCTCGTGTTCTGGACTGGGTTGCTGCTATGTTCGTGACCTGCGGTTTCGAGGCACTCTTGAGTACCTTCTTAGCAGGTTCGGCAGGTCTCGCGCACGGCCTGGTCCACCAGACTTGAGCCGACCGCACTCAACCTTGCTATCAGGATAACGGCGGACCCCCCGGTCTTGTTCCCGGGTTCACCCGCAGAATTCGCCCCGCGGTGGTGTGACGCCACTCACCAGGTACCTGACCTCGGCGCGCCGCACGCATTCGGAGTTGAGCAGTCCGGTGTGGCCGTCGGACAGATACGTGAGCAGCACCGATCCGTCGATGCTCGCGGCCAGTCCGTGTGCCCACGGCAACGGCGTCGCCGGGTCGTGCGCGCCGCCCACGACGAGGATCGGCGGCGCTCCGTGCACCGGATGCGGCTGCGGCGGGTTCAGCGCGGGCAGCGGCCAGCCGGTGCAGCCCGCGCCGAGATCCCAGTACTCGCTGTAGCGCCAGCTGTGCGGGGCGACCGCGCGGATCACCCGTGCGGTCGCGCGCAGGTCCGCCAGTCCGGCGAACGGCGACGGAAAGTCCTGGCAGCCGATCGAGCGATACGCGCCGTAGGTGTCGCTCGCGAACGACGTGTGCTGGGCAAGCGCGCTCGCGTCCGGGTCCGCCAGTGCGCGGCTCAGCTCCGGCCACTCGGCGGGGAGATAGAGGTAGCCGTACGCGCCGGAGGCCAGCTCCTCGCCGGTGGCCTTGCGGCCCAACACTTTCGCGTAAGCGCCGTGGGTGACGAGGTCGTCGTAGCGGGCGAGCGCGTTCTTGCCGTGCAGTGCGCAATCGCTCGAACGGTCGCACCACGCGGCGAACCGCAGCAAAGCGTCCTCGGTGGCAGCGGCTTCCTCAACCATCGCCTGGCGCGTCGGACGGGCATGGTCGACCGCGCCGTCGAGCACCATCGTGCGTACCCGGTCCGGATGCTTCGACGCGTAGACCGCGCCCAGTTCAGTGCCGTACGAGACGCCGAGCCAGGAGATCTTCCGCTCGCCGAGCGCGCCGCGGATCGCGTCGACGTCCTCGGCGGCGCTTTGGGTGTCGACGTGCCCGAGCATCGGGCCGGTCTTGGCGAGACAGTCTTCGCCTGCCGCGCGGTTGTGCGCGACGAAGGCGTCGTACTGCTGCCTCGTGGCCGGGAAGAGACCGATCTTCGGGTCGTACAGCTTCGCCTGGTCACAGCTGATCTTCGGAGCGCTGAACCACACCCCCCGTGGGTCGAAGCCGATGATGTCGAAGCGGTCCCGCAACGGTTTCCGCGCCGAGCCGATGACCTTGGTGTCGAGCCCGCCGAAGCGCACGAAGCCGACTCCGGACCCGCCCGGACCGCCCGGATTGACCAGCAGCGAACCGATCCGGTGCGGCCGGTCGGCCGCGGGCAGCCGAGTGAGCGGGATGTGCGCCGTACCGGTTTCCGGGTGGGCACGGTCGATCGGCACCTCGATCTGGCCGCACTGTGCGGCCGGTTCCTGCTCGGTCCCGCACGGTGTCCAGGTCAACGCCGGGGTCGGTGCGCTGACCAGCGGAAGCAGGGTCAGCACGGCAGCGGCCAGGTTCATGCCCGGCGCACCCGCGCCGTCCGGTCGTCGGCCGCGGTGCGGAGCACGACCGTCTCCGCGTTCCGGACGACCCCTTGCCGCACCGGGATTTCCACCACCGCGACCGGCGTCGTGGCCTGCGGTTCAGGCGAGTGGCCGACCGCCGCGGTGATCGCGAACGCCCCCACCGCGCCCGCCAGCACCGCGGCCAGCAGCCGCGTTTCGAGTTTGCGCATGATGTGTCTGTTCTCCCCTTCAGACGGCCTTGACGGTGACGCTGCCGCTGTCGGTGTTCAGCTCGAGCGTCTTCGCGTCCGGACCGGAGTTCTGCGGAATGTCGATGCTGCGGTGGCCGCTCTCGCTGTTGCCGGTGACCTGGTAGGACCCGTTGCGCGGCACGGACACCTCGACGCGGCCGGAGTCGGCCTGCGCCTTGACATTGTTGGGCTGGGTCAGCGTGAGCTCGATCCGCCCGCTGCCCGCGGACACGTCGACCGGCCCGCGCAGGCCGTCGCCCTCGATCCGGCCGGACTGGCTGTGCACCTGCACCTCGCCGACGTCGTGCAGTTCCGTCGAGCCGCTGTCCAGCTGGAGCTTCACCAGTCCCGGAACGTCCTGCATCCGCGCCTGCCCCGAATCCGCGGTGACGTCGACGCTGCCGACACCCGCGAAGTCCAGCGTGCCGGAGTCGGAGCTGCCCGTGACCGGAATCCCCGGCGGGACGATCAGCTCCAGGTCGGCGGTGCAGTTGCGGCCGCAGTCGACAATGACGAGCTGGTCGCCCTCGACGCGGTAGGCGTCGCCGGGCTCGCCGCTGAAGTGGTAGCGAAGGGTCTGATGCACGCGAGCCGCGCCGGGAGCCGTGCGGATGCGCACGTCACCGGAGCCGTTCTCCAGCTTCACCCCGCGGATCTCCTGCGGCAGCGTCGCGTCCCGCGAAACCGTGGAACCGAACCCCCACCCGCCGAATCCGATCGCCACCCCAACGCCGATCACCGCGATGCCGGCCAGTGCCAGAAGCGGGCGTGCCATGTCAGTTCCCCTCAGTACCACTCTCGGCTGTCTGGAGAGACGTTAGAAGGTGCGGGCCCCCGGGGACATCCGGTAAACCCCCCGAAACATCCCTGAGGCGGCGAGGCGAGGCCCAGGGTCCTAACCTGGCGGCCGGAGAGCCCCGTTGATCAGGAGGACCCCATGCCCCAGCCGCCCAATCCGTACGACTACCTGCCGTCGGTTCCCTCGTTCACGCTGCGCAGCACGGACATCGCCGACGGCGAGACCCTGGCCCAGCCGCACCTGTCGGGCATCTTCGGCGCCGGCGGCGAGGACCGCTCGCCGCAGCTGGCGTGGGAAGGCTTCCCGGAGGACACCCGCAGCTTCGCGGTGACCGTGTACGACCCGGACGCCCCGACTGCCAGCGGTTTCTGGCACTGGGCGGTGTTCAACATCCCGGCTTCGGTGTCTTCGCTGCCGTCGGGCGTGGGGGACTCCGCGGGGTCGGGGCTGCCCTCTTCGGCGGTCACGCTCAAGGGTGACGGCGGGGTGAAGCAGTACCTGGGGGCCGCGCCGCCTCCCGGGCACGGGCCGCACCGGTACTTCTTCGTGGTGCACGCGCTGGATGTGGAGACGTTGGAGGTTCCGGAGGACGCTACGCCGGCGTTCCTGGGATTCAACATGTTCGGCCACACGCTCGGCCGGGCGACGCTGGTGCCGGTTTACGAGAACAAGGGCTGAGGGTTCCGATGGGGGAGAGCGAGATCGCGGTTGCGGAGGGGGTTGTCCTTCCGCAACCGCGTCCCGACGTGGTGGGCGGGGTTGTCCTCAACGCCGAGGGACGCGCGTTCGTGCAGCTCCGCGGCCCGGACCGGCGATTGTTCCCGAACACCTGGGACATCGTGAGCGGGCACGTCGAGGACGGGGAGACGCCGGTCGAGGCGCTGGCCCGGGAGGTCGCCGAGGAAACCGGCTGGCGGCTGCGCCGGATCGTGCGGAACCTCGGCAGCTACCACTGGCAGGACAACGACGGCGTCGACCGGGTCAGCGCCTACTTCCTGATCGAAGTGGAGGGCGACTTGTCCCGCCCGGCGCTGGAATGGGACAAGCATCCGCGCTACGCCTGGGCCGGCGCCGAGGACCTGGACATGGTGCTGGAGAACTGCGCGCCGGACGACACCGTGGTCCGCGACGTCGTCGCCCGGGCGCTGCCGGTTCACTGGCAGGAAGGCGGTTCCACCGAGCAGAACAACACCTCCGGATAACGCGGCGAAGGCCGGTCGAGCACCGGATGCGGCCGGTGCCGGAGGTGCTGGTCGAAGAACGCCCGGACGTACGCGCGGGTGATGGCCACCGTGCGCGTGCCCGGCTGCTCCGCGCCGAAGGGCAAGGCCAAGCTGGTCGCCGAGCAGGACGAGGTCGGTGAACGACTGGTGGACCACGCCGGTCACCAGCGGCCAGCGTTTCCACCCGCTCAGGTGCTTCCAGCGGTTCTCCCAGCTGATCGTCTCGGGACGGCCGCTGCCCGGGGTGTAGGTCGCCGTTTTGCCGAGGAACAGGAAGGGCCGGGACAGCGCCCTGCCGTCCGGGATCGGGTCCTCCGACGTTCCGTCGATGTCGATTCCGGCACGGATGCGCGGGTCCGCCAGCATCGCCGGGATGGCGCTCGCGCCGCCGATCGAATGTCCGGCCATCGCGATCCGGGAAGGGTCGATCAGCCCGGCACCGCGCCATTTCGGTTCCGGACCGGTCAAGTGGTTCAGCACGAACGAAACGTCCGCGGCCCGCCGCGCACCACTTTCCGCCAGAACTCCGGGCTCCGGGGATAAGTGCGGGCCACGCAGGCGGTGACGCGACCGTCCGGAAAGGACTGTCCGACGTTCTCGTAGGTGTGGTCGACCGCGACGACCGCGTAGCCATGGCTGGCCAGCTCCTCCGCGAGGGCGGTCAGGGTGCCGCGCTGTTTGGTGAATCCCGGCGAGAGCACGATCAGCGGCAGACTCCCGCGTTCGTCCGGGTACGGCTCAGGATGTCCGGCGGCAAGGTGGTGATCCCGCCGTCTTCGAGCAGGAGCCGGGACTCGTCGGGAGTGAGGTACCCGGCGGGCCTGCCGGTCGCCGTTTTCGCCGGATACCACAGGGAAACCATCAGTTCCCGCGCGTTCACCCCGGTCGCCCACGGGTCGGGCCGGGACGACGCTGACGCCGTCCTCGGCGACGATCTCCATCAGGCCGGCGAGGAAATCGCGCCGGGCGAGCGGATCGAGCGCGGCCACGGGTTCGTCCAGCACCAGCAGCTGCGGACGTTTCGCGCTGGCGAGAGTGAGCGCGAGCTGGGCCCGCTGTCCGCCGGAAAGCTTTCCCGCACGCCGTCTCGGGTCCAGCCCCCAGCGCTCGATCCGGGCGTGGGCCAGCGCGTCGTCCCATCGCGGATTGAGCCGGGCCCCGAGCCGCAGGTGCTCCCCGACGCTCAACCCGGGATAAACCGGCGTGTCCTGCGCGAGGAAAGCGACCTTCGCCAGCTGCCCGGCACCCCGCCGCACACCTCAAGGGAGCCGATGGTCGGCGTCAGCAGCCCGGCCGCGAGATTCAGCAGCGCCGACTTCCCGGCACCGTTCGGGCCGACCAGCCCGACGACCCGGCCGGCCGGGGGGGCTCAGCGTGCACCGCGACAACGCCCAGTTCCGGCCGTAACGTTTGCCCAGCGCGGTCGCCCCCAGTACCGCGGTCATGCCGTTTCGCCCCTGGCGGTGACGTGGAGCCGTCGAGGCCGGACAGCCGGGTTTTGGCCAGCCACTTCTGCAAGTCCCGGCGCAGCGCGGCGACGACAGCGGGCGGCGGCCCGGCGAGTGTTGCCGTCACGAACGTGCCGACGCCGGGACGGGCCGCGACGAGTCCGTCGTGCTCCAGCTCCCGGTACGCCTTCAGCACCGTGTTCGGGTTGATGACCAGCTGCGCCACGACGTCCTTGACCTTCGGCAGCTGGTCGCGGCTACCCGTGGACCGCCTCGCGTTCCAGATACCGTCCCTCGGCGTGCTCGGCGAACCCGAACTTCCGGTACAGATCATGCGCGTCCGACGTGTGCAGCATCCAGCGGAAGTTCGCTCCCGGCCCGTTGTCGATCATCTCTCGCACGATTTCCTTGCCCAGCCCCGCGCCCCGCGCGTCCGCGGTGATGAACACATCCGCGAGATAAGCCATCGCGAGCCCGTCCGAGAACGCCCGCGCGAAGCCGACCTGACGCCCGCTCGCCCTCTCGTACACGCCGACCACCCGCCAAGCGGTCCGCACCTGCTGCTCGACGTGTTCCCGGGTCCGCCACCGGGCCCAGTACGCCTCCCCGGACAGGAACTTCCACACGACATCGAGATCCACCCGCGCGATGTCGTCGTCCAGCTCGTAAGCACCCACAATCCTCATGGCCGCAAGGTAATCAGCGGCGTCAAGCGGGTTTGAGCAGGTAATCCACCACCGGCCGCAACTCCTCCGCCGACGGCGGCTCGTCGTCGATCAATCCCTGGATCAGCAGCCCGTCGATACCCGCGAGAAACACCCGGAAGGCGACCTCGTCGTCATGCCGGACCATCGACGTCAACACATCCAGCCAGCGTCGCGCGGCCGGGCGCAGTTCGGGTTTGCGCGCGGCCAGCAGGTACAGCTCGTACTCCGCCATCGTGCGACCACGGCGCGGCCCCAGCGCCTCCGCGAGCAGGCCCGCCACCTCTTCCGCACCGCGGCTGCCGCGCGAACGGGCGCGGTCGATCATCCAGTACACCTCGGTCGCCATGTCGCGCGCGCACGAAATGAGCGTCGCCACGAGGAGGTCGTCCAGCGAGGAGAAGTGATACGTCGTCGACGTCACCGGTACGCCCGCCTCGGCCGCGACCGTACGGTGGGTGACCCCGGCGACGCCGTCGCGTTCGATCACGCGCAAAGTCGCTTCGATGATCTCCGTCCGGCGCTTCTCGCCGCGGGCCTTGCGGCCGTCGCTCTGGATTTTCACGACTGGCTCCCGACCTCGATGAGCACCACCCCGCCGATCACGAGCACCAGCCCGGAGATCATCGCGAGGTTGATCGGCTCCTTCAGGAACAGCACGCCGACCAGCGCGACCAGCGCCACGCCCGCCGCCGCCCAGATCGCGTAGGCCACTCCGATCGGCAGCCCGAGCTTCAGCACCCGCGACAGCGCGAAGAAGGCGAGCCCGTACCCGACGACCACGAGGATCGACGGCGTCAGCTTGGAAAAGCCCTCGGACAGCTTGAGCGAAACGGTGGCGGTCACTTCTGCGGCGATCGCCAAAGCGAGGTACAAGTAAGCACCCATAGCTCACTAAATTACCTGAACGATCGTCCCACTTGCCAGCGAGGCGTGCACCACATCGGTGGGACTTGGGGCCGCCAGACCGGTTACCCATCAGTAAGAAGCGTTACCCTGCTCGGCACCGGCGCGCTCGCGCGGCGGCACCACCACACCGGACGAAAGGCACCCGACGATGGGCGCTGTACAGCTGACGCTCGGGGGGATCTCCGTCCTCCTGGGCATCGTCGCCTGGGGAATGTTCATCGCGACCATTGCCCGCTTCGTGCGGGTGATCAAGCTCGGCCAGCCCGACGCGACGCGCAACGGCCCGTTCGTGCCGCGCATGATCACCCTGGTCAAGGAGTTCGCGGCACACACCCGCATGGCGAAGTTCCGCCAGGTCGCCCCGTGGCACTGGCTGGTCATGTGGGGCTTCCTGATCGGGTCGCTCGCGCTGTTCGAGGCCTACGGCGAGGTGTTCGTCCCGACCTGGGGCTGGCCGATCCTCGAAGACTGGTCGCTGTGGAGCCTCCTGATGGAGCTGCTCGGCGTCGGCACGGTGGTCGGCGGCGTCGCGCTCGCGATCATCCGGCAGCTGAACCACCCGCGCCGCGCCGACCGGCTGTCGCGCTTCGCGGGCTCGAACTTCAAGTGGGCCTACTTCGTCGAGGCCGTGGTGATCGTCGAGGGCATCGGCATCATCGGCGTGCGCGCCGGCAAGGCCGCGATGCACGTCCACGAGACGCCGACCTGGGCCGCGTTCGTGTCGAACCCGCTCAGCGAGCTGCTGCCCTCAAGCGCGGCGCTGGTGTCGGTGTTCGCCTTCATCAAGCTGATGAGCGCCACCGTCTGGCTGATCGTCGTGGCCCGCACGATGACCATGGGCATCGCCTGGCACCGGTTCAGCGCGTTCTTCAACATCTACTTCAAGCGCGAAGCGGACGGCGGCGTCGCGCTCGGCAAGGTCAAGCCGATGATGAGCAAGGGCAAGGTGCTCGATCTCGAAGAGGCTGACCCGGACGAGGACACCTTCGGTGTCGGCGCGATCGAGGACTTCAGCTGGAAGGGCTGGCTGGACTTCTCCACCTGCACCGAATGCGGCCGTTGCCAGTCGCAGTGCCCGGCGTGGAACACCGGCAAGCCGCTGTCGCCGAAGCTGCTCATCACGCAGCTTCGCGACCACGCCTACGCGAAGGCTCCGTACCTGCTCGCTGGCGGCAAGCGCGACATGGCGGGCGATGAGGTTGGCCTGTCCGGCGACAACATGTACGCGGGCATCGACGTCCTCGCGATTGCCGAGTCCGAGAAGGCGCTCATCGGCGACGACGGCGGCGTCATCGACCCGGACGTGCTGTGGTCCTGCACCTCCTGCGGTGCCTGCGTCGAGCAGTGCCCGGTGGACATCGAGCACGTCGACCACATTGTCGACATGCGCCGCTACCAGGTGATGATCGAGTCGTCGTTCCCCACGGAGCTGAACGGCATGTTCAAGAACCTGGAGAACAAGGGCAACCCGTGGGGCCAGAACGCCAAGGACCGGCTGCAGTGGACCGAAGACCTCGACTTCGAGGTCCCGGTCTTCGACGGCGACCTCGGCGACGCGGAGTACCTGTTCTGGGTCGGCTGTGCCGGCGCGTTCGAGGACCGCGCGAAGAAGACCACCCGCGCGGTGGCCGAACTGCTGCACATCGCGGGCGTCAAGTACACCGTGCTCGGCTCGGAGGAGTCCTGCACCGGTGACCCGGCTCGCCGCGCGGGCAACGAGTTCCTGTTCCAGATGCTGGCGCAGCAGAACGTCGAGGTGCTGAACTCGGTGTTCGAGGGCCGGGAACGCAAGGCGCGCAAGGTGGTCGTCACCTGTGCGCACTGCTTCAACACCCTCGCCAACGAGTACCCGGAGCTGGGCGGCCAGTTCGACGTCGTGCACCACACGCAGCTGCTGAACCGCCTGGTGCGGGAGAAGCACCTGACGCCGGTCGCGCCCGTCGCCGAGGACGTCACCTACCACGACCCCTGCTACCTGGGCCGGCACAACAAGGTCTACGACGCTCCCCGCGAGCTAGTCGGCGCGTCCGGTGCGCAGCTGCGCGAAATGCCGCGGCACGGCGACCGGTCGATGTGCTGCGGCGCGGGCGGCGCGCGGATGTGGATGGAAGAGAAGATCGGCAAGCGGATCAACGTCGAGCGCGTGGACGAGGCGCTCGGCACCGCTCCGTCGAAGATCGCCACCGGCTGCCCGTTCTGCCGCGTGATGCTCACCGACGGCGTCACCTCGCGCCAGAGCGACGGCATGGCGAGCGAGAAGGTCGAGGTCGTGGACGTCGCGCAGCTGCTGCTGACCGCGGTGAAGCGCAAGCCGG
The DNA here is from genome assembly GCF_001651785.1 of Amycolatopsis sp. M39. NCBI lineage: Bacteria > Bacillati > Actinomycetota > Actinomycetes > Pseudonocardiales > Pseudonocardiaceae > Amycolatopsis > Amycolatopsis sp. M39. Next base: position 563,676 of record NZ_LWSF01000002.1, read on the forward strand.
AGCCGGCGCTGGTCGCCTCGGGCGCGCCGTCGCTGGGCGAATCGGACGCGGAACTGTCCGCCAAGCCGGACGTCCCGACCGACGAGAAGCCGACCGGAACGCCGTTGCCCGAGGGCGACGACTGAGGTTCTCTCCCTGACGACGGCCCCTGGCATCCGCGGATGCCAGGGGCCGTTGGTGTTACCGGGACATTTGTCAGGGTCAGATCAGGATGTTCGGCCCGGGTCCGGAGGTCGGCGCGCTGCGACTGTCCCGGCATGACATTCCGGAAGACCGCGATCGCCGCCTTGGCCGCGCTTTCACCGCTCTTCGCCGAGTTCCTGCTCGGCGACCAGTACCTGGCCGGCCCGCCGGAAGCCGGTCGGCAGCTGGCCATGTTCGCGATGTTCGTGACGCTGTACGGTGCCGGGGCGGTGCTGATTCGCGAGGTCGCGCGGCGGATGAACCGAGGCTGGCCGACCATCGTCACGCTGGCGCTGGCATACGGGGTCGCTGAAGAAGGACTGCTGACCCAGACGCTGTTCAACCCGCACTATCTCGGTCTCGATCTGCTTAAGCCCGCCTACATTCCTTGGCTGGGCATCGGCGGGCAGTGGACTGTGTACGTGGTGACGCTGCACGTGGTGTGGAGCATCGCGACGCCCATCGCGATCGCGGAAGCCTTCTTCGGCCGTACGCCGTGGTTGCGCCGACCTGGCCTATGGGCGTGGAGCGTCGTGTTGGTCATCGGCTGCGCGGCAACGTTCTTCGTGAGCTACCAAATGGGGCACTTCCTCGCGGCTCCCGCACAGTTGATCGGTGCGTTCCTCGTGGCCGCTGGACTCGTGTTCGCTGCTCTTCGACTGACGGCCGCCCCGAAACCGGTGCGCGGCAAAGGTTGGCTCGGCTTCGTGGTCGGCCTCCTCGCAAGCACCGCGTTCCAGGTCGTCATGAAGACAGGCTTCCTGCCTCCGTGGCCGACTGTTGCCGTCATGCTGGCGTTGGAAGCGGCAGTGGTCGCGTACGCGAGCCGTGTGCGTCCTCCAGCCATTTCGCTGGCCGCGGGTGCCGCGGTGACGTACGGCTGGGTCGGTCTGCTGACAGCCGTCGATGCGGGCCTCGCCGCGACGGTTGAGCAGTCGTTGCTGGTCGCGGGCACGCTCGTAGTCATCGTGGCCGCTTGCAGCAGGCGCGGCACCCCGCAGTGCAGTTAGTCTTTCCGGCGTGAGCGACGAATCGGAGGGCGGCGGCGAAAGCACTCTCACCGTGGTGCTGGCCGGCGGGGTGAACCTGGCCATCGCGATACTGAAGCTCGTCGCGGGCATCATCACCGGATCGGGCGCGATGCTGTCCGAGGCCGCGCATTCGGTCGCCGACACCATCACCGAGGTGCTGCTGCTCACCGCGTTGAAACGGTCCGAGCGACCGGCTGATCGCCGCCATCCGTTCGGGTACGGCAAGGAGCGGTACTTCTGGTCGCTGCTGGCCGCGGTGTCGATCTTCGCTTCCGGTGCGGTCTTCGCACTGTACGAAGGATTTGCCACCGTCTTCGGCGAGGGTTCGGAGCAAACGAAACCGATCGTCGGCTACATCGTGCTGGCGCTGGCTTTCGCGCTCGAATCGGTCTCGTGGGCGCAGGCGGTTCGCCAAGTCCGTCGCGACGCGAAAGCCGAGCAGCGGCCGTTCTTCGCTTACCTGCGGATGATCGACGACCCGGCGCCCAAGACGGTGCTCTTCGAGGACTCGGCGGCGCTGGTCGGTCTGCTGCTCGCGTTCGCCGGGATCGGGCTGCACCAGTTGACCGGCTCGGACGTGTGGGACGGCATCGCGTCGATCCTCATCGGCGTGCTGCTGGCGTGCGTCGCGTATCTGCTCGGCAGCACGAACCGGGGTCTGCTGGTCGGCCGTCAGGCGGATCCGCGCTTGGTCCGCGGCATCCGGGACCACCTCGGCGCCGCGCCGGAGATCGACGCCTTGGTGGATCTGCAGACCATGCTGATGGGCACCGACAACGTCCTGGTCTGCGCCCGCGTGGACTTCGACGACGCGCTCGGCGCCGCCGACCTGGAACACGCCTGTGTGCGGCTGGCGGACGAGTTGAGCGAGCGGTTCCCGGACGTCTCCGAGGTGTTCATCGAGCCGGTTCCGCGGACGGATCCGAAGCTGCGGGCGGCAGTGCTGGCCCGATACGGCCTCCCGCCGCGGCCGAATCAGTAGCCGAAGTCCTGCGTCCAGTACCAGCCGTCCGTCGTGACGCCGACGCCCAGCTTCTTCAGCGAGCAGTTGAGGATGTTCTTGCGGTGCCCGCTGGAGTTCATCCACATCCGCATCACCTGGTCCGCGCTGGTCGCACCCTTCGCGATGTTCTCCGCGCCCGGCTTCGGGTACCCGGCGTCAGTGATGCGGTCGGCGAAGCTCTTGCCTTCCGGGGTGTCGTGGGAGAAGTAGTCACGCTCGGACATGTCGTCGCTGTGCCCTTGCGCGGCTTTGCCGAGATGTGCTTCCTCGGCCACTGGATCGCAGCCCGCCTTGTCCCGTTCGTCGTTGACCAGTGCGATGACCTGGCCCGCCAGCGTCGGCGCGCTGCGCGGCTGGGGCGACGGCTTCGCGCTGCTGCGCGTCGGAGTGTCCTCTTTGGACTCTTCGGCGGGCGGCGGGGGCGGCGCGGGCGTGGCCGAGGTCGAGGCCGTAGTCGCGGGCGCGCTGCTGCTCGGTGTCGCCGACGTGGAGGACGCCGGCGACACCGCGAACGGCCGCAACGCACCCGAGGACAGGCCGCCGTTGCGGGTTTCCGGGACAGCGACGCTCAGTGTGTCGAGATGCCCGGAGCGCAGCGCGAAAGTCCCGCTGGCTGCTCCGAGGCCCCCAAAGAGAACACTGAGAGTCACACTCACGACCCGGACGCGCACACTAATGGAGGACACAGCCGCGGAAACTATCACGAACTGATTACGATGGTTACCTCCAAATGGCGCAGCGCCCGGAGACCCCCTACCGCGCGTCGAGAACTTCGAGGTACCCGTCCGTCCCGTTGACGCGGATCCGCTGTCCGTCCTTGATCAGCCGCGTGGCGTTCTGCACCCCGACGACCGCGGGCAGGCCGTACTCCCGCGCGATCACCGCGCCGTGCGTCATCTGGCCGCCGACCTCGGTCACCAGACCGGTGATCGCCACGAACAGCGGTGACCAGCTCGGATCCGTGTACGCCGTGACGAGGATGTCGCCCGGTTCGAGATCGGCGTCGGCGAGATCCAGGATGACGCGGGCGCGTCCCTCGATGGTCCCGGCGGACACCGGCAGCCCGCCCAGCGCGCCTTCGGGCAGGTCTTCGCGGCGGTAGCTGCCGGAAACGGCCTCGCCGTCCGAGGTGAGCACGCGGGGCGGCGTCAGCGATGCGTAGGACCGGAACGCTTCCTTGCGCTGCCGGATCAATTCGCGGTCTACCTCGTTCGTCCGCACGACCTCCTGGAATTCCCGCAAGCGCAGGAAGAAGAGGTCCTCCGGTTCGTCGAGCACGCCGGCCCGCACCAGGCGCTCTGCCTCGCCCAGCAGAGCTTTCTTGTACACGAAGTAGCGGCTGACCATGCCGTACTTCGGATACTCGCGGTACCCGGTGAACGTGCGGACGCGCGCGAGCATCCGCTCGGTTTCCTCCGCCTTCGCCTCGCCGTCCGGCAAGGCGCGCAAGCGCTCCAGGACCTCCCGCGCCTTGTCCAAAGCTTCCCGGCGGCCCTGGTCGAAGCGGCGGTGCCCGGCCCCCGGCTCGAAGTTTTTGATGTTGGACAACAACATCGGCACCAGCGCGACCGGCTGTTCGCTCCACCGCGGCCGGGTAATGTCGATCTCGCCGACGCAGCGCATGCCGTACTTGTCGAGGTATCCCTGTATCGCGGCGCGCGATTCCTCCCCGCCGGCCAGCTTGGGCAACTCGGCCAGGAACCCGTTGTCCTCGACGTCCTGGAGGAACGCGACGACCTCGGGATGGGTCCGGAGCACGTCCGCGACGTCGAGGAGCGCGAGGCCCATCTCCGCGGTGATGTTGTGCGGGACAGACTGGGTGAGCGTGTCGGCGACGTTCTTTTCGCCGAGCCACTCTCGCAGATGGTCGTTCAGCCACCAGTACGCCTGCATCGCCGCGGTGAACACCTGATGGCTGCGCGGATCGAAGAGGATCCGGCGCATTTCCTCGATGTCGGTGAAGAGGAAGTCGAGCAGCTCGCTGCCGGACTTCGCGGCGATTTCGCGCTGCAGCGCGGCGATGGAAGCCTCGCTGTGCTGGATCAGTTCGGTGACGACGGCCGGATCGGTTTCGATGGTGGCCGGTGCGGCGCCGGGGACCTGCTGACCGGGTCCGTCGTCCTCGGCCGGGGAAATGAAGCCCTCGCGGGAAAGAACGGTCTCCAGTGCGTCCGCCATCAGCGGATCGGATTTCCCCACCACGGCAAGGAAACTGGTGCGGCTCTTGGGCACCGACAGCAGTGCGGTGGCGTCCGCGAACAGCCGCCCGCCCGCCTCGGCCATCGGGCGCGGGGTCGTCAGCTGCCAGACCGACAGGCCCAGCGGCTTCATCGCGTCGGTCATCATCTGCTGGTGGCCGACGGAGAGGTAGACGTGGTTTCCCTCGTCGATGGCCTCCGGGATGGGGAACAGCGTGGTGATCGGGCGGCTCTGGACGAGCTGGAACTCGTCGTCGGCCAGGCACCATTCGATGTCCTGCGGGCGGCCGAAATGCGCCTCGATCCGGCGGCCGAGTTCCACCAGCCGAAGGACCTGGTCGTCGGTCAGCGCGGCCTGTTCCCGCTGGTCCGCGTCGATCACCTGTTCTTCGGTGCCGCCGCCCTCGACGGCGAGGATGGCGCGCTGCTTGACGGAGATCACCTTGTCGACAATCGCGCCGTCGCGTACCTGGTAGTTGTCGGCGTTGATCAGACCGGAGACCAGCGCCTCGCCGAGGCCGAAGCTGGCCTCCACGACGGCGACCTTCCGGTTGGACGTCACCGGATCGGCAGTGAAGAGCACCCCGGCCGCCTGCGGGAAAACCATCTGCTGCACGACCACGGCCATGTGGACTTTCCGGTGGTCGAAGCCGTTGCGCAGCCGGTAGGTCACCGCGCGTTCGGTGAACAGCGACGCCCAGCACCGGCTGATGTGCGCCACGACCGCTTTCGCGCCGAGGACATTCAGGTAGGTGTCCTGCTGACCGGCGAAGGACGCCCCGGGAAGATCCTCCGCGGTCGCACTCGACCGGACCGCGTAGGCGCGTCCGTCCACCAGCGCGCCGGTGATCTCCGCTGCCAGATCGTCCGGGATGACGATCGCTTCCAGTGCCCGCCGAACCTCCGCACTACCCTCGCTGATCGCGTCCCGGTCGTCCGGATTCAGCTTCGCCAACCGCTCCAGCGGCCCGGCCAGTTCCGGCGCGTTCGCGATGATCCGCTCGAACGCTTCGGTCGTCACGCAAAAACCGGGCGGCACGCGGACCCCGTCGATCCGCGCGAGTTCGCCCAGATGCGCGCCCTTGCCCCCGACGATCGCGACCTGCTCCCGGTCGATCTTCTGGAGACCGAGCACGTAGTTGCCCATTCGTTCGTTTCCCCCGCCTGTGGTCGTTCCTGGCTTTCGTTCGCCGGTCGAGCGGCAGCCTGGTCGGCTGGAGATTCTGCGGTACCACCCGGGTCTTGCGGCAAGCCCCCCAATGCGTTATAAGTTAATTACGGCAGGAAGAGTTGTTCTTCGCTGCCTTTTCTTTTGCCTTCCTCAAGGGCCGATCTTCGTCGTCGTGGTGGCTTCCTTGGTGACCGGACGGCCGGTCTGATCAGTCGCGGTCGCGGTGGTTGTCGTGGTGCCGTCCCCGCGAGCGGAAAGCGTGCAAGCTCGGGTGAGCTGTTCGCCAGGGGCCAGCTGGGTGACGGTGAACGAGCAGGCCGGGTCCGCGGCGCGAACGGCCACCTCGTGCAAGAGTGCGTCCCCGGTATTGCGCAGGGTGCTCACGTACGTCACCGGGTCACCCGGCCGGATCGGCTGCTCCAGGTGCTCGCGGCGCAGGTCCAACGCCGGGTGAAGCACCGCGAAGCCCGCTTTCCCGGTCGCGGTGACCGGCGGGCCCCACGGGGCGGCCGCGGTCGCGGTGACCGGGGCGGCGCTTGCCGAGGCCACGCACTGATAGCGCTGGGTTCCGCCGACCGGCAACTCGGCGAAGACGTGCGCACAGGCAGGGTCGCCAGCCACCCGTACGTCGTGCAACGGCTGGTCGCCGGTGTTGGTCAGCACGATCTCGAACGGCACCGCGTCGTCGGCTCGGTATGCGCTGCCGTTGGCGTGCTTGGCCACGGCCAGCGCGGGCTTGTTCACCCTGAACGACGCCTGGGCCGAAGCGCTCACCGTCCGCTGTGTCGGGTCGGTGCCGGTCACCTTCGCGGTATTCGTGAACCCGGCCGGACCTGCGGTGATCGAGCACTGGTACTCAAGTTGAGCGTCCGGAGCCAGGCTTGGGATCTGGTGCGCGCAGGCCGGAGTTCGATCGTCCACAACGGACACCGCGGTCAGCGGGACGTCGCCGACGTTGCGGACCAGCAGCGAGAAGGTGACCTTGTCGCCCTGGCGCACCTCGTAGGGCTGGGCGTCCTTCATGATCGCGATCTCCGGGTGGATGACGTCGATCTTCGCCGAGCCGGACGCGGTGACCGGGCGGTTCGTCGGGTCGGTGCCGGTCAGGGTGGCGAGGATGGCGAAGTCGTCCGGTTTGGCCTTCACCGTGCATGGGTAGCTCTGCGCGGCACCAGGTTCGAGGCGGTCGAACTTCTTCGGACACGCGGGATCAGCACTGGTCACCGCCGTGAGCGGGACGTCGCCGGTGTTGGTGACGGAGACCGTCGCGGTGAGCGTGTCGCCAGCCCGCGCGACGGTCGGGCTCGCCGAGGTCATCACGGTGAGCGCGGGATGGATCACGTCGATGTGCGCGTCGGCGGAGGCAGTGAGCGGCGGACCGACCGGCGGGGTGCCGGTCACGTGCGCGGTGCTGACCGCGTCGTCGGCGGGGGCGGGGATGGTGCAGTCGTAGGCCTTGTTCGCTTTCGGGGCGAGCGGGTCGAGGGCTTTCGCGCACGGGCCCTGGTCGGCGACCTTGACGGCGGTCAGCGGGGCGTCGCCGGTGTTGGTCGCGGTGATGGTGAAGGTGACCGGGTCGCCTGCGCGGAAGGGGCCGCCGTGGACGGTCTTCGTCAACGACAATCCTGGGTGCACGACGGTGAACGCGGCATCCGCCGTGGCGGTTGCCGTGCCGCCGATCGGGTCTGCGGCGGTCACCTTCACGGTGTTCGAGTAGCCGTCACTCCCGGCTTTGGTGGCGCAGGTGTAGCGCTGTTCTTCTCCGGGGGCCAGAGTGGGGAAGTCGCGGGCGCAGCCGGGGGTCTTTTCGTCCACAATGGACGCCTTCGTCAGCGGGACGTCTCCGCTGTTGCGCACGGTGACGGTGAAGGTGACTTGGTCCCCCTCGCGCACCTGCGTCGGCGCGACTGTCTGGGTGAGCTGGACGGCGGGGTGGATGACGTCGACGTGCGCGCTCGCGTTCGCGGTGACCGGACGGCCGGACGGGTCAGTGCCGGTGACCGTCGCGTCGCTAGCGAGGTCGTCAGTCGCGGTCCGGGCGCAGGGGTAGGTTTGCTTTGCCTGCGGGGCAAGGGTTCCTATTCGCTTCGCGCATTCCGGGACATTCGGGTCGGCGACCTGGATGTCGTGGAGTTCGGTGTCGCCAGCGTTGGTGACGGTCACGGTGAACGTCGCGGGCTCGCCCGGGCGCACGACGGCCGGCGCCACGCTCTGCGCGAGCGTGACGAGCGGGTGGATGACGTCGATCGCCGCCTCTGCTGCCGCCGCGACCGGTGCTCCGACTGGCGGTTTCGCCGTGACCTGTAGTGCTTCGGTCACGTCAGCCCCCGGCGCGGTCGTGGCACAGTCGAAGGTCCAGTTGGCTCCGGGAGCAAGCGTGTCGTGCTGTTGTGCGCAGCCTTCGGCACGGGCCATGGCGGTGACGGCCAGTCCGTTGAGCGGCACGTCGCCGGCGTTCGTCACGACGACATGGACAGCGATGGCGTCGTTTTCGCGGAACGGTCCACCTTGGACAGTCGCGGTCAAGGTGACCGCCGGGTGCTGCACGGTGAACGATGCGCTCGCCTTTGCCGTGGCCGGGCGGCCGGTCGGGTCGGTGCCAGTGACGGTCAGGTCGTTCGTGACGCCCCGCGTTCCGGCGACCGTGGTGCAGGTGAAGGCCTGCTTTCCTTGCGCGGCAACAGTTCCGAGGGTTCGCGCGCATTCCGAGACCTGGTCGTCTGCCACCGTGACGTCATGGAACTCGGCGTCGCCGGTGTTGCTTACCGTGACGGTAAAGGTGACACGGTCCCCCTCACGCACCTGCGCGGGCGCGGCGGCGACGGCCGCCTCCAGCGCGGGGTGAACTACGTCGACCCGCGCCTCCGCGGTTGCGCGTTGTGTCGTTCCGAGCTGATCTTTACCAGTCGCGACAACGGTATTCGTCACGTCGTCCGCCGGGGCTAACTGTTCGCACTTGTACGTCTCGACCGCATTGGGTGCCATGGTGTCGAACTTGCGCACGCAGCCGGGCGCGCTGTCGTCGGCCACCGCGACGTCGTCGAGCGGCACATCACCGGTATTGCGCACGGTGACGGCGAAGGTGACACGGTCCCCTTCGCGCACCTGCGCAGGGGCGGCGGCAGCGGTGACCGACAAGGCCGGATGGATCACCGTGACAGTGGCCGAGGACTTGGCCGTGACTGGTCGGCCAGTGGCGTCCGTGCCCGTGGCGGTGACGCTGTTTGTGGTGGTGAGCGCGGGTTTCGCGGTGCAGGAGTAGGTCTGCTGGGCACCCGGAGTGAGTCCTCCGAAGGACCGCGAGCACTCCGGCGTCGTGTCGTCGGTGACGTCGACCGGGTTGAGCAAACTGTCGCCGGTGTTGCGCACGGTGACTTTCCAAGTGACCTGGTCCCCGCCGTGCACCACCGGCGGGACGGCCTCCTTCGAAACGGAGATCGCGGGCGCGATGAGCGGGACTTTGGCGGCCGCGGTCGAGCTGACGACCTTGCCCAGCGGGTCGATCCCCTTCACCGTCGCGCTGGCTCCGCCCGGCAACGGCACAGTCGCCGTGCAGATGCCCACCACCGATTGCCCCGGCGCGAGGGATCCGATGGTGCGTGCGCACGAGGGGACCGCTGGGTCGGCGATGGTCACGTCGTGCAGCGGAACGTCGCCGGTGTTGGCGGTCTTGAGCGTGAAGGTCGCCTGATCGCCAGCGCGGTAAGCCGGTTTGTCGACCTGTTGACTCAACGTCACGGCCGGACGGAGGACATCGACGTTGCTGCTCGCCGAGGCCGACAGTTTCTCCCCGCCGGCGCCCACGCCCGTCACTTTGACCGTGGCGACGAACCCCTTCTCCGGCGCGGCGAACGTGCAGTGATAACGCGTGCTGGCACCCGGAGCCAGGGTCCCGATCTTCTTGCCGCACTGCGGGTTCCGCTCGTCCGCTACGTCCACATCGGACGCTGGGACGGAAGCCGGATTCGTCACGCTCACCGTGAACTCCACCTGGTCGCCAGCGTGCACCCGATGTGGTTCGGCGACCGCCGTGACCTGCAATTCCTGCGTTGGCCGGGGCGTCGCATACGCCGCGGGGGTCAGCAGAGTGGCCACCAGGCCGAGGACTAAGAGCAGACGTTTCCCGGCCGAAACCATGCGGGCAAGTTTTCCACCATCCGGTGACGTCGCGGCGATTTCCTACCCGGCAGTGGGATTACCTCACTCCGCTGAGCGATGGGTGAGACGCACGGTTGACTCGTGGGTGATCGCCGCCGCCTGATCGAGGAAACCGATCACCGTTTGGAGTTGCTCGTCGGAGTAGCCGGCCGCGATCGACTTCATCGCGGCGACAATGAAGTCCCACAGCGGCGCGGCGCGTTCGACGTTCGCCGGGTCGACCCGGACGAGGACTTTCCGCCGGTCGTCCGGATGCGGCATCCGGTTGACGACGCCCTTGCGCTCAAGCCGGTCGACCAGCGCGGTGACCGACGCGGGCGCGAGCCCGGCGTACTCGGCCAGTTCCTTCGGTGTGAGCGGGCCGAGCCGGGCGAGGTAGTCGGTGACCTTGCTTTCGACCGCCGAGAGCCCGTTCTGCTCGGCGATGGCGGCATGGAACATGACCGTCTCGGTCGACAGCTTGCGGGAACGAAGCAGCAGCTCAGCGACCAGATCCTCGCGTTCGCTTGACATGCCCCGGAGTCTAGCGGAGTATTTAGTTCGATAGAACGAATTACTTTTCAAGATATTCGAAAGGGCGAACCATGACACGAGTTTTGATCGCGGGCGGGGGCATCGCGGGGGCGATCACCGCGATCGCGCTGCACGAGGTGGGGCACGAACCGGTCCTGTACGAGGCGTACGACCGCAGCGCGGAGGGCGTCGGCGCGTTCCTGACACTCGCCGTGAACGGTCTCGACGCGCTGACGCCGTTAGGACTGAAGCCGCTGGTCAAAGACCTGGGTTTCGACACTCCGCGGATGACTCTCGGGCTCGGCAACGGCCGCAGGCTCAGCGAGTTCCCGCTCGGCGGGGCGCTGCCGGACGGCACGGTGAGCCAGACCGTCCTGCGCTCCGATCTCTACGTGGCGTTGCGCGACGAAGCGGTCAGACGCGGCGTGCCCACGGAGTTCGGCAAGCGGCTGACTGACGCCCAGCAGACGGCGGACGGTGTCACCGCGGTCTTCGCCGACGGCACGAAAGCCCACGGCGACCTGCTGATCGGCGCGGACGGGCTACGGTCGACAGTCCGCCGGATCCTGGATCCCTCCGCTCCGTCGCCGCGATACGTACCGCTGCTCAACACCGGCGGTTTCGCGCGCGGACTCGACCTCGACGACGAGCCGGGCGTCCTGCACATGACGTTCGGCCGCAAGGCGTTCTTCGCACACGTGCTCGCCCCGGACGGTGCGGTCTGGTGGTTCGCGAACGTGCCGCACGCCAGCGAGCCGACGGAATCCGACCTTGCCGCGATGCGCGGTCCCGGCTGGCGGAAGCGGCTGCTCGACCTAGCCCGCCCGGACCGCACCCCGGCCACCGCGATCATCGAGGCCAGCGAAAACATCTACGAACCCTGGGCGACGTACGACTTCCCGACGGTCCCGGTGTGGCAGCGCGGCCGGATCGGCCTCATCGGCGACGCCGCGCACGCGACGTCACCGGCGGCCGGTCAGGGTGCGGCGATGGCGATCGAGGACGCGGTGACGCTCGCGATGTGCCTGCGCGACGTCTCGAACCCGGCAGCCGCGTTGCCCACCTTCGAGGCGTTGCGCCGCGAGCGAGTGGAAGCTGTTGTGGCCCAAGGCAAACGCAACGGCGACGCCAAGGCCCCTGGACCAGTGGGCCGGGTGCTTCGGGACTTCTTCATCACGCGCGCGATGCGCAAACCCGCCACCGACGACCCGAACCGGTTCATGTGGGAGCACCGGATCGACTGGGCGGCCCCGGTGTCGTGAGGCTCAGCGCCAGGTGTCGACGCGATGAAAGTTCTTGTACGCGCGGCTCGGCGTCGGCCCGCGCTGCCCCTGGTAGCGGGAGCCGGCCTCGCTGGAGCCGTACGGGAATTCCGCCGAGCTGGACAGCCGGAAAATGCACAGCTGGCCGATTTTCATCCCCGGCCACAGCGTGATCGGCAGGTTCGCGACGTTCGACAGTTCGAGCGTGATGTGCCCGGAGAAGCCGGGGTCGATGAAGCCCGCGGTGGAGTGGGTGAGCAGCCCGAGGCGGCCAAGCGAGGATTTGCCCTCAAGCCGTCCGGCGAGGTCGTCGGCGAGCCGGACCTGCTCGAACGTGGAGCCGAGCACGAACTCGCCGGGGTGCAGCACGAACGGCTCGTCGCCCTCTTTTTCGACCAGCGAGGTCAGCTCGTCCTGCTGCAGCTGCGGGTCGATGTGGGTGTATTTGCTGTTGTCGAAGACCCGGAAGTACCGGTCGAGCCGGACGTCGATGCTGGACGGCTGGACCATGGCAGGGTCGAAGGGGTCGATGCCGAGGCGGTCGGCGTCGAGCTCTTTGCGGAGGTCACGGTCACTGAGCAGCACGGATGCAGCCTATCGGGCGGGTAACGCGGCCGGGGCACCCCTCCGTCCGAACACCGCGTCCATCCGCTTGAGGTACCGCCGCCGCCCGAACGCGCCGAGCGCTTCCTGCAGCGCAGTCGCGCCGGGCACGAGCTGCCGGACCGTCTCCGCCGCGTAATTCACCCCCGCGGCGGCGAGCACCGCGGCCTGCGCGACCGGGTTGTCCGGCAGCCCGAGAAAGTCGGCGTTGTCCCGCCCGAGCACGAGCCGGCTGATCGCGGAGTGCACGCCGACGTTCACCTGCGCGAGCACCTTGCCGGCGGCCCCGCGCCCCTCGCCGATCGCCGCGTGCGTATCGACGAGGGCGCGGGCGAGCCGTTTGGAGTCGTCGTCGGGGATGAACTCGGTGGCGGCGAGCATCCAGAGCAACCGCCAAGCGTCGTCCTCGTCGGCGGGCAGCAGTTCGTCGGCGACGCCCATCAGCCAGCCGACGTAGCGCCAAAGATGCAGGATGTCGGCCTTCTCGCGGGCGGTGTAGCGGAGGCCGAGCAGCTGCGTGCCGAAGACGTAGACGAGCGAGAAGAGCAGAAGAGTGCCCGCGGTCTGGACCTGATTGACCGGCCGGTCCCACCGCTCGTAATCCCAGTCGGGCCGGTTGTTCATCGCGCGCCGGACGTGCGCGTGCACCAACCGGATCCTCAGCGCGGCTTGATAACCGGTGCCGTGCTTCTCTAGCGCCCCTGGCGTGGTGACGTCAATCCACCACGCCGCGGTCTCGACCAGCCGCCGCGGTGCCCGGTGCTCGATTTCCCCGGTTCCGACCAGGGATTTCGTCGCACGTGAAGCCAGGTAGCCACCCATCAGCGACATGTCGCCAAGCGGGAAGAGCCCGAGCAGCCCGGCCCGCGTGATCGCCTTCGCGCCGCTGACGAGCCGCCGGTGATCGACCCAGTACGGGGTGGCTTCGACCTGCTCGACGAAGGCGGCCAGTTCCGGCGGGACTTGGTCCCCGGCCAGCGCCCGGTCGACTCGGCTCTGGTGGTGGGGTTCCCGGTGCAGCCACTCGACGACCGCGTCGGCAAGGGCGTCTTCCTGCTGCGCGAAGCCGCGGAGCCGGTTGAGCTGGGTTTCGTCGGCGGTGGCGCCTCGGGTCCGGGCTGCCAGCCGGAACCCGCCTTGGCGGAACATCTCGGGGTCGTCCATCGCGCACCTCCGCAGCGTGGGTCGACAACAAGTGTTGTCACTTTGCCGGGGGAGCGTCAAGGCGTGGCCCGCTGGACAGGGGAGTGCCGTGGTTGTGTATGCTGGCGGAGCACTGCGGATGTAGTTCAATGGTAGAACATCAGCTTCCCAAGCTGAATACGCGGGTTCGATTCCCGTCATCCGCTCTCCTGCGAAAGCCCCAGGTCAGTGGATGTCCACTTAGGACCTGGGGCTTTCCTCTTGGACACTCCGCGATTCCCGTCGTGCCATTAACCCGCGAGCGAGCCGACGGTGGTGCCGTGCTGGAGGTCACCCCGTCTTCACGGGATCAGGTGGCCGTCGAGGCGCTCCATCCGGCGGCCTGCTGTCAGCAGCACGGCGAGACCGGCGACCATGATCGCGGCGATCGCCAGCAGGGCGAAGGTGAAGCTCCCGGTCGCGGTTTTGATCGCGCCGGTGAAGTACGGGCCGACGAATCCGCTGAGGTTGCTGACCGAGTTGATCAACGCGATCCCCGACGCCGCCGCGGTGCCGGTCAGGCCGATCGCCGGGATGCGCCAGAACTGCGGCATCGCGGTGTAGATCCCGGCCACGCTCAGGCAGACCGCCACGATGAACAACGCGCCGTTTCCCGCGAACGTCGCGAGCAGCAACCCGGCCGCGCCGACTGCCATCGGCACCGCGGTGGCCGTGACGGCGGATCGGCGGCCCGCGAAGCGTACCCAGGCCAGCATCGCGAGCGCCGCGACCACGTAGGGGATGCCGGACAGCAGCACGCTCCCGATCTCCGCCGCACCGCCGACGCCGTGCGTGATCGTGGCGATCATCGTCGGCAGGAAGAACGCGAGCGGGTACAACCCGAACACGATCGCGAAGAACGCCGTCGCGAGCGCCCACACCCGGCCGCTGGTCAGCGCCTGGCGCAGTCCGGTCAGCGCACCGTGCCCGCGCTGCTCGTCGGTCTCCGCGGCCAGGGTTTCTTCCAGCGCCGCCTTTTCCGCTTCGCCGAGCCAGCGCGCGTCGGCGGGCCGGTCGGGCAGGAAGGCGAAGATCAGCACGCCGATGAGAATGGTGACCGCGCCTTCGACGAGGAACAGCGAGCGCCAGCCCGCGATGCCGAACAGGTGCCGCCCCCACTCCAGCAGCGCCGCCGCGAGCGGAGAACCGACGATCGAAGACACCGGAATCATCAGGAAGAATCCGGTCAGCGCCCAGGATCGCTGCCGCCGCGGGAACCAGTAGGTCAGATACAGCAGGATCCCGGCCGCCAGCCCGGCCTCCGCGAACCCGAGCAGCAACCGCGCCGCGTACAGCGAACCTGCCGAGCCGACCGCCGCCGTGGCTCCGGTGACCAGGCCCCAGGTGAGCATGATCCGGGTGATCCACTTGCGCGCGCCGAACCGTCGCAGCGCGAGGTTGCTCGGCACCTCGACGATGACGTAGCCGATGAAGAACAGCCCCGCGGCGAGACCGAGCTGCCCGCTGTCGAGGTGCAGATCGCGCGACATCGGACCCGCGATGTAGCCGAGATTCGCGCGGTCGACGTAACTCATGACGTATGCGACGCCGATGAGCGGGATGATCCGCAGGCCGACTTTGCGCCAGGTGCGCGCGGACACCGCGGTGGTGGTGACGACCGGTTTCATGAAGGAGTCCTTTCTGGACAGTCCTTTCCGGATGACGGGGATCAGCGAGCGCGCAAGGCGGCCGTGGCGTTGTGGTCGAGCACGCCGTCCGCGGTGACGACGACGCCGTAATCGCGGGCCGCGCCCGCTCTGGTCACCTTCTCTTCCCGCACGTCGTCGAGGACGCGACGCGGCTCCCGGGTGAACGGGTCGCCGTGCCCGCCGCCGCCCGCGGTCACGTGCCGGTGCCGGGTACCCGCGGTCAGCACGAGATACGGTTTGGATTCCAGCAGGCGTTCGCCGGGTCCGCCAGGATCGACGATGTTGAGCGACGGCGTGCCCGCGGCTCCGCCGTCGAGGCCGTAGGGCAGGAATTTCCGCCGGTCGGAACGGATCTGCACGCTCGCTTCCGGAGCGAGGACCGTCATGTCGCGGAAGGTCGCCAGGCCGCCCCGGAACCTCCCGGCACCGCCGGTGTCGGGCAGGAAGCCGTAGCCGTCGATGCGGATATGGCCCGCGCGTTCCAGTTCCTCCACCGGCGTGTTGGCCAGGTTGGCACCGAGCGGGCTGATCGCGTCCACACCGTCGCGGTCCGGCCGGGCGCCCCACGCTCCGCACAGGATGTCCCACAGCACCACGGAGTTCCCGTCCGAGTCGGTGACCCCGACCGCGACGGAGTCCGGACCGCCGTCGCCCGCGGCGGGCACGCGATCCGGGAAAACCGGGGCGAGGGCGCCGAGCACGGCGTCGATGATCCGGTACGCGACCAGGCCGCGCGCACCGCGGGCGGACGGCCGCCGTCCGTCCAGAATGGACGCTTCCGGAATGACGAACGTGAACGGCCGGTAGAACCCGCTGTTGGCCGGGATGTCGCGAGCGAGCGCGCCCTGTACCGCGGCATAGGAGGCTGAGCGGGTGAAGGACGCGGTCGCGTTGAGCGCGGACGCGACCTGCGGCGAGGAGCCGCTGAAGTCCAGTTCGATCCCGGTGCCGGACAACGTGACTTTGACGCGGAACGGGATCGGGCCGGAGCCGAGGCCGTCGTCGTCGATGTGGTCGGTGAACTCGTAGCTGCCGGGTACGGCCTCGGCGAGCGCGGCACGCAGCAAGGTTTCCGAATAGTCGAGCAATTCGTCGGTCAGCTCCGCGAGTCCGTCGGCGCCGTGGCGGGCGGCGAGCGCGCGCATCCCCTCGGCACCGGCGTGGCACGCGGCGAGCTGGGAATCGAGGTCGCCGCGCAGCAACTCCGGTTCCCGGACGTTACGCAGGATGAGGTTGAGAAAAGCAGTGTTCAGCTGCCCGCCGTCGATCAGCCGCGACGGCGGGATCTGCACTCCCTCGGCGAAGATGCTCGTGGACTGCACACCCATCGACCCGGCCACCCAGCCGCCGACGTCCGCGTGGTTGACCACGGTCACCGAGAAGCCCAGCAGGTCCTGGCCCGCGAAAACCGGGGCGACGGCGAAGATGTCCGGCAGGTGCATCCCGCCGCGCGACGGGTCGTTGAGCAGGTAGAGGTCGCCGGGCCGGAGGTCGTCGCCGAACTCGGCGAGCATCGCGGCCATCGCGTCCGGAACCGATCCCAGGTGCACCGGACACGTGTTGGCCTGCGCGATCACGCGGCCGCGGATATCGCACAGCGCGGCCGAGAAGTCCATGCTGGACGCGACGATCTGCGAGTGCGCGGTGCGCACGATGGTGATCGCCATTTCGTCGGCGATGCCGGTGACGGAGTTGCGGAAGACCTCGAAGGTGACGGCGTCGCGGATCATGCGGCACTCCAGGTGATCACGATGTTGCAGAACTGGTCCCGGTGCACGCGGGCACCGGGCGGCACGAGAGTGGTGGCGTCCATGTCCTCGACGATGACCGGGCCCTCGACCGGCTCGGCTCCCAGATCCGCGCGCCGCAGCACAGGGGTGCGGGTCATGGCGGCGAACCGGCATTCGCGGGTCGACGGCGTCCGATCGTCATCCGGGGCCGGGCGCAAGACATCCTCCAGTGGCACGGTGCTGGGCACCACGCCACGCACGCGAAGGTTGACCAGCTCGACCAGGTCGTCGCCGCCGGCGCGGCCGTAGGTGCGCTGGTGTTCGGCGTGAAACCGCGCCCGCGCCGCGGCGAGGAGGTCTTCGGTGAGGTCGCCGTCGTCCAGGCGGATGCGCAGTTCGAAACGCTGGCCGCGATAGCGCAGGTCGAGCAACCGTTCGAGCACGGCGTTCTCGCCCAGCTCCGCGGTCACCTTCGCGGTGAGCGCGGCGAATTCCGTCGCCAGTGCGTCGATGTCCGCCAGCTCCTCGCGGTACGGGGCGATCTCGTGCAGCTCCGTGTCCGCGACGAGGAGGCCGAGGCTGCTGAACAGCCCGGGATGCGCGGGGACCAAGACGGTGGCGATGCCCAGTTCCCGGGCGAGTTCGGCGGCATAGAGCGGTCCGGCACCGCCGAAGGCGACCATGGTCGCGTCGCGGGGATCGCGACCGCGTTCGCTGGTGACCGCTTTGACCGCCGTGGTCATGTTCGACACGGCGACCTCGTACGCCCCGCGCGCGGTGTCCAGGGGTTCGCGCTTCAGCTGCTCGGCGACGGTGGTGAGGGCCTTGGCGGCGAGGTCGGGGTGGACGGCGACGCGCCCGCCCGCCAACGCGTCCGGGCTGAGGTAACCAAGGGACACGTTGGCGTCGGTGAGCGTGGGCAGTTCGCCGCCGTTGCCATAGCAGGCGGGCCCGGGCCGCGAACCGGCGCTCGCCGGACCGACGTGCAACGCGCCTGCCTCGTCGACAGCGATGACGCTGCCACCGCCGGAACCGACCTCGGCGATATCGATCGACGGCGTCCGCACCGGGTAGCCCGCGCCGGAACCCAAGCCCCGTGCGACGTTCATCCCGCCGCCGACCTCGTAGTCCGCCGAGACGAACGGCTCGCCGTGCTCGATCAGCGACGCCTTCGCGGTCGTGCCGCCCATGTCGAACGCGACCACCGACGGCAGGCCGAGCAGGTGCGCGAGCCGCCGGACCGCGGTGACGCCCGCGGCCGGGCCGGACTCGATGATCTGCACGGGCCGGTGCGACACCGACTCCGCGTCGAGCAAACCGCCGCTGGACTGCATGACCATCAGCGGCGCGTGCACGCCCTCCGCGCGCAGTCCTGCTTCGAGCCGGGTGAGATAGCCGTGCACGGCCGGCCCGACGTACGCGTTGACGGCGGCGGTGCTGGTGCGCTCGAACTCGTGCGGCTGCGGGGAAATGTCGACCGAAGCGGTCACGTAGACCCCAGGCAGCTCCGCACGCAGCGACTCGGCGACGCGCCGCTCCTCGTCGGGACGGACGTAGGAGTTGAGCAGGCACACCGCGACCGCCTCGATGCCGTCCGCGCGCAGCCGGGAGGCCAGCGCGCGGACCTCGGCCTCATCCGCGGCCGGGTCCAGGCGGCCGTCCGCGGTGATGCGCTGCGCGAGTTCGTGCCGGTCGCGACGCGCGGCGAGCGGGACTGGCTTGACCCACGACAAGTCGTAGAGCACCGGGCGGCGCAGCCGGCCCAGTTCCAGCACGTCCCGGAAGCCCAGTGTGGTGACCACGGCAGTGCGCGCTCCGGCGGCCTCGAGGATCGCGTTGGTGGCAACGGTGGTGCCGTGCAGCATCGCGGTGACCGCGTCCGGAGCGGCACCGGCCTCCGCTAGCACGCCAGTGGTCGCCGTGACCACGCCGGTCCCGAAATCGGGCGGGGTGGACAGGACCTTCATCGGCACCACCTGTCCGGCTGGGCCGAGCGCGATCACGTCGGTGAACGTGCCCCCGATGTCGGCGCCGACGCGCCAGCCGGAACGAGGATCGGAACTGGGAAGCACTGCGGTCTCCTTCGCCCTGTCCAACATCTGGATGCAGAGTAGGAATCCGCTAAGATATTAGCAAGACGTCTCTAAGATATTTTTCGCCCGGTGTACCGTTTCAACGACCGCCGGACCAAGGGAGCAGCAGGTGCGTTACGAGCCCGACCTGATCCGCGAGCACCCGCCAGCGGGCAGCCTGATGGAGAACGCCTACCGGCGGCTCAAGCGGGAGATCATCGAGCTGCACCGGGCACCGGGCGCGACGTTCACGGAGCTGGAGGTCGCCACCGCGTTCGGGCTGAGCAAGACCCCCGTGCGCGAGGCACTCGCGCGATTGCACCGCGACGGCCTGGTGCGGCCGCTGCCCCGCGCCGGCTACGTCGTCTCCCCGGTCACACTCGGAGACGCGACCGACCTCTGCGACATGCGCGCACTGCTCCAGTCGCAGGCGGCCGCGCTGTGTGCGGAGCGAGGGCTGCCGGCGGCCGACGGCGCCCGGCTGGCGGAGCTGGCCATCGACACCGACGAGGACCAGCTCGGCGGCCCGCACTTCGAGGAGCGGTTCCGCGCGAACTACGAGTTCGAATCGATCATCGCGAACGGCTCCGGCAACCACCGCCTTGCCGCGGCGTCGATCGGCGTGCTCGACGAGATCGAGCGGATCTCCAGGCTGAGCATCCGGCTCGACCCCTCGATGCCGCCGGAACGACTGCGGGAGCGCCAGGCTGTCGTGGACGCCATCGCCGCGCGAGACCCCGACGCGGCCCGCGCCGCGATGCGGCGGCGGACCACGTCGGCACGCCGGGAGACCATCGGCGCGCTGGCCGCGAGCCGGTCGATCACCGACGCCGAGATCGCGGTCCCCTGACCCGCCGCGCTCAGCCCGCCAGCGCGGCGAGCCGTTTCCCCGCCTCGGCGAGGTCCGCCTCGGCACCGCCGTAGAGCAGCCGAGCATGCGTGCCCGGCCCCTGGAACGCATCCCCAGCGACGCCGGGGATTCCCGCACGCAGCAGCAGGTCTTCGAGATCCCGCCCCCGCCTCCCGAGCACGGACAGGTCCGGGAACACGAAAATCCCCGAATCCGGCCGCACCACCGGCAGTCCCGCCGCGTCGAGCGCGGCGCACAGCTGATCCCGCCGTTGCCGGAAAGAGGCGAAGACGACGTCGAGCCAGTCCTGCGGCCCGGAGAGCACCGCACACGCCGCCGCCTGGGGCACGTCGCCGACGTTGATCGCATCCCACTCGAACGCCCGGTGCACGCGCTCGGCCAAGTGGGCCGGAGCGTGCACGTAGCCAATGCGCCACTGCGTGAACGCGTAGTTCTTGCTCAGGCTGGTCACCGTCACCAGCTCGGGCCATTCGCCGCGCAGCAGCTGCTGGGGCGCATATCCAGGTCCGCTGTGGACATACCGGGCGTAGGACTCGTCGGCGAGCACCAGCAGCCCGTGCTCGGAAGCCAGCGCGAGCACGGCCGACAGCTCGTCCCGCGAGGGCGTGTGTCCAGTCGGGTTGTTGGGGTTGCACAGCAGGATCGCCCTTGTCGCCGGGGTGACCGCGCCGCGGAGGCCGTCGACGTCGGTGGCCCACCCGTGCTCCGGCCGTCCCGGCACGTAGACCGGACGGGCTCCGGCCATGCGCACCATGCCATCGAAGAAATACGTCGGGGCGGGCACCAGCACCTCATCCCCGGTCGCGAGCAGGGCGCGCAGCACGACGCTCATCCCTTGCTGCGCGCCGTGCGTGACCAGCAGTTCGCGGTCCGGGTCGACTGCCAGACCGGATTGCCCGCCCAGGTGCTCCGCGATGGCCCGGCGCAGTTCGGGCGTCCCCCACGACTGGCGCGGCCTCACCCGCCCGGCGGCGTGGCGCACGGCGTCGAGCACGTGTTCGGGCATCGGCAGCGCGGGCACCCCGGGCATCGGGATGCCCGGCAGGACACGCGCCCGGTCGGCCAAGGCCAGTGCAGGCAGCCGCTCCATCTCGCCTCCTAATATCTTAGCGTAAGTTTTTAAGATACTAGGAGGCGACCGATCAGGCGGCAAGCCGCGGCGCTGGCTCCGCGACCGGGCCAGCTCGATGTCCGCTGCTCACGGGCCCACATCCGCGAAAGCGTTCGCCGCGGGTTTGGCCGACCGGCGGTGGAACCAGTACAACGCGCACAGCACCGCCAGCCACACCACTCCGACCAGCAGCGCCAGGCGAGTGTCCTCGGCGAAGGCCATCACCACGAAGACGAACACCATGAACACCATCGTCAGAACCTGGCCCACCGGCCAGAACGGCACCGGGAACGCCAGATCGGCGGCGGACTTCCCGCGCCGGGACCGGTAGTGGGTAAGCAGGATCATGAACCACACCCACACCGTCGCGAACGTGCCCACCGACGCGATCAGCAGGAAAGCGCTGTCCGGCAGCAGATAGTTCAGGACAACAGCCAGACTCAGCGCCGCGGCAACGACCAGGACGGTCATCCACGGGATGCCATTACGCGTGACCCGGGCCATGATCGCGGGGGCCTGGCCGCGCCGGGCCAGGCCGTAGATCATCCGTCCGGCGCCGAAGATGTCGCTGTTGATGGCGGACAACGCGGCGGTGACCACGACGATGTTCAAAACCGTTGCGGCGGAGTGCAATCCAAGACCAGCGAAGATTTGGACGAAGGGGCTTCCGGACGTGCTGATCGTGTTCCACGGGTTCAGCATCATGATGATCGCCAGGGTCGCCACGTAGAAAAGCAGAACGCGAACCGGGACCGTGTTGACCGCCTTGGGCATGGCGGTGCGCGGGTCCTCGGATTCGGCGGCGGTGAGGCCCAAGATTTCCGTGCCGCCGAACGCGAACATCACCAAGGCGAACGAAGCGATGAAACCGCTGAGGCCGTTGGGGAACCAGCCGCCGTGGGACCACAGGGTGGCGGCGCTGCCGGAGGCACCGCCGAGGCCGAAGATCAGGATCGCCGCGCCGCCGAGGATCATCGCGACGATGGCGACGACCTTGACCAGGGTGAACCAAAACTCCAGCTCACCGTAAACCCGTACGCTCACCAGGTTCGCGGCGGCGATGACCAGGATCGTCAGCACCACCCAGATCCAGCGTGGCACATCGGGAAACCAGAATCCCATGTACACAGCCAAAGCCGTGACATCGGCGACGCAGACGATCACCATCTCGAACGCGTAGGTCCAGCCGGTCAGGAAGCCTGCCAGCGGGCCCAGGTGTTTCCGCGCGTATTCGCCGAAAGAACCGGGCGCGGGATCGTTGACGGCCATCTCGCCCAGTGCACGCAGGACGAAGAAAATCGCCGCGCCGCCGATGAGGTACGCGAGCAGAACCGACGGCCCGGCCTTGGCGATCGTGTCCGAGGAGCCGTAGAACAATCCGGTGCCGATCGCCGAACCAAGGGCGATGAACCGGATGTGCCTGCCGGTCAACCGGCGGCTCAAACCGTCCCCGGACTTCGTCGTCATCGACGGAACCTCCCGAAGCGGCCCGCGGCGTGCGAGCGAGTCGGCACAGTAGAACTGATCCGGCCGGGGCCGCCCAACCAACGACTACCGGAAAGCGTCTGCGATTTCAGACAGTCCACAAAGGACTTCAGCCTTCCACCAATTCCCACGGCGCGCCCGGTTCCGCCCGGTCGAACACCTGGCCCGGCGCGGCGAGCAGGGTCGGCACGACGTCCGGGTACAGCTGCACGACGTGTTCCAGTTCCAGGCCCTCCACCTCGAAATCCTCCGCTTCGGGGACCTCGAAGCCGACGAACAGCCAGGTGCCGTCCTGCTCGCGAACGACCTGGCGCACTGCCCGCGCCGGTGCGCCGGCGGTCGTTCCGATCTCGGTCAAGCCGGTGCTCAGCTGGACTTCTTCCAGCGGCGAGCCGGGGTGCGTCCAGGCGGCGATCCGGGCCTCCCGATGCACGAAATCCTCGTCGAGGTCATCGGAATCCGACACCGAGCTGAGCAGCCAGGTGCGGCGGTCTGGATCCCAGTCCGCGGCCATCCCCGGCGGCACGTCGGCCAGCGCGACCAGGTGCGGCAGCAGGGTCACCGCCTCGCGCAGGGCCGTCGCGCCGAACAGCTGGCGGTTGACCTCCATGTCCTCTTCGAACTCGGCACCGTCGCTGATGAACCAGTCGTCGTCATCGTCGAGGACGACGAAGGCCAGTTTCTCCGGATGGTCCACCAGGTCGTGCGCGATGATCACCGGGGATTCCGGGTCCTGTCGCAGCGGCCATTCCTCGGACATGTTCACTCCCCGTCGTCGATTACGTGCAGCCACTCGGCATCCGGAGCCTCGCGGAAGAACACTTCGCCCGGTTCCGCGTCCAGCAGCTCGACGACGTCCGGGTACAGCTGGGCCACGTGCCCGAGCTCCAGCGTGTCAACCTCGACCTCGGTCTGCTCGTCGGGATCCGGCACCTCGAAGCCGACGAACATCCACGTGCCGTCTTCTTCCCGGCTGACGTAACGCACGCCGCGCGCAGGCGCGTCCGCCGCGGTGCCGATCTCCATCAACCCCAGGCTGAGGTTCACCTCGTCCATCGGCGACCCGGCGTGCGGCCAAGCGGCGGCGCGAGCCTCCCGGTACGCGCGGGCTTCGTCGTCATCGCTCGGCACGAGCGGCGAAATCAGCACCCAGGACGCGTTGTCGGCGTTCCACTCCGCGCCCATCCCGGCAGGCAGTTCGCCCAGCGCCGACAGCTGCGGCATCAGCTCCACAACGTCATGGAGGCACATCGTGGCGAACTGCTCCTCGTCCAGCTCCGGATCCTCGCCGAACTCCGTGCCGTCGCTGACGAACCAGCCTTCTTCGTCGTCGAGCAGCACGTGATCCAGCTGCTCCGGATGCTCGATCAGGCCTCGCGCGACGAGCACCGCCGCGTGCGGTTCCTGCCCCATCGGCCAGTCTTGCGACATCCCGCTCCCCACCTCGTGTCCACCTGCGGGCCCATCCCACCAGACCGGCCCGCGCAGGCGCACAGCGCGTCTCCGGCAGGAAATTCCACGTTCGTTGGATTAGGCTCGGCGGCATGGTGCTGCCCGAACGTCTCGCCCGGTTCAACCGCGTGGTCACCAACCGGGTCACGAAACCTTTCGCCGACAAGCTGCCCGGATTCGGGGTGATCGTGCACCGCGGCCGCAAGTCCGGCCGCGAATTCCGCACCCCGCTCAACGTCTTCCGCACCGACGACGGATTCGTCGTCGCGCTCACCTACGGACCGGACGCGGACTGGGTCCGCAACGTCCGCGCCGCGGGCGAGGCGGAGGTGATCACGCGCGGCCGTAAATACCGCGTGCGCGATCCGGAACTCGTGCATGATGAATCGCGCCGGCCGATGCCGCCCGGGGTGCGGCAGTTCCTCGGACTGGTCGGCGTCACGGATTTCCTTGTGCTGAAACGAGAATGAGGGGGAGCGCGGATGCTCACGGGGAAGCTGGTCCGGCTGCGGGCGATCGAACCTTCGGACGCCGAATCGATTTACCGCTGGATCCACGACCCCGAGGTCGGCCGGTACATGACCGGCGATTACCCGCGTTCACTCGCCCAATTGCGCAAGCGAGGCGAGGAACGCCCGGTGAATACCTACGAGAACGTCGTGCTCGGCATCGAATCGATCGAGGCCGGCAAGCTGATCGGCGTCGTCGACCTGCGCGACGCCCGCCCAGAGATCGGCCGCGCCGAGTTGGACATCTACCTCGGCGAGACCGACCACTGGGACGGCGGGTACGGCACCGAGGCGTTGAAACTCATGTGCCGCTACGGGTTCAACGTGATGCGGCTGCACCTGATCGCGCTCTGGGTGGTCGCCGAGAACGAGCGCGCCCGGCACGTCTACCGCAAGGTCGGGTTCGTGGAGGACGGCAGGCATCGCGAATGCCATCGCGGGCCTGACGGCCAGTACCACGACATGTACCTGATGAGCCTCCTCGAACCCGAACTCGACGACTGAACTAGCCCTTGACCTTCCGCTTGCCGTACAGGCTCGCGGCGAGGCTCACGCCGATCGCGGCCAGTACGACCTGGGTGATGATCTCCAGCCAGTCGATGCCCTTCGTGTCGGCGTACCCGATCCCACGAGCGATCGCGGTGCCGACGAACGCGGCGACGATGCCCACGATGATCGTCAGCCAGATCGGGATCGACTGCTTGCCAGGTGCGACCAGCTTGCCGAGCAGGCCGAGAATCAGACCGATCACGATCGCGCTGATGATGCCGGAAACCGCCATGCCGAACTCCTTCTGCCGAGAGAACCGGGCTCGTCCGGTTTAGCCCGGAACCCGGGAGGTTAAACCCGGCTTACCGCTCGCCCGGAACCACCGCCACCGGAAGCACGAAAAATGCCCCGGTCCGGGTGCGGAGCGGGGCATTTTTCCAGCCAGTGCGATCAGAACGCGGCTTCGTCGATCTCCATCAGCGCGTTGTCCGCGGCCTCCACGATGGCGCGGCGCGAGGTCAGCTCCGGCAGCACGCTCTTCGCGAAGAACGACGCCACCGCCAGCTTGCCCTCGTAGAACGGCTTGTCCTTGGCCGACGCGCCGTTGTCGAGCTTGGCCAGCGCGACCTCGGCGCCCTGCAGCAGCTTCCAGCCGACCAGCAGGTCGCCGACCGACATCAGCAGCCGCACGGTGTGCTGGCCGACCTTGTTGATGTTCTGCGGGTCTTCCTGCGACGAGGTCAGATAGCCGATGAGCGAGCCCAGCATGCCCTGGGTGTCCTCAAGCGCCTGTTTGAGCAGCGCGCGCTCGTTCTTGAGCCTGCCGTTGCCAGCCTCGGACTCGATGAACTTCGTGATCTCGCCCGCGACGAACGCGAGCGCCTGGCCCTTGTCGCGGACGATCTTGCGGAAGAAGAAGTCCAGCGACTGGATCGCCGTGGTGCCCTCGTACAGCGAGTCGATCTTCGCGTCGCGGATGTACTGCTCGATCGGGTAGTCCTGGAGGAAGCCGGAACCGCCCAGCGTCTGCAGCGACTGCACGAGCTGCTCGGTGGCGCGCTCGGAGCCTACGCCCTTGACGATCGGCAGCAGCAGGTCGTTGACGCTGTGCGCCAGCTTCAGGGCGGCTTCATCACCCTCACCGGTCCACAGCTGGTCCTGGAACGACGCGGTGTACAGGTAGACCGCGCGCAGGCCCTCGGCGTACGCCTTCTGCAGCATCAGCGAACGACGCACGTCGGGGTGGTGCGTGATGGTGACGCGCGGCGCGGCCTTGTTCAGCATGTTCGGCAGGTCAGCGCCCTGCACGCGCTCCTTGGCGTACTCCAGCGCGTTCAGGTAACCGGTGGACAGCGTGGCGATCGCCTTGGTGCCGACCATCATCCGGGCGTACTCGATGACCTGGAACATCTGCGCGATGCCGTCGTGCACCTCGCCGAGCAGCCAGCCCTTGGCCGGGGTGCCGTGCTGGCCGAAGGTCAGCTCGCACGTGGTGGACACCTTGATGCCCATCTTGTGCTCGATGTTGGTGACGAAGGCGCCGTTGCGCTCGCCGAGGTCGCCGGTCTGGGAATCGAAGTGGAACTTCGGCACCAGGAACAGCGACAGGCCCTTGGTGCCCGGCTTGGTCTCGATGCCGGGGCCCTCGGGACGGGCCAGCACCAAGTGCATGATGTTCTCGACCATGTCGTTCTCGGCCGAGGTGATGAACCGCTTCACGCCGTCGATGTGCCAGGAGCCGTCCTCCTGCTTGACCGCCTTGGTGCGGCCCGCGCCGACGTCCGAACCGGCGTCCGGCTCGGTGAGCACCATGGTGGCTCCCCAGCCGCGGTCGATCATCAGCTGAGCCCAGTGCTTCTGCTCTTCGGTGCCGTTCTTGTCCACGATCATGGCGAAGTTCGGACCCGCCAGGTACATGAACAGCGGGGCGTTCGCGCCGAGGATCAGCTCGGCCGCGGCCCACTGCACCGTCGGGGGCAGGCCG
Source organism: Amycolatopsis sp. M39 (assembly GCF_001651785.1). NCBI lineage: Bacteria > Bacillati > Actinomycetota > Actinomycetes > Pseudonocardiales > Pseudonocardiaceae > Amycolatopsis > Amycolatopsis sp. M39. Next base: position 590,332 of record NZ_LWSF01000002.1, read on the forward strand.
AAGCCGCCGAGGGAGTTGGTGAGGCCGAGCCGCCACCATTCGCCGTCGACGAGCGCTTTGTAGCTCTTCTTGAACGAGTCGGGGATCGTCACGCTGAACGTCTTGGGGTCATACACCGGCGGGTTGCGGTCCGCGTCGGCGTAGGACTCGGCGAGCGGGCCGGTGGCGAGGTTGTTCAGCTCCGACAGCACGCCGCGGGCGGTCTCCTCGTCCGATTCGGCGAGCACGCCCTTCCCGAGCCGTTCCTGCACGCCGAGTACCTCGAAGAGGTTGAACTCCAGGTCTCGGACGTTGCTCTTGTAGTGGCCCATGTCGTCACTCCGTGTCGTGTTCGGCTTTCCGGCCGGGCGCTGGTTCCCTTACTCGCCGGTAACATCAGGATATTACCTACCAGTAACCAGAGCAAGCGAATCCGCCCTTCCAGGGGTGGATATTCGCTCGGAATGACGGGTCGACCAGGGAGCCGGGCTCACCGGGTGCTGCGCGCCACGACCTCCTGCACAGCCGGGGGGACGGCGCTGTCGTCAAGCTGAGGGACCAGAATGCCGCTGCGGAACGCGATGGTCACCGCGTGTGTCCGGTCGCGGGCGGAAAGCTTGCGGAGAATGCTCTTCACGTGGGTCCGCACCGTTTCCACGGACAGGAAGAGCAGCTTCGCGATCCCCGAGTTCTCCAGCCCTTCGGCGACGAGCTGCAGAACCTGGTACTCGCGCCGGGAAAGCGGCATGGCGCTCTTCGGCTGCACGAGGTGACCGTCCGCCGGAGCGGCTCTTGGCGACGGCTCGCGCTTGGGCCGTGCGGTGAGCGCGGACAACGCCGGGTCGATGTAGCGCCGGTCGTGGTGCGCGCGCCGGACCGCCTCGGCGAGCCGCCGGGAATCGACCGCGCGCGGAACGATGGCGTGCGCACCCGCCCCGATGGCGGCGGCGAGGTACTGCTGGGTGCGGTTGGTGTCGCGCACGAGGGTGACCAGCACGAGCGCCGGGTCGCCCGCGTTGAGCAGTTTCGCGAGATGGCAGTTGGGGTCGAGCGCGGAGTCGAGGATCACGACGTCCGGACGGACCTGCTCGCACAACTGCATCGCCGCGTGGTGGCTCGCCGCCTGGCCGGACCAGTGCAGGCCCAGCGTGCGGTGCACCATCGCCGCGATGCCCTCGCGGAAAATCGGGATCGGGTCGACGACCGCGACTCCCAGGCTTCGACCGCCGGCTGGCTGACCGGCCGACATGGGCGTTCGGTGGGGCTCGATGCCACGCATCTCGGGCCTCCGTCCTCAATGGTCGCTCCCGGTGACCGGCACGCCCCCTCGGCGTGCCCGCGGTCCCCCCTGCCGGAACCGGCCGGGAACGACACCTCGTCCCTGGTTCGACTCCGCCGGGACCGGCCTGTGACGCGGTTTCCCCCTCATGGCCGTAACGGCTGGTCGCAGCAAACTCTGAGTAGAAAAGTGGCCCCGAAATGCGGGCGGACGGCGCAGCGAGGGTCCGCCCGACTGGGTTAGCTCTACTGAGGGTTTAACCGCTCGGGTGAATCTCCGATGACCGCCTGTGCGCGCAGCCGACCGAACTCCCCGGCGAGCGTTTTCGGGGTCCAATGGGCGTTCAGGCCGCTCGGATTGGGCAACAGCCAGACCCGAGTTGTCCCTATTGTCCGTTCTTGCGGCCCGACCGCGGCCCGCCGTTCGCCGAACGCGACACGGTAGGCGGTGATTCCCACCACTGCCAGCCAGCGCGGTCGGTACTTCTCGACCTTCCCGGTCAGGATCTGCCCGCCCTCGCGGAGTTCGTCGTCGGTCAGCTCGTCGGCGCGGGCGGTGGTCCTGGCTACGACGTTGGTGATGCCGAGGCCGAGGTCGAGGAGTTCGTCCTGTTCGCTCGGGTCCAGCAGGCGCGGGGTGAAGCCGCTGGCGTGCAGAGCGGGCCAGAAGCGATTGCCGGGACGGGCCAAGTGCAGGCCGAGCGCGCCTGAGTAGAGGCCGGGGTTGATGCCGCAGAACAGCACGTTCAGGTTGGGGGCCAGGACATCCGGGATGATGGTCCCGTGCGCGGCGGCTTGTTCGGCCTTGGTGGGTTTGGCGGGCATGGGTCCAGTTTCCCGGCACACTGGGCGGGATGAACGTGACGCCTGACGGCTGCCCGGTCGACCTCTACCTGGAGCTGCCCGCCGCTGGCGAGCCGGAGGTGATTCACGGTGCGATCCCGGCGGGTGCCGCGGTGCTTGAGCTCGGCTGCGGAACAGGCCGCGTGACGCATCCACTGCTCGCGCTCGGACATCCGGTGGTCGCGGTCGACGAATCAGCGGAGATGCTCGCGCACGTCGGCGGTGCGGAGACCGTCTGCGCGCGAATCGATGAGCTTCGGCTGGACCGGCGATTCCCGGTCGTCGTGCTCGGCAGCCACTTGGTCAACGGGCCGGATCGGCACGCGCTGCTGGCGGCAGGGCGGCGACAGCTGACCCCGGACGGGCAACTGCTGGTCGAATGGCATCCGCCCGCCTGGTTCGACCAGGTCGCCGACGGCTCGGGCGGCCGGCTGGGCGAGGTGCGTATCGCGCTGGAAGGCGTCCGCCGGGACGGCGACCGGCTCTCCGCCACTGTCGCTTACGCCCTCGGCGACCGGACCTGGAAACAGTCGTTCACCTGCGAAAACTTCCCCCTCGAACCCGCACTCGAACAAGCCGGGCTGAGGTTCGGGCGCTGGGTCACCGCTGACCGGGACTGGTTCTCCGCACGACCTTCGAACGCGGGGTAGCCAACCCGGCGCCCCGCTCGGTAGCCTGTGTGATCTCTCGCACAACGGCGTCGATGAGGAGAGCACATGCAACTGTGGCTAGTGCTCGGCCTGGTAGCACTGATCATCGCCATCGCCTCGTTGATCGTGATCCTGGAAGACCGCCGCGCGGCGCGCCAAGCCGCGATCGCGAGACGAGCCCGGTTAGCGCGTCTTGGCGAGGTCGATCCGCTCGCTCCGGGCAGGCTCCACGCGGAGGGTTGAAGAGATCGGCCGGAGCGCGAGCAGCAGCGCGCCGGCCAGCCAGCCGAGACCGGAGCCGAAGGTGTTGGTCATGAGGTCGTCGACGTCGAAAATCCGGTAGACGAACGGCGCGGTCCCGAAGTTCGCCGTGAGCTGGGTGATCTCGACGGCCAGTGAGGCCGCGAAGCCGATCGCCAGCGCGCCCACCAAGCCACGCCGCCACAGCACTCGGGCGAAGAACCCGAGCGGGACGAACAAGAGCACGTTCATCGCGGCCTGCTGGAACGTCTGGGTGGTGAACCAGTCCGCCGCCGACAGACCGTGTTTCACCAGCTCGGTGTGGATGTCCGCGATCCACTGGAACGGCTCCAGCTGCACGGTCTGCTCCAGCCGCCTGCTGTTCGGGCCGGGCAGCGGCAGGAAGACGACCGCCAGCGCCATGCACGCGTAGAAGACGACCGCCGCCGTGGTCACCAGGCCGCGCAGCCGCACGTGGCCGTAGCGGGCGACCTGGAGCACGAGCTGCGGAACCAGGATCGTCGCCCATCCGGCGAGGAACCCGATGAACCCGTACTGCAGGGCGGTGACCTGTGCGTTCGTCATGCCGAGAACGCTATTGATCGTGCCGCCGCGGCACTTCGGTCGAACAGCCGGAGGCATTGCGACCGGGATCGGCCAGATGGCCGAGTGCTCGCCGACCGATCGGTCAGCCGTCGCGGGGAGGCGGTTCGTCGTCGCGGTCCACCCGCTCCGAGCGCCAGGCCGCGAAGACAGTGCCGGCGATCAGCAAGAGCACGACGGCGAGCGTGAGCACGACGAGCTGCAGTTCCATTCGTCCCCCTCGGCACCTAATGCACAGATCGACGCGGGGTGGGCGAACGTTACCGAAACTTTCATCCGGCACCGGCCGTTCCGCCCTGGTCAGGACCGTCCGATTTGGGCAGACTGCTTCGCCGGGCGTCCGCATCAGGGGTCAGGCGGGCGCGAACACCGGAGGAAACATGAAGCTCTTCACCCGGCTCGCGGCCACCGCCGCGGCCGCACTGGCCACCGTGGCCGTCACGAGCGCGCCCGCCGAGGCCGCACAGACCACCGACGTCCGGATCATCGCGTTCAATGACCTGCACGGGAACCTCGAACCGCCGTCCGGGTCGAGCGGGAAGATCACGCTCCAGGACGGGACCAAGGTGGACGCGGGCGGCGCGGCCTACCTCTCGACGCACGTCAAGCAGCTCGAAGCGCAGGTGCGCAATTCGATGGTGCTGTCCTCGGGCGACAACGTCGGCGCGTCGCCGGTGATCTCGGCGCTGTTCCACGACGAACCGACCATGGACTTCCTCAACGAACTCGGCGTGAAGGCGTCCGTGGTGGGCAACCACGAGTTCGACGAGGGCTACCAGGAACTGCTGCGCATGCAGTTCGGCGGCTGCAACAAGACCGACGGCTGCCAGTTCCGCAAGAGCTACGACGGCGCGCGGTTCCCGCTGCTCGGGTCCAATGTGTACTTCGACAACGGGCTGCCCGCGCTGCTGCCGTTCAGCATCCAGTTCTCCGGCGGCGTCCCGGTCGGCGTCATCGGCGCGACGCTCAAGGACCTGCCCTCGGTCGTGACGCCGGAGGCCATCAAGGGCCTCAAGTTCGGCGACGAGGTCCAGGCGATCAACCGCACCGCGGACATCCTCGACCGGCTCGGGGTGAAGGCCCAGGTCGTGCTGCTGCACCAGGGCGACGAGGCGCTGCCCACCGCCGGTCCGAACGACTGCGAGGTGCAGCCGAACGGCGACGCCTCGGCTATCGCGAAGAAAGTGACGCCGAAGGTCGACGCGATCTTCAGCGCGCACAGCCACCAGCAGTACAACTGCGTGGTCAACGACCCGGCGGGCCAGCCGCGGCCGGTGATCCAGGGCGCGTCGTTCGGCAGGCTGCTGTCGGTCGTGGACCTGAAGATCGACCGCCGCACGCGCGACGTGGTCCGGTCGCAGACCAAGGCGCACAACGAGATCGTCACCCGCGACGTCACGGCGGACCCGGCCGTGACGAAGCTCGTCGACGAGGCCAAGACGAAGGCCGCCCCGATCGCGAACAAGCAGGTCGGCACCATCACCGCGGACCTGCCCGCGGCGGGCGGATCGTCCGGCGAGTCGCCGCTCGGCGACGTGATCGCCGACGCCCAGCTCGAAGCGACCAAGTCCAACAACGCGGTGATCGCGATGACGAACCCGGGCGGCATCCGCGCCGACCTGACGTACAAGTCGTCGTCGGCCGGTGAAGGCGACGGTGTCGTCACCTACGGCGAGGCGTTCACCGTGCAGCCGTTCTCGAACATCATGCAGACGATCACGCTCACCGGCGCGAACCTGAAGAACGTGCTGGAACAGCAGTGGGGTCAGCCCGGCGGCACCAAGATCCTGCAGATCTCGAAGTCGCTGCACTACACCTACTCGGCGGCCGCTCCGGTCGGCTCGCGGGTTTCGAACATCACGGTCAACGGCACGGCGGTCGACCCGGCGGCCCAGTACCGGGTGTCGGTGAACAACTTCCTCGCCGCAGGCGGGGACGGATTCACCGAGTTCACCAAGGGCACCGACCTGGCGGGCGGGCCGGTGGACCTGGACGCGTTCATCGCCTACCTCGGTGCGCACCCGGGCATCGCTCCGCCGCCCGCGGACCGGATCACCGCGACCCCGTAGTTCCGTCCGTGAAGGACTCCTTGCGGGAATCAGGTTCCCGCGAGGAGTCCTTCACGGCTTTTCGGGCTCTCGTTTCGCCAAGACAGCCGGGGGAGAATGGTCGGCATGACGATGAACTGGGACGATGTGACCGCGTGGGCGCAGGAGGAGCTGCCGGAAACCGAGGTGGCTACCTGGTACCGCACACCCGCGCTGAAGGTGGCGGGCAAGGGTTACGCGCGGCTGCGCACCGAGTCCGAAGGCGGGCTGGTGCTGTTCGTCGGCCTCGACGAGAAGGCCGCACTGCTCGCGTCCGGCGATCCGGCCTTCTTCACCACGCCGCACTACGACGGTCACGGTTCGATCCTCGTGCACCTCGACCGCGTCGATCCGCAGCAGCTGCGGGAGCTGCTCACCGAATCCTGGCGGTCGAAGGCCCCGGCGCGGCTCAGCAACTGACAATCGGCTGCGGCGAATACGTCGTGCTGCGGCTTTCCTCGCGGACCTCGCCCCCGCTGGCCAGGTCGTAGAACACCCGGGTGTCGCTGACGGTGAACCCGGACGCGCCCGGTGAGGCGTGACACTGACCGTCCGGACCGGGCCCGAGCTGCACCGGCGGCGGCACCTGGTCAGACGGCGCGCCGCTGCGGCCTTCGACGCGGTAGTGCTTGGTACCCCAGATCTTCACCGTCACCGAATCGCCGTTGACGCTGGCCTGGATCGCGAACCCGGTCGGATCGTTGTTGGCCAGCTTGAGGTCCACGGCGTTGCCGGAACTGTCCACGGCCACCGCGTCCCGGCCAGCTGGATAGCGGTTGATGAAGTGGTCGTGCGCCGCGTGGCCGCCGTCGCCGAGACCGGCGAGGTAGGCCGCGTTGTACAAAGTGGACGAAAGCTGCGACAGCCCGCCACCGGTTACCGCCGGGCCGGTGCCGTCCTCGTCGACCGGCGCGGACGCGTATCCGCCGCCGCGATAGTCGTTGAGGCTGAACGACTCTCCCGGTTTCACCAGGACGCCGTTGATGCGTCCGGCGAGCGTGGCGACGTTCGCCGCGGCCGGGCCGCTGAGCCCGCCGGTGGTGTACTCGCCGATGACCTCCTTGACGCCCAGCGCGTTCGCGCCGTCGGTGGTCAGCGTCGGGTGTTTCTGATCGTAGGCGACCGGCAGATCGCGGCCGGAGGGCTTGGCGAGCACCGCGGTGAGGGTTTTGAAAGTGGTGGCCCAGTTGATCTTTCGCCCGTCCTCGGACGGGGTGACGGCCGGGACGCCGGAGTCGAGGGTGATCTGCGCGTCCTTGCTGTTCGCCTCGGTGGACGCCAGGTCCGGCTGAACGGCCGCGCGCAGCTTCTCCTGGTCGATCCGCAGTTCGAGACCGCCGCCTCCGTTGGGCTGGAACTGGAACGAAGACGCGATGGCCGACGGTCGCAGCGTGCTGTCCTTGCCCTCGCCGTGCAGCACGACCGGCGCGGCGACCGCGGGCGCGACCACGGTGTCCAGCAAGCGGTGCACGTCAGCGGAGGTGGTTTGGGCTGGTGTCACAGCCATCTTCACCGTGACCCCGCGCGGCGAAAGCCAGTCCGCCACTACCGACTGCACCGCGGCCGGGACGTCGGCCAGCTCCTGGCCCTGCCGCGGCTCGACCGCATACGCGGTGACCCCGTTGTTTTCCTTCGGCGTGAACCCGATGCTGCCCTCGACCCGCGGATGGTTGAGCTGCTTCCCGGCAAGCTGCTGGACCGCGGCGGTCACCTCAAGCTGGTCGCTGCGCGTCACGACGCCCACCTCGCGGGTGGTGAAGAACGACAGCAGCCGGGTGACCGGGCTCCACGGCTGGTGCCCGGCCTGGGCGAGCGTGCCCGGCCAGTCGAGGCCGAGTCCGGAATCCGCGGGCACGAGCGTCGCGGTGACGTCCCCGGCGTGGACCGGCACCGGACGGGTCAGCCGGGGCTGGAGTTCGGTGTGCAGCTTGGCTTCCGCATCGGCATACGACAGGCCGCCGACGTCGATCCCGGCCACCTGCACGCCGCGCGGCACGTCGCCGGCGCTGGTCATCAGGTCGATGGTGTAGAGCAGCACGAACAGCCCGAGCAGGCAGCCGACGATCATGAAACTGCGGCCGAGGCGGGTGCGGAAGCGGCGGAACGGGGTGTCCGGCGGCGGGGGCGCGTCGGCCACCGCGAAGATCTCCGCGGCCAGATCGGCTTCGCTGACCAGGGCGGAGTCGTTCAGCAGCTCGTCGCTCAGCAGGTCGTCGGCGAAAGCCGACGAACGGTCTTCTTCACGCAACGCCTGCCTCCCCTGGTACGGGAGCTACAGGTAAAGCCCCGTGCCGTGTTCGGTCCGCTCCGTGGCCACCGCGTGGATGTCGCGTTCGCGCATCACCAGATGGCCCTCGCCCTGGATCTCGACCTCGAGCTGGTCCTCCGGGTTGAACAGCACCCGGTCTCCCTGCTTGACGTTCCGCACGCTGTTGCCGACACCCAGTACATCACCCCACACCAGCCTGCGCGCGACTTGCGCGGTGGCGGGAATCACGATGCCGCCGCTGCTGCGGCGCTCGCCTTCCTCCTGCGACAACCGCACGAGGACGCGGTCGTGCAGCATCTGGATCTCGAGCTTCGGCGTGTCCGGCACGCCAGCCATGCTACTGACCGGTTGCCGGAGCCTTGGGCTCGCCCGCCATCATCAGGCTCAGCGCCTTCTCCCCTCCGTTCTCGAACCGCACCGGGACGCCCCAGTCCTGCCGGGTGATCCGGCACGCCGGGTGCTCGCCGCCGTCGTCGCAGCTCGCGGCCTGCGCCACTACCTGCAAGACACCTTCGGTCGCGCCCTCGGCGAACTTGATCCGCCGAACGAGATCAGTTCCGACCCCGGCCCCGTCGGCGAGCAGTTCCGGCGGCGACGCGGTGATCTCCAGCCGCGTCGAAGGCCCGTAGCGCTCGTCGAGCTTCTCGCCCGGCGGTGGGGTGAAAACGACGGAAAACTCGATCTCGCCGGGCGCGAGCAGCGTCGGCGGACGCTGCACGGCCTGGCGCGTGCCCGCGACGGCGGTCGCCTGGCCATTGCCCCCGAGCGGGGTAACCCGGTTGCCCGCCGACTCCACGACGTACAGCTCGCCGTCGTGGCGCACCAGGCCCTGCGGTTCGGCGAACCCGGTCGCGAGGGTCGTGACGTCGCGGGTGAACGGGTCGTAGCGGCGGATCGCGCCGTTGTAGGTGTCGGCGATCGCGACCCGGCCGTCGGACAGCACGGCGAGCCCGAGCGGATGCTGCAGCAGCGCCTGGTCGAACGGGCCGTCGGCGTGGCCGAAGGTGAACAGGTCGGTGCCGACCGCGGTGTGCACGGCGAACGACTCGCCAGCCGGTTCGATCCAGCGCAGGGCCGAGGTTTCCGCGTCGACGAGCCACAGTTTCTGGCCGTCCACGGCGAATCCGGACGTCTGCGCGAAGAACGCCTCGTGCACGTCGCCGTCGCGCAGGCCTTCGACGGTGGTTCCGGCGAACCGGCGGATGTCTCCGGAGACCGGGTCGAACACGCTCAGCGTGTGGTTTCCGGCCATCGCGACGACCACGCCGCCCGCCGGGGCCCACCAGATGAGGTCCCATGGGCTGGTGAGGTCGATGTCCAGCGCCTTGCCGGTGTCGGTGCCATCGCGCCACTGCTTACCGGTTCCGGCAACGGTTTTCACCTCGCCGGTGTTGAGGTCCAGGCCGCGCAGGCGGTGCCCGGCGGTGTCGGCGACGACCGCGTGGTACCCGGCGCGCTCGGCGACTTCGTTGGGCAGCAAGGTGATTCCGGCCGGTTCGGCGAACTGGGCCAGGTCGAACGGCCCGTCCTGCGTCCCGCGCACCCCGCTGCCGAAGCGTCGGATGACGGTCTCGCCGTCCGAAGCGAACTCGACGATGGAGTGGTGTCCGGTGTCCGCCACCAGAATCCGCCCGCCCGCGGTGACCACGGCCTTGCTGGGGAAACGCAGTTCCGTGCGCTGCTCCTCGACCGGCACGTACGGGCTGCCGCCGCGGCGGAGCGTGTCCTTCGCCTCGTGCTTGGCGACGAGGTCAGCGATCACGCGGCGTAGCGCCTCGCCGTGGCCTTCCCCGGCCGCGACGTGCACGACGTAACCCTCGGGGTCGACCACGACCAGCGTCGGCCATGCCCGCACGGCGTACTGCGACCACAGCTCCATCTTCGGGTCGTTGACCACCGGATGGTGCACCTCGTAGCGACGCACTGCGGCCTCGATCGACGTGCGCTCGCCCTCGCGGCTGAACTTCGGCGAGTGCACCCCGACGGTGACCAGGACGTCGGCGAATTCCTGTTCCAGCGGACGCAGTTCGTCGAGCACGTGCAGGCAGTTGACGCAGCCGCTGGTCCAGAAGTCCAGCAGCACCACGCGTCCGCGCAGTTGCGCCAGAGTCAGCCGGTGGCCGCCGGTGTTGAGCCAGACGTCGCCGGTCAGCTCGGGCGCGCGCACGCGGGCTTGCCGGGCTTGCGGTGAGGGAGTCACGGAAGGAGTGAACTACATCCGGTCACGCAGTGTTCCGTCAACCACGGCTGGAGAGAAGAACCTCACCCCGGCGAGGGAGCTCATTCCGGCGAAAAAGGACGCGCGAACGCGGGCCGGCGCTACGTACGCTTCGGGCATGACACACGTTCAGCCGGCCGAAGCCTTCACCGTGGAGGAGGCCCGCATCCTGCAGCAGAATCTCGGCGAGCCCTTGCGGCCTGGCCTCACGCCCGCCGAACTGAGCGACGTCGAGGACCAGTTCGGGTTCACCTTTTCCGACGACCACCGGGTTTTCCTCACCGCGGGCGTGCCAGTGGGGGACCGCTGGCCCGATTGGCGCCACGGCGACCCGGACCAGCTGCGCAAACGCCTGGACTGGCCGGTCGACGGCGTCCTGTACGACGTGGAGAACAACGACCTGTGGCTGCCCGAATGGGGGGCCCGGCCACGGTCGATGTGCAACGCACTGGCGGTCGCGCGCCGGCATCTGGCGACGGTGCCGCAGCTCGTGCCGGTGTGCGGGCATCGGTATCTGCCCGCGACCGCCGGGGAATCCGGGTATCCGGTGCTGTCGGTGTACCAGACCGACGTGGTCTATTACGGCTGGGACCTGCGCGGCTACCTGCGGCATGAGTTCGGCGGGGAGCCGCTGGGGGAGGAACCCGCGAACGTCAAGGTCGTGGAGTTCTGGTCCCGGTTCGTGGAGTGAGCCCTACTCGACCGCGCTCTTGAGCCGCGCGAGCGTCTCCCCGATGTTGACGCGGTTGGTCACCGAACGGTCCTTCACCCCGGTGGCCACCACGGTCAACGGCGTGAACCAGCCGGGCCGCTGGTCCCACATGCTCTCGGTGACGACGCAGCCGTCACCGGCGGGCTCGATCACGTACTCCCAGCGGGAGACCGGGATCGGCCCGAGCTTGACGTCGAAGGCGAACCGGCGTCCCGCGTCCGCCGCCGTGATGACGACCGTCGTGGACCACCGGCGCACGCCGCGGCGGTTGCTGCCGCGGAATTTCGCGCCGACCGCCGGACCGGTCGCGCCGCCGAGCCAGCGGTGCCCGCAGTACTCGGTGGCCGCCCCCGCCAGCACACCCGGGTCGCTGACCAGCGCGTACACCTTCGCCGGAGCGGCGCTGACCTCGATCTGACCCGTCGCATCAGGACTCACATACCCAGAGTATGCGATCAGGACTCCCGGCGCAGCATCCGGCTCACGCCCGCCGCGACCGTCGTCGCGAGGATCCAGCCGGACGCGGTGAATCCGGCCGCCACCCAGTTGTCCGCGCCGTGCATGTACCAGCGCGACTTGTTGCCGAAGTCGACGATCGGCACCAGCAGGTCGGCGGTGTAGATGACCGGGTTCCACTGCAGACCGGAGTCCTGCTGGTTGACCAGGCAGCGCGGGCCGCTGGTCATGTAGCGGCCGGTGTGGTCGTTGACGCAGTCGTCCTTGCCGAGGCCGAACCACAGGCTGCCGAGCACCAGCAGTGTGAACAGCCAGCCGAGCGCGCGCACCGGACGGAAGCCGTAGCCGACCATCGACCGTTGCAGCCAACTCCACACGCGGACGCCGGGGCCGAAGAACTTGAAGCCCCTGGCGAGCGCTTCATAGCGGAACTGCTGCTTTCGCAGGGCGACCGTCGAGGCGTGCTCTTCGTTTCCGGCCGCGCGCAGGGTTGCGGCGAGCTGATCATAGGGACCTGGCCGGTAGCCGCGCATTGCCTTGCGCAGCAACTCGATCCGGTGATCCAGCGCTTTGTCGTCATCGAGGGCTATGCCGTGTTTCAGGGCGTCGTAACGGAAATCGTCGAGTTCGAGACCGTCGGTGGCGTTCCAGATCTCCTCGTTGTCGGCCAGTGCACCGCAATGCGCCCTGCGCAACCGCACCGAACCGGTCGGCGGTTCCGAGGGAGACAGAACGAACTCGTCCGCTGTGACGTCGCTGGCGTCGAGCGCGATGTCATGCGGGGCAAGCGAGCCGAGCTTCGCGCCGTTCAGGTCGAGCCTCCGCGCGATCTGTGCGCCGTCGAGGTTCACGCCGCCCTCAGCGAGGAACGGACGGTCCTTGTCCTCGGTGAGCACCAGGTCGCGCCCGATCCGCGCGGTACGGATGTCGAGGGAGAAGCTGCTCGATTTCCGTTGCCCCGGCTCGGTCAGCAACGTGCCGAACATGTTCACGCTGCCGCCGATTTCCGCGCCCTGGAGTCGCAGCGTGCCCTGCAGCGTGGCGTCCGTCAGCTGGAAATTCCCGGAGATTTTGGCTCTCCGCGCGGAAAACACGTCGCGCCCCGGATGCAGGAACATCGAATTCCAAGCGAGGAAGTTGCCGCCGACCGTGACGTCCGCGAGCCGCAACTGCCCGATCGGCACCCGGAGATTGGTCGCCTCGATGTCGCCGCCGACCGTGGACCCGTCGAGGTGCAACGCCCGGTCGTAATACGGCGTCGCCCGGCCGCGCACCATGGTGATCTCCGCGCCCGCGAGCCTGAGCGACCCGCCGATGCGCGCGTTGACCATGCGGAGCGTGCCGAACGCCCGGAGCCCGTCGGACAACTCCAGATTGCCGTCCACCTTGAGCCGGTCCGCGACCAACGCAGGCCGCGGATCGAGGTAGGGATCCCCGGATTTCCAGGCATCCACGACGATCGGCCCGCGCTGGTCGACCTGAAGCCGCGCCTCGCGCATCACGATGTCACTGTCCACAGTGGCGCTTGGCAGGTAGAGGACTCCCTTGGCGGAGAACCTCTTGCGATCGCTGGCCGGACCGTAGTTGTCGACCTCGCACAGCAAGCTGCCGCCGATGTGCAGCCCGTTCCCGTTGAACGCGAAGCCATCCGGATTGTCGAACGTCGCCCCGGAGAAGTTGACGTTACCGCCGGTCCGCATGCCCGGCAGCCGCACCTCGCCCTTGGCGACCATGCGATAAGCCAGCAGGGCACCGGTAATCACCAGACGGTCACCGTGGATCGCCTTCCCGTGCGGATGGCTGATCGTGGTCCTGGTGAGCACGACCGACCCGTCGATCACCGCGTCGGTGAGATTGACCGCGGCATTGGGCATCCCGCGCTCGCGATCATCCCCGCGCTGCACGGTCGTGGTCTCCAGCTCGAACTGATCCGGCGCGACCTCCACGACACTGCGAATCAACCGCACATCATTGCGACTGCGTAAATTTCGCGCCCTCAACCCGGGAAGCCAGCATTTCCGGAAAACGAGCCCGAGAAGCGTCGCCTCGCGCACGTCCGGCGGATGCTCGAACCGGCAGCGTTCGAATTGGAAGAGAAAATTGAGATCGGCGGCGCGAAGATCGAGGGTACCGGTGATGTAGGCGTCCTCGACCAGCACGATCGGCGCGTTGGTGGCCTGCCGTCTCCAGCGAAGGATGCCGCTGCTGCCAGGTTTGAGCAGGTCCGCTGCCGTCACCTCGTACCGCTTGTCGGGAACCCCGGCAAACGGATCAAGCGGCGGCAAGGTCGTATCGGTCGGCACGAGCCCCTTCTCCCCACGATCGTCGGCCCTCAGGGAATCGGATCAACGGCGGATGGGCAAGGGCCCGGGCGGAGTAGTGCTGAATGACCCGCTGGTTCGGTCACTTTGCGCATACGGATGGCTACTTGACTGGCCTATTCCGCCCAGATCCGCGCCGGACGATCTCGTCCGAACGCCCCTTATGGGCGGTTCGTGCCTGCTCCCGGAGCTGATCGAGAGCAGCGGGTAGGCCGCACCCGGGAAGCCGCGGCCCACGACATACCAGGCGGAGACGCGGAGTGGATTCTCAAAGAGACGCTCGCCCCGCCTCCGCAGCAGCCACCTGCGGGCAGCCCGCCGCTCCCGCTCCCCGCGACGGAGCAAGTCATGACAACTGGGCAGCCGCCGAACACCAGGAATGGGTGCGAGCCAAGCCAGCACCGACGTTGCCCCGCGTCGGCCAACCGTGGCTGGGAATTCGATAAAGAAACCATGGCGATCTTCGCCACGCGCAGGACACGGCCGTAAAACTAGTGCAGATACGCGCACCCGGAACCGATTTCGGAAGCGACCGCGAAGGCATATCAGCGGTTCCTTCAAAAATGCGGGGCCGACGCCAGGCAAGGCCGCCCGGAGAATCTCCGGGCGGCCTCAACCAACTCAAGCGTTCGGGTTCAACACCCGGGACAAGAACGCCTTGGTCCGCTCATGCTTCGGGTCGCCGATGACCTCGTCCGGAGCACCGGACTCCACGACAACCCCGCCGTCCATGAAGAAGACCTTGTCGGCAACCTCACGGGCGAACTGCATTTCGTGGGTTACCACGACCATTGTCATGCCGTCCTTGGCCAGTTGGCGCATGACGCCCAGGACGTCGCCCACCAGTTCCGGGTCCAAAGCGGATGTCGGCTCGTCGAAGAGCATCAGTTTCGGTTGCATGGCCAGCGCTCGCGCGATGGCGACGCGCTGTTGCTGGCCGCCGGAAAGCTGGCCTGGGTAAGAACCCGCCTTGTCGGCGAGTCCTACCCGGTCCAGCAGTTCCAGCGCGCGTTCCCGGACCTGCGCCTTCGGCTCCCGGCGAACCTGGACCGGGGCCTCCATGACGTTTTCCAGCGCCGTCATGTGCGGGAACAGGTTGAACCGCTGGAACACCATGCCGATGTCCTTGCGCTGAGCCGCGATTTCCCTGTCTCGCAGCTCATGCAGCCTGCCGCCGCGTTCGCGGTAGCCGACTAGCACGCCGTCGACATACAACCGGCCCGCGTCGATTTTCTCCAGGTGGTTGATGCAGCGCAGCAGAGTGGACTTGCCGGAACCGGACGGGCCGATCAGGCAGAGCACCTCTCGGTCGTGCACCTCCAGGTCAATGCCCTTCAGCACATCGAGCGAGCCGAAGCTCTTGCACACCTTCTGTGCGGAAACAACGGGAGTCATCGTGAAGCACCCCCGCCTCCGCTGCCACCGCGGCCGAAGCGGTAGCCCAGCATTCGCGCTCCCCACTTGTTCTTCTGCGTGGTCGCCCGGGAAGTGCCGCGGGCAAAATACCGCTCAATGTAATACTGCACGACCGTCAGCACCGACGTCATGAACAGATACCACAACGCCGCGACGACCAAAATCGGAACAGTTTTGTAGTTCTGCGCATAAATTGTCTGCGCCGACACCATCAGCTCGAAATAGCCGATGGCGACCACCAACGACGTCGACTTCAGCATCGAAATGGTTTCGTTGCCGGTCGGCGGGATAATCACTCGCATCGCTTGCGGCAGCACGATCCTTCGCAGCGTCCGGCTGCGGCTCATGCCGAGCGCGGAAGCCGCTTCGAGCTGGCCTGAATCAACCGCCTGAATACCGCCTCGCACGACTTCCGCCATGTACGCGGCCTCATTTAAGCCAAGCCCAAGCAAAGAGGCGATGAACTGGTTGATTAGCGTATTTGTATCCCAGCTGAAGAATGTCGGGCCAAACGGAACCCCAATTCCGATCTTTGAGTAGGCCAACGCCAGAAAGTTCCAGATGATCAACTGGGTGTACAACGGAGTGCCCCGGAACAGCCATATGTAGATCCCCGCGGCACCAGACATCAACGGATTCGGCGATAACCGCATCACCGCGAGAAGTACGCCGCCGACGATGCCGATGATCATGGAGATCACCGTGAGCAATAACGTGTTGCGAACCCCGTTGAGAATTCGGTCGTCAAAGAGGAACTGTCCAACGACTGGCCACTGCAAGGCGCTGTTTGTAACCACGCTGCGGATCACGATGAACGCAAGGAACACGATGATCGCGCCAGCCACCCAGCGGCCGTAGCGCCGGACGGGAATCGCCTTGATCGGAGTGGTGTCGACCTCCTGCCGGATTTCGGCAGGACCAGAGAGATTTGACACGAGTACTATATCCTCAGCTCGTTCAGGAGGAGGCCGGATTGATCTCCGATTTGGTAATCGAACCAGAACCGGACAGACCCCACTTGTCGAGGATCTTCCGGTACGTTCCGTCCTCGATCAGCTTCTGGATCGCGCCTTCCACCGCTTTGCCATAATCGCCACTGTTCTTTGGCAGGACAACGCCGTACGGCGCGGTGTCATAGGGCTGACCAACGGCCTCAAGTTGCCCGGCGGTCTGCTTCAACGCGTAGTCGATTACTGGCGAGTCGGCCAATTCTGCCGCTACCCGCTTCGCGGTGAGCGCGAGATTCACGTCCGTCTGCGCTTGGAACTGGGTGATGTTGATTGCCGGCTTGCCCGCGCCAACGCACGCCGTGTTCCGCTTGTCGAGGTCGTTGACCTGCGTCGTGCCTTTCTGCACCGCGACGTTCTTGCCGCACAGATTGGTCACGGACAAGCCCTCTGGATTGCCTTTGAGCACTGCCAAGGAGGTCCCCGCGCGATAGTAGGAGACCATGTCGACTGTTTGGATCCGCTCAGCATTGATCGTGAACGACGAAATGCCCATCTCATACTTCTTCGCCGAGATGCCCGGGATGATACCGTCAAACGACGCGCTCTGGAACTCTGTGGTTAAGCCAAGCACCTGGCCGACAGCGGTGCCGAGGTCGACGTCGAATCCGGTTGGCTTGCCATTCTCCAAGAACTCGTTCGGCGGATAGGTCTGATCCTGGCCGACGACGATCTTGCCATCTGCCTTCACCTCGGCCGGCACGAGCGCGGCCAGCGAGTCATCCTTCTTTTCAGTCAGTGCGCTCCCCCCGCCACCCGGGGCAGTCGACGTCGCCACCCCGCCCGCCCCGTTGCCGCCTGCACCGCAGGCCATAGTCAGGCTGGCCAGCGCAAAAGCCGGGAGAAGGGCGAACGCCTTCATCTGGTGTCCTCGGGCCACTTCGTCACTCCTCGTAGTTCTCAAGAGTCGAGAGCATGCATACTGCCACCCGTACGCGGAGATGCACAGCATCCGAGCGTTACGAGGCAGTTTCACACAGGACAAGTCCTGTCATGCCTGTCGCGCCGGACTGGCAAGGGAACGCGCCTCACCAGTGCCTCAGCCCAACTCTCCGCCTGCTCCTTCTACATCCGCCCCTCCGGCCCGCAGGCGGAGCTGGGTGTGTATCTGAACGGCGAACCACGCTTCAGTCCACGCCGTGAACCGCTAACTGACCGACTTACCTCGCGGTCACCGCGACTGCCTCGCCGCGAGCACGGGCGGGCGACTCGGTGAATTCATCAGCATAAGTCCATCGAGGGTGCACCCCACGGGTCGTCAGACCAGCTCGGACGTTCCAGTACAAACACCCCGCCCGATGCCGCAGATGCCAAAGACGGCCCAGGCTGACAGGTCCGCCGTGGTACGGCAACTGGTTAGCGTCACCAGCGATACGCAAGACGGCGACCAGTCACTGAACCACGGCGAACCGATAGTGCCGGGACCGTCCAGCGGAACGCATGCACTAGTCCACAACCTGTGGATCGCTGATCACCACGATAGGTCGATGACTGCGGTGGCCACCCGGACCGGCCAGAGCGCGTCCAGGCCCGGCTCCGCTTCCAGACCTCACGAGTCCCCCTCCGCTCGGTCAGTACAGAACGCTCTCTTCGGACATCGGTACCGGCTGAGTATCGAGTTCAGCGCCGCACCACGGCTGCCTCGGTCAACAATTCCAAGGGATTCACGCCGAGCTGCTCGGCGACTACGAGAAGCGGTGCTCGCTGGAGTACTTCGACGAGCTCCGGCGGACACTCGACCGCCGCGAACAGCGCGGTGGCAAAACTCGACCATGCTGGCACGGCCCGCTCGGGCCTCGCGCACAGACTTGCAGGAAGCGATCAAGGAAGTCGGGGAGCAGTGTCCATTCAGTACCTCCACACGTCGCCGTGACGCACCGGACCGGCTACCGGTACGCGACGCCACCCGGGCCTGTCGCAACACCGATTACTGGGGCACCGACGTCACCTCGTTCGATCTGCACGCGCCGACCGTCCGCGACCAGCGCACGGAGTACATGACGCCGCCCGCCGAACGACCAGGAACTGTCCAAACAGGAGCAGTTGAAATACCAGGCGGGGGGACCGACTCGTGGCGGGTGCGCGAGGACTTCGCGCATGTCTCGCTGGTGATGCTCGGGGTACCTGCACACCAAACCGGAGGCCAAGCTCGGCGAGAAGGTGAAAGCCACGCCTGGGTCGACGTGTGGACCGGTGGCTGGTGGGCGCACGACCCGACGAACGCGAGGCGGCTCCGTTGAGGGGATCTTCACCGGAGCCAGTCAGTCCACTTTGGATGTCTTGGTGGAACTGACCAGGATGGCGTAGTCACGCGGTCTGGCGACGGGGGGAAACTGCCAACAGCCACAACAGATACCCGCCGCCCAGCGCGGCCGCGACCACGCCCACCGGGAGCAGCGAAGCGTCCAGCACCCGTTGGCCCACGAAGTCCGCCGCCAGCACCAGCACCGCGCCCATCACCGCGGAGGCGAGCAGGTTCGGGCCCGGCCGACGGGTCAGGCGGCGAGCGAGTTGCGGTGCGGCAAGGGCGACGAACGGAATCGGCCCAGCCGCAGCGGTCGCGGAAGCGGCCAGCGCGACCGCTGCCAACAGCACCACCGCGCGCACTCGCGGCACCGCGACACCTACGGCGACAGCGGCGTCGTCGCCCATTTCCAGCATTCGCAGCGCGGGCTGGTGCACGAAGATGAACGGCGAAAGCACCAGGACGGCCAGGCACAACGGGATGAAGTAGTTCCAGTCGCGGCCCGCGAGGTCACCGGTCAGCCAGCCGACCGCCTGTGCCGCGGCCTCGAGTTTCGCTTGCACCAGAAGGTAACTGTTCACGCCAGCGAGCACCGTGCTCACCGCGATGCCCAGCAGCACCAGCCGTGAGCTGAGCAGACCGTGCGGAGCGCAGAGTGCGGTGATCAGCGCGGCGGTGAGCAGCCCGCCCACGATCGCGCCGACGGAGACCAGTCCGGGACCCGCGCCGAACAGCAGGATCATCATGATCCCGCCGGTCGCCGAGCCGGTGGTGAAACCAATGATGTCCGGGCTGCCGAGCGGATTCCGCGTCACCGTCTGGAAAACCGTGCCCGCCAGCGCGAGCGCGACACCGACGAGAATCGCCACCAACGCGCGCGGCAGCCGGCCGGTGACCACCAGGTACTGCGCCTTCGTGCCGGACCCGGCGAGCGTGCGCAGGACTTCGACCGGCGACATCTCGTAATCACCGGTGCCCACGGCAAGCACCAAGAGCACCGCGGCCATCAAGGTCAGCACTGCGACGACCACCCACGTCCTCATCGCCGCACCGCCTTGAGCCGCCGCGCCACGATCACGAAGGCGATCCCGCCGATCACGTCTGTCATCACGCCCACCTGGATTTCGCCGCTGCCGCCGAGCAGCCGGCCGAGCACGTCGCAGCCGAGCAGCAACACCGGCCCGAGCAGCGCGGACAACGGCAGCACCCACCGTTCGTCCTGGCCGACCAGCGCGCGCACGACGTGCGGGATCATCAGCCCGATGAAGGCGATCGGCCCGCATGCCGCGGTCG
The DNA here is from genome assembly GCF_001651785.1 of Amycolatopsis sp. M39. NCBI lineage: Bacteria > Bacillati > Actinomycetota > Actinomycetes > Pseudonocardiales > Pseudonocardiaceae > Amycolatopsis > Amycolatopsis sp. M39. The sequence goes on from NZ_LWSF01000002.1 coordinate 609,949, forward strand.
CGGTCGCCGAAAGCAAGCCGACCGCGATCATGCCGGCCGCGCGGGTCAGCGCCGGGTTCGCGCCGAGCCCGCGCGCGCTGTCGTCGCCGAGCGCGACTGCGTTGAGCGGCCGGGCGAGCGCTCCCGCGAGCACCACGGCGGCCAGGAAGAACGGCAGGAGTCCGGCGAGGCTGTCGAGGCTCCGGTTCACCAGCGAGCCGACGAGCCAGTACCGCATCTGGTCGAGATTGTGCGTGTTGATCATCTGCATGCCCTGGTTGATCCCGACGAACACGGCCTGTACCGCCACGCCCGCGAGCACCAGCCGCAGCGGGCTCACCGAGCCGCCGATCACCGTGACCAGGACCGTTCCGGCCAGCGCGCCGAAGAAGGCGAACCACACCAGCTGCTGCGGCGAAGACACCGAGAACACCGCGCCGCCCAGGACGATCGCGACCGCCGCGCCGTGGTTGATGCCGAGCAGTCCGGGGTCGGCGACCGGGTTGCGGGTGATCGCCTGCAGCAGCGCGCCGGCCAGCCCGAGCCCGAGGCCGACAGCGAGCCCGAGCAGCGTCCGCGGCAGCCGGTCGTCGCGGATCACGACGTCGTCGAACGTACCGCTGTAGGAGAACAGGGCGTGCCAGACGCTGCCGATCGGCAACCGGTTCGAGCCGAAGGCGATGGACAACACCACCACCGCGGCGAGTGCGACGAGCGCCGCGACCAGCACTGTCGCGCGAACGCCCCAGCGCCGGGATGTGACGCGCTCCCCAAGCAGGACCATGGCGTTTACCCTAAGGCAAGGCTAACCTCAGGCGGTACCTCACCCGATCCTCCGGAGTTCCCGATGACCATCTCACCGGCGCGGCTGTCCCGCCGCGGCTTCCTCGCGGGCACCGCCGCCGCGGGCACCCTCGGCCTGCTGAGCGCCTGCGGGTACAAAGACGACCAGCCCGCGGCCGGTGGCGCCACCACCTGGTCCTTCACCGACGACCGCGGCCGCAAGCTCAGCGGCGAGCGTCCACAACGGATCGTCGCACAGGTGACCGCCGCCGCCGCACTGTGGGACTTCGGCGTGAAATCGGTGGGCATCTTCGGCCCGTCGCGGCTGCCGGACGGCAAGACCGATCCGCAGGCGGGCGGCGTCGACCTGAAGTCGGTGACCTCGCTGGGCAACGTCTGGAACGAGTTCAACTTCGACAAGTTCGTGTCGCTGAACCCACAGCTGCTGGTCAGCGTGATGTACCTGAAGCAGCAGATGTGGTACGTACCGGACACCTTGGCGGACAAGGTGGACAAGGCCGCGCCGAGTGTCGGCATCGGACTGGAGAACATCGCGATGCCGCAGGGGATCGCGAAGTTCGAGGCGCTCGCGAAGGCGCTCGGCGCGAACGTCGAGGCACCGGAAATCCAGCAGGCGAAGGAGCAGTACCAGGCCGCGGACGCCAAGTTCGGCGATGCGGTCAAGAAGGCGGCCGGGCTCAAGGTAGTGCTGCTTTCCGCGCAGAAGGACACGGTCTACGTGGCCAACCCGACGAAGTTCGCGACCTCGAAGCACTACCAGGACAAGGGGATGAAGTTCGTCCTGCCGGAGAAGCCGGACGAAAGCCAGGGCGGCTACTACGAGCAGGTGAGCTGGGAGAACGTCGGCAAGTACTCGGCCGACGTGATCATGTACGACTCGCGCGGCGGCTCGCTGTCGCTCGGCCCGGACGGGCTCGGCGGCGTCCCGACCTGGCAGCAGCTGCCCGCGGTGAAGGCGGGCAAGCTGATCCCGTGGAACAACGAGACGCCGTTCTCCTACCAGCGGTTCGCGCCCGAGCAGACCCGGGTCGCGGACGCGTTGAGCAAGTTCTCGTGAGTGCCTATCGCGGTTCTGACCGCGATAGGCACTCACGAGGTCAGCCGCGGGCGTGCGCGTCCAGCACGTGCGCCACGGCTTCGGTGACCTGCTGGGCGTAGTCCAGGTTCAGCCACTCGTCGGGCACGTGGATGTTCGAGTCCGCGCCGCACGCGCCGGTGACCAGGAACTGCGCCTCCGGGTACTTCTCGCCGAGCATGCCCATGAACGGGATCGTTCCGCCCATGCCCGTGGCGCGGTGCGGACGGCCGAACACCTCGTCGTCGACCCGGCGCAGCGCGTCGGTCAGCCACGCGGCTTCCTCCGGCGCGTTCCAGCCGTTCTCGGCTTGCTGGCCATCAGCGATGGTGACCTTCGCGCCGTACGGAACGTCCGTGGTGAGCACGCGCTTGATCGCCGCCAGCGCCTCGTCCGCGATCGCGGTCGGCGGCAGCCGGAAGCTGAGCGTGAGTGTGGTGCTCTGCCGCAGCACGTTGCCTGCTTCGGCGGGCACCGGGAGCCCCTCGCCGCCGATGATCGACAGCGTCGGCCGCCAGTAGTTGTTCAGCAGCAGCTCAAGCGCGTCCTCGGACACCGTCTTTCCGCCGCTCACCAACGGGAACGCGGTGCGCAGCGCGTCCGGGGCCACCTCCGCGACCGCCTCGATCTCGGCCCGGCGGCTGGCCGGCACCTCGACGTTCAGCTCGGACAGCTTGATCTCGCCGGTTTCGGCGTTCTCGATCCGTTCCAGCAGCTGCCGCAGCACGCGGAACGAGCTGGCGACGACGCCGCTGGCCAGCCCGGAATGCTGCGCGGTGGCGAGCAGCTGGACGTTGACCGTCAGGTGCACCATGCCGCGCAGGCTCGTGGTGAGCCACAGCCGCTCGTAGTCCATGCCGCCCGCGTCGAGGCAGACGACGAGGCCGACTTCGCCGAGCCGTTCGCTCAGGTGCTCCAGGTAGGCGGGCAGGTCCGGACTGCCGGATTCCTCGCCGGTTTCCAGCAGCAGCGCGATTCGCGCGTGCTCGCCACCGGCCGCGTGCACCGCTTCCAGCGCGGCGCTGGCCGCGTACCCGGAGTAGCCGTCGTCCACCGAGCCGCGGCCGTACAGCCGCCCGTCGCGGATCACCGGCGTCCACGGGTCGAGGCCCTCGGACCAGCCGCCGACCGGGGGCTGTTTGTCCAAGTGGCCATACATCAGGACGGTGCTGTTGCCGGTCGCGCCCGGGGTGGCCGGCACGTCGACGTACAGCAGCGGGGAACGGCCTTCCAGCTCGACGACCTCGATCCGCGCGCCCGGCAGGTCGCGCCCTTCGAGGTAGGTCCTGACGTGCTGGACGGCGGCGGCGAGATGCCCGGTCGACGCCCAGTCCGCGTCGAACGCCGGGGACAGCGCGGGGATCGCGATCAGACCGGACAGGCTCGGCGTGACGTCGTTGCTCCACGTCGAGACCACGGATTCGCGTACGGATTTTTGTTCCACAGCGCCATCTTGCCACGGTGACCGACGTCACCGGCACGAGTGAACGTCGTGAGTGGCGATCCCGGCGAGAACCGCGATCGCCACTCACGAGGCCAGGTCGGACCCCGGTTGAGCACCCGAGTGTCGCCCCTCCGATCCTCGGCCTTCCAAACGTTTCCCCTGTTCAGCGAGGTTTTCTCAGCAACAAATCAGCAACTGCCGCTCTCCATCGGAGCAATTCTCGTGCCAGGATGTGGCCACGAACCGTCAACGCCGACGGTGGCCGGGAGCCTCGGACCCGAGGAGCCGGTCCCCGCCGGTGCAGTCGCTGTGGCCGCCACAAGCGGCCGCTCGCGGCGCCGACACCGAGGAGAACAGCTCATGCCGTCCGAACAGTGGACGCACCCGGAACCTGGAGACGGGCCTGCCGCCGTAGCGGCCCAGCCTTCCCCTGAACAGGTGATCGCCGGTTTGCGAGCGACAAGCGAAGGTGGCGCTGAGCTGACTCAGCTGCTCACCCCCGAGGGCCAGCGGGTCCCGTCCGAGCGGTTCGACCGCTACGTCGAGGACGTCGACGACGAAACGCTGAAGAACCTCTACCGCGACATGGTGCTGGTGCGCCGCGCGGACCGCGAGGCCAACGCGATGCAGCGACAGGGGCAGCTGGGCATCTGGGTGCCGCTGCTCGGCCAGGAAGCCGCGCAGGTCGGGTCCGGTCGCGCGCTACAGCCGCGGGACATGGCGTTCCCGAGCTACCGCGAGCACGGCGTCGCGTACACGCGCGGCGTCGACATGCGCGAGCTGATCGGGATTTTCCGGTGCACGGACCACAGCGGCTGGGACTACCAGGCCCACCGGTTCCACCCGTACACCATCGTCATCGGCAACCAGGTGCTCAACGCGGCCGGTTACGCGATGGGCCAGAAGTTCGAAGGCAAAGTTGGCGACGAGGGTGGCGAAGCCACCATCTGCTACTTCGGTGACGGCGCGACTTCGCAGGGCGACGTGCACGAAGGTTTCGTGTGGGCCGCGGTGTACGACGCGCCGCTGGTCTTCTTCTGCCAGAACAACCAGTGGGCGATTTCCGAGCCGACCGAACGCCAGTCGCGGCTGCCGCTGTACCAGCGCGCCCGCGGCTACGGCTTCCCCGGCATCCGCGTGGACGGCAACGACGTCCTCGCCTGCCTCGCCGTCACCCGGTGGGCGCTGGAGGAATGCCGGCACGGCAACGGCCCGGTGCTGATCGAGGCGTTCACCTACCGGATGGACGCGCACACCACGACCGACGACCCCACTCGATACCGGCTCTCCGACGAGCTGGAGGAGTGGAAGCTCAAGGACCCGATCGAGCGCGTGCGCGCGTTCCTGGCTCGCAACGGATACGCCGACCAGGCGTTCTTCGACAGCGTCCAGGCCGAGGCCGACCAGTTCGCCGCGGAGCTGCGCGACTACACGTTCAACATGCCGGAGCCGCCGCCGGACCGGGTGTTTTCCCAGGTGTACGCGGAACCTTCGCCGGTGCTGGAAGCGCAGCGCGAGGAGTATCTGTCCTATCTCGACGGGTTCGCCGCGGCAGGTGAGCACTGATGACTGATCTGCAGAAGCTCACCATCGGCAAGGCGCTCAACCTCGGTCTCCGGCGCGCGATGGAGGAGGACCCGAAGGTCCTGATCATGGGGGAGGACGTCGGCAAGCTCGGCGGCGTCTTCCGGATCACCGACGGACTGCAGAAGGACTTCGGCGAGCAGCGCGTGCTGGACACGCCGCTGGCCGAATCGGGCATCATCGGCACCGCGGTCGGCTTGGCCGTGCGCGGTTTCCGGCCGGTGTGCGAGATCCAGTTCGAGGGATTCATCTTCCCCGGCTTCGACCAGATCTCCTCGCAGCTGGCGAAACTGCACTACCGCACGCAGGGCAAGGTCAAGATGCCCGTCGTGATCCGGGTGCCCTTCGGCGGCGGGATCGGCGCGGTGGAGCACCACTCGGAATCGCCGGAATCACTGTTCTCGCACATCGCCGGCCTCAAGGTGGTGTCGATTTCGAACGCGGTGGACGCCTACTGGGGCATCCAGGAGGCGGTCCGTTCGGACGACCCGATCCTCTTCTTCGAGCCCAAGAAGCTGTACCACTCGGGTGCGTTGAAGATGGAGGTCGACACCGCGACGGCGCCGTCGCGGGTGTTCGCTTCGCAGGTGGTGCGCGCGGGCACGGACGCCACGGTGGTCGCGTACGGCCCATCGGTGAAGGTGGCGCTCGACGCCGCCACTGCCGCCGAGGGCGAGGGCAAGTCGCTGGAGGTCATCGACCTGCGCACGCTCTCGCCGCTCGACCTCGGACCGGTGTTCGAATCGGTCCGCAAGACCGGACGGCTCATCGCGGTCAGCGAGGCACCATCGGAATCGTCGCTGACCTCGGAGATCGCGGCCCGGGTCCAGCAGGAATGCTTCTACTCCCTTGAGTCCCCCGTCCTGCGCGTGACCGGATTCGACACGCCGTACCCGCCTGCGAAGCTTGAGGAGCACTACCTCCCCGACCTCGACCGGGTCCTGCACGCTGTCGACCGTTCGCTCGCCTGGTAAGGGGGTTCCCGCAGAAATGCCCGAGTACAAACAATTCCCCTTGTCGGACACGGCGGAGGGGCTCACCGAGGCCGACATCCTCGCCTGGCGCGTCAAGCCGGGCGACACGGTCACGGTCAACCAGATCGTGGTCGAGGTCGAGACCGCGAAGGCCGCGGTCGAGCTGCCGATCCCGTGGGCCGGTGTGGTCACCGAGCTGCACGTGGAGCCGGGGCAGACGGTCGAGGTCGGGACCACGATCCTGACCATGGACGTGGATCCGGACGGGAAAGCCGCGCCCGCCGCGGCTGAGCCCGCTCCGGCCGCTCCGGCCGAGGAGGAGATGAAGCCGCTGGTCGGCTACGGCTCCAAGGCGGCCGGGACGACCCGGCGGGCGCGTAAGGGAGCCACCCCGGCTCCTGCCGCGGCTCCGGCTCCGGCTGCGCCGGTGGCCGAAACCCCGCGCGGCGGTTACGTCCCGCTGGCCAAGCCGCCGGTCCGCAAGCTGGCCAAGGACCTCGGCGTCGACCTGCACTCGCTCACCGGCAGCGCGGACGGCGGCGTGATCACCCGCGACGACGTGCACCGCGCGGCCAACGGTTCGGCCGCTCCCGCAGTGTCCACTGTGGAGAATGGCTACGACCCGGCCACCCGCGAACGGCGCGTGCCGATCAAGGGTGTCCGCAAGGCGACCGCGGCCGCGATGGTGCAGAGCGCGTACACCGCTCCGCACGTCACGGAGTTCCTCACCATCGACGTCACGCCGATGATGGAACTGCGCGAGAAGCTCAAGAAGTCGCGTGAGTTCAACGGCGTCAAGCTCACTCCGCTGGCGTTCGCGGCGAAGGCGGTGTGCCTCGCGGCGAAGCGCACGCCGGATGTCAACGCGGTGTGGGACGAGGCCGCGCAGGAGATCGTCTACCAGGACTACGTGCACCTCGGCATCGCGGCGGCCACCCCACGCGGTCTGGTGGTGCCGAAGATCCGGGACGCGGATTCCTTGTCGCTCAAGGAACTCGCGGTCGCGCTCACCGAACTGACCGACGTCGCGCGCGAGGGCAAGACGACGCCGGCGGCGATGCTGGGCGGCACGTTCACGATCACCAACGTCGGCGTGTTCGGCGTCGACACCGGCACGCCCATCATCAACCCGGGCGAGTCGGCGATCCTGGCGGTCGGGGCGATCCGCGACACCCCGTGGGTGGTCGACGGCGAGATCAAGGTGCGCAAGGTGATGCAGCTGTCGCTGAGCTTCGACCACCGGGTGGTCGACGGGCAGCAGGGGTCGGAGTTCCTCGCCGACGTCGGTGCGCTGCTGGCGGATCCGGCGGTCGCGATCACGTACTGAGCCGAGGGGCCGTGCCCGCGGGCGCGGCCCCTCGCTGTGCCCAGTTGACGGAGTGAGCACTCACTCCGTAACTTGGAGCGCATGGAAACGAGAAAGCGAGCACCGGGCATGGCGCCGGACGACCGGCGGCGGATGATCGTGCGCGCGGTGCTTCCGCTGGTCGTCGAGCACGGCCGCGGGGTCACGACCGCGCAGATCGCCCGCGCCGCGGGGATCGGCGAGGGCACCATTTTCCGGGTTTTCCAGGACAAGGACGAACTGTTCGACGCGTGCGTGGAAGCCGCGCTCGATCCGGCGGAGGCACTGGAGATGATCGGGGAGATCCCGGCCGAGCTGCCGTTGGAGAAGCGACTGGCGGAGGCCGCCGAGGCGATGAACGCGCACCTCCAGCGAATGGGCGCGGTGATGGCCGCGACAATGAGAGGGCGGCCGCGCGCGTCGGCGGAGGAGGCGCGCAACCGCAAGTCGGTGACCGGGGACAGCCGCCGCGAGTCGCTCGAAGCGATGCAGCGCGCGGTGCGGGAACTGTTCGTCCCGGACTCCGCCCGGCTGCGACTGCCGGTCGACAAGGCCGCTTCGCTGTTCCTGGCGCTGCTGTTCACGCAATCCCGTCAGATGCCCGGTTCCCCGACTACTGACGAGGTCATCGACGTCTTCCTGCACGGTTCGGTGCTGGCGTGATCCCCGGCGGTGGGGGCGGGATCGAGCTGGCCCTCGGCCGCCGCGGTCGCCGCCGGATGGCGCAATCCGTGCCGGACAGCGGGCTCACCGGACCGGTCGACATCCCGGAACCGGAACAACCGGAACAACCGAAAGGCCTGCGGGCGCGGCTGTCCCGGATGCGCACTTCGGTGGCAGGCACCGTCCGCGGCCTGCCGAAGGTCGCGAAGCTGACCTGGCAGGCCAGTCCGACGCTGACAATCCTGCTCGTGGTGGTCACGATGGCCTCCGGACTGCTGCCGACGGTCACCGCGTACATCGCGAAAATCCTGCTGGACTCGGTGGTCGCGGCGATCCAGCAGCGCGGGTCGACCGCGGACATCGTGCGCATCACGCTGTTCCAGTTCGGCGTGCTGGCGGCGACCGCGATCAGCAGCGCGATCACCACGATCGCGCAATCCCTGCTGCAGGAACGGATGACGCTCTCCATCCGGCACCAGGTCATGCAGCACGCGAGCGACCTGCACCTGGCGTACTTCGAGGGTTCGACCTCCTACGACATGCTGCGCCAAGCCGCGCAGGAAGCGCCGACGCGTCCGTTGTCGATGATGACCTCGGCACTCGGCCTGATCCGGACGATGATCACTTTCGCCAGCATGATCGCGTTGCTGGTGTCGATCAGTCCGCTGCTCGCACTGGTCGCCTTGCTGGCCCCGATTCCGGCGTTCATCTCGCAGTCGAAGTACGGTTCGCGGGCGTTCTGGCTCACGTTCATGATGTCGCCGATCAAACGGCGGATGGACTATCTGTCCTCTTTGGTCACCACGGACACGTATGCCAAGGAGACCAAGCTGTTCGGCCTCGGCCCGTACTTCGTGGACCGGTTCCGGAAGCTCGGCGTGGTGGCTTACGAACGGCAACGGAAGCTGACGGTGAAGCGGAATGTCAGCTCGACGTCGTGGGGATTGCTGAGCACCCTGGTCGGCTCGGGGATCGCGTTGTACATCGCGTTGGAAGCGGTCGGCGGCAGGCTCACGCTGGGCGATCTGGCGCTGTACACCGCCGCCGCGACGTCCGTGCAAACCTCGGTGACCGGGTTGTTCACCGCGTTTTCCGGGATGTACGAGAACAATCTCTATCTGGACACGCTGTACAGATTCCTCGACACCAAACCGGAGATCACCGCACCGGCGAAACCCCGGCCACTTCCGTCCACTGTGGAAGGACACATCCAGTTCGAGTCGGTGAGCTTCAGTTACCCAGGCGCGGACGAACCGGCATTGCACGGGGTGAGTTTCGAGATCCGTCCCGGCGAAACCGTCGCGGTCGTGGGCCGCAACGGCGCGGGCAAGTCGACGCTGTTCAAGCTGTTGTGTCGGCTCTATGACCCGACGGCGGGCCGGATCCTGTTGGACGGCGTGGACATCCGCGAGTACGACCCGGTCGCATTGCGTACCAGGATCAGCGCGATGTTCCAGGATTACGTGACCTACCAGGGAACCGCGGCGGAGAACATCGGCCTCGGCGACCTGAACCGGCTCACCGATCGCGAGCACATCGAGGACTCCGCCCGCCGCGCCGGAGCCGACGAGCGCATCGCCCGGCTGCCGACGGGGTACGACAGCCCGCTCGGCCGGTGGTTCGACCAGGGCGTGTCGCTCTCCGGCGGGGAATGGCAGAAAATCGCGCTGGCCAGGGCTTTCCAGCGCGAGGCCCCGATCCTGATCCTGGACGAGCCGACCTCGGCGCTGGACGCGCAAGCCGAGCACGACCTGTTCGACCGGCTGCACACGTTGTCGCGCGGGCGGACGACGCTGTACATCTCGCACCGGTTCTCGACAGTCCGCCAAGCCGAGCGAATTCTGCTGCTGGACCACGGGAAGGTCGCGGAATACGGCACGCACGAAGCGCTGATGGCGGCCGATGCCGGGTACGCGGAATTGTTCACGCTGCAAGCGGAGGCGTACTTGAAGTGACTATCTTGGGGTGATCAGCCGAGGGGGTTTCGTGCTCATCACCACTCAAGAACTGGGAGTCACCGCGGGCGAGACAGCGCTGTTCAGCGGTCTCGACCTGGCCGTCGACGCCGGCGAATGCCTGGTCGTCCGCGGTGCCAACGGAGCGGGCAAATCGACGTTGCTGCGTTGTCTCTACGGGAATCAGGAGCCGACGTCCGGTTCCGTATCCGTCTGCGGCGGGCCGCCGGACGAGCGGTCCGCCGCTTTCCGCCGCCGGGTTTCCGTGCTTTTCGACGATTCGGCGCTCTTCGACGAACTCACCCCGCGCCAGCATCTCGATCTGCTGCGCAATTCCTTCGGCGGCGAGCTGGCCGAAGGCCCGGTCCCGGCTCCCGATGTGCCCGCGGCGGAACTGTCCGCCGGACAACGCCGTCGCCTCCTGCTGCACGCCGCGGTCGCGCGTCCGCACGAGGTGCTGCTGCTGGACGAACCGGAACGCGCCCTGGACGCCGACGGCCGAGCCTGGCTGTCCACCCTGGTCACCACCAGCACGCAACGCGGCGCTGCGGTCGTCGTGGCGAGCCATCACCCGCCGCTCGCGGACGAGGTCGCGGACTACGTGGTGGACCTGTGAAACGGCCGGACCTGGTCCTGGCGCTGGTCATCGCGGTCGGGCTGCTGGGGTCGCCGTTCTACAACACCGAACTGGTGCGGAGCCAACTGATCGGCGGTGCCCCGGTGGGCGCGCTCGGCAGCGTGCTCGTGCTGTGCACCGGCCTGGCGCTGGCGTGGCGCGCGACCTTGCGCCGCGGCTATCTGTGGGCCCATCCGGCGACGCTGACCTGGGACGATTTCGACGGTCAGCGCCCTGTCGTGCTCACCCGACGGCTCGTACTGGACTGGGCCGCCCGGTTCGCGGTCGCCGCGTATTTCTTCGCCGTTTCCGGGATGCTGATCGGTTTCCCCAGCTCACTCGTCGGCCCGATCGCGCTTTTCGTAGTCGTCGCCGCGCTGGCCTTGACGATGGGCCGCCGCCGTTCGTTCCCGGGCGAATCCCTTCTCCCGCTTACCCTGGCGCTGCCGCTGATCGTTCCACTGTGGACATACGTGGTCGCGGCCGGCCTCGCGTCGGTCGCTTTGGCCCGGTCTTCTTCCGTGCCGCACACGGCTTCTCGCGACACCTTGATCCGGCACTACGCCGAACGCATGGTGCGCCGGACGTCCGCTGCCTTCCTCGACGTCTGGGCGCTTCTCCCGGCCGGACGCCCTGTGCCGTGGCGCAACGCGCTGGCCGGGCGCTTCATCGTCACCCGGTATGTCGTCACGGGGACTCTCGCACGCCGGTCCGCGCTCGGCCTGCCGGCCTTCCTGGCACTCGCGGTAGTCGCGACCCACGCGACCTTCCCCGCCGTGACGTCAGTGTGGCTGCTCGGCGTCGGCGGCTATCTGGCGCTGCTACCGTTCACCGCGCCGGTCGCGCAGCTGCATCGAGTGCCCGGACTGCGCCGCTGGCTAGACGCGTCGAACCTGCGCCTGCATGCCGTGACCTGCGCTTTTCTCTGTCTGCTCGCCGTGATCTGGGCGGGTGTCGTCCTGCTGCTTGGCATCCCGGCTTCAGTCAGCGCGGTCGTGGCCGTCCTGATCGCCGCGCTGTCCGCGGTACGTTCGGTGACCCGCGGCCCGCTGGACTTCAGCTCGATGGGGATGGTGCTGTACGAGGGCGTCCTCATCCCCGCCGGCCTGGTGCGGCAACTCGTCCGGGGCCCGGATCTCCTGGTGCTCGGATTAATTGCCGCGAGTTTCCTCCCGATCTAGTTCTAGGCTGCCCGCCATGGGGCGACGCATCATGGTCACCGGGTGCTCCGGGGCCGGAAAATCCACCCTGGCCAGGCATATCGGCGCAGCCCTCGACATCCCGGTCACGCACCTGGACCGGCTCCACTGGCGTCCCGGCTGGGTCGAGGCCCCGCGCGAGGAGTTCCGCGCCGCCGTCGCCGAGGCCGCGAGCACGGACAGCTGGGTGATCGACGGCAACTACAGCAGGACCTTCGACCTGCGCCTGCCGTTCGCCGACACCGTCGTGCTGCTGGACGCGTCGCGCTACACCTGCCTGTACCGCGTCGTGCGCCGGCAACTGCGCGAATGGGGCCAGGAAACGCAGGCTCCCGGATGCGTGTCGAAGATCGACGCCGAACTGGTCCAGTGGATCTGGAAGTGGCCGACCCGCCGCCCGCTGATGCTGCGGCGGATCGCCGCCGAAGCCCCGTCCGCGCGGCAGGTGCTGCTGCGCTCGCCACGCGAGGTGGCCGCGTTCCTGAATACCCTCTGACCTGGGCTTTTTCGCACCCGGGAGCAAATCACGGCACTCGTTCGTTCACTGGGTATGGCTGTCGTGTTCCTGCTCTACGTCATCGCTGAAGTCGCCGCCATCTGGGCGGTCGGCTCGGTCGTCGGTGTGCTCGGCACGATCGCTCTGCTGATCGCGGGCGCGTTCGTGGGCTCGTGGCTGGCCCGCCGCGAGGGCGGCAAGGCGATGCGCGCGTTCATGGCGACCGCGCAGTCCGGCCGCAACCCGGAGAAAGAGCTGACCGACGGCATGCTCGTCGCGCTCGGCGGCGTGCTGATCATGATCCCCGGCTTCGTCAGCGACGTGCTGGGCCTGCTGTTTCTGCTGCCCCCGACCCGTTCGATCGCCCGGCGGTTGTGGCTGCGCCGCGCGGAGAAGCGCGCCATCCGGTACGCCAACCAGCGCCGCGGCCCGGTGATGGTGGTGGACAGCGAGGTCGTCGAGGAGGAACCGCGGCCGGCGAAGAATCACCCGGTGATCGAAGGCCGGATCGTCGAAGGCTGAGCCTTTGCCACAATGACTCCCGTGGAGCGGCTGGAAACGACTTCCGCGGTGAGCGCCCGCATGAGCAAACAGAAGTCCCGCAACACCGGGATCGAAATGGCGCTGCGCAAGATCCTGCACGCCGCCGGGTACCGCTATCGAGTGCACCGCCGTCCGGTGAAAGGCGTCCGCCGCGAGGCTGACCTGGTGTTCGGCCCCTCCCGGGTAGCGGTTTTCGTGGACGGCTGCTTCTGGCACGGCTGCCCGGAACACGGCACGTGGCCGAAGAACAATGCCGATTACTGGCGGACCAAGATCGAAACCAACCGCCGCCGGGACGCGAATACCGACGCGGTGCTGCTCGAAGCGGGCTGGCTGCCGGTGCGCATCTGGGAACACGAGGCGACCGAGGTCGCCGCGTCGCGGGTGATCGAGACCGTGAAGGAACGCCGGCGCCATTAATGTTGGCGCCATGCCTCTACCGGGTCAGCCCACCGCCGCGGAGTTTTTCGCCGGCATCGGTCTCGTGCGCCTAGGCCTCGAACCGGCCGGCTTCGACGTCGCGTGGTCCAACGACATCGAGCCGGCGAAGCAGGCCATGTACGAGGCGCACTTCAACGACCGGGGCGCGCACGAGTACGTACTAGGCGATGTCGCCGCCCTCCGCGGCACCGATCTGCCCGCCGGCCTCAGCCTGGCGTGGGCGTCCTTCCCCTGCACAGACCTTTCGCTGGCCGGCTGGCGCCGCGGCCTGGCGGGCTCGCACTCGTCGACGTTCTGGGAATTCACCCGCATCCTCGACGAACTGGGCCAAGACCGTCCGCCGGTAGTCGCGCTGGAAAACGTCGTCGGCCTAGCGACCAGCCACGGCGGCGACGACCTCCGCGCGGCGATCAGCGAACTCAACCGCCTCGGCTACTCCGCCGATGTCTTGACCCTGGACGCCCGGCGGTTCGTCCCGCAGTCCCGGCCTAGGTTGTTCATCGTCGGCGCGCAAAACCCGCCCTCGGACTCGCCTGCCCCGTCGCCGCTACGCCCTCCTTGGCTCGCGCTCGACCCTTCCCTGCGGACACATCGCGCCTCCTTGCCCACACCGCCACCGCTGCTGGTCACCGGCCTGTCCGCCGCCGTCGAACGCCTCTCCGCCGATGATGAACGTTGGTGGACCGCGCCCCGTGCCGACGCGTTCATCGGATCGCTGTCGCCGCTCCAGCTGGAACGACTGACGCAGCTCCAGGCAGGGAAGAAACTGGTCTACCGGACGGCCTACCGGCGCACCCGGAACGGAAAACCAGTGTGGGAAGTCCGGCCGGACGACATCTCCGGCTGCCTGCGCACTGCCCGCGGCGGGTCGTCCAAACAGGCCGTCGTGCAAGCTGGCCGTGGCTCAGTGCGGGTCCGGTGGATGACGCCCCGCGAGTACGCCCGGCTGATGGGAGCGGGGAAGTACGCGCTGGATGGACTACGGAACAACCAAGCCTTGTTCGGCTTCGGGGACGCGGTGTGCGTGCCGGTGGTGCGGTGGCTGTCGGAGAACTACCTGATGCCGTTGGCTCGTGGGGAAATGAGCCTCGAAGCCGCGGGCTAGTCCGCCCCAGCCACTCTTTTGTGCAGCTAGACGGCGCGCCGAGCGCACTTCTCAGGGATTTTGTCGGTCCTTCGCACTACTGTCGAACACGTGTTCCAGCTAGCTCATCGCATCAGTGACCGCGGCCACTGCCTCCGGCAGCGGCACGTGTTCCCAGATGCGGACCACGTTCCACCCGGCTTCGCGCAACGCTCCGGTCACCAGCTCGTCCCTGTCCATGTTGCGCCGCAACTTCGGCGTCCAGTACCACTCGTTGCTCGTCGGCTGCCTGCCATGTTCGGGACACACATGCCAGAAACAGCCGTCCACGAAGACCGCGATCTTGCGCGCCGTGAAGACGATGTCCGGCCGCACCCGGACACCTCCGTCGAGCACCAGGGGAAGATCTTTCCGGTAACGGTAACCAAGCCGATGCAGTTCCTTGCGGAGCGTCACTTCGGGCTTGGTGTCGGTACGACGGTTCGCGCGCATGTTCCTCGAGCGGCCTTCGCTGGCAGGAGCGGGGTAGAGCCCCTCGGCATGCGCTTTGTCTCGAGCATCGCTGCCTGCCATCGGCACCCCTTCTCGCAGGCTTCAAGCCATGAGGAAAGATACCGCTTCGCGCCCAAGCATCTCGCGCGAGCCTTCGGGAGGTTACTGTGAGTGAGGCCTTCGAGGTCATCGAGATCTGTGCTGGCGCCGGCGGGCAGGCGCTAGGTCTGCACGAGGCCGGTTTCACTCACCGGCTCGCGATCGAGCTCGACGAAAACGCGTGCACCACCCTGAAAGCCAATCTGCCGTCCGACGTTGTCGCCCAGGGCGACGTTGCCGATCCCGCCGTCTGGAAGCCAGTCCAGCACGGGCCGAAGTCTGGTCGCCCAGAGCTCGCGCTGCTGGCCGGTGGGGTCCCTTGCCCGCCGTTCACCATCGCCGGCAAGCAATTGGGCGCGAACGATGAGCGTGACCTGTTCGCTTGGGCGGTAGAGCAGGTCAACGTCATCCGGCCGCGCGCGGTGATGCTCGAGAACGTCCGGGGACTGAGCATGCCGCGCTTCGCGGGCTACCGGCAGCACGTGCTGGACCAGCTCGCCAGCTTCGACTATGTCGCCGAGTGGCGGCTCCTTCACGCATCCGGCTTCGGCGTACCGCAACTCCGTCCGCGTTTCGTGCTGGTCGCGCTGCAGAAGGAGTACGCGGGTTACTTCTCCTGGCCAGAAGAGTCGGAGCACGAAATCACCGTTGCCGACGCCATCGGAGACCTGATGGGCAAACATGGCTGGGAGGGGCTCGAAGGCTGGAAGAAGAAGGCCAGCAAGATCGCGCCCACCATCGTCGGCGGCTCCAAGAAACACGGCGGAGCAGACCTTGGACCGACCCGTGCGAAGCGCGCATGGGCCGAGCTCGGGGTCGATGCGATGGGCCTAGCTAACGACGCGCCGAAACCAGGCGACACATTCGAAGGCAAGCCTGGCCCCAAACTGACGAACGAGATGGTCGCCCGCATCCAAGGCTGGGCAGGCCGGTTCGGAGACTGGGAATTCACCGGGCGGAAGACCTCGAACTACCGGCAGATCGGCAATGCATTCCCGCCGCCCATGGCATTCGCTGTGGGGAAAGCCATCATGAACGCCCTGCAGAAGCAGGGGGAAGCTAGCGACCGGCAGGTTAACCAGGAACATGATCCGGTCTACCGGGTCCTGCGCGACGCCAAGGACTTCATTACCGCGGACAAACTGGTTAAGGAAGCCGAGCTTCAGCTGGGAATCCCGGAGCTGGAGAAGCGGATCAGCATGCTCAGCCAAGACTTCGAGGTACTGCAGAGGGAACACAAGAGTACCGTCGAGTACAAGCTAGCCGGGTTCAAGGCATTCGTCGGCCAGGACGATCACATCCGCCACGAGGCGTTCCAGAAGAACCGGACCAAGATCAGCTGAACCCTGATCTGCGGCCGGTGTCAGACTCGCGGCAGATCAGGCGCGGGCTTCGTGATCTGATCGGCCGGAGAAGCGACCACCCACTCCTCACCGTCTAGCACCACAGAAGGACCGAGGTCGCCGGCGGTCTTCGGCCGCAGCCGCGCGCTGACGAACTCCCCCTCGCCTGGCTCGGCTATGTTCAAATTCCTCGCGATACTCACGTGCTTGGCGTAGTCGCCAAGAATCACAATTCCCGCACTTTTCAGAAAGCTGCGCGCGCCGCCATTGCCCCGAACGCGCTTCATGTAGTCATACTGCATGGCTACCGTGGCGACGACGTTACGAGACACTCGCTTTCCTACCGCCAGGCGAAACAGCGCATTGACCCTTTGCTGCCCGGACGACGAGCCAAAGACCTCGTTAATCTCCGCCTCGGTGAGCCGCAGCAGCATGTTCTCTTTCAACGGGGCGTCGCGGAAGAGCCACCGAATCTGCCCCTTTCCGTACGTGTTGAGAGTGCTCTTGCCGTCCCGGTTCTGCGCAATCCGCAGATGTTCCGGCTTGGCCCGGACCAGCCCTGCGCACCACCGGGACTCCTGGTCGCTGGCCCACACCACCAGAAGCAGGTGGTCGCGGGCTTCCGGGGGAATCATCCAGGCACCGTTCCGCTGCGAGAATTTGCAGTCGACGTCGACGCCGCCAATCGCGTAGTCCATCGACTCGCCGCCGGCAAAGTCGAACTCTCGCTGGATGTTGATCTCAATCAGCGTGCCGGCGTGCGTCTTCTCCGTCTTGTGCAGCTGGTCCCAGCGGTAGCGGCCAGTGTTCTGGCCATCAAGCAGCATGTCGATGCTCCGGCGAATCGCGCCCGCGAACCGCTTTCCATCCGGGTCCGCTTTACGGAGAACCGCGGCGACCTCGTCGAGCTGGGGATCCAGATCCTGGTTCGCAGGCTCGCTCCACAACCCTGCTTGGCCATCCTGCCCGTCGTCCACCATGCGAACGACATTAGTTCGCCCCGCGCGCGGCTCGCAGCGATTTCGCCGAAGTTCCGGGCTCACGCCTTGCGTGCCGCGATGTGCAGCATCAGCGCCTCGGCGTCTGCTGAATCCATGCCGGCCACCGCTGCCGGTTCATCGTCCGGGTCCCCGAGTTGCTGAACAGCGGAGTCGTCGAGGATCCGGCCCATGAAGTCAAGCTTCTCGTTGAGCCGCAACGCAACGACCTCGTCGATTGTTTCGCGCGCGGTGAGAATGGTGACGTTGGTTTCCGCGTCCGGCGCGAGACCGAGGCGATGGATCCGATCCAAGCTCTGCAGGAAGCGCCCCGCTTGGAAGTCCCGGTCGACGTAGACCGCGTCATGGCAGACCTGGTGCAAGCTGATCCCCTCGCCGAGCGTCGCTGGGTTGGAGATCAGCACCTGACAAGCCGGATCGGTCCGGAAACGATCGATCTGCTCCTGACGGTCCGGCGTGCCACCGTGCACCACCGCGGGGGAGAAGTCAGCGAGCAAGCTCTCCAGGGTGGTAATACTGCGCACGAAGCTGGCCCAGACAAGGGTCTTCCGCCCTTGCGCCGCGTTGCCGGCCACGATCGCGAGCGCTTCCTGGTACTTCGGCGGTATCTCGTACTCGCCCAATGAACCGAGCAACTCGAACAGTGGGTTGTCCGGCGACACCTCCAGCGGAGGGACCTGCAAAGATATCGGCTCATAGCGAGAAGCCCCTTGAGCGAGCAGGGCGGGGCTCGTCGCAGCCATGATCATGCGAAGGACAGTCCTCCCCAGCGAGTCGAAGTCCGACCGGCTCCGTTCCGCGCGCGCGGACACGAACTGTCCCAGAAGCGCGTCGTAGATCTCCCGATGCAGAGGAGGCATGTCGACCGTACGAACCCGGAGGCTGACCGGCGGAAGCCCCAGTTCTTGTTTCGTCGTACGGGTATACATCGGTTTCAGCACGCGACTGGCGTAGTCCAGATTGCCGCCTTCCACAGCTTGGCTCACCACCCGCCGGCCACGACCTGGCCAGACGAAAGCGAGCAAGCTCTCCAGGTCTCGGGCCCCGTTCGGGGCCGGCGTACCGGTCAGGATCAGCCGGGCTTTGCTCAACGGAGCAAGCGACATGCAGGCCATGCCGTAAACGCCGGCCGTACCCAGCTTCATCCGATGCGCCTCGTCAAGGATCATCAGTGCGGGACCCGCGTCCAGCCAATCCGCCAGGATTTCGAGCGAACGGCCAAGCCGCTCGTAGTTGACGATCAGCAAGTCAGCGGCACGAAAACCGGCTCGTCCCAGGAACTGCACGGTAAATCCGTCGCCGAAGCACTCCTGGCTCTCGTCCACCCAAGCCTCGTACGCGGACTTCGGGCTGACTACCAGTACCCGGTCGACCTGCCTTTGTTCCCGCAGTGCCGAAAACACCCCGAGCGCGACCCGGGTCTTGCCGGCCCCGGGAACGCTGAAGTTCGCTCCGTGCCCCAACGAGAGAAGCTTGGCGATGTCACGACGTTGGAACTCGGTGAGGTCCGCCGTCCACCCAGTGCCGAGGATCGCGGGGACGTCCTCCGGGGAAACCTGGCCGCCCTCCAGATCCCCGGCCAGAATCTGTTCCGACCGTTCCGCGTCCTGAAGCAGTCCCAAAGCTCGGATGCGAAAATCCTCTTCCCAGACGACGGTCGCCGGTTCAGGCCAGCTGGCTAGTTCTTCAAGACCGGACAGAAATTCGTCGATCGGCACCTGGGCGGCCAGCCGGTCCACCATCCGGCCGCCGGGAAACCGCGCCATCAAGCTGGCAAGCGACTCCCGGTAAGGCGCTTGCGCGCGGAGTTCCGCACGCGTCCTCGTCTGGTCAAAGGCCAGCACCAGGCTGGGCGATGCCCCGGCCACTCAGGAACCAGACTCCAGCATCACGTGACGCAGCCATTCAACGCCGTCACCAGGTTCTTTGACCGTGCGCGTCCCTTCAACCGCCAGTCGCCGAAGGACCTTCTTCAACTTCAGCAGCGCATCGTCGAATGCCTCTTCATCGAGTGACCGGTCAGCACGCGACATCACCAGATCCGTCACGCACTGCTGCAGCTGGTCGGTCGCGGCGACGACCCGGTCGGAAACTTTCCGCTTCTTCTTCGTCAGCGTCTGATCGCTGCCGGCCAGCTTGATCGCGTTCTCCATTACGCTGCGAGCCTCGGTCCAGGCAGCAGACTGTCCATCGGGAGTAGCTGACTTCTCGGCCGCCGCGCGAAGCACCTTGTCGGTGAAAGCCCTGGCCGTCGCCGCCTGTCCAGATCCGGACTTCACTGACCTGCCCAAACCGGGAATCGCGACTTCAGCCGACTCGTTCTCCGGGATGAAGCCATCCGGCAGCTTCGGGGAAAGGTAACGGTCCAGGAAGTCCGGCTCGATGAACCGGACGTCGGTTTTGGAGAAGCCGAGAGCGATCGCCGCGAGGCGCGCTTCCTTCACTACCTCGGCGTCGTCGGGTCCGACGGACTTGGCCTTCTGATACTTCCGCGCCAGCTCACGCAGCTTCTCCTGGTCATTCTCGAACGCGATCAGCGGGATGCGCTTCCCACCGACCTCGCTGCGTTCGATCATGGACTTGATCGCGGAGAAGACCCACCAGTCCTGCTCGCAGGCCGGCACCGTGCTGCGGAACGTCTGCGCGATCGCGGCCATCGGGATGCCCTGGCTGACCAGTTCGTCAATAGCCAGCAACCGGTTGATGTACGAGTAGTCGCGGCGGTGTTCCTTCCTCAGCTGAAGGGAAAGCTCAACGTCTCGTACGTCGGACCAGTCGCACGATGCCGGGAGTACGGCGACCCGCATCGGTGCTTCGGGCCCGTAGAGCTCGATCAACGCAGCGCGGCGAGTGTTCCCGTTGACGAGCACTCCGTCAACGGTCGTCAGCCCGGGTTCAGACTGTCCATACTCCGCCAGGCTTTCCTTCAGGTCCGTGAAAGCCACGTCGATCTGCGTCGGGTCGGCAGGAAGGACCTTGAGCAGCTTGTCCAGGTACTGCTGGCTTTCGACGGACCAGGGGTCTTCGTCGACCAGCGCGTCAAGCCGCGGGTCGTGGCTGCGCTGAGCCCGGACACGGTGGGTCGCCGGGTTGTAGCAGAGGTCGCCTACCTTGACCTCGACGACGTCCAGGTGAGCGGGCTTGCCACGCCAGTCGACAGTCTGGGTTTCCCGAGGGCCGGCTGCTTCGGTAACCTCCTTGAGCCGTCGCTCGATGAGGTGCCGGACCTCGTCGGCTCGAGGCGGCTGCCCATAGTCTTTGATCATCACCACTCCTGCGCCGGCCACGGGCTTCCCAACAGAAACGATATCCCGGCCCCAGCCCGGGCACGCCTCAGTCCAAGCCAATCGCGCTCCGGACGCTGCCGCGTGCCTCGGCCGGCAGCGCGCGATAGTTGGCCCACACGCGCTCCACCTCCCGAAAGTCCCGTTCGCCAGCGTCGATCCAGCTTGCCAGGAGCTGCTGGTCCGCATCGCTCAAGCTCTTCGCCCGGGTTGCCACCCCCACGGCGTCCGCGACGAGCTTGTTCCCCCCCAGCCGGCACCTGCGGCACTCGGCTACAAGCTGCACCGCCAGCCCACCGTCCGGAACCCGGACCTTGCGGCGCGCGATGTCGAGCTGCGCGCCTTCGCCGGTGTCTTCATGCAAGTCACCGGGGGTGATCCCGCAGGAACGGCACATGTTGTCATCATGCGCGATGATCTCCCGGCGGCGCGTCGCGCCGATCGCCGGCGCATGAGCAGGCCTGGACGTCACCCCCTTCTCCCACACCGGCTGACCCTGCTCCACGAAGCGCTGTTCCCGGGCGGCCAGAGTGACGTCCTCCCGGTTCGTGTCGATGCGCCAGCCAAAACTCCGGAGATCCCGCATTCGCCGGTCAATCTGCGAGACGCCGGGAAACGTGTCGCGCAGTTCCGCCTTGGTGAACTTGTTCCCTTCGCCAACCTCAGAAACAAGCCACAGGGCAACCCTCTTCATGGTGCCCAGACTTCCATCTCGCCAAGAAAGCGGCATCTCGCCTCCGTCACATATCGCCCCAGCTTCAAACCCTTCTCAGCCGATATATACCAGGAGCCACTGCGCCTGTCTGCAGTCGCCGACAAACTGCAATTATTGCAGAACTTCGGTTATTGCAATTGACAATCGATTGCAATAAGAATTAATTCCACCAGGCGGACAACTGGTTCCACCTGATGAAATCGAAGGGGGACTCGAGAGTCAAAGTCGACTTGTCGACTCAAAAATCAGTGATCGCTGAGCGGCTGCGTACACAGCGAAGAGCGCGTACACAGTCGACGCTCCGTACGCGAGAACCGCTGCCGCTTCGCACGCGAAGACTGCTACGCTCACTGAGAATCGCGGTCGCAAAAAGCAGGCAAGCAGGACAAGAGCAAGCAGGACAAGAGCAAGCAGGACAAGAGCAAGCAGGGCAAGGGGAGGTCGCGGCAACCGAGCCGACCGTCGAACAGGATGACACCCAGGGCCAAACTTGTTGCAAGGCAACAAGTTCTGTTGATGGAGTTCTGTTGATGCTGCGCACCATTGCAGGCCAGCACCTACGTCAACGACGACTCGCCTCATTTATTCCTGACTCAATTCGCCCGACGTACTGCAGCCATAAAGGAGTTCATGAAACATGCCAGCCTTGGGACAAGTCGGGAGACGGCTTGGGTGTCCGCCGACTCCCGAAGCAGTCGCGTTCACTGCCATGCTCAAGAAGCTGTACTGCCTCCTGCCGAAACAGAGCATGATGTGCAACGCCGCCCGTCTGCACGTATCGCAGCCAGCGCTTTCCCAGTACCTCAGCTTGACAAGGATCCCGCCTGCGACCTTCCTCAAGGCGATCCATCTCGAAGCTGCGGCCAGAACCGCCGAGGACGAACTACCGGGCCGCTTGGACGAACTTATCGAGCTGCGCCACGCAGCCAAAGAGAGCATTCTTCGCGCGCGCAGGCACGACTTGACAGCGGAGAAAGTTGTGGTGCACACGCCAAGCGACCACAAAACGGCAGGAAAAAAGGACCGGCGCAACGGCAAGTCCCACTGGTTCGACCGGCGCAACGGGAAACGCGTCGCGCCGCCCGAGCTGGACGGCGACGCGCAGGAATACGCGGACCCTGCCACCAGCGGCGCGCATCTCAAGGCCGACGGAGAGGAACCCCCGTCGGCAGTCGCCGCACCCGCGTCTGCCGTCGCCGAAATGGTCTCGGCCGCCATCGCATCCCTGCCCGGGAAGGACTGCGCGGACGCGCGCGCACTGCTCGAACAGGCCGAACTCCTACTACGGAGAGTAGTTGAAGTTGAACTTCAACTACTGGCTTACTGAGCGACGATCAACATTAGGAGCGTATTGAATACTTACAGTTATCGACTCTCTGTCAGCATCCTCACCTCCCGCGCACGCCGGTCAGCATGCGCGAGGGAGCCACCTTGCGACGTTCAGGCAGAAAGGCGGCGTTCAGGAAGACAGCAAGACAGCGTTGACAAGACAGGGCCGACAAGACAGCGCCGACAAAGCAGAGCCGACAAGACAGGGCTGACCGAGTGCCGGGAAGCGATCGGCCAGCCCCATCCCTTCGAACACGACCAAACACCTACGAAAGGCCATGTCCGTGGTCAATAGTAAGCGTGACCTGCGCCGTAAGCGGCCCAGCAGGGGAATCATCACTCCGTCCGGCAGTCGCTGGAAGCGGAAGATCGCTCATACCAGCGTAACTATTCGCCGACACGGGAAGCATGTCCGGAAGGCGGCCGGCAGTCCCTGGCTCAAGATCATGATCTTCTTCTTGAGGCTGCTGTCGCTGATCGTCCGTCTGACCCACTGGCATTGGTGACTGACTCAGCCCGCGGGCCGGCGTGAACGACCTTCACGCCGGCCCGCGGGCTAGTCCGCCCCAGTCGGCTTAGGAATGTCGAAATACCCCGACAACCGCACCGCCGGCGCGTACTCTCCCTTGACCTTCACCTTCCCCGTCACGAACATCGCCGCCACCGCGGCGTTCCCGGTCGCCATCCGGATGAAGTCCTCCACCGCCACCGTGATCGTCGTGTCCGGGGTGCGGGTCAGGTCGGTGCTCGACACGCACAGGCCGTCCTCGATGACCGTTTGGTAGCGGTCGAAGTCGTCTCCGGCGGGGAAGCGCCAGGAGACCACGACGTCCACGTGCCGGGCTCGGTCCGGGCGGAAGTGTTCCGACATCCGGCGGAAGATCTCGTCCAGGAAGACCGCGCGCAGTTCGTCGTGGTCGGCGATGCCTTTCAGCTGCTCCCGCGAAGCCGCCGCGACGACATCCACCAAGGACTGGGTCGTCAGCGAGCCGATGTCGATGCCGGCTCCGGCCGTGCCGAGCATGTGCAGGGTCTCCAGGACCTGCACGAACTGCTCCGGGGTCAGTTTGCCCACCTCAAGGGTGCGGGCGAAACCGTTGACCGCGTGCTCACCGGGTGAGTGCGCGGCACGCATGCGCGAGCGCCAGCGGGACACCGGAGCGGCTCAGGCCGGTCGGGGGAGGTCGAAGTGGCCGACCAGCCCGGCCGCGAAGGCCAGGTCGCCCTTGACCTTCAGTTTTCCGGTGACGAACAGGACCGCGGGCGTTGTCTGGTGGGTGATGATGCGGAAGAAGTCCACGGGCGAAAGCGTAATCGTCACGCGGGGTTTCTCGCGCATTTCGCGGGAAACCGTGCAGGTTCCGCCGGAAAGCACAGTCTCGTAGCGGTCGTAGCCGCCGTCGCCGGTGCCGCCGGACAGCCGCCAGTGCACCACCGCGCGCAGCGATTTCGCACGGATGTGCGCTCCCATGCGCGCGAAGATCTCGTCGAGCACCCGCTCGCGCAGCGGACGTTCGGCGACCACGGCTTCCAGCTGTGCCCGCGACGCCCGCGCGACCAGCGTGGCGAACTTCGTCGGGTCGACCTTGTCCAGCGAGAACGCCGGCACCTGCTCCGACAGCCGCATCAGCGTCGCCAGCAGCCGGTTCATGTCGGAGCGGCCCAGCTCTCGGGGATCGATGGCGTCCGCGACCGCGTTGACGTCGAGCGCGCTCGCGTCGACGGCTTCGGTGCGGTCCAGCGCGTCCAGCAGCGCGACCCCGCGCAGGCCAGCCAGGTCAGAGCTGGTCGCCTCCGGGTTGTCGGCCATCTTCCACCCCTTCCGGAACTTTCCGCCGTAAGGCTACCGGTGAGTAGGTAGCGCGGCAAGCAACGCCGCCGACCTGGGGACGGGTACCGTCCGTGCCAGCGAGAGGGAGGAAACAACCACCGTGTCCGACGAAGATCAGCGCCCACCCGAGCGAGCGAGACGGCTCCCGAGGGCGGTCCGTGAACGCCAGATCCTGGACGCCGCGGTGCGGGTGTTCTCCCAGCACGGCTACCACTCGGCGTCGATGGACGAGATCTCCGAGGTCGCGGGCGTCTCCAAGCCGATGATCTACACCTACCTCGGCTCGAAGGAAGACCTCTTCGGCAAGAGCATCCAGCGTGAGGCGACCCGCCTGCTGGAAGCCATCCAGGCCGGCGTTCAGCCCGATCTGCCGCCGGACATGCAGCTGTGGCACGGCCTGCGGTCCTTTTACCGCTTCGTCGCCGAATACCGCGAGTCCTGGACGGTGCTGCACCGCCAGGCGTTGACCGTCGGCGGCGGGTTCGCGGCGGAGATCACCGCGATGCGCACGCGCGCGATCGAACTGGTCGCGGCGCTCGTGGTGGCCGCGGGCACCCGCAAGGGCCTCGGCGAGCAGACGGAGTTCTCCGGGCCCGGCCTGGCCGCGGCGCTGGTCGGCGCGGCGGAATCGCTGGCCGACTGGGCACTGGACCACCCGGAGATCTCCGACGGCGTGCTCGCGTCCTGGCTGATGAACCTGGTGTGGCTCGGGTTCAACGACCTCGTCGAGGGGCAGGTCTGGAAGCCCTCAGCGGGCTGAGATCACCCCGTCCAGGTGCGGTTTCGGCTTCCGGGCGTGCCACAGCTCGAACGCCCACCCGTCGTCGGTCTGCCACGTCGTGAAGGCCGCGCGGCCGGGCAGCAGCACCGGCTGCTTGAACCGCACCGCGACGCTGTACGCGTCCGGCAGCCTGCCCTCGAAGGACGCCAGCGCGTGCGCCTTCGTCCACATGCCGTGCGCGATCGCCTTCGGGAAGCCGAACAGGCGCGCGGTCAGCGGGTGCAGATGGATCGGGTTGCGGTCGCCGGAAACCTCGGCGTAGCGGCGGCCGATGTCTCCCGGGACCTGCCACAACGCGGACGGTTTCGGGGGCGTCAGCTGGGTCTTCGGAGCAGAGCCAGAACCCGAGCCGGTGCGGCGGAGGTAAGTCGACACCTCGCTCCACACGGTGTCCGTGCCGGAGCGGACCTCGCTCACCATGTCGAACTGGCTGCCCTTTTCGTGCGGGCGCAGGTTTTCCGCGCGCACGCTTACCCGGAACTTCTCGCCAAGCAACAAGGGACGGTGCTGCGTGATCCGGTTCTCGACGTGCACCAAGCCCAGCAGCGGGAACGGGAAACCCGGTTCGGTCATCAACGCCATCTGCAGCCCGAAGACCAGCATGTGCGGATACGTCGCGGGCAGCTCGTCCGAGAAGCGGAATCCGCAGACTTGGTTGTAGGCCGCGACATGTGCCGGGTCCACGACGACCTCCGGACGCACCAGCTCGGTGTTCGGGAGAGTCGAGCCGCCGCCGCGACGTAGCAGGGCTTTCGGGTACAGCGTCGCCAGGCTTGGCGCGCTCGTCACTTCACGGACGGCCATCCCTCACGCCCCCAGCAGCGCCTGGCCGCAGACGCGGACCAGGTTCCCGTTGACCGCGGCCGACGCCGGGTTGGCGTACCAGGCAATGGTTTCCGCGACATCCACCGGCAGCCCGCCCTGGCCGAGGCTCGACAGCCGCCGTCCGGCCTCGCGGATGAACAGCGGCACCGCGGCGGTCATCTTGGTCTCGATGAACCCGGGCGCGACCGCGTTGATCGTGCCGCCGTACTCCGCGAGCTGCGGCGCGCCGACGTTCACCATCCCGATCACGCCCGCCTTCGACGTCGCGTAGTTCGTCTGGCCGACGTTGCCCGCGATGCCCGCGATCGACGAAACCCCGATGACCCGGCCGTTTTCACGCAGGATCTTGTCGCCGAGAAGCTTGTCGTTCACCGCGAGCTGCGCGGCGAGGTTCACCGAGATCACCGAATCCCAGCCGCCCTCGGTCAGGTTGCCGAGCGTCTTGTCGCGGGTGATGCCGGCGTTGTGCACCACGATGTCCACGCCGCCGTGGCGCTCAGTCAGATACTCGGCGAGCTTGGCGGGCGCGTCGGCGGCGGTGATGTCCAGCTGCAGCGCCGAACCGCCGATCCGATTGGCCACAGTGGACAGATCGCCGCCCTGCGCCGGAATGTCCAGCGCGACCACGTGCGCGCCGTCGCGGGCGAGGGTTTCGGCAATCGCCTCGCCGATGCCCCGCGACGCACCGGTCACCAGCGCGACCTTGCCGTCCAGCGGCTTTTCCCAGTTCTCCGGCGTGGGCGCGGTCTTCGCGTGCGTGCCGACGCGGATGACCTGGCCGTCCACGAACGCCGACTTCGCCGACAGCAGAAACCGCAGCGTCGACTCTGCCGCGTCCTCCGCTCCTTCGGCTACGTACACCAGCTGCGCCGTCGCGCCGCGCTTGAGTTCCTTGCCGACCGAACGGACGAACCCTTCCAGCGCGCGCTGCGCGATCCGCTCGCGCCCCTCGGCCTGCTCCGGCGGCGTGCCGAGCACGACCACCCGGCCGGATGAACCGACCTTGCGGATCACCGGGTGGAAGAACCGGTAGACCGCACGCAGCTGGCCCGGATCCTTCACGCCGGTGGCGTCGAAAACCAGCGCCGCGTGCCGGTCGGCGGGCGCGCTGATCACCTCGATGCCCGCCTCGGCCAGCTGCGCCCGGACGGTCTTCTCCAGCCGTCCGCCCGGCGCGGCCCCGAGAAGTGCGGGACCCTCAAGTGCGGGCTGGCCGGGACGGTACCGGCGCAACGTCGCGGGGTTGGGCAGGCCGAGCTTCGGCACCACGAATTTCCCCAGCGGGGTCTTCGTGAACTGCTGGTACCTGTCCGCCATCACGTGCCTCCCGTGCAGTCTGCGTCACGTCGCAGTCTAACCTACTCGCTAGTAGGTTACAGTGTGAAAGGCACGACTCCAGAGAGGTGGACGGCATGGCGACCAGGAAAACCCCGGCGGTGCGCAAGGTCGCGATCGTCGGCGGGAACCGGATCCCCTTCGCGCGGTCGAACGGCCCGTACTCCCGGGCCTCGAACCAGGACATGTTCACCGCCGCGCTGGACGGTCTGGTCAGCCGGTTTTCGCTGCAGGGCGAGGTGATCGGCGAGGTCGCCGCCGGTGCGGTGCTCAAGCACTCCAAGGACTTCAACCTTGCCCGCGAAAGCGTGCTGGGCAGCAAGCTCTCGCCCGCGACGCCGGCCTCGGACGTGCAGATGGCGTGCGGCACCGGATTGCAGGCAGTCATCAACGTCGCCCACAAGATCGCGCTCGGGGAAATCGATTCGGCGATCGCGGGCGGCGTGGACACCACGAGTGACGCGCCGCTGGCGGTGAACGCCAACCTGCGCCAGATCCTCGTGCAGCTCAACGCGGCGAAGACGCTCGCCGACCGGCTCAAGCTGGTCGCGAAGATCCGCCCGGGCCACATCGTGCCGGAGATCCCGCGCAACGCCGAACCGCGCACCGGGCTGTCGATGGGGGAGCACGCCGCGCTCACCGCGCAGGTCTGGGACGTCACCCGCGAGGCGCAGGACGAACTGGCCGCGACCAGCCACCGCAACCTCGCCGCCGCCTACGACCGCGGCTTCTTCGACGACCTGGTCACGCCGTACCTCAAGCTCGCCCGAGACCAGAACCTCCGTCCGGACTCCTCGGCCGAAAAGCTGGCCAAGCTCAAGCCGGTCTACGGCGGACCGGACGGGACCATGACTGCGGGCAACTCGACGCCGCTCACCGACGGCGCGTCGACCGTTCTGCTCGCGACTGAGCAATGGGCGAAGGCACACAACCTGCCGGTGCTGGCGTATCTGACGTTCAGCCAGACCGCCGCCGTCGATTACGTGCACGGCGACGAGGGCCTGCTGATGGCACCCGCGTACGCGGTGCCGCGGATGCTTGAGCGCGCCGGATTGACGTTGCAGGACTTCGACTTCTACGAGATCCACGAGGCGTTCGCCTCGCAGGTGCTCGCCACGCTCAAGGCGTGGGAGGACCCGGCGTTCGCCAAGGAGAAGCTCGGCCTCGACGCGCCGCTCGGCTCGATCGACCGCGCCAAGCTGAACGTGAACGGGTCCTCGCTGGCGGCCGGACACCCGTTCGCCGCGACCGGCGGCCGGATCGTCGCGACGCTCGCGAAACTGCTGAACGAGAAGGGTTCCGGACGCGGCCTGATCTCCATTTGCGCGGCAGGCGGCCAGGGCGTCACCGCGATCCTGGAGAAGTAAGCGCACGACGAAGGCCGCCGCCCGAGCACTCGGGTGGCGGCCTTTTCCGTGTGCTCAGTCGGTGAGCGACTTCTCCGCGCGCTTGGCCAGCTTGTCGGCGCGCTTGCCCGCTTTCTTCGCCGCGCGCCGGGCCCGCCAGCCCAGCGACGGCTTACCCGCCGTGTCGCTGGCGGCCAGCAGCAGCCCGCCGGCCAGCGACGCGTTCTTGAAGAACTGGATCTGCTGGGCCTGCTTCTCGCCCGGATCGGACAGCTGCCAGAACCGGTGCGCGGCCAGCGTCGTCGGTACCAGCGAGCCGAGCAGCGCCACCGCCGCCAGCCGCGGAGCCTTGCCGCTCGCCAGCGCGAGCCCGGCCCCGATCTTGACCGCCGCGTCGATCCGCACCAGCGTGGCCGGATCGCGCGGAACCTGGTCCGGAACCAGGCCCTCGACCTTGTCGAAGGTCTCGGTGAGGAACGGCTCGGCCGCCTTCGCGTGGCCTTGGGTGTCACGCAGGGCACCGATGCCGCCCAGCACGAAAATCGACGCGAGCAGTGGACGTGCCACCCGGCGCAGTATCACGGTCTCGCCTCTCTGATCTGGAATCCCTGGAGAAGAACCTACAACCGGGATTGCCCGCCACGCTCCTCGTCGAACCGACCTAGTGATACCTAGGCAAATATTGCTCTTTTCCTAGATCACTCTAGACAGTTCTAGCGGACCTCGGCCTTGACCTTGACGCTGCGTCAACCTCTACCGTCGAAGCCGTGGTCAGGACGGAATGGTCGATCCAGGACATCGCCCGATTCGCGGGCACGACGAGCCGGACCCTGCGGCATTACGACGCCGTCGGGCTCCTGCCGCCGACGCGGATCGGCAGCAACGGTTACCGCTACTACGACGAGAACTCGCTCGTCCGGTTGCAGCGGATCCTGCTGCTGCGCGAACTGGGCCTGGGCCTGCCCGCGATCGCCGAGGTGCTCGACGGCCAATCCGACGGCGTCGCGGCCCTCGAAACGCACCTGGCGCTGCTGGAGCGCGAGCGGCAGCGAATCGGGCGGCAGATCGAGTCCGTGCGGACCACATTGCGGAAACTGAAGGGAGGTGAACGACTGATGGCAGAGGAAATGTTCGACGGCTTCGACCACACCCAGCACCAGGAGGAGGTCACCCGGCGCTGGGGAGCCGAGGCTTACCGCAAAGGCGACCAGTGGTGGAGTTCGCTGCCGGCGGCCGGGAAGAAGGCCCACCAGCGGGAGCAGGTCGACATCGGCGTCGCGTTCGGAGCCGCTCGCGACGCTGGTCGCGACGCCGGTTCGGCCGAAACGCAGGCTGTCACCGCGCGGCTGCACGAGTGGCTGAAGCCCACCGGGATCGAGATTTCGAAGGGCTACTTCGCCGGTCTCGGACAGCTGTATGTCGACGACCCGCGGTACGGCGCGTACGACGAGAAGCACGGCCCCGGCAAGGCCGAGTACATCCGCGACGCGATGAAGATCTACGCGGAGCGGAACCTGACGGACTAACGCTCCGTCAGAAGGTGCGCTGGGGGTAAGGATGGACGGGGCTGCAGACCCGGCCATCCTTCGGCGACACGCACTAGTTGTATATCCCTGAATATCGGGCCCGCGCTAGATACCTCGATACGGTGACAGAGTGGACCCCATCCGCAACCCCTTCGCGCCCGGCGCCGGGCAGCGGCCGCCCGAGCTGGCCGGGCGGGAAAGGGAGCTGAAGGCGTTCGAGGTCGTCCTTGAACGCGTCGCTCGCGGACGGCCGGAGCGCAGCCTCGTGCTGACCGGCCTGCGCGGGGTCGGCAAGACGGTGCTGCTGGGGGAGCTGCGGTCGATGGCCGTCCGGCACCGATGGGGTGCGGGAAAAATCGAAGCGCGGCCGGACGCGGAACTGCGGCGGCCGCTGTCAGCCGCGTTGCACCGGGCGATCCGCGACCTCGCCGTGCGGCATCGCGCGCCGGACCGGGTCGAGGAAGTGCTCGGGGTGCTGAAGGCGTTCGCGCTCAAGGCGAACAAGCCGGACGCGAAGCTGCGCGACCGCTGGCAGCCCGGCATCGACGTGCCCGCCGCGCAGGGCCGGGCGGATTCCGGCGACATCGAAATCGACCTGGTCGAGCTGTTCACCGACGTCGCCGAGCTGGCCGCGGACGTCGGCACCGGCGTCGCGCTGCTGATCGACGAGATCCAGGATGTGCAGCCGGACGACGTCTCGGCGCTGTGCGCGGCTTGCCACGAGCTGTCGCAGTCCGGCGCGCCGCTGGTCGTGGTCGCGGCGGGGTTGCCGCATGTGCCCGCGGTGCTGTCGGCGTCGAAGTCGTACTCCGAGCGGCTCTTCCGTTACTCGCGCATCGACCGGCTCAGCCGCGAGGACGCCGACTACGCGGTGCTGGCTCCGATCGAACGCGAGGACGCCGGGATCGAACCGGAGGCGCTCGACGCGCTCTTCGACGCGTCCGGCGGTTATCCGTATTTCATCCAGGCCTACGGCAAGGCCGCCTGGGACGCCGCGCCCGCCGACCCGATCACGGTCAAGGACGTGCAGGTCGCCGCACCCGAGGCGGAGTCCGAGCTGGCGGTCGGGTTCTTCGGGTCGCGCTACGAACGCGCGACGCCCGCCGAACGCGAGTACCTGCTCGCGATGGCCGAGCTGACCCAAGGCCGCGACGAGGCAGCCGGCACCGCCGATGTGGCCGTCTACCTGGGGCGCAAGCCGTCGTCGCTGTCGCCGGCGCGCGACAGTCTCATGAAGAAAGGCCTGGTCTACTCCGCCGAACGCGGGCAGATCGCCTTCACCGTGCCGCATTTCGGGCACTACCTGCTCGGCCGCGACTGAGCGGGTCCTCCCTTCGCTACCGGTCTATGCGGCCGCCTAGACAGTTCTAGTGATTTTCCTAGATATCCGTAGAGGCTGTTAGCGCGTTAGCAGTTTGTGACTGCCAACACCTGATCTGTCCGGCGACCATCAGGATAGCGCCGATGATTCTTCGGCAAGTGCCCCATGTCACCGTAGATTCGTTGGCTTCCTTGTGAAAAAAGGTGCATACTAGAGACACAGCCACCGAAGACCTCTGAAGGGGATGCAGAAGACCATGAGCAACATCGCCGCCAAGCTCCGTGCCCGTCGCGCCGAGGCTCGCACTCGCCGGGCGCTGAACCGGGCGATCGACACCGCGGCCACCTCGACGGTCCGGCAGGAGCTCATCGCCCTCGCCCAGGCGCGTCAGCCGTTCATGCGCTGACCTGCACAAACAACCTGTTGGTGGGTCACTCACGTGAGTGATCTAGACCACAGTGAACCCTGGGTGTAACGCCGCGACGAGCCGCGTCGATACCCACTACGACCCCGTGATGCTGGCGGACCCCCGACCTGGCAGCATCACGGGGTTTTCCATATGTCTGGACCAATTCGGACACAGGTTCCCCCACCGGGGGAATTCGCTTGCCCCGAGCGGGAGACGGGGCGATGCTTGACTCGGTCAACGATCGAGTCAAGGTGGTCCCCGTGCCGGATTCCGTCCTCACCGAACGCGTCGCCACGATTCGCGCTTTCAACCGGCTCTACACCGGCGTGATCGGCGTCCTCGACGAGGGACCGGCCGACGCCGAATATTCGCTGAGCGAAGCGCGGGTGCTGTTCGAACTCGCCCAACAGGACCAGCTGCAGGTCAGTGATCTGCGCAAACGGCTGTCCCTCGACGGCGGTTACGCGAGCAGGCTGCTCGGCAGGCTGGAAACCCGTGGCCTCGTCACCCGAGAACGCTGCGCGGACGACGCACGTCGCCAGCTCGTCACGCTCACTGCGCAAGGGCGCGCCGCCTTCGCCGACCTCGACCACCGTTCGGCCAGTCAAATCGGGAGCCTGCTCGACCAGTTCGCGGACACCGACCAGCGCCGTCTGCTCGGCGCGATGGGGACTATCACCGCACTCGTCGGCGAATCGGCACCGGAACCGACGGTTGCCCTGCGCGCCCCACGTCCGGGCGACCTCGGCTGGGTGGTGCACCGGCACGGCGCGCTGTACGCCGAGGAGTACGGCCTCGACGAACGCTTCGAAGCCCTCGTCGCGCGCGTGATCGCCGACTTCGCCGAACACCGCGACGACCCGCGCCAAGCCGGCTGGATCGCCGAACTCGACGGCGAACGAGTCGGCAGTATTTTCTGCACTCCCGGCGACGAGGACGGCACCGCGAAGCTCCGGCTGCTTCTGCTGGAACCGGTCGCGCGTGGACACGGTGTCGGCAAACGGCTGGTGCGGGAATGCGTCGAATTCGCCAGCGCGCAGGGGTATCGGTCGATGGAGCTGTGGACGCTGTCGCTGCTCGCCGCCGCGCGCGGGATCTACCGCGGCGCTGGGTTCGAACTCGTCGGCGAAGAAAAAACGGACGCGTTCGGGCCGTTGGTGACCGGCGAAACCTGGCGGCGGGAGTTATAGATGTTCGTCCTGTACTGCGCCGTGTGCGATCGCCGCACGCTGCTGGGCGTCGACGAGGTCGACTGGGTCGAGAACCTGACGCGCGGCGTGATCTCGGTGTCCGGCCACTGCCCGCTGGGACACGACGCAGCCATCCTGACCGGCGACGCGTTCACCCCGCACGCGGACCCGAGATACTTCGGGCCCGCGCCGCGGGTGTGGACGAAACCGGTGCACCGCCTGCGCGGCTGGCTGCGCACCCGGTTCGAGATGAGCCGCGACCTGCCCGGCCCGTTCTATCGCTTCTGACGCCCCATCAAGTAAAACTCCGGATTCGGCTTGAGCGCGGTCAGATGCGCGAGCCGGTTGGACATCGCGAACAACGCGGTGATCGCGCCGACGTCCCAGATCTCGTCCTCGGTCAGGCCCGCCTCGCGCGCCATCGCCAGATCGCCCTCGCCGAACAACGCGGAATCGCGGGACAACGCGAGCGCGAGATCGACGATCGCCCGGCCGCGCTCGTCGAGTTCGACCTGCCACGGGTTCGTCGCTACCTGGTCGGACAGCTCGGGGTCCTTGGCGCGGATCCGCAGGATCGCTCCGTGCGCGACGATGCAGTAGGTGCAGTGGTTCGCGCCGGAGGTGGCTACGACGACGAGTTCGCGTTCGGCTTTGGTGAGTCCGCCGTCGCGTTCCATGAGCGCGTCGTGGTAGTCGAGGAAGGCCCTCAGCTCGGCTGGGCGGTGGCCAAGAGCGCGGAAAATGTTCGGAGTGAAGCCGGATTTCTCCGCGATGGCACCGATGCGCTCGCGGAGATCGTCGGGAAGGTCTTCGAGTTCCGTCACGGGGAACCGGCTCACGGGGTTGGTCATGCCGACCACGCTAACCCGCGCGGTGTGCGTACGGGAGGTGGTTGGGTGGGCCAAGGTGAGCGGGTGAATGGACGAGTCGGACTGGCGGGACGCTCGGGGTCGGGCTGGGTGGGGCGGTGGCGTTGTGGTTGGCGGTGCGGAAGCAGCGGTCGACCGAACTGGACTTGCTGCAGAAGCACGAACCGCATCGGCTCGCGGAGCAGGTTGCGGCGGACACACGGCAACATCAGCTTCGTACGGCCGCTGATGCTCGGGAAGACGCGCTGGCTCGGCGGGTGATCGCTGAAGTTCTGTGCGCGTATCTGCGGATGCCACCGGGCAGTACGGCGGAAGAGGTTCAGGTTCGGCGGGCGGCGCAGAAGATCTTGGAGAGGCACACGCACCCGGGCGACATCAGGCACTGGCCCGGTCTCTTCCTCGACTTTTCCGGGGCGCACCTCGACCGGGTCCGCTTCACCGGATGCCGCTTCGAGGCCATCCTGTTCACCGGCTTCGCCAGCTTCATCAGTGCGCGCTTCGACGGAGAGGGGAATTTTCAGGGTGCGCAGTCCGCCGATCAGGTCGATTTCCACAACGCGCGATTCGTCGACGACGTGAACTTCGGCGATGCCGAGTTCGCGGCTCTGCCCAAGCTGGATCAGGCCGAGGCGGGACCGGATCACCTGAAACTACTCCAGCGACACTGGCCAGCCGGGTGGACTCTCGGCGATCCCGAGGACGACGGCTGGGCACCCCTGCTCCGAACCGACTGACCCCGGATTCCCTCCGTTCACCCGGAAGGGGTTTGCTTACCCCCGTGAACTGGACCGCGTACGTGGACGGTTACTGCGAGCGCACCGCGCCCGGACTCTGGGGAGAGCCGCTCAACGACCTGGCCAACCTGGCCTTTCTCGCTGCCGCCGGGATGGTGTGGTGGCGGGCCGACGGGCAGCGCGCCGGGCGGGTGCTCGCTGCCCTGATCGGGTTGATCTTTGTCGCCAGCGGCGTGTTCCACCTGGTCGCCACGCGCTGGGGTGCGGTCGCCGACTCCACGGCCATCCTGATCTTCACCCTGTTTTACGCCGCGGCCTTTCCCCGGATCTTCTTTCCGGCGAAAGCCGCCTGGTCCTGGCTGGGTGCACTGGCTTTCCTGGCAATCACCGGCGCGTCGGCGGCGCTTGGCGGCGGCCTGTATCTGCCAGCACTCGCGGGCCTGGCTGGGTTCGCTATCGCGTTGGGAGTAAAGCGCGACTCGTACTGGCTGCACTTCACCATGGCCGCCGCAGTGTTCGCGTTGTCGCTGTCCTTCCGGGCTATCGACGGAGTGATCTGCGGAGACTTCCCGGCAGGCACGCATTTCCTGTGGCATGTGCTCAACGCGGTAGTCCTGTACATCGTCGCGAAGGCGATGATCGGTAGAACCCAAGAGACCTCCGCGCCGGAAACCGACGCGGAGGCCTCTGTCTAAAAAGGACTTAGTGGGCACCGATGGGGCGCAGGTCCTTGTCGTGTTCGTCGGCGTGGTAGTCCTCGGGCGCGGTTTCGTCGTTGCCCGGGCTCCACTTCAGGGCCCGTGCGATGACCGAGACCACCGCGGCCACCACGATGTTCGCTATGAGGGCCACGAAACCCGGATAGATCTGCACCGCGGCGAGGCCGGTGCCGCTGAACGGGTGCCAGCCGAAGATCGACAGGTTGCCCATGGCCAGTGCGGAACCGCCGAAGTGGAGTTTTCCGTTGGCGGGGTTGGGGATTCCGTACAGCATGATCAGGCCCCAGCCCATGCCGACGATCCAGCCTGCGATGAGGCCCGCCTTGTGGAACCAGCGCGTGTACAGGGCGATCGCCACCGCGGGCAGGGTCTGCAGGATCAGCACGCCGCCGATGAGCTGCAGGTCGATCGAGAACTGCGGGTCGATCAGGATGATCACCAGCACCGCACCCAGCTTGACCACCAAGGACGCCAGTTTCGCCTGCTTCGCCTCCTGCTTCGGCGTCGCGTCCTTGCGGATGTACTCCTTGTAGATGTTGCGCGTCCACAGGTTCGCCGCGGCGATCGACATGATCGCGGCGGGCACCAGAGCACCGATGCCGATCGCGGCGAAGGCGATGCCGGCGAACCAGTTCGTGAACTGCGAGTCGAACAGCAGCGGGACGATCGTGTTGCCGTCCGGCTTTCCGGTGGCGGCGTTCTTCAGCGGCTTGACGCCCGCCGAGATCGCGACGTAACCCAGCAGCGCGAGCAGACCCAGCACGAACGAGTAAGCCGGCAGCGCCACCATGTTCCGCTTGATCACGTTGCGGCCGCGCGAGGCGAGCACGCTCGTGAGCGAGTGCGGGTACAGGAACAGCGCGAGCGCCGAACCCAGCGCCAGCGTCGCGTACTGCAACTGGTTGCTCGAGGTCAGCAGGATCGAACCGGCGGGCTTGCCGGTGGCCGGACTCGGCTTGGCGAGCGTTTCGTTGGCGGTGCTGAAAATGTGGTCCCAGCCGCCGAGCTTCGAAGGCAGGTAAATGACCGCCACGATGATCACGATGTAGATCAGGATGTCCTTGACGAACGCGATCAGCGCGGGGGCGCGAAGGCCGGACTGATACGTGTAGAGCGCCAGGATGACGAACGCGACCAGCAGCGGCAGGTGCCCGACGATGCCGGAACCGTTGATGCCCATCGTGCGCAGCACGGCTTCCAGGCCGACCAGCTGCAACGCGATGTACGGCATGGTCGCGACGATGCCGGTGATCGCGATCAGCAGTGCCAGCGTCGGCGAACCGAAGCGACCGCGGACGAAGTCGGCGGGGGTCACGTAGCCGCGCGAACGGCTGACCGACCACATGCGCAGCGCGGGAAGCAGGACGATCGGGTAGACGACGATCGTGTAGGGCAGCGCGTACAGGCCGAGCGCGCCGGCGCTGAACACGAGCGCGGGCACGGCGACGAAGGTGTATGCGGTGTAGAGGTCGCCGCCGAGCAGGAACCAGGTGATCCACGAGCCGAACTTGCGGCCGCCGAGGCCCCATTCGTCGAGGTGGTCGAGGCTGCCGCCGGCTTTCCACCGCGAGGCGACGAAGCCGAGCACGGTGACGACCACGAACAGCAACGCGAAGACGATCAGTTCGACCCACTGAATGTCGCTCATCGGGCGTCCCCCTCGTCCAAGTCGTCGACGCTCAGCTCGTCCCGGCCGCCGCCCCGCGGCTTGTTCTTGGTGGCCAGGTAGACGATGCCGGTGCACAGCACGCCCAGTACGACGAACGCCAGCTGGAACCAGTAGAAGAACGGAAGGCCGAACAGCCGCGGCTCGTCGAAGTTGAACAGCGGCGTGACCAGGATCAGCAACGGGATCAGCAACAGCAGGTTCCAGGCACTGAACTGGAACCCGCGCACCCGACCGCCCGGTTTGGCAGTGGACATCAAACCTCACCTAACACTCACGTGACACGCGACCGCCTGACCCTAGACCTCGGTCATCCCGCCGTCATACGACTTCGATATCGATTCGATCAGCACTGCGACCACGTTCCAGGGTGTGGACAACCTCGGGGACAACCCGCTTTCGCGCGGCCCCGGCGAGCCGTTCGCTACCCCTATCGGCGGGACCGGGCCGCCTCGAATGCCCCAAGAGCTTGTGCCGGACGGCGGTTGTCCACGGGGTTCGGCAGCTTGTGCACAGAGTTATCCACAGGCAGTGGACAACTCTGTGGCTAAACTGAACGACATGGTCCGCGTGCCCCTCACCGACGAAGAACGCTCCCGCGGCGAGCGGCTCGGCCTGGTGCTGCGCGCCGCCCGGGCCAGCCGCAGCATGGTCGACGTGGCCGCGGAAGCGGGCATTTCAGTCGAAACCCTGCGCAAGATCGAGACCGGCCGGATCCCGACGCCCGCGTTCTTCACCGTCGCGGCGATCGCCGACGCGGTGGGCATGCCGCTGGAGCGGCTACGCGTCGCGTGCGCGGGTGACGCGGCGGCGTTTTCGCAGGCCAGTTGAGGTTCCGGGGCGTCCCCGGGAGGATCGCGCAGCGCGCCGAGAAGAGCGGCTGAGTCAGCCGCCGGGGGCAGGATCGGCGAGCAGATCGGGCAAGTACTGGACGCCTGCGGACAACTGCGGCTCGGCGCGAAGCGCGACCGCGTTCCGGACGAGCGCGGCAACCTCCGGGGAGTGGCTGTTCGGCGACCAGCCGATCACCGTGGTGACGTCCGGGGCATCGACGACCGGGACCGCGACGTGCTCCGGCCACTGCCAAGCCCGGCTCGACGCGGGAATCACCAGCAGCGTCCGGCCGAGCGCGACGAGCTGGGCGAGGGTCGACTGGGTGCGCACCTCCGGGCCGGGGCCGTCCGGGTAGCTGCCGTCGAGGCGGGGCCAGCGGGCCATCGGCAGGTCCGGCACGTCGCTGACCTCGGCCAGGGTCAGCGTTTCCCGCGCGGCGAGCGGATGTGCGGCCGGCAGGATCGCGACCTGGCCTTCGACCTGCAGCGCCTCGGTGTCGAACCCGGCGAGGTCGTCGTAGGGGTGGTGCATGATCGCCACGTCCGCCGAACCGTCGCGGAGCAGTCCGGCCTGTTCGCCGACCTCGCACAGCAGGATCTCCACCGGCGGGCTCGCGGCCAAGAGCCGTTGCAGGAGTTCGTGCGACGCTCCGGCTTTGGTCGCCAGCACCAGCGGATGCTTCCCGGCTCGGCGCGTGCGGCGGACAGCGGCCGCGACGGCGTCGAGGGCCAGCCGGGATTCGCGGAGCAGCACTCGACCGGCCTCGGTCAGCGCGACGCCCCGGCGGTTTCGCTCAAGAAGCTGGACGCCGAGCCGTCGCTCCAGCTGGGCGATCGCGCGCGAGAGGGGCGGCTGCGCGATCCCGAGCCGTTCAGCGGCGCGGCCGAAGTGCAGTTCTTCGGCGACCGCTGCGAAGTAACGGAGTTCGCGAGTCTCCAGGTCGTCCACAGCACCAGCTTAATACCCTGCGGGTATCACAGCAGACCCCTTTGATCTTGGACGTCCGACCGGACCGCGCCGACCATGGACGGAGTGAACGACACGAAGACCGCGCTGGTCACCGGCGCGAACAAGGGAATCGGCCTCGCCATCGCGCACGGCCTCGGCTCGATCGGCTTCACCGTCGCCGTGGGTGCGCGGGACGAAAACAACCGCGAGAAAGCCGTCGAGGAACTGCGCGCCGCGGGCATCGACGCATTCGGCGTCGCGCTCGACGTCACCTCCGAGGACAGTGTCGCCGTCGCGGCCAAGTCCATCGAACGGCTCGACGTCCTGGTCAACAACGCCGGCATCGGCGGCCAGCTCGACGGCGGCGCCCAGGACCCGACGACACTCGACCTCGACGTCGTCCGCACGGTCCTGGACACGAACGTCTTCGGCGTCGTCCGGGTCACGAACGCGATGCTTCCGCTGTTGCGCGAAGCGGAGTCGCCGCGCATCGTCAACATGTCCAGCAACATGGGTTCGCTCAAGCTGCGAAGCGGCCCGGTCCTCGCCGCTTACGCGCCGTCGAAGACGATGCTCAACAGCATCACCGTGCAGTACGCCCGCGTGCTCGCGGACACGAACGTGATCATCAACGCCGGCTGTCCCGGTTACGTAGCAACGGATTTCAACGGTTACGCCGGAACCCGGACACCCGAACAGGGCGCGGCAATCGCGGTCAAACTCGCCACCCTGCCCGACGACGGGCCGCGCGGCGGGTTCTTTGACGACGCCGGGGAAATCCCGTGGTGACGGCTCAGTCGCGCAGGTCGGCGAGGATCCGTTCGCGGTCGTTGAGGTAGCGGCAGTCGCGGACCGGCAGTTCGAACGAGTTCAGCAGCTTCTCGAAGTCCGCGTACTCGTCCGGGTTGAGCTGGATGCCGGTCACCTCGAAGTGCGCGGCCAGGGTGTCGGCCAGCTCCTCCCATTCGCCGGACCACTGCAGATCGCGGTAGTGCTCCAGGTCTTCGGCAGGCATCCGATCGGCGAGCAGGCGCAGGACGCTGTCGACGAAGTAGCTGATCCGGTTGCCCGCGCGGTCGTCGACGGTCGGGTTCGCCGGGTCTCGCGCGGCGTCCGCGTTCCGGACGACGCCGGGACCCGGCAGCGGGTAGCTGGTGTGCACGTTCCCGTCGCCGTTGACCAGGACGACCACGCGCACGCCGTACCGTTCGCCGACGCAGCGCCAGCGGCCGTTGTACTGCTGCCGCCGGGGTTCGCCCGGATCGTTGGCGACGTCCTTGACCACCGCGATGATCTGCTCGTCGCTCCATCCGGGCGGAAACTCGCACGTCGCCCTGCGTCCGATGCCGGAAGCGTGTCCACCGCCCACCTTCGGCTCCTCTCGTCGGCACGGAGCCTAACCCGGGCGCGGCCGTTCAGCCGAGTTGCGCCAGCACCAGGATTCCGAGCGCCAGCAGGTCCGGACCGCGGAACAGTTGCCGCATAAGGTTTGCCGGCATCGGGCCGGCGGGGGTGTCGACGAAACCCGCGCTGCTGTAGTCGACCGGCTGCCGCGTGACGGTGCGCAATACCGAGAGCACTGCCAGGGCAACGGTCACCCACGAGAGCGGTGAAAACGCGGCGCCCAAAGCCAAAAGCGCCACTGAGAGCAGCGCGCACCAGACCAGAGCAACCACAGTCAGCGCGACGCCGTGCGCGATCACCAGCTCCTGCGACGACGAACCCAGCCACCGCCGCCGCCCCGGATTCCGCCACAGCACGCCGAGACCGGCCCCGAAAGGAGTAAGCGCCACGTACGCGCCGATCCCGACGAGCACCGGGCCCGGCAGAGTGGGAACAGCAACATGTCCGACGGCTACCGCGAAAGCCACTAACAAAACCGCGCCCGCATACCGGGAACGGCCAACGATCCCGACCCACGCGAGCCGGAACGCGGTGGGCGGGCGCAGCGACCACGAACCGGCGGACCCGGACTCCGGCAGCATCATCATCGGGTCGAGAAATGTCACCGCCATCGCGCGCAGGACCCGCGCGTTCCAGCCGTCGAGCAGCACCGCGCGACCGGCGCCACTGACCGCTTCGCCGCCAAAAGCCAGCAACAGACCACATAATGCGAGCGCCGCGCCGACGTACTGCACCGCCATCGCGTCGAGGCGAGCCGCAGCGATCACGACGCCGGCCACCGCGAGGAGCAGCGGTCCAGCGGCTTCGAGCCGGAACGCGGTACGACGCGCAGTGGTGAACGCGAGGATCGTGCCGCCCGCGACGAGGGCGGCCGCGGCGCGCCACCAGTCGACCGAACTGCCGCCGACCGCCAGCATCAGCGCGGCGAGATATCCGATCACCACCACGAATCCGGTGAGCACGCTGGCCAGCCGGGTCCCGACGACGCGGCG
Source organism: Amycolatopsis sp. M39 (assembly GCF_001651785.1). NCBI lineage: Bacteria > Bacillati > Actinomycetota > Actinomycetes > Pseudonocardiales > Pseudonocardiaceae > Amycolatopsis > Amycolatopsis sp. M39. The sequence goes on from NZ_LWSF01000002.1 coordinate 651,141, forward strand.
GCGGTCCACCTTGGCGAAGTCCATCCAGGTCAGCTCGGCCGGTTCGGCCCAGACGAAACCTCGGCGCAGCAGGCTTCGCCAGCCGACCGCGGCGCACAACGCGACCAGGCCGAGTACCGCCGAGTAGTCCACTGCGGACGGTCCAAAGAGGACTCGATGCCAGGCGTCAGTACGGAAAAAGGCGGTGAACAGGAAGCCGACACCGAAGATCAGCACGAACGTGGGGCTGTCGCCACTGAAAATGCCGCCGAACCGCTTGCGGCCAGGCACGCGTAACCGGGTCACCACAGTTCGAGCACGCTGTCTGCCGTGTCCAGCAACGGTTGATGATGCGTGGCAACGACAACTGCCGCACCCGCCGCGGTGGAGCGGCCGATCAGCTTGACCAGCCACTCCTTGCCCGCGGTGTCGAGCGCGCGTTCCGGCTCGTCCAGCAACAGCACGCGATGCGGCCGCGCGGTGACGCCCAGCAGCAGCAACCGGCGACGCTGTCCGGCCGAGAAATGCCCAGCGGTGACGCGGGCTCGTTCGGCGAGGCCCGCGTCCGCCAGCAATTCGTCGTAATCACCGAGGTCTTCCCCGAAGGAGCCAGCGAGCAGTTCCAGGTGCTGCATCGGAGTCAGTTCAGCGAAGAAGTCGGAATCGTCGAAGAGCACGGACACCTTGCGCCGGAAGGAAACACTGCGCTCGTCCGGCTTCGCACCGTCGATCAGCACCCGGCCCCGCTGCGGTTCCTGCATCCCGTACAGACACCGCATCAGGGTGGATTTCCCGACGCCGTTGGGCCCGACGAGCACCGCGCATTCGCCCGGATCGACCGAGAAGTCGAGATCCTCCAGCAACCACAGGTCACCGGCCTTCACGCCGAGCCCCCGCGCGTCCACTATCGGCGACACAGCAGCTTCACCACCGGGGCCAGCACTTCGAGGTTCGGCTCCAGGATCGTGAAATAGCTGAAACCGAACCGAGCGCGGTGCGCGACCAGCTGCTCAGCGATTTCCTCGACGGTCCCGACCAGCACGGTCGGGACCTCCGCCAGCTCGTCGAGCGTCAGTGTGCCACCCAGGCGCGCAAGGATTTCCCGCAGCGCGCTTTCCCGATCATCAGTGATCTGGACGAATTGCACCAGCACGTTGAATTCGGCGGCGCGCCCGGCGAGTCGTTCGGCGACAAACCTCGTGCGCTCTTCGACCGATTCCGCGGTCGCCAGCATCGGCGGCGCACCGTCGCGCACCTTTGCCATGCCGCTGAAGGCAATCGTCGCCGCGTGCTCGGCGGCCAGCGACAGCAGCCGGTCGCCGCGGCCGCCGATCATCAGCGGCGGACCGCCGGACTGCACCGGTTTCGGCGCGTATTCCGGATCCGCGTACAGCCGCCCGAGTTCCTTGATCGTGAGTTCGAGGTGATCGACCCGCGCGCCCGCGCTGGGAAACGGCATTCCGGCCGCTTCGAACTCCGCTTTGACATATCCGGCGCCGAGACCGAGTTCGAGCCGTCCGGACACGAATTGGTCCGTGCCCGCGACGTCGCGCGCGAGCAGCACCGGGTTGTAGAACGGCGCGTTGAGCACAAAAGTGTTGAGCCGCACCCGTTCGGTGACCGCACCGGCCAGCACGAGCGCGGGAAACGGCGGCGCGATGGCGAGGTGGTCGGCCACGCTCAGCACGTCGTAGCCGAGTTCCTCGACCCGGCGGCACTTCGCGCCCCACTCGTCGCGCGAGCCCGGAAGCACCATGTTCACGCCGAACCGGAAAGTCTTCTCCCCATCAGAGACCATGCGACCCACGCTACCGTTTCCGGGAACGAAGAAGGGGACGTCCGCGCCCGGTGCGAACGTCCCCTTCTCACGCTTGACGCGGGCGTCAGCCCAGACGCTGGGCCAGCGCGTCCAGCTCGTCGCGCAGCGAGGAGGGCACCTCGCCGATCTTCGCGAACCACTCCTCGATGAGCGGCAGCTCCTCGCGCCACTCCTCGTTGCGCACCTCCAGCGCGGCCTGGATGTCCTCGACCGGCTCGGAAAGGCCGTCGAGGTCGAGGTCCTGGGCGTTCGGCACGAACCCGATCGGGGTCTCGACCGCGTTGCCCTTGCCCTCGACGCGTTCGAGCACCCACTTGAGCACGCGCGAGTTCTCGCTGAAGCCCGGCCACAGGAAGCGGCCGTCGTCGCCGCGGCGGAACCAGTTGACGTAGAAGATCTTCGGCAGCTTGTTCGCGTCGGCGTTCTTGCCCAGCGTCAGCCAGTGGTTGAAGTAGTCACCGGCGTGGTAGCCGAGGAACGGCAGCATCGCCATCGGGTCGCGGCGCACGTTGCCGACCGCGCCGACCGCCGCGGCGGTGGTCTCCGACGACATGGTCGCGCCCATGAAGACGCCGTGCTGCCAGTCGCGGGCCTCGTTCACCAGCGGCACCGTCGTCTTGCGCCGTCCGCCGAAAAGGATCGCCGAGATCGGCACGCCGTTGGGGTCGTCCCACTCCGGCGCGAGGATCGGGCACTGCGACATCGGCACGCAGTACCGCGAGTTCGGGTGGGCGGCCTTCTCCTCGGAGTCGGGCGTCCAGTCCTGGTGCTTCCACGAGGTGGCGTGCGCGGGCTTGTTCTCCATGCCCTCCCACCACACGTCGCCGTCGTCGGTGAGCGCCACGTTCGTGAAGACCGTATTGCCCTTCTCGATCGTGCGCATGGCGTTCGGGTTCGTGTGGTTGTCGGTGCCCGGCGCGACACCGAAGAAGCCGAACTCCGGGTTCACCGCGTACAGCCGGCCGTCCTCGCCGAAGCGCATCCACGCGATGTCGTCGCCGAGGGTCTCCGCGCGCCAGCCCGGGATGGTCGGCTGCAGCATGGCGAGGTTGGTCTTGCCGCAGGCGCTCGGGAACGCCGCCGCGACGTAGTGGACCTTGTCCTCGGGCGAGATCAGCTTGAGGATCAGCATGTGCTCGGCGAGCCAGCCCTCGTCCCGGGCGATGACCGAGCCGATCCGCAGCGAGTAGCACTTCTTGCCCAGCAAGGAGTTGCCGCCGTAGCCAGAGCCGTAGCTCCAGATCAGCCGCTCCTCCGGGAAGTGCGAGATGTACTTGGTCTCGCTGCACGGCCAGGCGACGTCCTTCTCGCCGTCCGCCAGCGGCTTGCCGACCGAGTGCAGGGCGGGCACGAACTCGGCCTCGGTGCCGTCGGCCTTGACGAACTTGTCCAGCGCGGCCTTGCCTGCCCGGGTCATCACGCGCATTGACGCGACGACATAGGCGAAGTCGGTGATTTCGATGCCCAGCTTGGGGTTTTCGTCGCCGAGCGGGCCCATGCAGAACGGGATCACGTACATCGTGCGGCCGCGCATGCAGCCGCGGTACAGCTCCGTCATGGTGGCCTTCATCTCGGCCGGGGCGACCCAGTTGTTCGTCGGGCCCGCGTCCTTCTCTTCCTTCGAACAGATGAAGGTGCGGTCCTCGACCCGCGCGACGTCGCCGGGGTCCGAGGTGGCCCAGTAGGAGTTCGGCTTCGCGTCCAGCTTCACGAAGGTGCCGGCGTCGACCAGCTCCTGGTTGATCCGGGCGGCTTCCTCGTCAGACCCGTCGACCCACACCACGCGGTCCGGGGTGGTCAGCTCGGCGACCTCCCGGACCCAGGACAGCACGCCACTGTGCGTCGTCGGCGCGTTGTCCAGTCCGGGGATGGCGACTGCGGTCATCTCTACTCCTGACTTCCGACGACAAAAGAGCCCACACCGCGAACGACAGTGTTCTTGGTGCGGGCTTCGTTGCCGGCGACCGAATGGCTTCGCACACCGGCGGAAGACCGGTGTGCGGGTTTTGGGATTCCCCGACTGTAGCCGGATGGACGGCAGGTAACCGAGAGCTGACCTGTCGGTTCTCTCACAAGAACGATAAGGGAATCGATTCAGTTTCACCGGAACGGGCCAGCGGCGAAAATCTTTCCGCGTGGCCCGCGTCGCATTCGCGCCGGATGCCGGGTGCCGGGCTGATCAGTCCGCTCGGGGTGTCAACGCTGTCAGCCTTCCCGGCCAGGAAACGACCAAACGGGCCCGGCGCGCGGCCGGACCCGTTCGGGTGACGTCAGTTACCGAGGGCTCAGTTGGGGCTGATCCACTGCCCGGTTCCGCTGTCGATCTTCGCGACGCCGCTGAGCAGCTGGGCGCCCTCGCCGCCCCAGGCCGAGTCGCTGCCGGGGTCGGTCGCCGCGTGGTTCGAGCCGCCGTCGGCCTCGGTCCACTGGCCCTGGCCGGTGTGCTCGAAGGTGTGGGTGGAGCCGTCCGCGCCGACCTGCACCGCGACGTCGGCCTGGCCGTCGCCGTTGGTGTCGGTGAAGGCGATCGTGCCGCCGGAGCGGGTCTCGACCACGGCGGTGTCGTTGTGCCCGTCGTGGTCGGTGTCGATGGTGGCGACCCCGGCGTCGACGTTGCCGTCGGGAAGGTCGGCGTGGATGTGCCCGGTGGTCGAGGTGTCCTGCGAATGCGTGTCGGTGCCGTCCGAGCCGGACTGGCCGTGGCCGGATTCGACCCAGCTGCCGCTCTGCTCATCGTAAACCGCCTGGTCCACGACATGCCCGGTCGAATCGAGCACCGCGTAGTGGTCGGCGACCCCGTCGTGATCGGTGTCGGCGAACGCCTGCGCGGTGCCGTCGTCGTGCTCGACGACCGCGGTGTCGGAGACCCCGTCGTGGTCGGTGTCGTAGTTGACCTCGGCCTGGTACTCCTGGCCGTCGACGTGGACGGTCAAGGCCTCCGGGCCGGTCGCGTCGGTGCCGCCGCTCTCGTCGACCCACATGGGTTGGTCCCCCTTAGTACGCCGGGTCTGCCGCTGGTTGCTTCGCTCGGTATGACTCACGTTAGGCCGGTTCGGTTCCCGTCCACAAGCCGATCACCTGCTCACGGCGGCAGACCGCCGCCGGTGAAAGAAAACGCACCCACTGCCCGCGTCGTCGTGGGTCACTTCCCGCCGGGCCGTGCCCCGCCCCGCTGACCTGGAACCCTCGTAGTACGCCCAGTACGGAGTGCCGAGTCTCTTGCCGAGCTGGATCTGGACATTGTCCTTGGCGAAACCGTCGACGGCCACCGTCGCCGGGTACTCGCTGGAGGCGTGGCAGTTGACGTTCCGCAGGCCGATCGGGTGCTGTCGTCGCTCACCGATGGCGAAGATCGCGAAGCCGCCACCACCGAGCAGCACCACGGCGGGCGGTTGCCACTGCCGAGGAGGCGGCACCCCATCGCGGGGCTGGCGGCACGCCCCACTGGTCCGTGCGTCACCCGCTGATCATGCCCGATCACGGACCGTGCGAATGCGGGAAAGCAGGGCTTCGGCCCGGGCATGCCCCTCGGTCACGTCCTTGAGGCGTTTCGAGACGATCGCGATCTTCTTCGCCCGCTCCTGCGCGCTCATCTTGATCGTCTGGTCCACCTCCTTCAGCTCCGCCTCGATCGCCTCGATGCGGCGGCCCAGCGCCTCGTCGAGGGCGAGCGACAATTGCTGCTCAGCCTCGATGAGCTGCTCGGCGATCAGCTGGTCGAGCGTCGAGCGGGCGTCGGCGATCGCTTCGACCAGCCATTGCTTCAGGTGCTGTTTGTCCGAGGCGTGTTTGCGGGTGCGCGCCATCCACCAGCCCGCGCCGAGGCCGATCACGATCGTCGCCGGGAGCACGACCGGGTTGAGGATCGCGACGCCTGCCAATGGCAACGCGGCGATCTTCCCCGCGCCGACGCCACCGGAAATGCCCATGAACACCAGCAGTTTGTCTTCGGCGGTCGGCGGTTTCTTGTCCGGCGGGCGCAGCACCACCGGCGGACCGCCGGCGCGCGCGAACTGGGCGCGGATCACGTCGAGTTCCTCGGCGGAGAACAACTCCGAAAGCGCCGTGTTCGTCACCTGGTTCAGCCGCCTCGACAGCTGCATCGACACCCGCTGCGACGCGGTCTGCAGCGCGATGTCGACTTCCTGCGGCAGCGCGGCCAGTTCGTCGCGGTTCGCCGCGTCGATGCGCTGGCGGAAATGTGCCTGCGCCTCGCGCATCTCGCGGCTGCTCTCGTGGCCGACCTCGACTCGCGTGCGCTGGATTTCGCCGCGCAGGCGCAGTTGCCAGCCGCGGGTGGAGGTGCGGCGTTGGGACTGAAGATCGTCGCGGCGGGCGCGGAGTTGTTCGGCTTCCGCTTCGCCCGCTGACAACGCACGGCTTTCGGCTTGCAGCTTCGCCTTGATCCCGGCCAGCGCGCTCGACAGCGAGCGGAGCGTGTTGGCTTCCTTGAGCATCATCGACCGGCCGACCAGCAGTTCCTGCAGCGCGACCTGCACCGCCGCGATGCCCGACTTCTCCCGCAGCATGGCGGCGACCTGCGCGTTCGGCGCTTTCGCGGCGGTCTCGAACACGCGTGCCGACACCGGGTGGAAGACCGCGTCGGCAAACCGCGGCGCGTGTTCGGCGAGCAGGTGCCGGTCGGCTTCCAGGATCTCGCGCCAGCCGCGGAACGCGTCGGTTTTGGCCAGTACGAACACCACCGTCTCGACGCGGTCGGAGACCTCGCGCAGGAACTGCAGTTCGGTGGAGGTGAACGGGGCCGACGCGTCGACCACGAACACCAGCGCGGTCGCGCCCGCGGCGGCTTCCTTGGCCAGTTCGCCGTGCAGCGAATCGAGCCCGCCGACGCCCGGGGTGTCGACCAGGGTCAGCCGTTCCAGCAGCGGGACCGGGCCGGACACCTCGACGTAGCGCGGCGGCAGCTGACCCGGCGGCAGCTCGTGCGAGGCGGACACCCAGTCGACCAGTTGCGTCAGGTCGAACGGCACCGACGCCAGCTGACCGGGGTAGCAGGCCTGCGCGCCCCACTGCTGGGCGTGCTCGAAAACGAGGTAGGTCGCGGTGGCCACGTCAGCGTCCACAGGGGACAGTCCCGGGGTCGCGAGCAGGGCGTTGACCAGCGAACTCTTCCCGCGGTTCGTTTCGCCGACGACCACCACGGACGGTTTCTCCGAACGGGCCTTGCGCTGGTCCTCAACCCATTTGGCGGCGGGGGAATCAGCCTCGCGGACGACGCCGAGCAGCTGTTCGCGTGCGGCCTGGACCTGAGCGGGAAGCGTCGGTGCGGTCACTGCGCCCGCTTCGCGTAGACGGTGACGATCGGCGCGCGCAACAGCCGGTCCTGATCGGCGAACCCGACGACCTCGGTCTCCGCGACGACGCCTTCCAGCTCCGGATCGTCGGTGNTCGGTGGGCACCGCGCCGCCCGCCTCGTGGCGAGCCGGGTCGAAGCGTTCGCCCTCGGCGCGCAACGCGGTGACGCCGATCGAGGCGAGCCCGTGTTCGAGCCGTTCCACGACACCGCTGCTGCGGGCGCGGTCCAGTGCGTACAGGCACAGCTGGATGAGCGCCTGCCGGTCGGAAAGCGCGCGTTCGAGGTCACCCGGGGCAGCTACGAGGTCCACATCGGGATCCGACGCATCCGCCGCGGCGGCGGTTCCGTCCGCCTCGGCGATGATCCGGGCGAGCGCTTCCGCGCTGATCTCGCCGGTCGGAGCTTCGGCCGCGTCGGCAGCTTCCTCGTGGCCGAACCACGCCATTGAGACCCTCCCCCTGGTCGTCCGGGTGATTTCACCAGTTTGCGGCACTGCGGCGCGCGGCGGGGGCGGATCACTCAGACGGGCCGAGAATCCGCGCCAGCAGCTGCCGCAGCACCGCCTGCTCGTGCTCGACGTCCAGATCGGGATCGAGGCTCGCGCGGGAAAGCAACGCGTCGACCAGCGCGACGACCCAGTTGCCCGCGTCGGCCGGGGACAGCATGGGGGAGAGCCTGCCGGTCTGGACGCCGCGCTCGATCAAGCCCGCGAGACCGACGCGCATGAGGTCGTCGTTGCTGCGGATCAGCTCGTTGAACTCCGGATCGCGCGCGGCTTGCGCGGCCGCTTCGAGGATCAGCCGCACGACGCCGGGCAACACGATCGCCGCGGTCATCCGCTCAACGACAGCGAGCACGCCTTCCCACGGGTCGGCCATGTCCACCGCGGTGGCGAGCAGGTCCTCGTTGCTGGTGGCGTCCGCCTCGAAAATGCCGACGAAGACCGCGCGCTTGCTGGGGAAGTAGTGGAACAGGCTGCCGGAGCTGATCCCGGCCGCACGGCAAATGTCCGCGGTCGAGGTCTTTGCGAAGCCGTCGCGGGCGAAGCACCCGGCTGCCGCGTCGAGAATCGCGCGCCGTTTCGCCGCGTACTTCTCCGGATCGACGGTCCTCATCGCTCTGGCCGCGGTTCGTCGAGCCACGGGCGGCCGTGCGAAGTGAACGCTTCGGCCAGCTGCCGGCGAGACAGGTCCGTCTTCTCCCTGGCGATTTCCCGGTCGTTCTCGCCGAGCAGCACGAGCTTGCCGTCGTCGACGAACACCGCGGCGAGAGCAGTGTCGATGCGCCGGCGCCGCTCGCGTCGTTCGAGCGTGACGCGCGTGGCGGACACCGTGACGATCAGCCGGTCCCACGCCCACATCCAGGCGAACGCGACCCCGAGCAGCGCGCCGACAGCGACCGCGCCGATCAGCCGCCACGGCTGCGGAACCGAATGCAGCAGCCGGAACGGGCCCTGCACCGGAAACCAGGTCAGCGAGGTGATCCAGCCGCTGAGTGCCTGCACGCCCCAGCCCAGCAGTGCCCCGGCGACCGGGCGGGCCAGCCACGAGCCGCGGCGCACCCACGCCGGTTCGTCGACCACGGTCTCCATGGTGGGCAATAGTAGACCGCGTACTCGGTTTATGAATGCCCGGACTGGTCGAGCGAACGCCAAAGCGGCGAACCCCCGCGGGCGCAGCGGCGAGATTGCCCCTGGCCGGGTGGCCCTCACGTACGTCAGCGGGAGCGGAGAGCGCCCGCGGGCGGGCACCGCAGGCGAGGTGGCGCAAGCGTTTGCGCGGGATCAGGCGAGTTCGTGGATCAGCGAGCGCATCGCCTGGTCGAGCGCCGGAACGTCCGCGGCCAGCCGGGACGACACCAGCAGCTGGTGCTCCGCCGTCCGCAGCCACACCCGGCCCGCGACCGGGATCTCCAGCACCGACAGCCGGAACGGCCGGGCGCGACGGCCCAGCTCCACCTCGGTCTCGCGGACCAGGCGGCCCAGCCGTTCCCCGGCGAGGATCTGGCGGCGGTGGAAGCCGGACGAGACCGGGCGGCGGGCCGCGGCGAAGTGTTCGGCGGCGGCCGGGGCGAAGTGCTGGGCCGCGAGGTCGATCGCCGAACCGTCGCCGGGAGCGGGGCTTTTCCGGCGGGTGCGGGCGGAACCGCGCTCGCGGAGGAAGGTCAGCAGGCCGTTCCACCACGGTTCCCACTGCGCCTGCACCGCCGCGCGGTCGAGGGCGGGCGGGACGTGCACCGGGACGGCGGGTTCCACCGGCGGCAGCAGCTGGCCGTCGGCGATCGAGAGCGCGAGAACGTCCCGGAGGAACAACGCCACGTCGACGTCGTGGTCGCTGCCCCAGTTCACCCGCCACGAGGTGGTGTCCTCCAGCCGCACGACATTCAGCCTACGCGTCGCGGACGAGGTGTTTACTGTTCGCGGATCTGTTGCCAGATCAGGAAATAGGCACGGTGCACGACGTGGGCCACGCGGCTTTGCGCCGGAGTCGCGCCGAAAGACGCGAAAGACCGCCACCAGCCGGCGCGTTCCAGCGCGTGCGCCGCCAGCTCCGGGCGCGGGGCGCCGGGAAGGCCGAGCTGCGCGCCGATGTCGGCGTTGCTGCCGACCCGAAGCACCTCTTCCGCCAGGTCTTCCGGCATCTCGACCGCGCCAGACGCGACGAGCGTCAACGCTTCCAGCAACCGCAGCTGATGCGCTTCCGGGCGGGCCAGCAGCACCTCGATCGCGTCGTGCACGCGCTGCCGTTCGCCCGGGTCGCCGGACGCGTGCGCCAGCGCGGTCACCGATGCCAGCGCGGCCGCCGCCTTGATCCCGTCCGCGCGCGCGGCGAAGACGATCGACAGCCGCCGCCGGACCGCGTCGAGTCCGGAGATGTCGAGGAGCTTGCGCCGCAACGCTCCCGCGGTGATCTCCGGTTCCGCGCGGATCGCCTCGACCGCACAGCGGATTCCGAAGAGATCGAGGTTCTCCAGCAGCCGCAACCGGATTCCAGTCGGGACGTCGCACTCCCAGCTGGTGAAGATGTCGGCCGCGATGAGCATGGTTTCGAGGACGTCGTCGTCGAGCGCGGCGAGCTGGCCGAGCGCTTCGGCGTCGGCGGAGGTGAACCCGCCGGACTCGGCCGATTCGGCGATCAGGCCGATCACCGGCAGCACGTCCGCCACCCGCGGCTTCAGCGTCGCGGCCTGCTTCTCGGCGAGCAGTTGCGCGGCTTTCCAGACGTCTCCGCCGGAGCCTTCGACAGTTTCCGCGACGACCGTGTCCGCTTTGTTCAACACGGCGATCGCGTTGACCGGTCCCGCGTCCCGGCTCGCGGTCGCGGCGGTGAACGCGGCCAGCGCCTGCTGATCGTCCGCGCGCACGCCCTGGGTCACCACGTACAGCACGGCCTCCGCGCCCGCGACGGCGTTGCGCGAGGTGTCGTCGAGGTCGTCGGAACCTTCGTCCTGCTCGGCCGCGCCCAGCAGCTGCTCGGTCCGCGACACCGACGCGGCGTCCAGCGAGCCGAGACCGGGGGTGTCGATCACCGTCATGTCCTGCAGCACGGCGTTGGTGAGGTAGGCCTCAAGGTGCGAGACCTCGGAGATGTCGACGCCGAGCTCGGCCGGGATCGACCCGTCCGCGGCGAACGGCAGCACCTGCTTGCGGCCGTCGAGGAACACCACCTCGACCCGGTCGACAGTGCCGTACTGGAACCGCGTGACCAGCCGCGTGCACTCGCCGACGTCGGTGGGCGCGACCAGCCGCCCGATCAACGCGTTGACCAGCGTCGACTTACCCGATTTGATCCGGCCGGCGACCGCGACCTGCAGCGGCGCGCCGAGCCGCCGCAGCACCTCGGCGAACCCGGCGGCGGTGCGCGGGGACACCTGGGACCGCAGCCGGTGGCACAGCTGCGCCACCGACGCGGACAGTGGGCCGGCGAGTCGCCCCCGTTCCGCCGCTGCCGTCACCGCCCCGGCCCCCTTCCGGCTCGTTCGCTCACCCGAGCAGGAATCGTCGCATGCCGGTCATCCTTCGGTCGCACCGAAGGTGCTACCCGCGACCGACGCGGCCGCCCGCGCCGCGACCTACTGTTGAGTCGTGCGACGGCTCAGCCTCTGGATGCGTGCTCACCCGATGGTCGGGGACTCGCTGCTCGCGGTGCTGCTCGCGGCGTTCGACATTCTCGTGTTCGCCGCCGGCGGCCTCGATCCCGACGCTCCCGGCCCGTCCTGGTACATCGCGGTCCCGATCGACATCGCCGTCGTCGCGCCGCTGGTGTTCCGCCGCAAACGGCCGGTGCTCGCCGCGTACGCCGTCTACGTCGTTTCGTACGCACACAGCGCACTGGACCTCGGAGTGTCCGGCCTGGTCGCGCTCGCGATCAGCCTCTACTCGGTCCAGGTCTACGTCGGCCGGAAGCAGGGCCTGCTCTACGGCGGCGCGTTCGTGGTGGCCATGGCCGTCGCCGCGATCGTCAAACCCGAACCGTCGGTGGCCGCGCAACTGCTGTTCAGCGCCTTCACCATCGCCTTCTGCTGGCTGCTCGGCGAATTCATGTACGCCCGCCGCGCCTACCAGCGCGAACTGGAGGCCCGGTTGCATCTGCTGGAGACCGAACGCGACCAGGCCGCGCGCATCGCGGTGGCCGAGGAACGCGGCCGGATCGCCAGGGAACTGCACGACGTGGTGGCGCACTCGGTGAGCGTGATGGTCGTGCAGGCCGACGGCGCGGCGCTCGCCCTGAAATCCAATCCGGAGCTGGCCGGACGCGCGCTCGGGACGATCTCCGAAACCGGCCGCGGCGCGCTGGGCGAACTGCGCCGGCTGCTCGACGTGTTACGGGGCGACCGCGGCGACGACGAACCGCGGGTGCCGCAGCCGGACGCGACCGCGCTGGGCGACCTCGCCCAGCGGATGCGCGCCGCCGGCGTCCCGGTCGACCTCGCCCTCGGCGACGGACTGGACGACCTGCCCGCCGGGGTGTCGCTCGGGATCTACCGGATCGTCCAGGAATCGCTCACCAACACGCTCAAGCACGCCGGGGCCGGGGCGAGCGCCGCGGTCCGGGTGCACCGGACCGGCGACCAGATCGAGGTGCTCGTGCGCGACGACGGCGCGGGCCGGGCGCGGCGGCTCGAACAGGTCGGCGCGAACGGAGCGACGGGAACGGCCCGCCAGCCGGCGCCCCGGCTGTCGGTCGCGGGCGGGAACGGGCTGATCGGGATGCGGGAGCGGGCGCACGTGTACGGCGGGACACTGGAGGTGGGCCCCGCCGCCGGCGGTGGCTGGCAGGTGCGAGCGGTGCTGCCGGTTAGGTTGAACTCGTGATCCGAGTGGTGGTCGTCGACGACCAGGAACTGATGCGCGTCGGGTTCCGGATGGTGCTGGGCGCGCAGGCCGACATCGACGTGGTCGGCGAGGCGGGCGACGGCGCGCAAGCCGTGCGGATGGCCGCCGAACTGCGGCCCGACGTCGTGCTGATGGACGTGCGGATGCCGGTGCTCGACGGCGTCGAGGCGACGAAACAGATCGTCGCGGCGGGCACCGCGCGGGTGCTCGTGATGACCACCTTCGACCTCGACGAGTACGTCTACGCCGCGCTGCAGGGCGGCGCGTCCGGCTTCCTGCTCAAGGACACCCAGCCGGACTACCTGGTGTCCGCGCTGCGTTCGGTCGCCGACGGCGACGCGGTGATGTCGCCCTCGGTCACGCGCAGGCTGCTCGACCGGTTCGTCGGCTCCGGCGGTTCGGAAATGCGTGATCCGGCCGAACTCGACGTGCTGACCGACCGTGAACGCGAAGTGCTCGTGCTGATCGCGAAAGGCATGTCGAACGTCGAGATCGCCGAGACGTTGTTCCTTTCCGAGGCTACGGTGAAAACACACGTCGGGCGGATCCTGTCCAAGCTCGACCTGCGCGACCGCGTACAGGCGGTCGTCCTCGCGTACGAGACCGGGCTCACCCGGCCGGGGATCGGCTGAAGCGTCCGATTCGGACACTGTCCACACCGGACCGTGCGGGCAAAGTTCAGGGTCGGCTCAGGGGCATCCCCCATCGCGCTCCACCCTGCGACACGATTGAGTACTACTCAGGTCGGGTAGCCAGTTCGATCCACAGGATGACGCGAAAACGGCCGCGCTGAGACAGGATGAATTCCGTCAGCACCGCCGTAGAGGGAGCAGGGGATGATCGAGGCAACAGGTCTCACCAAGCGGTACGGGAACACGCTCGCGGTGAACAACCTGTCGTTCAGCGTGGCCGCGGGGAAAGTCACCGGATTCCTCGGCCCGAACGGCGCCGGCAAGTCCACCACGATGCGCATGATCCTCGGACTGGACAACCCGACCGGGGGCCAGGTCCGGATCGGCGGGAAGCTGTATCGCGACCTGAAGGAACCGCTGCGCACGGTCGGCGCGCTGCTCGACGCGAAATGGGTGCACCCCAACCGCTCGGCCCGCGCGCACCTGCAGTGGATGGCCCGGTCCAACCGGATTCCGGCGGCTCGGGTGGACGAGGTGCTCGACACCGTCGGCCTCACCAGCGTCGCGGGCAAGCGGGCGGGCGGGTTCTCGCTCGGCATGTCGCAGCGGCTGGGGATCGCCGCCGCGCTGCTCGGCGACCCGGAGGTGCTGCTGTTCGACGAGCCGGTGAACGGCCTCGACCCGGAGGGCATCCTCTGGATCCGGAAGTTCATGCAGCGCCTCGCCGCCGAGGGCCGGACCGTGTTCGTGTCGAGCCACCTGCTTTCGGAGATGGCGCTCACCGCGACCGACCTCGTGGTCATCGGCAAGGGCCAGCTGATCGCGCAGTCCACCACGGAGGAATTCGTGGCGCGGGCCGCGGAGAACACCGTGAAGGTGCGCTCGCCGCAGCTTCCGGCGCTGCGCCAGCAACTGATCTCCGCCAGCGCTCAGGTCGCCGATGCCGGCGAAGCGCTCATCGTGTCCGGAATGGACAGTGCGAAGATCGGCGAGATCGCCGCTTCGGCGAACCTCGTGCTGCACGAGCTGAGCCCGCAGACCGGCTCGCTCGAACAAGCCTTCATGCAGATCACCGGCGACTCCGTCGAGTACCACACCGGGCTCGAAGCAGAGGCGCAGCAGGCCGCGGCCATCCGCTGACCACACTCTCGTTGGGAAGAGATAACTCATGACTTTGCTCGCGGTCGAACGCATCAAGCTCCTCACCACCCGGTCGCCGTGGTGGTGCGCCGTCATCGCACTGGCCCTCACCGTCGGATTCGCCGGTCTCATCGCCGCCTCGCTCCCGAGCGGGGAATCGCTGTCGGTCGCCAACACCCAGGCCGGACACCAGTTCGGCATCGCGGTGATCATGGTGCTGGCGGCGCTGGCGGTCACCACCGAATACCGCTTCGGCACGATCCGCACGACGTTCCAGGCGGTGCCGAAGCGGGGCAGCGTGCTCGTCGCGAAGGCCACCATCGTCGCGCTGCTGTCGTTCGTGATCGGCGAGATCGGCGCCTTCGCCTCGTGGGGCCTCGGCTACGCGATCCGCCCGTCGGACGAGACCGCGCTGAGTTCCTCCGCGGACTGGATCCATGTCGCGGGCGTCGGACTGGTGTTCGCCTTCGCCGCGGTCATCGCGGTCGCGGTCGGCACGCTGATCCGGCACAGCGCGGGTGCGCTTTCGCTGCTGCTGATCTACGTGCTGGCGGTGGAAAACCTCGTGCAGCTGATCCCGACTGTCGGGCCGAAGATCCACGAGTGGCTGCCGTTCACGGTCGCGGAGCGGTTCCTCGGCAGCAGTTCCGGCGGACCGGGCGCGGCGGACGCGGCGCTGTCGCAGTGGGGCTCGCTGGCCTACTTCGCCGGCGTGGCCGTGGTGCTGCTGGCCATCGCGATCGGCGTCGCGAAGAAGCGCGACGCCTAAAGACCCACAGGGGTGTTCGGGCGAGTCAGGCGGGGGCCGGCGGAGCCGAACAAGGGGAAAAAGGGGAAAAGGGGAACAAGATCCGGGTCGCCATTCGGGGGGCGGCCCGGATCTTTTCGTTTCGGTAGAGTTCGGTGCCACGAGAAGGGGGGCGGCGTGCTCGAAGCGACTGGACTCACCAAGTCCTACGGCGACACGGTCGCGGTGCGGGACCTGACATTCACCGCGCGAGCCGGTCGCGTCACCGGGTTCCTCGGCCCGAACGGGGCGGGCAAATCCACCACGATGCGGCTGCTGCTCGGGCTCGACGCGCCTACCGCGGGCACCGCGCACATCGAGGGCAAGCCGTACCGGCAGCTGTCCGATCCGCTGCGCACGGTCGGCGCGCTGCTCGACGCGACGTGGCGGCATCCGGGCCGCTCCGCCCGCCAGCATCTGCGGTTCCTCGCCGCGACGAACGGGCTGCCGGATCGGCGTGCCGACGAGGTGCTGGAGCTCGTCGGGCTGTCCGCGGTGGCCCGCAAACGCGCGGGCACCTTCTCGCTCGGCATGCTGCAGCGACTCGGCATCGCGAGCGCGCTGCTCGGCGACCCGCGCGTGCTGTTGTTCGACGAACCGGTCAACGGGCTCGACCCGGAGGGCGTGCACTGGGTGCGCCAGCTGCTGCACGGGCTCGCCGCGGAAGGCCGCACGGTGTTCGTGTCGAGCCATCTGCTGCCGGAAATGGAGCAGACCGCGCAGGATCTCGTGGTGATCGGCCGCGGCCAGCTGATCTACCAGGGCACGATGGCCGATTTCGTGGACCGCGCCGGCTCGCGCGGGGTCCGGGTGCGCACACCGCACGCCGACGCGCTGCGAACCGCGCTCACCGAAGCGCGCGCGGTTTTCACCGAGGATTCCGGTGCGTTCCTGGTGTCCGAAATGGACAGTGACGCGATCGGCGAACTCGCTTTCGCCGCGCGCGCCACGCTGCACGAGCTGAGCCCGCTGGCCGGTTCGCTCGAGCACGCCTACCTCGAATTGACCGGCCAGGCGGCCGAATTCACCAGTGGAGGTGCGCGGTGAATCTGCTGCGGGCGGAACGCATCAAACTTTTCAGCACTCGTGCGCCCTGGTGGTGCGCGCTGATCGCGGTGGCCGCGCCGATCGCGTTCACCGCGTTGTTCCTCGGACTTTCCGGGGCCGAAATCACCGCCGACGTGAGCAATACCCAGCTCGCCACGAGCACCGGCCGCACGGTCGCGCTGGTGCTCGCGGTGCTCGCCGCGACGGCCGACTTCAGCTGGGGCACGCTGCGGCTCACCTTCCAGGCGGTGCCGACGCGGACGCCCGCGCTGCTCGCCAAGGGCACCGTTGTGCTCGCGGTCTGCGCGGTGCTCGGCCTGCTCGCCGGCGTCGGCTCGTGGGGGCTGGCGCATCTCGTGCGCCCGGACGCCGACCTCGGCCTGCACTCGGGGGCGGACTGGCGCATCGTGTTCGGCCAGATCCTGACCTTCGCGCTGACCGGACTGCTCGGCGTCGGCGTCGGCCTGCTGCTGCGCAGTTCCGCGCTGGCACTGGCGATCGTGCTCGTGTGGACCCAGCTGGTCGAGGGCCTGGTGCTGCTGATTCCCAAGATCGGCGGCGATCTTTACCAGTGGATGCCGTTCTACGCGGCCTCGCAGTTCGCCGGTGGCGATTTCACCAGGACGACACTGAAACTGTCGCCTCCTTTCGGGCCGTGGGGTTATCTCGCGTATTTCGCGGCGATCAGCGTGGTGTTGTTCGCCGCGGGCGTGGCGACCGCGAATCGGCGGGACGCCTGACCTGCACGTGCACATTCCCGATTGCCCGGCAGGCATTCGGATTAACTTCACGTAAACCGGTGTGGCTTCTCTCACAGGGAGCGGACATACTGTCGGAAACCCACGGATATTCACAGCAGAGCCCCGTCTCAGCTCTCCGGAGGTGAACCGTGACGGTGGACGTTGATCAACTCGTTTCCCGCGACGCTGCGGTACCAACCCCTCGGCTCGAACCGATGCTGGACCTCGAATGGTCCCAGGCGATCGAGCTGCCCCGGTTCGCGCTGCCCGCGACCCGGCCCGCCGAACTGCGCCAGGCGTGGGTGCATCGCGCACCCGAGGACGCGGTGCTCGGGCTGTACCGGCGGACGAGCGGAGCCGACGACGCACTGCCCGCGCCGTGGTGGCTGCGCGCGGTCGCGAGCGGACGGCTCGAATCGCGCGAACTCGGCTTCCGCATCGAGGACCGGGTGGCGCAGCTGCTGGGCAAGCGGATGGGCTGGGAGTTCGTCCCGTGGGCGGCCGACGGCGAATCCGGGTACTGGGAGTTCATGCCGTCCGAACGCGGCAAGTCCGGCCATTCCATCCCGACCACCGTGCTGAACACCGACCGGCACGACGGCTGGATCGACGTGTTGCCCGCGCATTCCGCCCGCGCACCGGAGCCGGTGGCGGTCGCCGGACTCGCCGGGCTGCGCTCCCGGCTCGGGGAGTTCGAAGCGGTCCGCTGACCCGCCCGTATGTTGTCCGGGTGGAAAACGAGGACCAGCCACGGCTGCGCAGCGTGGTCAGCTACGTCAAACGCGGCGGACGGATGACCGTCGGCCAGCAGCGAGCCTGGGAGGAACACTGGCCGCGACTCGGCCGGACGGTGTCGGAGCTGCCTTCCGGGCCGGTCGACTTCACGGCATGGTTCGGCCGCGAAGCGCCGGTGATGCTGGAGATCGGTTCCGGCATGGGCGAGACGACCTCGCAGCTGGCCGCCGCCGCGCCGGAGCTGAACTACGTGGCCGTCGAGGTGTACGACCCCGGGCTCGGGCAGCTCATGCTGCGCGCGGAGAAGCTCGGAGTGACGAACCTGCGACTCATGCACGGTGACGCGGTGGTCCTGCTGACGTCGCATGTCCCGCCCGGGACGCTGTCTGGTGTGCGGCTGTTTTTCCCGGACCCGTGGCCGAAGAAACGGCACCACAAGCGGCGGATCGTGCAGCCGGAGTTCGTGGCTTTGATCGCGTCGCGGCTTGCTCCCGGCGGGACGTTCCATATGGCGACGGACTGGGAGCACTACGCGGAGCAGATGCTCGAGGTGTGCTCGGCGGAGCCTGCGCTGCGGAACCGGTACGCCAACGAGCCTGACGGCTGGGCGCCCCGGCCCGAGTGGCGGCCGGTGACGAAGTTCGAGCAACGGGCGGACCGGGAGGGACGGGTTTCGCACGATTTGATCTTCGAGAAACGCTGAGCCCGCCCGTGGGGTGAGGGCTGGCGTCGGCTGGATCTTCGGCTAGACGCGGGCTGGGGCTGGCTGGGGTCTTGGCTGGGGTCTTGGCTGGAGCTGGCTGGTCCTGAAGCGGTGGGGCGAAGGTGGCCGAGCGGGGCGGGGCTGGCGAGCGTCGGCGATGTTGTGAAGCACGCGAGAGCAGCGAAGCTGGCGAAGCGGCGGAACGCGCCGGGTTGGCGAAGCAGCGAGGCTGGCAAGCGCCCACGGTGTCGCGAAGTGCGCGAGAGTGACGAAGCAGGCCAAGCGGGTGACGCGGCGAAGCACGCGAGGCTGCCGAACATCCACGGTGTCGCGAAGCACGCGAGGCTGNGCACGCGAGGCTGCCGAACATCCACGGTGTCGCGAAGCACGCGAGGCTGCCGAACATCCACGGTGTCGCGAAGCACGCGAGGCTGGCGAATCGGGCGGAACGCGCAGCGTTGACGAAGCGGCGAAGCGGGTCGAGCTGGCGAAGCAGGGGAAACTGGCAAACGTCCGCGGTGTGGTGAAGCGCCCGAGATCGGCGAAGCAGCGAAGCAGGCGTAGGCAATGCGGCAGGCGAAGCAGCGAAGCAGGCATGCGGCAGGCGAAGCCAGCCCAGCAGGCGAAGCAGGCGAAAGCGACGAAGGGCCGTCACCGGGTTCCCATCCCCGGCAACGGCCCTTCGCTTCCTTCACCCCCGGTGCCGCCCCCCCCGTTACCGTTTTCGTGGTTCCTGATCAAGGAGCTGTGGTCGCCAGGCTCGGCATGACTTTGTCCCCCTGTCGCAGGCATGATCCGGGGGGTGGTGTCACCGGGCCTGGTGGCATCGACCGACCGCTGATAAGGACACGGCCGCCTGCGGGCAGGTCTCGTCGTAACGTGGGTGCCGGCGCTCGATGCACGACCGGCGACCACCCGCACCACGACGAAGGACATGGTGGATGACCAGCAGTTTCGGGGTTTTCCTGGGGTTGGACGTGGGCAAAGGAGAGCACCACGCGGTCGGTCTCGGTCCGGACGGCCAGCGCCTGCACGACGGGCCGCTGCCCAACAGCGAACCCAAGCTGCGGGCGCTGTTCGACAAACTCGCCGTCCACGGACCGCTGCTGGTCGTGGTCGACCAGCCCGCCACNCCCGCCACGATCGGCGCGCTGCCGGTCGCGGTCGCCCGCGCCGCCGGACACGAGGTGGCCTATCTGCCCGGCCTGGCGATGCGCCGCATCGCCGACCTCTACCCCGGCCGGGCCAAGACCGACGCTCGCGACGCGTTCGTCGTCGCCGACGCCGCCCGCTCGCTGCCGCACGCCCTGCGCCAGGTCGACGTCGGCGACGACGCCCTCGCGGAGTTGGACGTGCTGGTCGGCTTCGACGACGACCTCGCCGCCGAGGCAACGCGGATCAGCAACCGGATCCGCGGCCTGCTCACCGGCGTCCACCCAGCCCTCGAACGCGCCATCGGACCGCGCACCGCCCATCCGGCGGTGCTGGAAATCCTGTCCCGCTGCGGCGGACCAGCCGGAATCCGCAAAGCCGGACGCCGCAAACTCACCGCGATCGCCACAGCCCACGCACCCCGCATGGGAGACAAACTCGTCGCGGCGATCATGACCGCGCTGGACGAGCAGACCGTCACCGTCCCCGGAACCGCAGCCGCCGACACCGTCCTGCCCCGATTGGCCGACAGCCTGAAAGCCGTTCTCCAGCAACGGAAACAGGTCGCCGCCGAGGTCGAGGGGATACTCGATGCGCACCCTCTCGCCGGGGTCCTGACCTCGATGCCCGGCATCGGAGTCAGGACCGCAGCCCGCATCCTGCTCGAAATCGGCGACGCCTCCAACTTCGCCAGCTCCGCGCACCTGGCCGCCTACGCCGGCATCGCCCCCGTCACCCGAGCCTCCGGCACCAGCATCAAAGGCGAACACCCCGCCCGCACCGGCAACCGCAAACTCAAACGGGCGTTCTTCCTCGCCGCCTTCGCCGCCCTGTCCGACCCCACCAGCAGG
>NZ_LWSF01000002.1:671389-747548 GCF_001651785.1 Amycolatopsis sp. M39
TCTGCCTCGCCCGACGACGCTGCGACGTCCTCTACGCCATGCTCCGCACCGGCACCCACTACCGACACCCCGAACCCTCGATCATGCCCACCGCGGCTTGACAACCACATAAGGACACCCCCCCACCACCAGTCCCTGCGGGAACGCGTCGTCAAAGTCGATCGCAAACCGGTGTCCCTTTTCGATAGCCATGCTGAATTCCCTTTGCTGCTCTAGGTTTTTGTGCGCTCAGTCGCGCTCTTCCGGCCACTGGTCGCCGAGAGGGGAGGAGTAGGTGCGAGTGCGGTTCTGCGTCTCGCACCACTCGCCGAACTCGCCAGCGGCCGCTGAGAGACTCCGCGCAAATCGCGCGGTGTCCATCAAGCCGCCAATGCGAGCCGGTACCTGGATCACGATCGCGGTCTCATCGCCCCCGGCCACCAGCTGGCGAACCCCAGGGGAAGGCGACACGACGGCAGCGCCGTATCCGACGAGGGGCTGAATCACCACGTGAATGCCCATGTGCTCTCCCGATGTCTCGGCTTCCGCACGCCCGATTTGGCGCGCTGGGATCAGGAGACACCCGGGTAAGGCAGATCACCCGGACAAACTGTCCGGGTCCATTCGAGCAGGGGCTAGCGTCCGGACGGAACGGCCTTCTCGATCGCGTCGAGCATCGCCGACCAGGGCAAATCCCGACCGGGAGCGCTGCGCGGTTCGTGCAGCGGCCAGACGTCGTCACCGTAAAGCAGCTCGACGCCGACGCGCCGCAGGTTCTCGATATGCATCTCCCAGAACGGCTGACGCGCATGCGCCGCGTTCACGCGCGGGAAGACCACAACCGGCATGTTGCGCGTGCCGATGGCCTCGTTGACCTGCGTCAACGCCTGATTGTCCGCGATGCCCAGCGACATCTTCGCAACCACGTTCGCCGAGGCCGGCGCGACCAGATAGCAGTCCGGCGCAGGATGCGGACTGCGCTCCGACGGCGACCGCGGCTCGACCCGCACCGGGTAGCCCGTGGCCTCCTCGATCTCTGCCAGCGCGCCCGACTCGGCCAGCCAGCGCCCCGCCGTAGGCGTCAACGTCACCACGACCGTCCACCCCGCAGCCTGCGCAGGGCGGATCAGCTTCGGAAGCAGATCTTCCACCCCGCCGGCACCGGAACCGACCAGGCCGAGAACACGCGACGTCATCCGCCTACCTCACCGCGCCGCAGCGCTCAGCCAGCGCCAGCAGCGCCGAGGACTTCTTGCCCGCCGACGCCGGGGCACGCCGGTACATCGACCGCACGACCTCACGGACCATCGTGTTGTGCCGGACCACGGTCGGTGCCTTCGTCTCCGCTTCCAGCAACGCGTCGAGCGCTTCGTCGTCCTTCGCGACCAGGCTCAACGCCCGCGCAAAGTCGATCAGGTGCGTGACCTGGCGCTCCACCGGCAAGTGGTCGACGTTGATCTGGGGCGCGGACTCGATCACCTGCCCGACGTCGCCGAGATCCAGCGCCGCCGACAGCCGGTGCAGCTCGACGTTCGCCGGTCCGAACCCGGTCTGCCAGTAGTTCGCATCCACCCCGAGCTGATCAGCCGCCCGCCCCGCGTAGCCAAGCAGGTCATTCGCCGTCGACCGATCCTGATGCCGAGCCGCAGCCACCGCGGTCCGGAGATAGAGCATCCCGTAGAGGCTCAGCGCCGCCGGATCACCTTCGGCCATACGCGGCAGCAGCCACTTGGCCGCGACATCGCCCAGCTCCAGCGCGTCATCGAACCGGCCCACCGCCAGCAGCGCATGCGTCCCCGACCGCGCAGCCGACGCCAGCACCAGCGGATCATCCGCGTCATCAGCGGCCTGCATCGCACGTTCAGCCGCGAT
The DNA here is from genome assembly GCF_001651785.1 of Amycolatopsis sp. M39. Taxonomy (NCBI): domain Bacteria; kingdom Bacillati; phylum Actinomycetota; class Actinomycetes; order Pseudonocardiales; family Pseudonocardiaceae; genus Amycolatopsis; species Amycolatopsis sp. M39. Next base: position 673,241 of record NZ_LWSF01000002.1, read on the forward strand.
CCACGCGAGGTCAGCCTCGCCGATCTTGCTCAGCGTGGTCGCGGCCAGGTGGTGGACCCGGGCCGACACCGCCGCGCACGCCCGCTTGTACGTCGCGTCATCCGAGGAGGCGGCTTCCATCGCCTGGCTGGTCTTGATCAGCCCGGGCAGCGCCGCGACGACCCGGCCGAGTTCGCCGTTCTGGTAACTGGACCAGGCACCTTCCACCAGCTGTGCGACCGGCGCGGGGTCGATGTACTCCGGCGACATCGCCGAGGAAAACAAGGTCCGGGAGAGCCGACGCGGAGCCATCAGCGCATCCCGGATCGCCGGGACATCGTCGTTCTTCTCCTGGTCCTCCAGCAGGACCGGCTCACCGAGCAAGTCACCCAGCGTCACCCGCAGTGCCTGCGCGACCTCCGCCAGCACGTCCAACCGGCGGATATCCCGCTCACCGCGCTCGATCTTGCTCAACCAGTCCTCAGTGCGGCCCACCAGGTCAGCAAGCACCGCCTGCGACAACCCACGCCGCCGCCGATAGAAAGCGATTCGTTCGCCAATGCTGAGCTGGTCACCTGCACCGCGCATACGACCAGGCTAGCAGCCGGTGTTCAGCATTTCATCGACCATCAAGCACGCTCCGACAAGCCTCGCCTGAAATTCAGGATATACACGAACCTTAGCACCTCCCGCCTCAATAACGGAGATAGCAGCCAAAAGGGATTGCTTACCACCATTGCGCACACTCGCATCACCGGCAAACCATCACTGCTTTTCAAGCAGAAGAGAGACTAGGCCAACTACGCCAGTTCCAGGATTAGCGGGCATCTCCGATGAGGTGTTCTTCACGCGAACAATGGCAGCATTAGCCAAGGAGAAATCGAAATCTTGCGGAATCTTCTTGGAACGAATTCCATGCTTCCTAAGCTCCCTCCTTAGATATGTAGAATCCACATGCTTTTCACATGAGCAGAAGTGCCAAAGGAGCCATATCTCGAAGCATGGATTGCTGATCGCCAATTTGAATTTCTCGCGCTTAGCCGCAACAATAGCTTCACGCATCTTAGCATGCTGATCAACATCGAATACACACCAAACGGCATCGTACCCATCACGGTCACCAATAGAAGGCCCACCCTTAAGTTCTTCAATGGCTCGATTGACAATAGAGAGAGGGTTTCCACCACCCGCACCTTTTATCTTTACGTCAATTACATTGACGGCGCTCGCGCGCAGATAATCAGCGAGACCTTTGAAGTACTGAACTTCAGTTCTTTCACCTTCCGCAACAATGAGAATCCTCTTATTCTCACGTCTAGTCTGCCGCTTGCGTCGCAGGTCGACACTTCCGCGGGATCCCCCGCCCATCTAGCGAGCAGCCTTTTCTATGATGCTGCGCACTCGCTCGACGCCAAGCGATGGAATGGCCCCGTACCGACCCTCCAGGTAGCGTTTTTCAAAGTTGTCACCGTTGCGGAACTCAAATTCATGCAACGAGTAGAGCTGCGACGCTCCATCCCGATCCTTCTCTATAAACCAGATCTCGTCAGCACTCATCGAGTTTTCGGTCAACTTGCCAATAAGTGAAACATCGTGCGAAGTGAAGACAAGTTGAGCGCCAAGTTTATTGATTTCTTCATCCTTGAACATTCCAATCAAGGCAGACGAAAGAAGCGGATGTAAGCTTGCGTCAATTTCGTCCACGATCAGAGTGTCACCATTCTTCAAGCAGTGGATTGCTGGCACTCCGATTGTCAGCCAAGCAATTGTTCCAGAACTCTCCTGGTTAATCGAAAGAAACCCAGCCTCTCCCTCGCTAGAGGTTCCGTGAGAAAACTTAATTTCACGACTTATTTCACGAAGGAGAACCTCTAGATCCGGAGGATCAATCTGATCATCCATCCCATCATTTAGAGCTTCATACACCTTAATAATTCGCTTCTTCAAACTGTCGTCAATACTTGATTCTCGCAGTTCTATTCCAGAAATTCCGAGATCCGCCAAGCGCAGCAGAGACTCCGCTTCCATAAGAAGTTGCGGATCCTCGACAGCATGCATGATCCACTTAAGGCGAGAAGCCTTAGCATTCTCATTAAATGCGGCATAATAAGTGCGCTGAGTTATCGCATCAGCCAGCTTAGAAAGTAGTGGATGATTGGCATTGGCACCCACGGAAAGGTACAGCGCATTGCTCCGCACCATCTCCATTAGCAACTGATGGCGCCCCGGAAAGGTTCTTCCGAAGGTAAATTTCGGAGCCGTCAAACCTTTCCGGTGAAAAAGCGACCGAGGGCGTCCATGCGGATACGAACTCAACCACTCTTCATGAATACCTTTCGCATTAGACCTGAAGCCGTAGTTGTACCTGACATCATCAAAAACGAAGTCAACATCATATGTTGATGTACCCTTGGAAGAATTCTCATCCAAGAGGTATGGGTGAAATGGAAATCGAAGCCTATTACTTTTTCCACTCCAAGATGTCGCAGAGTTGGAAATCGCTTCAATCATAAACCCGATAGCATCAAGGATTGTTGATTTCCCAGATGCATTAGCTCCGTAAATCCCGGCAACCCTGGTCGTCGCCCGCTTCCAGTCCCCATCAGGGGGAGTTGCCCCTCGCAGGGCAGACGCGACCAAAGATAACTCGACAGGATCTCGCAAAGACTTATGATTCGCGGCCCTGAACCGTAACAACACTGCTAGCTCCCCGGCGGTTGACTACTTGCAGCCAAAGTGGTGATATCCGCAAACTCTGCCGATATCAGCCCTCTAACTGCATCTAGACTACAGAGTACACGTTCCCCGACCAGCGGCTTTCACTCGTCTGGAGTAATCGCTTTGCGTGCATAGGTGCCGAACTTGGCTCTATGGGATCAAGGCGCGCCACCTGCGGCGGCGCGCAACCGGTTACCTCCCGTACGACGAGGCTCGCCGTCGGCTAGGCGGGCCTCCGCTAGCGCTCCGGCCGGCCCGCCCGGCGAGCCCTCCGCGCCGCCTGCGGCGGGGTGCGCACCCCGCCGCAGGCGGCGCGGAGGGCCCCAGAGCCACGACAAGGCAGTCACAGCCTCAGCTCAGCCGCCCGCCTCCGGCGTCGAGCCGTCATCCTCGCGCCCGATGATCGAACGCCGCGCCACCGGCATCAAGGGCGCCTCCGGCGTCGCTTCGCGATGAGCTTCGCTCACCCTTGACCCCGGCACCGCCGCACTCAAGCTGGCAAGGGCGAGAACGACGGANAACGACGGATCAGACCGCCCGACGCCTCCCGCGGACCCCGGTTCGCCACTCTGAGTATTCAGCCGACAGGCACGGGTAGAGGCCGGTCCGCCAGGCCGCAAACGGGCTCAGACAGACCGGCCTCAGGACGTCTACAGGACGTCAGAGGTCCAAACCGGACCAGACTCAACCGGTCCCGACCGACCTGAAAACGCAGGCCAGAGCGTTATCCGGGTGAAGGTCCGCAGGTCAGGAAACCCGCTCGGCAGAAGTAGCAACATTTACCAGCGTGTTGCCTCCTGACCTCGGATTCGAGGCTCAATCAGGGGTCTCCGGAGGGGTTCCGAGCCGCCAGTCGCGCAGGTCAGGCCGCCAGTGCCGGTTCGATCTCCGGGCCGACCACGCTGCAGATCATCGCGGACGCTCGGTCGCGACTCGTATCCGTGAGTCGGATACGAGTCGCGCACTTCGCGGGCCAAGATGAGCAGAGCGTTGCCCGAAAATCACTAATTGTTACAGGCGTCTAGTCCGCCGGATCCTCACCCGCAAGAAGCCTTGCCAGCTCGGCATCGGTCGCCAGCCGCTGGGCTTTCACCTCCTTCGCGAACCCGGCCACCGCAGCCGACAATCGACCCAGCGAATCAGCTGGAGACAACGCGGATTCGGCCAGCCGCTCGACTGTTCCCGCGTACGGGGCGGCCTGCTGGCCGGTCAGGAAGACGCCGCCGAGATGGTGCGGGCAGAACACGACTTCCGAGGCGTCCCGCTGCCGGTACCAGCTGAACGCGTCCTCTGTCACGACTTGGCCGGGGACCACCCGGATCGTCACTGTTCGCGAGAACTCCGCCAGTTTCTTGAGGTACCGCACCTGCCGCAGCATCACCTCGGGATCGCCGAAATAGTTCCTCAGCGCCTCGGGCCCGATGAACATCTGCGCCCCGACCGCCTCCGCGCCGAACAGATTCCTGCTGCGGTCCAGGCGGTTCTCGACGATCTGCTCCAAAATGTCCTTGTCCCGCAGGCCAGGACCGGCCGCCAGCCGCGTGTAGTCGGGAATCTGCAGCAGATCCGGAATGAGCAGCGGAGCCCACACGGTCACCGACGTCGCGTCCTGTTCACGCTCGACCAGCATCGCGCACGCCTGCGATCCCGGGATGAACCAGCTCAACCCCGCCACACGGCGCGCCAGCGACATGATCCGCGCCTTCCGCTCCCCGACCACCCCGAGCGCGCCCAGCACACCCGCGACGTCCTCCGGCGTCGGAACCCGCTCGCCCCGCTCCCAGCTCGACAGCAACGCCGGATCCACGCCGACCCACCGGCTCAGCTCAGTCAGGTCGAAACTCGCCTCGATCCGGACGCTCCGCAACGCCGCACCCAAACCACGCTCCTGCGGAGTCGGCATCTTCGAATCTCGCATCAAGTGTCACCTCCGGCCGCGGATAGTGCCCGTCATCAACCGTTAACACCCATATATCGGCATCAGGCGCCGACACTGACTTCGGCGACTGGACCGACCCCAGCATCGTACCGGGTCTTCTGAATCGATTTTGTTTCCGGCGGGTTCTCAGGTTACCGTGTGCACCGTCACGTTCCCGCGACGCCAGCGCCGCCGTCTCGCGAACCCGTCACGAGCCGGGAGCTTGAGATGAGCAGCAGCCCGAACCCGACCGCCGCGGTGCACCGCGTGCTTGCCGACGTCACCGACCGGATCGCCGAGCGCAGTGCGGGCACGCGGGCGGCATACCTCGCCCGCAGCGCGGCCGCTTTCGAGGAGGGGCCGGTCCGCCGCGGCCTCGCTTGCAGCAACCTCGCGCACGGATTCGCCGCCATGGACGGCGTCGACAAGCAGGCGCTGCGTCAGCTGCGCGCGCCGGGGGTGGCCATCGTGTCCTCGTACAACGACATGCTCTCCGCGCACCAGCCGATGCAGGAATACCCGGCGTGGCTGAAGAAATCGGTTCGCGAAGCCGGCGGTGTCGCGCAGTTCGCGGGCGGGGTGCCTGCGATGTGCGACGGCATCACGCAGGGGCGTCCGGGCATGGAGTTGTCGCTGTTCAGCCGCGAAGTGATCGCGATGGCGACGGCGATCGCGTTGTCCCACGACATGTTCGACGCGGCGTTGCTGCTGGGCGTGTGCGACAAGATCGTGCCGGGGCTGTTGATCGGCGCTCTGTCGTTCGGGCATCTGCCCGCGGTGCTCGTGCCTGCCGGTCCGATGAATTCAGGCTTGCCGAACAAGGAAAAAGCCCGGGTGCGGCAGCTGTACGCGGAGGGGCTCGCGACGCGGGAGGACCTGCTCGACGCGGAAGCCGCGTCGTATCACTCAGCCGGCACGTGCACGTTCTACGGCACTGCCAACTCGAACCAGATGGTCGTCGAGGTGATGGGCCTGCACTTGCCGGGTGCGAGCTTTGTGCCGCCGAACACGCCGTTGCGCCAGGTGCTCACCGAAGAGGCTGGCCGACGCGTCGTCGAACTGTCCCGCGGCGAGGCGTACACGCCGATTTCGCAGGTGCTGGACGAAAAAGCGTTCGTGAACGGCATCGTGGCGCTGCTGGCCACCGGCGGGTCGACCAACCACACGATGCACCTGGTGGCGATCGCCGCGGCGGCCGGGATTCAGCTGAGCTGGGACGATTTCTCGGACCTGTCCGCGATCGTGCCGCTGCTGGCGCGCGTGTATCCGAACGGCAGCGCGGACATCAATCACTTCCACGCGGCGGGCGGCATCCAGTTCCTCGTCGGCACGCTGCTCGACGCGGGCTTGCTGCACGAGGACGTGCTCACCGTCGCGGGTCGCGGTCTGCGCCGGTACACGCAGGAGCCGATCTTGTCGGACGGCGAGCTGGTGTGGCGAGACGTGCCGACGCGCAGCCTTGACGAAGAGGTGCTGCGTCCGGCCTGGCGGCCGTTCGCGCCGGACGGTGGGCTGCGGATGGTGGAAGGCAACTTGGGTCGAGCGGTCACGAAGGTGTCGGCGGTCGCCCCGGAGCACCGCGTCGTAGAGGCACCGGCGCGGGTGTTCACGTCGCAGGACGCATTCCGGGTTGCCTTCGAGGCTGGGGAGCTGGATCGGGACGTGGTCGTGGTGCTGCGCCAGCAGGGTCCGCAGGCGAACGGCATGCCGGAACTGCACGGTCTGACGCCTGCGTTGGGAGTGTTGATGGACCGGGGGTTCCGGGTCGCGCTGCTCACCGACGGGCGGATGTCGGGTGCGTCGGGCAAGGTGCCGGCCGCGATTCAGGTGACGCCGGAGGCCGCGGTGGGCGGGCCGATCGCCCGGATCGCCGACGGCGACGTGGTCCGGTTCGACGCGCGGTCCGGATCGTTGGACGTGCTGATCGCGGACGACGAACTGGCGCGCCGGGATCTGACGGACGCCCCGCCCTCGGAAGCCGCGTGGAGCGGGACCGGGCGGGAGCTGTTCGGGGCGTTGCGGCGCGCGGTCGGCCCCGCTGACCAGGGCGCGAGCGTGTTCGGGGCGCTCACTCCGGAGCTGGACCTCGCCCGGGGCGTTCCGCCATTCGGAAGCGGGACAATGGGTGAGTCCTCGTACGCTCTCCAGACCCAGGAGGTCGGTCAGTGACCACCGGCACGGACCTGCTCGCTCTGTCCCCCGTGATGCCCGTCGTGGTGATCGACGACGTCGGCGACGCGGTGCCGACGGCCCGCGCCCTGCTCGCCGGCGGGATCGGGGTGATCGAGCTGACGCTGCGCACGCCGGTCGCGCTGGCCGCGATCGAGCGGGTGGCTGCGGACGTGCCGGACATCGTCGTGGGCGCCGGCACGGTGACGTCGCCGGAACAGGCGAAACAGGCCGCCGGCGCGGGCGCGAAGTTCCTGGTGACGCCGGGCTGCACGGACTCGGTGCTGGACGCCGCGTTCGCCACCGGACTGCCGTTCCTGCCGGGCGCGGCCACGGTGTCGGAAGCGATGCGGCTGGCCGAACGCGGGGTGAGCGCGCTGAAGTTCTTCCCGGCGGAGGCCAGCGGGGGCGCGGCGTTCCTGAAGTCGATCGCCGGACCGCTGCCGCAGCTGCAGTTCTGCCCGACCGGCGGGATCACGGCGTCGTCGGCCCCGTCGTACCTGGCGCTGCCGAACGTCGGCTGCATCGGCGGCTCGTGGCTGACGCCCGCGAAGCTGTTGGCGGCCAGGGACTTCGCCGCTGTCGAGAAGCTGGCTGCCGAAGCCGCCACGCTGCGCTGAGCCGTTCCGGACGCCCGTCGTCTCCACGCTGGAGACGGCGGGTTTCTTCGTGCCGCAGGGCGATCAGTCGACCGTCACGTCGTCCAGCATGCTGGATTCCGCGCCGAACTCGCTCAGTTCGTCGCGGATCACCGTGTACGCCAGTCCTTGCGGATAACCCTTGCGCGCGAGAAACCCGAGCAGCCGGCGGATCGCGGTCTGCTCGTCGACGTTCCCGAGCGACCTGAGCCGCTTGCGCACCAGCTCGCGCGCACGTTGTTCCTCGGCCTCCCGATCGACTTCCTCCGCCGCTTGCGCCGCGATCTCGTCGTCGACGCCCTTGCGCCGCAGTTCCGCGACGAGCGCTGTGCGCGACAGCCCTTGGTTGGCGTGCCGGTCGCGAACCCAGGCTTCGGCGAACTCGGCGTCGTTGACGAGACCGGCGCGGTCGAGCTTGCCGAGCAGGGTTTCGGCCGTCTCGCTGTCGAAACCTTTGCGCTGCAACGTCTGTCGCAGCTCCTCGACCGCCCTGGGCCGGGCGGCGAGGAGGTCGAAGCAGATCTCCTTGGCCTTCTTGGCCCGCTCCTCCGGAGGCAACTCCATCGGATCGACCTTCGGTGCCCTGGCCACGACCACACTCCCGTTCCCGATGCCGCCCTCGGACGACGGCACCTCCCTCTCGACGCCGATTTCCACCGGCACCGGCCATCGCTGGTCCAGCACCGGCACAAAGTCCTGCCGACCGAACCGCGGCCGGCGAAACCCGCCCGGCTCGGACCCGCCCGCATCGGCAATTCCGGCACCGGCCAACCCGTTCACCGCTTCACACCAGTCAGGCACACCGCGCCGGAGTCGGGCCCCGGCGGCGCCGACGTCCGCCTTGGCTGTCCGCTCCGCTCACGACTCGCACCGCGCCCAGCCGCCCGCACCAGCCGGAGGACCTGTCCTCGCGGGGCACCGGAGACCAACGCCTCCGGAACACCGCCGCACCCGGAGATCCCGTCGCGGCGAAACCGCGTGAGACTCATGCCTCGGCGGGCCCGGTGCCAGGCCCGAGCACCGGGGAGGGAACCTGCCGATCCCCTCCCCTCCCCGGATCAGAAGTCGACCGGCGCGGGCACTGTCTCGACTTCGGCGTCGACCTGCGGGCCGATGTTGAGCTTCTCCTTGATGCGCTTCTCGATCTCGTTGGCGATGTCCGGATTGTCGCGCAGGAACTTCCGCGCGTTCTCCTTGCCCTGGCCGAGCTGGTCGCCCTCGTACGTGTACCAGGCACCCGACTTGCGCAGAATGCCCTGTTCGACGCCCATGTCGATGAGCGAGCCCTCGCGGGAGACGCCCACGCCGTAGAGGATGTCGAACTCGGCCTGCTTGAAGGGCGGGGCCATCTTGTTCTTGACGACCTTGACCCGGGTGCGGTTGCCGACCGGCTCCCCGCCGTCCTTGAGCGTTTCGATGCGGCGCACGTCGAGCCGGACCGAGGCGTAGAACTTGAGCGCCTTGCCGCCGGTGGTGGTCTCCGGCGAGCCGAACATGACGCCGATCTTCTCGCGCAGCTGGTTGATGAAGATCGCGGTGGTGCCGGAGTTGTTCATCGCACCGGTCATCTTGCGCAGCGCCTGGCTCATCAGGCGAGCCTGGAGGCCGACGTGCGAGTCGCCCATCTCGCCCTCGATCTCGGCGCGCGGCACGAGCGCGGCCACGGAGTCGATGACCAGGATGTCGAGCGCGCCGGAGCGGATCAGCATGTCCGCGATCTCCAGCGCTTGCTCGCCGGTGTCCGGCTGGGAGACGAGCAGCGCGTCGGTGTCGACGCCGAGTTTCCTGGCGTACTCCGGGTCCAGCGCGTGCTCCGCGTCGATGAACGCCGCGATGCCGCCGTTGCGCTGCGCGTTGGCCACCGCGTGCAGGGCGACCGTGGTCTTGCCGGAGGACTCCGGGCCGTAGACCTCGATGACGCGGCCGCGGGGCAGGCCCCCGATGCCGAGCGCGACGTCGAGGGCGATCGCGCCGGTGGGGATCACGGAGACGGGCGGACGGTTGTCCTCGCCGAGGCGCATCACCGAGCCCTTGCCGTACTGCTTGTCGATCTGCGCAAGGGCGAGCTCGAGCGCCTTGTCCTTGTCGGGTGCTGCTGGCATGGAAGTCCACCTCGCTGGTTGGGGCCTGTGTTGTTCGGTTGTCCAGATCAAGCTTGTCCGGGGTCCAAGCTCTCTGTCCGGTCCGACGCTACGGGGAGGGACCGACAATTCCAGGCGCGGCGACTGATCTGTGGATCGCTGGCCCCGTTGTGCACAACACCATAGACGAACAGGTGTTCGAGGTTTACCGCGACACGCCCATCCGGCGCGGTTTTCGCCCGCTCCCGCGTCCGACGCCGGAACCCGCAGGTCAGCGCCGTTCCGGCGGCACCTCGAACTCGACGCAGACCGCTCGCCAGATCTCCTTGGCCGGAGTCCCCGAGTTCAGCGCTTCTTCGACCGTGCGCCCGCCGAGCCCGCTGAACACGTGGTCCTTGGCGAGCATCTCGGCGCGTCCGGACCCGAACTCCTCGGCCATCAGCCGTCGGAACACCGTGATACGCATCGGGCGAATGCTAGCTTTCCCGCCTCCGGCGGGGATCACTCCCCCGGCTGGACGTTCTGCTCGAAGTAGTCGGCCAGCGCGCCCGGCGTGGCCGCCTGCCCGCCGGAATTCACCTGATAGAGAAATCCGGCGAGGGGCCGGTCCTTCACGGTGAACACGAGGACCGCCGACGACTGCCCGGCCGCCGCCGCGTAGTGCCCTTCGAGCGCGTTGCCCTTCCAGTCCGCTTCGGTGCGGTCGCCGCCTGCGGAGGAGAGCAGTCCGTCTGTGTACTGCTTCAGCTCCGCTGCCGACTGTCCCTGCACGTACGTCACCTGCGTGCCCGCGCGCCCCGGCGCGGCACACGTCGACGCGGGCCCGAGACTCTTCGCCGGCGCGGCGGGGCCGTTGCCCATGCCGGGAGCACAGCCGCCGTTGTCAGCGACCTTGCCGGCGAGCTGACGCATGCAGCCGGTCAGTCCGGACGAGTCGGCTTGGCCCGGCGTACGGCACTCATCGGCGGTGTACGTCTTCACCGACGAACCCTGTGTTGTCAGGAACACTGTCAGCCCCGCAGCGAGCACGACCACCACAGCTGCCGCGATGCCGATCAACAGCTTGGTGCGGCTCTTCTTCTCCGGCTTAGCGGGCGTGTACGTCGGGAAGTTGGACGGCGCTGGCGAAGACTGGAACGGCGGCATCTGCTGTGGCTGCGTCGGTGAGTACGCTGGGTAGCCGCCCTGCGGCACAGCAGGCGGCGCGTACGGCGCACCTGACGCCACCTGGCCCTCGACGTTCTGCGTACGCATCGACAGTCCGTCTTTAGCGACGTGCTGTGCACCCAGCGCGACGGCCGTCTCAGGCTGGTCGAGACTCGTGGGGACGACGCCGAGCTTCTCCGCGATCATCGACCCGACCAGCGGCAGCCGGCTAGAACCGCCGACAAGGTAGATGCCGACGAGACGATCCGAGGTCAGCCCGGACGAACGCAAGGTCCGCGAAAGCAGCTCAACGCTGCGCAGCATTGCCGGACGCACCAAGCCTTCGAGCTCTCCGCGCGTAACGAGCACGTCCTTGAACGGCTCCGGCATCGGCACCTCGGTCTGCGGNCGAGACAGTGCCTCCTTCGCGGCCTTCACGTCTTCTTGCAGCGCGCGTCGCGTACGCCGGTCCGCAGTGGACTCGGGACGAAGCAGCCGCTGCCAGCGCTGCGGGTCCGAGTGCGACACCTCACGTCCTACGTGGACCATCAGCGCCTGGTCGACGTCGAGACCGCCGAGGTCGGGCAGACCGTCCTCGGCGAGCACTGTGTAGCCGTTCTGGTTCGCGCCGACGACTGCGACGTCGAACGTGCCCGCGCCCAGGTCGTACACCGCGAGAGCCTGCCCTGGAGCCAAGGCGCGCTCGGGAAACGACGCGAAGTGTGCCGCAGCCGCGACTGGTTCCGGCACGAGAACGATGTTTCCGCGGATACCGGCGAGCCGCGCCGCGCTCAGCAGCACGTTGCGGCGCACCGGACCCCACTGCGCGGGGTGGGTGAGCCGGACCTCGTCCGGCTGTTCGCCGCCGAGCTGGCGCGTGGTCTCGTCGAGCACCCGGCGCAGGATCGCGGCGAGCGCTTCGTTGACCGGCACGACGTCTGTGCCGAGCAGCAGCGTCTGCTCGTCGATGCGCCGTTTAGGGTTGGGCTCGAACCGTGTCGGGTCGAGCCGCGCACGACGTTCGGCGTCCCGGCCGACCATGAGCGTGCCGTCTTCCCCGGCGAACACCGCGGAGGGCATGTTGGCCGACCCGTCGACCTCTACGACGCGTGGCGGCCTGCCGTGCGCGGAAAGGACGGCAACGGTGTTGGACGTCCCGAGGTCCACCGACAGGATCCGCACAGTAATTTCCCCTCGACTCAAGCAGCGCTGGCGGAGATGCTGCCACGTGCCCGGTCACCGTGCGTGCGGACCCGCGAAACTCGCGACGCGCGCAACCCCGGGAAACAACGGAACGTCTCGTCTTCCGAGGACGGGGAGGCAATGACAGAGCTAGCGGACAAGACCAGCCGGGAACAGTTCGAGCAGGCAGCGGCGGACAGTCCGGTGCGCAGATGGAGCCGCTCCGGCTACGTGCGCGCGGCAGTGCTGTACCTCGTGGTGCGAGTGGCCGGCCTCGGCGCGCTCGCGGCCATGGCCGCACCCCGGGACCTGCCGCTCGGCGAACGACTGAAGTCCTGGGACGGCTGGTGGTACCTCCAGATCGCGGAGCACGGCTACACCGGCGTGAGCAATCCGCTCGACGCCGCCGGGCTGCCGTATCCCGACGCGTCGTACGGCTACTTCCCGTTGTATCCGGCACTGACCGGGCTGCTCGAGAAGCTGCCCGGGGTGACGTACTTCGGGGCGGGTCTCCTGCTGTCGACGCTCGCCGGAATCGCGGCGGCGACGGCGATGTACCGGATCGGCCGGCTCGTCCACAGCCAGCGGGCGGGGTTGCTGCTCGCGGTGCTGTGGGGCGCCGCGCCGATGGCGATCGCCGAGAGCATGGTGATGACCGAGGCGCTCTTCACCGCGCTCGCCGCGTGGGCGCTGGTCGGCGTTCTCGAACGCAGGTGGTATCTCGCCGCGACCGCGACGCTGTTCGCCGGGCTCACCCGGTCCACCGCGTGCGTGCTGGTCGCCGTCGTGGTGATCGCAGCGGCCATCGATGTGTGGCGGAACAGACAGCGGCGGAACGCACTCGTGTGCGTCTTCGTCGCGCCGCTCGGTCTGCTCGGGTACTGGATGTTCGTCGCGGTGCAGACCGGCAGCGTGACCGGCTGGCAGGACGTCGAGCTTCGCGGCTGGAACACGCGTTTCGACGCCGGGGCCGAAGCCTGGCAGTGGATCACGCAGACGCTTTTCACCTCGGGCAACGCGTGGGAAACGCTCGTCGTGCTGGTGATGGTCGCGGCGATCGCGCTCGCGGTTATCTGCGTCACCGGCCGCCGGATGCCGTGGCCGCTGGCCGCGTACGCGGTGGGCGTCCTGGTGCTGGTCCTGTGCAGTGCCGGGCTGCCTGCCCTGAAGTCGAGGTTCGTCCTCCCCGGCTTCGCGCTCCTGCTGCCCGTCGCGATGGGGCTGGCCGGTCGCAAGAAGTCCACGATGATCGCTGCGGCGACCGTGTTCGTGCTGGCCGGGGCCTGGTATTCGGCCTATTCGCTGACCGTGTGGAAGTACGCGATCTAAGCCGATCGCCTCACCCACACGAGGGGATCCGGCACGGAGTCCGCCGCCAAGGCCCCGGAAATTGTCGGGGGTGCCGCGCATGATGGATCCCGTGGCAAACGACGTCCTCGACCTCTTCTCCCCGGCGACCAGCACCTGGTTCGCCGGAGCCTTCGCCGCCCCGACGGCCGCGCAGGAAGGGGCCTGGCGGGCCGCACACGCCGGGCAGCACGCCCTGGTCGTGGCGCCCACCGGGTCCGGCAAGACGCTGTCCGCGTTCCTGTGGGCGCTGGACCGGCTGGCGGCGGAACCGCCGCCGGCGAACCCGCGCGAGCGGTGCCGGATCCTGTACGTCTCCCCGCTGAAGGCGCTGGCGGTCGACGTGCAGCGCAACCTGCGCGCGCCGCTGGCGGGCATCTCCCAGGCCGCGCACCGGCTGGGCCTGCCCGCGCCGGAGATCGAGGTCGGCATGCGCACCGGCGACACCACGGCGGCGGAGCGCCGGTCGTTCGGGAAAACCCCGCCGGACGTGCTGGTCACTACGCCGGAGTCGCTGTTTCTCATCCTCACGTCCTCGGCGCGGGAATCGCTGAAGGGCGTCGAGACGGTCATCGTCGACGAGGTGCACGCCGTCGCGGGCGGCAAACGCGGCGCGCACCTGGCGTTGTCGCTGGAACGGCTTGACGCGCTGCTGCCCAAACCGGCCCAGCGCATCGGGCTGTCGGCCACCGTGCGGCCGGTCGACGAGGTGAGCGCGTTCCTCGCCGGCGGCCGTCCGGTCACCGTCGTGCAGCCGAAGCTGGCGAAGACGATCCAGGTGCGGGTGGAGGTGCCCGTCGAGGACATGGCGAACCTCGACGGCCCGGCGCCCTCGCCGATGGAGCGGCTCGACGACCTCACGTCGCTGTCGCAGCTGCCGTCGGAGGGCGGGATCGGCACCCAGGAAGAGGTGGCCGGCGCGGCGGTGCGGCGGCCGTCGATCTGGCCCGCGGTCGAGGAACGGGTGCTGGAGCTGATCCGTGCGCACCGCTCCACCATCGTGTTCGGCAACTCGCGGCGGCTCACCGAACGGCTCACCGCGCGGCTCAACGAACTCGCGTCCGAGCAGACCGGTCTGTCTCGGAGCGACACCTTCCCAGCCGAGGCGGTCGGGCAGTCCGGCGTCACGACGGGTGCGGAGCCGGTGATCGCGCGGGCGCACCACGGGTCGATGTCCCGCGAGCAGCGCACCCATGTCGAGGAGGAGCTGAAGTCCGGGCGGCTGCCGTGCGTGGTGGCCACGTCGTCGCTCGAACTCGGCATCGACATGGGCGCGGTGGATCTGGTCGTGCAGATCGAGGCTCCGCCGACGGTGGCGTCCGGGCTGCAGCGCGTCGGCCGGGCCGGGCACCAGGTCGGCGCGGTGTCCTCCGGTGTGATGTTCCCGAAGTTCCGCGGCGATCTGGTGTCGTGCGCGGTGGTCGCGGAACGGATGGCGACCGGGGCGATCGAGGCGGTGCGGTACCCGCGCAACCCGCTCGACGTGCTGGCCCAGCACGTCGTCGCGATGGTGGCGCTCGAACCGTGGACGGTGCCGGAGCTGGCCGCGCTCGTCCGGCGGGCGGCTCCGTTCAGCTCGCTCCCGGACGACGCGCTGCACGCGGTGCTCGACATGCTCGCCGGCCGCTACCCGAGCGAGGAGTTCGGCGAGCTGCGGGCGCGGATCACGTGGGACCGGGTCGGCGGCGAACTGCGCGGACGACCGGGTTCGCAGCGGCTGGCCGTCACGTCCGGCGGCACCATCCCCGATCGCGGGCTGTTCACCGTGATGACGCCGGGCGACGAGGGCAAACCCGGCTCGCGCGTGGGCGAGTTCGACGAGGAGATGGTGTACGAATCGCGGGTCGGCGACACGATCCTGCTCGGCACCTCGTCGTGGCGGATCACCGACATCACCCATGACCGGGTGATCGTCGTGCCCGCCCCGGGCCAGCCCGCCCGGATGCCGTTCTGGAAGGGCGACGCCGCCGGACGGCCGCTGGAACTGGGGCGGGCGCTCGGCGCGTTCGTCCGCGAACTGTCCACTTCGGACACCGCGACGGCGCGGGACCGGGCCGCCGCGGCCGGGCTCGACCAGCGCGCCTGCGACAACCTGCTGGCATATCTGGAAGAACAGAAGTCGGCGACCCGGCACGTGCCCAACGACCGCGTCGTCCTGCTCGAACGCTACCGCGACGAACTGGGCGACTGGCGGATCGTGCTGCACTCGCCGTTCGGCGCGCAGGTGAACGCTCCGTGGGCGCTCGCGATCGCCGCGCGGCTGCGGGAAAACCGCGGCGTCGACGCCCAGGTGGCGCACTCCGACGACGGCATCGTGCTGCGGCTGCCCGACGCACTCGATGCCGACGGCGGCGAGGTCGCCGTCACCGCCGACGACGTCCTGCTGGATCCGGAGGAGGTCGAACAGCTGATCGTGGCGGAGGTCGGCGGCTCGGCGGTCTTCGCGGCGCGGTTCCGGGAGTGCGCGGCACGCTCGCTGCTGCTGCCGCGCCGGGATCCGCGGCGGCGCACCCCGTTGTGGCAGCAACGGCAACGGGCGTCGCAACTGTTGTCGGTGGCGGCGAAGTACGAGCGGTTCCCGGTCGTGCTGGAGGCCATGCGCGAGGTTCTGCAGGACGTCTACGACGTCGGCGGCCTGCGGGAGCTGATGTCGGACGTCCGGGCGCGCAAGGTGCGGCTGGTCGAGGTGGAGACGCCTGCCGCGTCGCCGTTCGCCCGAAGCCTGTTGTTCGGTTACGTCGGGATGTTCCTGTACGAGACGGACGCTCCGCTGGCCGAGCGGCGAGCGGCGGCGCTGTCGCTGGACTCCGCGCTGCTGGCCGAATTGCTGGGCACGGAAGCGATTCGCGAGCTGCTCGATCCGGAGGCCGTGGCCGAGGTCGAACGGTCGCTGCAGCGGCTCGATCCAGATCGGCACGCCCGGTCCGCGGAGGACGCGGCCGACCTGCTGCGGTTCCTCGGCGATCTGTCCGTCACGGAAGCCGCGGAACGCGGGATTCAACCGGAATGGCTGGAAGAACTCGCCTCGGCACGGCGTGCGATCCAGGTGCGCATCGGCGGCGAGGAGCGGTATCTGGCCATCGAGGATGCCGGACGGGTACGGGACGCGCTGGGCGTCGCGCTTCCGGTCGGCGTGCCCGAGGCGTTCACCGAGCCGGTTGCGGATCCGCTGGGCGACCTCCTCGGCCGCTACGCGCGGACCCGCGGTCCGTTCTCCGCGACCGCCGCGGCGGATCGGTTCGGGCTGGGTTCAGCGGTCGTCACCGGCGTACTCGACCGGCTCACCGGGGAAGGCAGGCTGGTCCGCGGCGAGCTGAGTCCGGTCGGGCATCCGGAAACCCATGGCGTGGGCGTCGAATACTGCGACTCGGCCGTGCTGCGGCGGTTGCGGCGCGCGTCGCTCGCCCGGCTGCGGGCAGAGGTCGAGCCCGTGGAACCGGCGGCGCTGGGCCGGTTCTTGCCTTCGTGGCACGGGATCGGCGCACGACTGCGGTCCGCGCCGACGGCCGACGACGTGCTGTCGGTGGTCGAACAGCTTGCCGGTGCGCCGTTGCCGGCGAGCGCGGTGGAGTCGCTGATCCTGCCGAGCCGATTGCCGGGCTACTCCCCCGCGCTGCTCGACGAACTCACCACCGCGGGCGAGGTCACGTGGGCAGGCTGCGGTTCCCTCTCCGGCGGGGACGGATGGCTGGCACTCGCTCCGTCCGACGTCGCGGATCTGCTGCTGCCCGAGGTCGAGGAGAATCCGCCGGCGAGTCCGCTGCACGACGCGATCGTGACGGCGCTGGAAGGCGGAGCGTTGTTCTTCCGCCAGCTCGTCGACCGGGTCACGCCGGTGCTGGAGCAACCGCCGGACGACGGTGCCGTGGTGGCCGCGCTGTGGGATCTGGTGTGGGCCGGACTGGTCACCGGCGACACGCTCGCGCCGCTGCGGGCACAGGTCGCGGGACACGGCGCACACAAACCGCGGCGGCAAGCGCCACGCGGCCGATACGCCCGCATGCGCGCCGGCCGTCCGGCGATGCCGTCGCGCACCGGGCCGCCGACCGCAGCCGGTCGTTGGGCGCTGACCCCGCCTCGCGAAGCCGACCCGACACGACGCGCGCATGCCCGCACTGAGGCATTCCTGGAACGGCACGGCGTCCTCACCCGAGGCGCACTCGACACCGAACGGGTCACCGGCGGGTTTTCCGGGATCTACAAGGTGTTGCGCGGCATGGAAGACACTGGACAGGTCATCCGCGGCTATGTCGTCGAAGGTCTCGGTGCCGCACAGTTCGCTGCGAAGGGCGCGGTCGACCGGCTGCGTGCCCTCTCCAGCACCGCGCCCGCATCAGCGGCCCGAAACGACAACGCGCGTGCCGTAGTGCTCGCCGCCGCGGATCCAGCACAGCCGTACGGCGCGGCTCTGTCCTGGCCTGCCGCGACAGGCGACACGAAACACCGCCCGGCGCGCAAAGCCGGAGCACTGGCGGTGCTGGTCGACGGAATCCCAGCCCTGTACGTCGAACGCGGCGGCCGCTCATTGCTGAGCTTCACCGAGGAACGCAGTTCGCTGCAAGCCGCCGCGGCCGCGTTGTCGACCGCTGTCCGAGAAGGCTGGCTGGGCCAGTTGGCCGTTCAGCGCGCGGACGGAGAGCACGCGCTGACCTCTGAACTGGCCGAGATCCTGCAAGAAGCCGGCTTCCGCGCGACTCCGAAGGGACTCCGGTTGAGAGCTTGACGCTGCCGGGGCGGCGGCTCGGCCGAGTCACGAACGCGAGCGCGTCCGGTCGGCTCCGCCGGGCGGCAAGCGGGGTGCTCGGTGGACCCGCGTCGGGGAAGCAGGTGATGTCACTAGACTTCTCGTGGCCCCTCGGTGGACAAAAGGACGTTCGATCATGGCGATGCGCGAGTTGCGCTACTTCGGTGACCCGGTGCTCAAATCCGTGTGCGACCCGGTGACCACGTTCGACAGCAAGATCGAGGCGCTGGTGAAGGACCTCCTCGACAGCGTGCGGCCGGAGGGCCGGGCGGGGCTCGCCGCGCCGCAGATCGGGGTCGGGCTGCGGGTGTTCAGCTACGACGTCGGCGGGCTGACCGGGTACGTCATCAACCCGGAGATCGCCCACCTCTCCGAGGAAACGCACGAAATCGGCGAGGGCTGCCTGTCCGTGCCGGAACTGTGGTTCCCGACGGTCCGCGCGAAGCACGCCGTGGTGCGCGGCGTCGACCTGCGCAACGAGCCGATCGAGGTCGAGGGCGTCGACGTGCTGGCCCAGTGTCTCCAGCACGAAACCGACCACCTCGACGGCAAGCTCTACCTCGACCGGCTCACTCCCGACCGGAAGAAGCAGGCGCTGCGCGAGGCGCGGGGCAAAGACTGGTTCTGGAACCGCTGACCGTCCGCGGCGTCCGGGCGGCGACGAGCCGAAGCACCGTGGCGTCGTCCGGGCTGGTTTCGACCTGCAGTCCGGCGCGAACAGCAGTCCGGACCATGGCGCTGTTGCCCGGAAGGCAGACCGCGGTCAGTTCCGTGGTCCCGCCAGCCTCGGCGAGGGCAGCCAGCCGAGCGAGCAACGCCGTGCCGATTCCCTGGCGCTGCCAGGCATCCTCGACGAGAAGCGATACCTCGGCCGTGCCGTCGCGCTGGGAAATCAACTGCCCGAACCCGATCACGTCCCGGCCGCACACCGCGAGCAGACTGGTTCCGCGCGGTGGCATGAGCAAGCGGTGCAGCCATTTCCGGGGAACCGTGCGCAACCCAGTGTGGTAGCGGTTGAACAACGTCTTCGCCGAACAGCGAAGATGCACCGCGCTGATCGCGTCCATGTCCCGCGGAGTACCGAGCCGCAGAACGACCGCCGTCCCGTCCGGACGGTCGAGTACTGCCGGACCGGCCAGGTTCTGCTCCGCCGCGGCGAGCAGTTCCAGGAAGGCCGAGGCCTGGGCGAGCTCGGGTTCAGCGAATGCCACCCATCGCCGCCGGGCGACGAACGCCTGCCCTTCCCCGAAGGGGAAAACCGCCCGGTGCCCGCCTTCGGTGCGCCCTGGGTTGGCCTCGCTTGCCGGGACGAGCGTCACGAGGTCAGCGGACAGCACCATCCGCACCATCGGAGCCCGGCAATCCGGATCAACAATCGCCCGCCGAGCGGCGACGAGCGCTGTCGCGGCCGAGTCGCGAAGTCCGCCGACGGTGGTTTCGGCAACCGCCTCTCGCGCGACGGCATCGGCAGGTGCTGCCGAGACCGCCCTAGCATCGGCTTTGGCGACCGTCTTTCCCTCGGCGATGGAGGAAGTTGCTGCCAGAGCGGACAATTCCCGAATGTCAGCGCCGATGCACAACTCACCCGCGACAGGAAGCGCAGCGGTCGCCGGAACCCGGCGTTCTCCGGCACGAAGTCCAGGAGCAGCCTTCCGGCCGGAGGTTGTCGCTGCTGAAGGAGCACGGAGTTCGTGCTCGGGAGCCGCAGCGGACATCTCCCCGCTGGTGGGGGACGCAGGCGCGGCCGGAGCATCACGTTGCCCGGCATCAGCTCCGGAAGTTGCCTCCCGATCAACGACCGCCGGAGCATCGGGTAGCCGCGAAAAGGGCTCGCCGCGTGTGACCGGGGCAGGGAGTTTCCTGATATCAGCGGTTGTCGGCCGGTCAGGGGTGGAGGTTTCCGGGACTGGGGTCAGCAGTTCCCGGGCGGCGGCCTCGGCGATCGGCTCCTCGATGGCGAGCGTGGCGACAGCTGGCACGCGGACGTCCGGGATGGCGGTTTCGGTCATCCCCAGGCAATCGCCGCCTTCGTCGCGAAGGGCGTCAATCAGGAGGTGCTGGGGCAACCCGGCTGCTGGGCGCAGTACGAATTCGTCCAGGACACCGCCGGGAACGGGGTGTCTGGTCAGGCCGAGGATGCTGCATTCGAGGTCGGCCAGCCGGATGGCGAAGCGGGCCAGGGTGCCGGGGTGGTCGTCGGAGCGGACGCGTACTCGCCAGGCTCGGGCCGGTGGGAGGTTCTCGTGGGGGTGACGTGGGGTTGACAGGTGCGCCTGCTCGTCGGAAATGGCGTTCGCGAGGAAGCTGCGGGGTGTGGTGGGCATGTCCATGGACGTACCGTCGCCGACGTACGTAACCGGGGGCGTCCCGTGGTGTTTCGGGTGTGTCAGAGGGTGGCCGGAAATGTGTGATCTGCGGGAAACAGTGGCGCGGGTCAGCGTGGGAACAGGAGACGGAATTCGTTGTCTTCCGGGTCGGTGAAGTCGGCCTGAAAGGCGTTCGGCTGAGTGGTGCCGATCAGGCGGGCACCGGCGGCTTGGATGCGGGCGGTTTCGGCGGGGTGGTCGCCGTACAGGTCGAGGCGGAGGCGGTTTTCGCCGTGTTTCGGGGTGTTCACGCGCAGGAATTCGAGGGTGGGGCCGCGGCCGGTGGGGTTGCGCAGGGTGGTGATGGCGGGTTCGTCCGCGGTGATCGGCCATGCGGTGAGCGGGGACCAGAAGCGGGCCAGGCGCGCTGGGGCCTGTGCGTCGACGACGATCGCTGCTACGGCACCGGAATTGGCATATTCCTCGCGGGGTTCGAGCACGCAGAACTCGTTGTCTTCGGGGTCGGCCAGAACGATCCATGGCACGTTGTGCTGACCGATGTCGATCGGGCGTGCGCCTAAGGAAACGGCTCGGGCGACTGTTTCGCGCTGGTTCTCGCCGGAGGTGCTCGACAGGTCCAGGTGGAGCCGGTTTTTGGTGATCTTCGGGCGAGCGGTCGCGGCGAAGGCCAGGGTGAGGTCGCAGCCGTCGGCGGGCGGGGGCTGGACGGTGGCCTCGTCTGGGGATTCCGTGGCGAATTGCCAGCCTAGGAGGTCGGACCAGAAGCGGGCCAGGCGCGCTGGTTGTCCGGCGGCGGTGACCAAGTTGGCCAGACGTGGTGCCATGTCGCCACGGTAGCGGGCAGGACCGACAAAACGGCGGGTCACAGTAGCGCCGCGAGCTGTGGGATCGGGGGCAAAAACTGTGCCGGCAAGCGCGGGGGTATCGCGCTTGCCGGCACAGCCGGATCGCCACGGCGGTCTGGAAACAGCGTAGAACCGGGAAGCTTCCCCGCTTTCGGTTCTCGAACGCTATCTAGTCGCCAGTCGCAGCAGGGCCCAGGTTTGGGCGGACAGCTCGTGGTCTCCGTCGGTGTGGACCATCGTCACCGGGACTCTTCCCCAGAGCCAGAGGTACACGTTCGCGGGCGAGCCGGTGACGATCGCGTCCGCGGCGTCGGCTTCTCGGGGAGAGCAGCGCCAGGCCTCGGTCTCGCCGGGGCCCGCTCTCGCGATCCAGCTGTGGCCGCCGGTGTGGAAACCCACTGTGCCGTTTCGGGTTCCCGAGATGCCCATGGTGGTGAGCTTGTGTCCGAAGTAGAGGGTGAGAGCCTCGTCGACGCCGTCGGCGGCCAGGTCGTCGGGCACTGTCGAATCGCCGAATCCGGCCGCGTTTTCGGCGTCCACTCGGTGCACGAGGGTTTCGTGGAGCATGCGACGGCGCCAGAAACCGTGGGTCGGATCGGCGGACCACCAGGTGGCGGCGCGGGTGGCCGGGTCGTGGTCGGCCAATGCGACTTCGAGTTCGGTGCGGGCCGCGGCGTAGAAGTCGACCACTGGCTGGCCGGGAAGGGGCTCGCGCCACGGTTCGGGGCGGCGGCCTTCGCGGATCCAGCCGAGCACCTGCCAGTACACGGAGCCGACGTGTTTGAGCAGCTCGTTCAATGTCCAGCCGGGGGCGGTGGGCACCGGCGAATCGGGTGACGCCGAGTGCGCCACCTCCCCCAGCGATCGCGCCTCCGCGGAGAACGCTGCGAGCAGCCGGCCGTGGTCGACCGTGCCGAGTTCACGCGACATGAGCTTCCCCGGTCATCGGCAGGCCGTGCACGACTCGGCGGACCAGTTCGAGGAACTGAGCGGTCGCCTGCAGCAGGCCCGCGGCCAGTTCGGCGGTGACGCGACCGCTGATGCCCGCTTCGGCGGCGGCCCGGGTTTCCGAGTGGTCGGCGAAGAACGCTGACCACTCGCGCAGTTCGGGAGCGACGGCGTCGAGCAGCACCCAGCCGCTGGCCGGACGGCCCCGGCCCCGGCGCGGACGGCCTCGGACGGCGAGCACCGCCCCGGCGCCGCGCAGGGCGGCGAGGTAGGCGCCGATGAAGCGTTCGGCTGGGTCGCGTTCGTTTTCCGCGTGGTCGAGTCCGCGGTTGGCCTGGGCGAGGAGGGTGACCGCCTCGGGAGGGGCCGGCGGGCGCAGGGACAGCGGAAGTTGCGGCTGGCCCTTGGCGCCGGAGCGGCGGGCGGGCGGTTCGGCGGAGGGCCGGACCGCGGCTCGGGTGCGGTGGACGACCTGCCTCGGGGGCGGGGCGCTGGGCAGGGGGCCTGCGGGGACGCGGTGCACGGCTGGCCTGGGGGCTGGGGTGCGTTCGGGCTGGGGTGCCGGGGTGGCCGCCGCGGTGGAGGTGTTTTCCGACGTGAAGGGCAGCGCGGGGTTGGTCACCGGAGTGGCGGGCTGGGCGGGATTGACTGCCGAAGCGGCGGGCCGGGCGGGCCGGGCCGCCGAGGTAGCGGGCTGGGCGGGCTGGGTCGCCGAAGCGGCGGGCTGGGCGGGCCGGGTCGCCAAAGTAGCGGGCTGGGCGGGCCGAGCCGCCGAAGTAGCGGGCTGGGCGGGCCGAGCCGCCAAAGCGGCGGGCAGCGCGGGCTGAGCCGCCGAAGTGGAGAACGCCGACTCGGACGACGAACCGAGGCCGGCCTCCACATCAGCAAGCTGAGCAGAGCCAGCCGCCGGAGAGATGCTTTCCAGAGCAAGCGACAGTCCTTGGCCAGTTTCCGAAGCACCGGACCGGGCAGAGTCAGCCGCCGAAGCAGCATCGTTCTTCGGCTCGGGCCACAGGTCGAGGCCGGGCTGGGCAGCCCCAGTCACCGGGGCGGCAGAGACAGCTCCCGAACCTGACGATTGAGCGGCAATGCCCTCGGAAACGCCAGCAGCACCCTCCGCGGAAGCGGCAGCCGGCCGTTCCACCGGCGCGCCGAACGTCAGCTGTTCGCCCACCGCGCCAGGTCGGTGTGCCTCGGCGGCACGGTCCGCGGGGGACACGACCGAGACGGACATGGCGACCCTCCTCCTGCTCGGGTGGGCCCGGCCGGGGCCCGAGGTGCTTCCCCCACCCCGGGACCGGCCGGTGCGCTCCCACCGGGTATCGAACGTCTGTTCGATCTGTTTCCAGAGTAGCCGCGCCGGCGAGTCCGCTCAACCCCGCCGGCGGAATCCGGGCACGTGGTGCGGGACACGGCTGCACTGGCGTGGTCTCATAACCGGGTGAGCACCCACGACCATCCCGCTGTCGCCAAGGTCACCGCCGCGCTGGGCGAGGCCGGGCTGTACGCCGCCGCTGAGGGAGTGCGGGTGCTGCCCGCTGAAGTGCGCACTGCCGCGCAGGCCGCGGAGGCGCTCGGCGTGCCGGTCGGCGCTATCGCGAACAGCCTGGTTTTCCGGGCCCGCACGGCTGATGGGGCCGACGCCGCGCTGCTCGCCCTTACCTCGGGAGCGCATCGGGCCGAGGAGTTCCGGCTGGCGGAACTCGCCGGGGTCGCGGAAGTCAGCAAGGCGGACGCGACGTTCGTCCGGGAGCACACGGGGCAGCCGATCGGGGGCGTCGCGCCGGTCGGGCATCCGGAGAAGCTCGTGACGCTCGTGGACACGGCGTTGCGCGGGCACTCCGAGGTATGGGCCGCGGCGGGGCATCCGAAGTCCGTCTTCCCGACGACGTTCGACGCGCTCGTCACGCTCACTGGGGGCACCCCTGGCGATCTCGCGGGCGAAGGGGAGGATGGTCGACTGTGACCGCGATGTCCTCCTCCGGGTGCTCCCGGTACGTGCAGCTCTCCGCCGACGAGTTCCGGTCCCGGCTGCCGGAAGCGCTGGCGATCTACGTGAACGCCATGCGCTACCCCGAGGGCACGGCCGAGCAGCGCGCGCCGATGTGGCTCACGCACGCGTTGCGCGAGGGCTGGCGCTGCATGGCCGCCCTCGACGACAACGGCGTCCTGCTCGGCATCGCGTACGGCTACAAGGGCCGCGCCGGGCAGTGGTGGCACGAGCAGGTCCGGCACGGCCTCACCCGCCACTCCGGGACGGAGGAAGCCGAGCGCTGGCTGGCGGACTACTTCGAGCTCACCGAGATCCACGTGCGCCCGGAGAACCAGGGCAAGCAGATCGGCGAGGACCTGCTGCGCCGCCTGCTCGACGGCGTGCCCAGCGCGAACGTCCTGCTCTCCACTCCGGAGGGCACCAGCCGGGCATGGAAGCTGTACCGGCGCATGGGGTTCGTCGACGTTCTGCGCGACTACCAGTTCACCGGCGATCCGCGGCCGTTCGCGATTCTGGGGCGGGCGCTGCCGCTCGAAGCGCGGTAGGACCGCCTGACACGGCCCCCGGAAGGCCCGCGCACCGGCAACTCGCGAGTGATCAGGCGCGGCCCGGCGACGGTGCCGCTGTCTTGGCCACGGCGACCGCCTTCGCGCAGGTGGTGGCGGTGTCGAGGCCGTTGGTGGGCTCGCCGCTGAACTGGACGGAGAAGATCTCGCCGTACCCGTGCACCTCGTCCTTCGGGGTTTCGCCTCCTTCTTCTGGATGGCCGTGACACCGCTGCCGAGGTCGGCGGGCAGGCCTTGGTACAGGCGCACCGACATCTGCGGGTAGTAGCCGCCGGGCCAGAGGCCGCATTCGCGCAGGCTCCACAAAGGATTCCCTGCTCGGAGGAGGAAAGGCTCGACTGGTCCGCAGGGCCGCCGCCGGTACCGCGGGGGGTGGTTTCGCACTGGTGGCGGGAGAAGCGGAATCCGCCACCTGTTCGCCTCCGGTGCGGGTCGCGTGCGGACATCGTCATCGAGGCTCCGGCCGCCAGTAGCCGACCGCGAGTGCCACGACGAGCAGCACCGCGCCGCTCCACGCGAACCCGCTCAGCCGTTCGTGCAGGAAAACGACCGAAAGCACCGTCCCGGTAAGCGGTTCCAGCAGCGCGGACAGTGCCCCCAGCACTGGGTGGGCACCGCCGAGGCCGCGAAAGTACGCGGCGTACGCGACGGCTGTCGGGACAACGCCGAAGTACACGGCCAGCAGCAGCACATCGGCGTGGGCGGGAAGGCTCATGCCGAGCCACAGGGCGGCGGGCGTCAGCAGCAAACCGCCGGTCAGACAGCCGAATGCCGTGGTAGCCAATGGATCTAGGCCGTTGACGGGCTCCGCTGTGACGAGCGTGAGCACGGCGAAACCGGTCGCCGCGAGCAGCGCGAAGCCGAGACCGCCGACCAGCCGGGCGGGTGACGTCGCGGTCTCCGGCGACCAGCGCAACAGCACCAGCCCCGCGACGGAGCCGCCAACGGACACCAGCGTCCACAGTCGGGGCGCACGGCGGTGCTGTACCGCGGAGACCACAGTGAGCACGACGGGTGCGGTGCCGATCGTGGTCATGGTCGCGACGCTGACCGAACTGAGTGCGACGGCAGCGAAGTAGCTGGCTTGGAAAAGCGCGAAAAGGGCTCCGACGAGAACGAGACGGCGCCAGGTTTCCTTGGCGGGAAGGCGAAGTCCGCCGGTGAGAGCGACGTAGGCCGCGCTCGCGGTGCCGCCGATGAGCAGGCGGTAGGCGGCGACGGCCAGCGGGTGCAGGCCGGCGTGCTGGGCGAGAAGCGAGCCGGACAGGCCGCCGGTTCCCCAGAGCACGCCGGCGACGACTAGGGCGGCCGACGAGCGGGCGCGCGAAGGCAGGGCAACAGACATTCGGAAGTGGGCTCCTGCGTCGAAGGAATCGGAAATCGACGACGCGGGGCAGTGTGCGCGGGCCGGTTCACGGCAGCACCCAGCGGCCGCGGGCCCGGTTTCGGGCGCACGCGGCGGAAACTACCCCGCTCAGGCGCGCGGGGGTGGGGTGACGAGGAAGATCCGGTGCACGGGCGAGAGCTTAGCCAGAGACCGGACCGCTGACCAACGGGTTTGTCGCGTTCATCGCGTGCGGATTTCGCCGTCCCGCTGCTCGTCCGTAGCGACCAGCCCGACGGCGGCCGTCACGCCGGCGGAGGCTCGATGCGCCGGGTGGATGTGGGCGATGATCGAATCGACCGGCTGCCGGAGCAACCAGCCGACGAGCCCTCGGGCAGCCTCGGCGGCGATGCCCCGGCCCTGCCACGGAGTTCCCACCGCCCAGGCGATTTCGGCGAACCGTCGCCTGGACAGTGCCGGCCAGGCCGCAATCGCGCGGCTGGATCACCCAGTTCAGCCAGGAAACCGCCGGATCGGGCGAGCCCGCGGTCATTCGCTGGTAACGCGAACGGAGGGGAGGGCAGCGAGTCCGGAGCGCCGCCGATGCAGGTGTGCAGAGCCGGATCGGACAGCACGGCGGCCATTTCTTCGGCGGGTGAGACGGAAAGCGGCAGCAAGTCCAGCCGGACCGCGGTGATGGGCTGTGCGGTCAGCATGAGCGGCGAGACTCCCGGGCCAGCGAAAAACCGCTGGCCCGGGAAAACCGTCTCAGTCCAGTTGCGCCAGCTGCTCGCGCAGGGTGTCCAGTCCCATGCCGCCCATCCGCAGGGCCTTCGTGTGGAACTGCTTGATGTCGAACGCCGAACCCTGCCGCGCGCGGGCGTCGTCGCGCGCCGCCAGCCACAGGCGTTCGCCCAGCTTGTACGAGGGGGCCTGGCCCGGCCAGCCGAGGTAGCGGTCGATCTCGTCGCGGATGTGCGCCTGGTCGGTGATCGTGCGGGTCAGCATGAACTCCAGGCCCAGGTCCGGCGTCCAGCGCGAACCCTCGTGGAATCCGGTGCCCGCCGGGATGTCCAGTTCCAGGTGCATGCCGAGGTCGACCACGACGCGGGCGGCGCGGAACAGCTGTTCGGACAGCATGCCGAGCAGGTTGCCGTCATCCGACAGATAACCCAGCTCCTCCATGAGGCGTTCCGCGTACAGCGCCCAGCCTTCGCCGTGCGCCGAGATGAACGTCATCAGCCGCTGGTACTTCGTGAGGGTCTCGGCCTGGTTGACCGCCGTCGCGATCTGCAGGTGGTGGCCCGGGACGCCCTCGTGGTAGACCGTCGAAACCTCGCGCCACGTCGTGAACTCGTTGCGGTCCGCGGGAAGCGACCACCACATCCGGCCGGGACGGCTGAAGTCCTCGCTCGGCCCGGTGTAGTACGCGCCGACGCCGCCGCCGGGCGGGGCGATCTTGCACTCCAGCGCCATCAGCCGGTCCGGGATATCGAAGTGCTTGCCGCGCAACGACTTCAACGCGTCGTCGGACAGCTGCTGCATCCACGCCTCGAACTGCGGGCGGCCCTGGATGCGGTAGCGCGGGTCGGCGTCGAGCACCGCCGCGGCCTCCGCGGGCGTCGAGCCGGGCTTGATGCGGTTCGCGACCGCGCGCATTTCCGTTTCCAGCCGCGAAAATTCGTGCCAGCCCCACTCGTATGCCTCGCGCAGGTCCAGCTCAGCGCCGATGAAGTAGCGCGACCACAGCCGGTAGGTGTCCTCGCCGACGGCGTCCTTCACCGGGGCCTTCGGAGCCAGTTCGGCGCGCAGGAATCCGGCGAATTCCGCGAACGCCTCGTCCGCGGCCCGCGCGCCCGCGGCCAGGTCGGACTTCAGCGATTCCACGCCCGCGCCGGCGACCATGCCGGCGAAGAAACCGGGGCCGTCCTTGAGCCCGGCCCACGTCTCGCACTGCTCGGCGACCTTCGAGACCTGCCGCAGCGCGGAAACCCGCCCCTGGTCGGCCGAGGCCAGCAGCGACGCGCGGACCCCGGCCAGCGCCGCGGGCACCTTCGGCAGCCGGGCCGCGACGTTCGCCCAGTCGTCCGGGGTGTCGGTCGGCATCAGGTCGAAGACCATGCGCAGGCCCTGCACCGGGCTCTCGATCACGTTGAGCGAGGCCGCGTCGAGGCCCGCGTCGTGGATCTCCAGCTCAAGACCGATCCGCTCGCTGAACACCGCCTTCGCGACCCGCTCCCCCGCGTCCGCCGGTTCCGCGGCGGTCACCGCGGCCAGCGCGCGCCGCGCCAGGTCCGCGCGGGCGTCGTGGCCCGCGGGCGAATAGTCGGTCAGCTGGTCGTCGTAGCCCGCGACGCCGAGCATGGTGGCCGCGACCGGGTCCACGGCCACGTAATCGTCGACGTACCGGTCGCAGATCTCCGGAACGCTCTGTTCGGTGGAAGCCATGTCCGGCACGCTACCGGCCGCAGGCGCCCCGGGCCCACGGAGTTACGCGCGGGCGGGCACCAGTCCGAGGCGGGTGACCACCTCGCGCGTCGCCTTGGACCGGTTGAAAGTGTAGAAGTGCAGGTCGGGCACGCCTTCGGCGATCAGTTTCTCGCACAGTTCGGTGACCCAGTCGATCCCGGCCGCGCGGAACGCCCTGGGGTCGCCGGAGAACGGTTCGAGCCGGTCCAGCAGGCGCTGCGACGCGGGAGCGCCGGAGAGCTTGATCGTGGTGTGCAGCGTGCGCAGGGTGGTCAGCGGCATGATGCCGGGCAGCACGAGCGCGTCGCAGCCCGCGGCGGCGACCCGGTCGCGCAGCCGCAGGAAGTCCTCGGCCTCGAAAAACAGCTGCGCGATCGCGAAATCTGCCCCCGCGCGGAACTTGCGGACCAGGTGCTTCGTGTCCGATTCCAGGTCCGCCGAACGCGGGTGGCCGTACGGGAAGGCCGAGACGCCGACGCAGAAGTCGCCGAGCGAGCGGACCAGCTCGACCAGTTCCTCGGCGTAAGTGAGGCCTTCGGGGTGCGGCACCCAGTCGCCGTAGACGTCACCGGGCGGGTCGCCGCGCAGCGCGAGGATGTTGCGCACGCCGACCGCCGCGTACCAGCCGATCACGTTCCGCAGTTCGGACACCGAATGGTCGACCGCCGTCAGGTGGGCCATCGGGCAGAGCGTGGTTTCGGTGGCGACGCGGGCGATGCTGCGGATGGTGCCGTCGCGGCTCGAACCGCCCGCGCCGTAGGTGATCGACATGTACGCCGGGTCCAGCGGCTCCAGCTCGCGGATGGCCTTCCACAGGACGGCCTCGTCGGCCTCGTCGCGGGGCGGGAAGAACTCCACGGAGAACGCGGGCCCGTCCCCCCGCAGCCTTTCGATCACCGACGTCATGAAGGGAAATGGTAGTGGCTCGCCTCGACGCGCGGCAGAGCTGACGGGTGGGCTTGGCCACGCGCGTACCGTCGGGGGCGAACCCTCCGGGGAGGCGAGCCATGAGCAGTGAAGACGACCTGGCCTGGGACGAAGACGTGCGCGTGGCGGTCTACCGCGCGTTCTCCTCCCGCGGCCGCCCGCCCACCGCGCCCGAACTGGCGGACGCCGCGCGCGGGTCGCTCGCGGTGGCGAAACAGGCCCTGCACCGGATGGCCGACCCGAGATGGCTGTGGCTGGACGAATGCGAGCACGTGGCGCTGGCCGCGCCGTTCGCGGCGGTCCCGCTCGGGTTCGCGGTGATGGGCGAGCACACCATGTGGTGGGGCGGGTGCGCCTGGGATTCGTTCGCGATCCCGCACCTCGTCTCCGGCGAGCCCGAGGTGCTGGTGGCGACGCGCTGTCCCGGCTGCGGCGAGCCGTCCGCGCTGGTCGTGCGGCGGGACCGGCCGCCGGCCGGCGCGCAGGTCGCGTACTTCCCGGCCTCGCCCGAGCAGCTCGCGGGCGAGCGGGGGAAGCAGCGGCTGTACTGCGCCGAGTCCTGTGTGGACAGTCCGGGCGAACTGCTCGGGCTCGACGCGCTGTGGCATCTCGCGAAGGACTGGTACGCGGGCTGCCTCGAACCCGGCTACCGCCCGCGCGGACCGGCCGAGGCGGCGGAATACTTCGCGGCGAGCGGGCGCCCGGACGCGTTCCGGAGCGGCTGAACGCGTCTGGTGCGCCACATCCGGGGGCGCCCGGCGTGACCCCGGCCGCGCTCGTCCCGGAGGATGAGGACATGGACGCGCCCGGATTCGACGCCGACCTCCCCGCGCACGTGGAGCGTGCGCTGGCCGATTTCCTCGGCCGGGCGGGGAGCGAGATCCTGCGCACCGAGCCGAGCGTCGCGGCCGGGATCGAGGCGCTGTCCGGATTCGTGCTGGGCGGCGGCAAGCGGCTCCGGCCGACGTTCGCCTGGTGGGGCTGGCGCGGCGCGGGCGGCGCGGCGTCCGGTCCGCTCGCCGAGGGCGCGCTGCGCGCGGTGGCGAGCCTGGAGCTGATCCAGGCGTGCGCGCTGATCCACGACGACCTCATCGATTCCTCCGACTCGCGCCGCGGCAGGCCGACCGTGCACGTGGCCGCCGAGAAACTGCACGCCAGCCGCGGCTGGCTCGGTTCCCCGTCGGTGTTCGGGCTGGCCAGCGCGGTGCTGGTGGGCGACCTGGCGCTGGCCTGGGCCGACGACATGTTCGCCGAGGCCCCGCTGCCCGCGGAGACGATCGCGGCGGCTCGGCCGGCCTGGCGCGCGATGCGCACCGAGGTGCTCGCCGGGCAGTACCTCGACGTCCGCACGCAGGCGGTCGGCGACGCTTCGCCCGAGGCCGCGCTGCGGATCGACCGGCTCAAGACCGCCGCGTACACCGTCCAGCGGCCGCTGCACCTCGGCGCCGCGCTCGCCGGGGCGGACGAGCGGCTGATCGCCACCCTGCTGGAGTTCGGCGGCGACGTCGGCGTGGCGTTCCAGCTGCGCGACGACCTGCTCGGCGTGTTCGGCGACCCGTCGGTGACCGGCAAGCCCGCCGGCGACGACCTGCGCGAAGGCAAGCGCACTCTGCTCGTGGCGCTCGGCCTGCGGCTCGCCGCGGAGAAGGGCGACCACGCCGCGGCCAAAGCGATCGCCGACGCGATCGGGGCCGCCGACCTGGCCAGCGGCACCGTGGACCGGGTCCGCGAGGCGCTCACCTCGGTCGGCGCGGTCGCCGCGGTGGAGCGTCAGATCGACGAACTGACCGCCTCCGCGAACGCCGCGCTCGACCGCGCGCACTTGGCCGAGCCCGCTCCGTCGGCGCTCGCCGAGCTGATCCGGCTGGCTACCCAGCGGAAGTTCTGATGCGGACGGTGAACGGGCCCGCCGACCACGTCGTGGTCGTCGGCGCCGGACTGGCCGGGCTCTCCGCGACGCTGCACCTGCTCGGCGCGGGACGGCGGGTGACGCTGCTGGAGCAGCAGAAGATGCCCGGCGGACGAGCCGGTCAGCAGGACTTCGGCGCGAACGCGGTCGACACCGGGGCCAGCGTGCTCACCATGCCGGAACTGGTGGACGAAGCACTGCACGCGGTCGGCGAATCGCTGGCCGGCACAGTGCCGCTGACCAGGCTCGATCCGGCGTACCGGGCTCGTTTCGCCGACGGCAGCACGCTCGCCGTGCACACCGACGGCGAGGCGATGGAGGCCGAGATCCGGTCGTTCGCCGGTCCGGCGGAGGCGGACGGTTACCGGCGGCTGCGCCGGTGGCTCACTGACCTGTACGCGGCGCAGAAGGAACGCTTCATCGGGGCGAACTTCGATTCGCCGCTGGATCTCGTCCGGCCGGAACTCGTGAAGCTCGCGGCGTTGGGCGGCTTCGGGCGGTTAGGGCCGCGCGTCTCCAGCTTCTTGCGCGACGAGCGCGTACGACGGCTCTTCTCCTTCCAGGCGTTGTACGCGGGTCTCGATCCGACGCGTGCACTCGGCGCATACGGCGTCATCGCGTACATGGACACTGTCGGCGGCGTGTACTACCCGCGCGGCGGCATGGGCGCGATCGCCCGCGCGATGTCCGATGCTGCGACGCGCGCTGGTGCCGAACTGCGGTTCGGCACGGAAGCTGCGTGGCTTGAGCGAGTGTCGTCCCGCGTACGCGCTGTACGCACGCGCTCCGGCGAGCGGATTGAGTGTGACGCCGTGGTGCTCGCGACAGAGCTTTCGGCGGCGTACCGGCTGATTGGCGCGCGGCCGCGACGTGTGCTGCCGTTGAAGTACTCGCCGTCGGCGTTCGTGTTGCACGGGCACGCGGACCGTTCTTGGCCGGAACTGGACCACCACACGATCTTCTTCGGGCAAGCGTGGGAACGCACCTTCGCCGAGATCGTCCGCGAGGGCAAGCTGATGAGCGACCCGTCGCTGCTGGTCACGCGCCCGACCGCGACAGAGCCGACGCTCGCAGGCGACGGCGGCGAGATCATTTCGGTGCTCGCCCCGGCTCCGAACTTGAACACCGGCCCGATCAATTGGGCGCGCCTCGGACCGGCTTATCGCGAAGAACTGTTGCGTACGCTGGATTCGCGCGGGCTCACTGGGTTCCGCGAAACCTACATTGTGGACGAACAGCTGACTCCGGCCGACTGGGCGGCGCGCGGGCTGGCCGCCGGGACGCCGTTCTCGCTCGCGCACACCTTCCCGCAGACCGGCCCGTTCCGGCCCGCGAACCTGGTGCGAGCGGCGGAAAACGTGGTGCTCGCCGGATGCGGGACGACTCCGGGCGTCGGTATCCCGCCGGTCCTGATCTCCGGGCGGCTCGCCGCGGAACGGATCACCGGCCGGTGAGCGAGCTCGACGCGGCCGGCATCGCCGAGCCCGCGCTGCGCGCCGCCTACACGGAGTGCCGCCGCATCAACGCCCACCACGGCCGCACGTTCTTCCTGGCCACGCGGTTGCTTCCGGCGCGGGCCCGGCCAGCCGCGCACGCGCTGTACGGCTTCGCGCGGATGGCCGACGAGCTGGTCGACAACCCCGAGCCCGGTACCGATCCGGCGGTCGCGCTGGACAAGGTCGGCGGGCTGGTCGACGAGGTTTACGACGGGAGCGTCCCGGCCGATCCCGTGCTGGCCGCGCTCGCGGATACCGTGCACCGCTACGGCATCCGCCGTGCTCTCGTGGACGCGTTCCTGCATTCCATGCGGATGGACCTGACCGTTACGGAGTACTCGACTTACGCCGACCTCGGCGAGTACATCTACGGTTCGGCTTGTGTGATCGGGCTGCAAATGCTGCCGGTGTTCGGGACTGTCGTGCCGGTGGAGGAAGCCGCGCCGAGTGCGGCGGCGTTGGGGGAAGCGTTTCAGCTGACCAACTTCCTGCGGGATGTCGGCGAGGATCTCGATCGCGGGCGGTTGTATCTGCCTACCGAGGAACTGGCGGCGTTCGGGGTGGACCGCGAGAGGTTGGCCGACGCGCGTCGCCAAGACCGTTCTGATCCGCGGGTGCGGGCGGCGCTCGCAGTGGCGGTTTCGCGGACGCGTGCGGTTTATCGGCGGGCGGAGGCGGGAATTCCGTTGCTGCGGCCGGAATCCCGGCCGTGCGTGCGGACGGCGATCACGCTGTACGAAGGCATTTTGGACGAGATCGAGGCGATGGACTACGCCGTGCTGAACCGGCGCGCGGTGGTGGGCAAGGGGCGGCGGGTTGCGGTCGCGGTGCCTGCGCTGGTGCAGCGTGCGCTCAGCGCCAGGCCGGGACGCCCTCGCTCACTAGGGCCGGTTCGACGCTGGCATCGTAGGAGCGCAGCCAATCCGGGGTCAGGCGGATGAGGGCGAAGTCCTCGCCGAGAGCGCGGGAACCCGGGAACTGCTCCAGGTACACCTGGCCCGCGTCGCGGCGGGCAGCGCCGGATTCGACGACTGCCTCGCCTTCGACCTGGACAGAGATCGTGCCAGTGCAGCCGATCACCACGGCGGTGCGCGGTTTGGCGCGGAGGTTGGCCACCTTTCGAGAAGTGAGGTAGGCGTTGAACAGCAGCGAGCCGTCCAGGGTGACGGCGAAGCTCACCAGGGCCGCTTCGGGGTGGCCTGTAACCGCAGTGGTAGCGACGACGCCTAGCGGGTTGGTTCGGACGAAATGAGCGTCAGGTTAGCCGGGCACGGTGGGCGGCGACGCGTTCCCTTGTGGCACAACGGGAAGAGCAGTACCGGCGCGGGCTTCCGCCACCTAGGTGGGCGAAGGGTTTCCCGCACGACGGCGACGCGCACAGGCCGCCCGGGACGGTTTGGCGGTCGGCCAGCAGGGTGGCCAAGGCCAGTGTGGAGGACGTGATCAGCCAGGTGCCCCACGGGCCGTCGTCGGCGGCGTCGACATGCAGGTGCCAGCCGAAGTTGTCGTCGTGCGCGGTCAAGCGCGGGGGCCCGGCGTAGGCGGCGAACAGCGCGTTCAGCACCTCGGCGGCCGAAGCTGCGTCTGGTGCGGCGAAGACCTCCCGCAGTTCCAGCGCGGCGGCGCGCAGCTCGGCCACCTCGCGCGCGGAGAGCTGGGGCCGCGGTTCTCCGTATTCGACCAACACTGCGGCTACTGAATCCGGCGAAGGGTCCTCCGCCAGCAGCACGTCGAGCAGCGCTACGGCACGGCGGACCGCGTCGCGGGCGGAGCGGCCCGCGAAATCCGGCTGCGTTCCAGGCATGAACCACTGTAACATCTCGACAGTGACAAGCCGTTACAGGTTCGCGGCGTATCTCACCGGGGCCACTGCCGCGCGCACGGGGGACGAGCTGTCCGGTCCGGCGGTGTTGTTGCTGGGCGTGGGTGCTTCGGGGGCCATCGCGGGATCGACCTTGCTGGCCGGGCTCACGATCGCTGCCGCGATGGGCGGGCCGTTGCTGGGCGCGGTTCTGGACCGGTCGCGCAGGCCTGGCCGGATCCTCGCGGGCGGGCTGGCCGGGTACGCGGCGGGGCTGACGGCGATCACCGCGCTTTTCGGTGCGGTGCCGTTTGCGCTGGTGGTGGGAATTGCGGTGGTGACGGGGTTGCTGGCGCCAGCGATCGGCGGCGGGTGGACAGCACAGGTGCCCGCGCTCGTACCGGCGGAGAAGCTCGGCAAGGCGAGCACGCTTGACGCGATGACCTTCACCGCGGCAGCGCTCGTCGGGCCGGGACTGGCCGGAGTGCTCGCCACGACTGCGGGGGCTCCGGCAGCGGTGGTCCTCGCGGGCGTGTTGACGCTGGTCGCGGTGCCGTTCGCGTGGCGGCTTCCCAGGAGTGCCGAAAAGCAGCGGCCGCGATTCTTGGCCGCGGCAACGGTTCTCGTGCGCAATCCCGCGCTGCGCCAGTCGACCGCGACCTCGACGTTGTCGTGCGTCGGGATCGGGATGGCGTTCGTCTGCTATCCGCTGGTCGGCGCGCAGCGGCTCGGCAGCGCGGGGTACGGGACGTTGTTGCTCGCCGGGTTGTCAGTCACGTCGCTGCTGGCCAACGCGGTCCTTTCGCGACGGTCGTATTCGCCGGACCGTGCGGTGCAACTGAGCACCATCGCTATCGGGATCGGGCTCGCGGGGGCAGCAGTGGCACCGAATGCGGTGCTGCTCGTGGTTGCGGTGGCGCTCACCGGGATTGGCGAAGGGCCGCAACTGGCGTCGTTGTTCGCGGTTCGGCATCGGGAAGCGCCGCCGGAGATGCGGGCGCAGGTGTTCACCACCGCCGCGAGTGTCAAGATCGCCGGAATAGCGCTGGGGAACGCGGTGGCCGGACCGCTGGCCGCCTGCTCCCCCGCCGCCGGATTGGCCGCGGCGGCGGGGATGCAGGTGGTCGCGGCGGTCGCGCATCCGTGGTGGACGGGCAGAAAGCAGCCAGTCCGGGTTCCGGTCGGACCGGCGTAGCCCGGGATGCCGGTGCAGAGGCCGTCGCCGCCGGTTTCGGGACGGTGCCCGCGGTGCGGGAAGGAGCTAGAACGCCATCGCCTGCGCGCGCCGCTTGACCTCGGTGCCGTGGCTGGTGCGCAGCGCGTTGATCGGCGTGCTGCCCGGGAGCGTGTCGTCGGCGGTGAAGAGCCAGCGCAGCATCTCGGTGCGGCTGAACCCGGAGTCGGCGAGCACGGTGATGGTGCCGCCCAGCCCCTTGACGATGCCGTCCTTCACGAAGAAATCGCCGGGCACGCAGAGTTCGCCCTTGCGCCGGACAGCGATCAGCTCGCCGTCCCGCAGCATCTGGCGCACCTTGTTGGCCGACACGCCCAATGCGGCCGCCACCTCCGGCAACGGCTTGACCGCGATCGCGGCGTCGAGGATGTCGTCGGCGACAGGAATCCCACTCACACGTGACACTGTGCCACATTCGCCCGTCCGGACCACTGCTACGCACGGGTGACCCGCCCCGGCGCGCGCGGGCTTCCGTACGATTGCCCACCGTGACGCGCACCCAGCCCAGCCTCGTCGGCACCCTGCTCGAACGCCGGTACCGCGTTGACCAGCTGCTGGCCAGGGGCGGGATGTCGGCCGTCTACCGGGGCCTCGACACCCGCCTCGACCGGGCGGTGGCGATCAAGATCATGGATCCGCGGTTCGCTGACGACCGGTCGTTCGTCGACCGGTTCGTGCGCGAAGCGCGTTCGGCCGCCCAGCTGCATCACCCGAACGTGGTCGCCGTGCACGACCAGGGCTTCGACACCCCGGCCGGCCAGGACACCGGCCTCGCCTTCCTGGTGATGGAGCTGGTCAACGGCGGCACGCTGCGCGACCTGCTGGACGAGCAGGGCCAGCTGGACGTCTCGCTCGCGCTGAGCGTCGCGGAGCCGGTGCTGGCCGCGCTGGCCGCCGCGCACGCCGCCGGGCTGGTGCACCGCGACGTCAAGCCCGAGAACGTGCTCATCGGCCGCAGCGGGCAGCTGGCAGGCGGCGTGGTCAAGGTCGGCGACTTCGGCCTGGTCCGCGCGGTGGCCAGCGCGGGCACCACCAGTTCGAGCGTCATCCTCGGCACCGTCGGCTACCTGGCCCCCGAACAGGTCGCCACCGGCGACACCACGGCCCGCAGCGACGTCTATTCGGCGGGCATCCTGCTGTACGAGATGCTCNCGACACCGCGATCTCGGTCGCCTACCGGCACGTGAACGACGACGTCCCCCGCCCGAGCGAGCTGCGGCCGGACCTGCCGCCTGCGCTCGACGACCTGATCCTGCGCGCCACCCGCCGCGATCCGGAGCGGCGCCCAGCCGACGGAAGCGAGTTCCTGACGCAGGTGCAAGCCGCGCGCGCCGAGCTGGGGCTGCAGGCGGTCGCGGTGCCGGTGCCCCCGCCGCCGGACGGCGACCGGGTGTCGGACGTCGAACGCACCCTCCCGAACATCCCGGCCGTCCAGCAGACCATGCCGGTCCCCGGGCCTCGCGGCACGCGCGCCATGACCCGCGCCGTGCCCGCCGCGCCGCCCCCGCCCGTATCCCCGCACGCCGGGCCCGCCGCCGCGCCGGACGAACCGCGGAAGCCGCGGGACAAGCGCAAGCTGATCGCGCTGGCGATCGCCGGGGTGCTGGTGCTCGGCGGGCTGATCGGCGCGTTCGCGTTCATCCTCGGCGATTCCAAGGTCACGACCACGACGGTGCCGAAGCTCGCCGGGCTGACCCAGGCCGAGGCGGGCGACCAGCTGCGCGCGGCGAAGCTGAACCCGCGCTACAGCCAGGAGTTCGACAACACGGTCGACGCCAACAAGGTCATCAGGGTGGATCCGGCCCCGGGCACCACGCTCGACCAGGACGCCACCGTGTCCGTGGTGGTGTCGAAGGGCAAGCCGAAGGTGCCGGACATCCAGGTCGGCACCGCGCTCGACACGGCGACGAAGGCGATCCAGGAGCAGAAGCTCACCGTCGTCCAGGGCACTCCGGAGTACAGCGACACCGCGCCCAAGGGCACCGTCGTGAGCGTGAGCCCGGGCGCGGGCACCCCCGTCGAGGTGGGCGGCCAGGTCACGCTGGTGCTGTCCCAGGGCCCCGAGCCGCTTCCGCCGGTCCCGGACGTCACCGGACGGTCCAAGGACGAGGCCTTCCAGATGCTCAAGCAGTCCGGGTTCGATCCGCAGGACGGCGGCGAGGAGTTCTCGCAGAGCGTGCCCGCGGGGGCGGTCACCCGCACCGACCCGCCGGCGAACTCGCCGGGGAGCAAGAAGGTCAAGGTCTACGTCTCGAACGCGGTGCAGGTCCCGGACGTCCGGTACCGCACGTTCGACCAGGCCGCGGACGCGCTCAAGCAGGCCGGGCTCGAGGTCGACCGCAAGGGCGGCGACGGCCACGGGCACGGCGGCTTCGACTTCGTCCTGCAGCAGGACCCGGCCCCCGGCTCGTTCGTGCCCAAGGGCACCAAGGTCAAGATCCGGGGGTTCGGCGGATGATCGGCAGCCGCGGCCGGGTCACCGGCACCGTCGGGCCCGGACTGATCGGCGAGGTGCTGCTCAGCGTCCGCGGCGGCACCGAGGCCTTCTACGCCTATCCCGCCGACCCGGAGACGAGTTTCGCCGTGGGGACCCCCGTTCTGGTCGTCGATTTCGAGCCTCCGCGCACGGTCTACGTGGAAAGGTGGCAACCGCTGCGCGCTTGACCGCGTCGCAGTGGTGTCCTGCCATCTGAATACTGCTGCGAGGGGCTATGGAAATCTGGATCATCGTGGTGATCGCGGTCGTTGCCGTGATCCTTCTGTTCGGGCTGCTGCGGATCCTCTACAAAGTGGCGGAGCCGAACGAGGCGCTCATCATCTCCGGCTGGGGCGTCCGGGTCGAGCGCACCGAGACCGCCGACAGCCTCGGGTTCAAGATCGTCACCGGCCGCGGCGTGAACGTGCTGCCGGGCTTCCAGACCGCGCGCAGGTTGTCGCTGGACACCCGGGGGGTCAACCTCCAGGTTTCCTGCGTGACCAAGCAGGGGCTGCCGGTCACCGTGCGCGCGGTCGTGATCTACAAGGTCGGCGACGATTTCGCCTCGATCGCGAACGCCGCCCGCCGGTTCCTCGACCAGCAGAAGGGCATGAACGACACCATCCACGAGCTGTTCTCCGGCCATCTGCGCTCGATCGTGGGCGGGCTGACCATCGAGGAGATGATCCACAACCGCGACGCGCTGACCGGCGAGGTGCGCCAGTCCTCGGCCACCGAGATGATCAAGCTCGGGCTGATCGTGGACTCGCTGCAGATCCAGGAGATCGACGACGAGTCCGGCTACATCGTCAACCTCGGCAAACCGCACGCGGCCGCGATCGCCGCCTCCGCGCGGATCGCCGAGGCGCAGCGCGACCAGGAGGCCACCGAGGCCGAGCAGGTCGCCGCCGCGCGCAAGGCGGGCGCGATCCGGGAAAGCCAGATCCAGCAGGCCGGCTACCAGGCCGAGGTGGACCAGGCCAAGGCGAAGGCGAGCCAGTCCGGTCCGCTGGCCGAGGCGACCGCGCGCCAGGAGGTCGTGGTCCAGGAGACCAAGGCCGCGGAGCTGGAAGCGGCGCTGTCCGAACAGCGGCTGCAGTCGCAGGTCCGCAAACCGGCCGACGCGAAGGCCTACGAAACGCGCACCACGGCCGACGCGGAACGCGACGCGCAGATCGCCCGTGCGCAGGCACAGGCCAAGGAAACCGAACTGCGGGCGGGCGCGGACGCGACCCGGGTCAAGACCGCGGCGGACGCCGAAGCGCAGGCCACGAAGGCTCGGGCGGAAGCCAGCGCGAGCGCGACGAAGTCCACCGGCGAGGCCGAAGCGGCGGCCGCCAAGGCGAAGGGCCTCGCGGACGCTGACGCGGCGAAAGCCAAGGGTCTGGCCGAAGCCGAAGCGGCGAAAGCGAAGGGGCTCGCCGAGGCCGAGGCGATCAAGGCGCGCGCGGCCGCACTGGCGGAGAACCAGGAGGCTGTGGTAGCACAACAGCTGGCCGAGCGCTGGCCGGAGATCGTCGAAGCCGGTGCGCAGGCTTTCAGCAACGTCGACCACATGGTGGTCCTGAACGGCGCGGACGGGATGTCGGACATGTTCACCAAGGCGCTCTCCCTCGGCGGCACGGGCCTCGGCCTCGCCCGCCAGCTGATGGACGCCATGGGCCCCAAGCAGTCCGATTCCGACGGCGGCCTCGCCCCTCGCGAGGACTGATGAGCTTCTTCACGGACGGCCCTCGCGAGCGACCCCTGTTCCCGGTCCGGGAACAGGAACTGTTCGGCTACGAGGGCCGTCCGTGGACCGGCCCGCCCGCCGACCACATCGTGCCCGCGCTGGTGCCCTGGGCGACGCCGCTGGGCCGGTCCGAGCGCACCATCGTGGCGCTGCGCGCGGTCGAGGTGTGGCCGGAGGCGATGACGCTGCGGATCGCGGTGTATTCGCGCGACCGCATGGACGGCGCGCCGCTGATCGGCCACCGGCGCATCCCGGACTACCACGCGCTGCTGGTCGGCGTGCTGTTCCCGGACGGCGGCCGGGCCAGTTCCGAAACCGTTTCGGTGCCGAGTGCGGGCGAACCGCACGAACCGGTGCTGCGCGTCGAGGAAGGCAGCGGGTCGGAGTTCCGCTACGAGCATCCGGTGTTCGTGTGGCCGCTGCCCAGCGCCGGTCCGCTGAAGGTGATCGTGCAGTGGCTCGACCGCGAGATCGCCGAAACGCACACCAAACTCGACGGCGGACGGCTGCGCGCCGCCGCGCTCGAAGCCAGCGAGCTGTGGCCGGGGCTGCCGAAGCGGCCGGGCAACGGCGTCGCGATGCGCCAGATCGCCGCCGAGGCGAACGACGCCGCCGGGCCGGGTCTGCCGCAGCGGCAGCCGCGTCGTGCCCCGGGCGAGTGAAATTCCGGGGAATTAGCGTCCTGGAAACATCACGGCCGTCCGCCGGTCATACCCGAGTAGTGTCGTGACCTTCGCCCTCGGCATGCGCACCCGACGCCGGACGTTGGAAGGTGGACCATGACGCCTGCCCCGCTCAGCTCGCTCGATGTCGCTTTTCTTTGCCTCTCCAGGGAAACCGCGCCGATGCAGATGGGCGCGGCCCTGGTTTTCGCGCCGGAGCGGCCGGTCGATCCGGACCGGCTGACCGCGCTGCTCGCGCGGCGGGCGGCGAATATTCCGCCGCTGCGCCGGAAAATCCGCGCCGGGCTGTTCCCGCCCGGCTCCGCGACCTGGGTGGACGACCCGGATTTCCGGGCAGTGAAACACCTTCGCCACCACCGGCTGACCACGCTGTACGACCCGGACCCGCTGCCGGAGTTCGCGGCGAGGTGGATCGCCGAACCTCTCGACCCGCACCGTCCGTTGTGGGAACTCACTGTGGTCACAGGTTTTCCGGACGGAAGCTTCGCGGTCCTGCTCAAACTCCACCACGCGCTCACGGACGGAGCGGGCGCGTACGCCGTGACGGCAGGGCTCCTGGACGGATTGCCGATCCCGGAGCCCGCACCGCCGATTCCGCAGCCGCGTTCGCCGATGAGCGTGGTGCGGGATACGGTGGAGACAGCGGGAATCGCGTCGTCGGTGGTCCGGGCGGCGCGTCCGCCATGCCTGCCGCTGGCCGCACCCGCCACCGCCGAACGGCGCCTCGGTTTCGCCCGGCTGGCGTCGGCCGATCTTCGCCGGATCCGGCGAACGCACGGCGGGACCACGAACGACGTGGTGCTCGCGGTGCTTTCCGGCGCATTGCGCGAATGGCTCGTCAATCGCGGCATTCGCGCGACGGGACGGTCGCTGCGCGCGCTGATTCCCGTGAGTGTGCGCGGGCGGACTGCCGAGCGGACGGGCGGGAACAAGCTTTCCGGCTATTTGTGCGATCTGCCGGTCGGAATGGACGATCCGGTGCGGCGGCTGACCGAAGTGCGCGCCGCGATGACCCGCAACAAAGCCGCTGGTCCTTCTCGCGGTCCCGGGGCGTTTCCGCTGCTGGCCGACCGGATGCCCGCGGCACTGCACCGGCTGGGGACGCGGACCGCCGGACTGGCCGCGCCGCTGTTGTTCGATCTGGTGGTGACGACCGTTCCGGTGCCGCGCGCCCGGCACGCGCTCGACGGTGCGCCGTTGACGCAGGTGTACCCGTTCGTGCCGCTGGCCCCGCGCCAGGCGGTGGGCATCGCGGTCGCGCCTTGTCTCGACAGTGTCCACATCGGACTGCAGGCGAACGCGGGCGCGGTGGCGGATCTCGGGTCGCTGCGCGACGCGGTGGCCAAATCGGCGGCGGAGCTGCTGGACTGCTCGTGAGTGTCGATGCCGGTGAGAGCCGGGACAGACACTCACGAGCCGGTCTCAGCCGCGCAGCATCTCCGCCACGAGGAAGGCCAGCTCCAGCGACTGCTGGGTGTTGAGCCGGGGGTCGCAGGCGGTCTCGTAGCGGCCGGAGAGGTCGACGTCGGAGATTTCCTGTGCCCCGCCGAGGCATTCGGTGACGTCCTCGCCGGTCAGCTCGACGTGGATGCCGCCGGGGTAGGTGCCGAGCTTGTGGTGCACCTCGAAGAAGCCCTGGACCTCGTCGACGATGCGGTCGAAGTGCCGGGTCTTGTAGCCGGTGGACGACTCGTGCGTGTTGCCGTGCATCGGGTCGCACTGCCAGATGACCTTGTGCCCGGACGATTCGACCTTCTCGACGATCGCCGGCAGCACCTCGCGGACCTTGCCGTTGCCCATCCGGGAGATCAGCGTGAGCCTGCCCGGCTCGCCGCGCGGGTCGAGCCGCTCGACGTACTCCAGGGCCTGCCCGGGCGTGGTCGTCGGGCCGATCTTGAGCCCGATCGGGTTGGACAGCAGTTCGGCGAACGCGATGTGCGCGCCGTCGAGCTGCCGGGTGCGCTCGCCGATCCAGAGGAAGTGCGAGGACAGGTTGTACAGCTTCGGGTTCGCCGCGTCGGCCTGGTCCAGCCGCAGCATCGCGCGCTCGTAGTCCAGCAGCAGCGCCTCGTGGCTGGCGAAGATCTCGGTGTACTGCAGCGAGGTGTCGGTGACGCCGCAGGCGTTCATGAACCGCAGGCCGCGGTCGATCTCGGCGGCGAGCGCCTCGTACCGCTCCCCCGCCGGCGACGAGGACACGAAGTCCTTGTTCCAGTCGTGCACCTGGTGCAGGTCGGCCATGCCTGCCCCGGTGAGCGCGCGGACCAGGTTCATCGCCGCGCCCGCGTTCGCGTAGGCGCGGATCATCCGGCCCGGGTCCGGCACCCGCAGCTCCGGCTTGGCGACGAGCGAGTTGATGATGTCGCCGCGGTAGACGGGAAGCCCGAGCGCGTCGGTGCCGGACGAGCGCGGCTTCGCGTACTGGCCCGCGATCCGGCCGACCTTCACCACCGGCAGGCTGGCCCCGTAGGTGAGCACGACGGCCATCTGCAGCAGCGTGCGCAGATTCGCCCGGATGTGCGGTTCGGTGTTGGACTCGAACGTCTCCGCGCAGTCCCCGCCCTGCAGCAGGAACGCCTCCCCGCGAGCCACCATGGCGAGCCGGCTCTTCAACCGGTCGATCTCGGCGGGCACGGTGATCGGCGGCACGCTCTCCAGCACGCCCCGCACCCGCTTGGCCAGCGCGGCGTCCGGCCACTCCGGCTGCTGCGCGGCGGGCAGCGACAAGGCGGTGTCGAGGCGGTCCCGCAGCTCAGGAGGCAACGGCGGCAGCTCGGGAAGAGTGTCTACGGGAACGTCGACTGTCCAGTTCACGCGTCTCAGGATAGGGTCTGCCGGGTTTGCCCGGGCCGGTGGGCGGCGAGGGTCACGCCTCCGGGGAGTCCTGGCGGTAGAGGGCCCCGAATCGGTCGGCTACGTCGAGCAGACCTGCGAGTTCGTCTGTTTCAAGGGCTGGGACGATGACCGACCAGTGGTCCAGGCCGACCGCTTCGGCGAGAAGGCGGCGACGTTCGTCCGGCGGGGCGGCGGCGGAGATCTCGACCAGGAGACGGGCGCGGTCCTCGGCGGATTCGACGAGCCGGGTCCGGGCGAGCGCGCGGGGCAGGTCGTGCTTGGCCAGTTCCGGGAGGAACGCGAGGGTGACCCGTTCCCGTTCCCGATCGGCTTCGACGGTTTCGAGCACAGCCTCGGCCTGGTCGAGATGCCCGGCCGCGGCCAGGCCCCGGACCAGGACCCGCCGGGCGTGCGTCACGTCGCGCTCGTCCAGGTAACCGCACAGCTCGACGGCCGCGGCGGCCTCCCCTCGTGCTCCCAGGTCCGCCATCGCGTCCTCGATCGCCAAGCCGAGGTTCTCCTCGTCCGGGAAGGCGGCCACCAGCTCGACGATCTCGGCGGGTTCGCCCACGGCGGCCAGCATCACGATGGCCGAGCGCCGGTCGTGCCAGGCGAACTGCCGGTCCGGGAGCGGCTGCTTCACCCGGCTCCGGACGTACTCCGCGAGCCGGGCCAGCCCGGCGTGGTCGCCCTCGGCCCGGAGCCTGCGGGCGAGCAGGGCCACGGGTTCTCGCATCGACGACCAGAATTCGACGCCGCGGATCAATTTCCCGGCGATCCGCGGATCTCCCCTTTCGGCAAGAAGGCACGCCAGCGACTTGATCTCGGCCAGCCCCTGCCGTTCCGAGCGCACCAGCGGGGCGAGCAGCTCAGCCCGGCGGACATCGCCCGCCGCGACAACGGTTTTGCTCAGCGCCCCGATCGCCGCCGCCGCACGCGGATCATCCGCCGGGCGGCGGGTCATCGCCTCCGCCCGCTCCGCCGCCTGGCGCGCGCGGGTGCGATCCCCCGCTGCCAGCAGAGCGTCCGCCAGGAGCACGAATTGATCCGCGTCGCCTTGCAGTTCGCGGGCCGACCGGTGCACGGAGGGATAGCGGGCGGCCCACAGGAAGGCCTGGTCGGCCTGACCCGCGGCCACGAGCGCCTGAACGAACCGGTTCACCGCTTCGCGCCGGGCGAAAGGGTTGGTCATCGAGTCGAGCACCGCGGGAATGTCCGCGAGCCCGCCCTTCGCGGCCAGGAATTCGATCAGGACAGGCACGAAGGTGTGCT
Organism: Amycolatopsis sp. M39; assembly: GCF_001651785.1. Classification (NCBI taxonomy): domain Bacteria; kingdom Bacillati; phylum Actinomycetota; class Actinomycetes; order Pseudonocardiales; family Pseudonocardiaceae; genus Amycolatopsis; species Amycolatopsis sp. M39. The sequence goes on from NZ_LWSF01000002.1 coordinate 718,000, forward strand.
CGCGGTCAATCTCGCCGGCTCTCGCGCCGAGCGCTCCGGCGGGGTCGGCCGACGCCGCCAATTCGGCGGTGAGGTCGAGGCGGAACAGCACTCCGGACGCGCCGTGCTCCTGGGCGAAGGCGCGCGCCCGCTCGACTTCGCCCCGCTGGACGAGCCGCTGCGCTATCTCCGCGAACGTCTTGTCCCGGTGCAGGTCGCGAGCCACCGCACCGGCCAGTTCCGCGGCCGCGTCCACATCGCCGGCAGCCAGCACCGCGAGTTCCCCGAGCGTCCGGTCCCGGAGTCCTTCGCGGGAAATCTCCCTGGCCAGCTGCCCGGCCCGGGAGAAATCCGGTTCGGCGACGGCGGCGATCCGCCGGCGGTGGTCCGCGCTGACCCGGTCGGCGATCCGCTCGGCCGCTTCGTGCTTCCCGCCGTGCACCAAGGCGACCGCGGTTTCCGCGAGCAGGCAGTCGCGTAGCTCCGGGTCGTGCTCGTCCTCGGCCAGTTGCCCGGCTCGATCCGGCTGTCCGGCGCGGACCAGCTCTCCGGAAAGCTCGAGCAGCGCTCGCGCGCGCGAACCGGGATCGGTCATGGACTGCGCCAGCGCCACGGCGTGGTCGAACTGCCCCAGCGCGGCCCACACCGCGGGCAACCGCACCGGCGTGATCTTGTTGCGGTCACGGAAGTTGTCCCGGTAGGTGTCGAGCGTGATCAACCGGACCAGGTCGGGTTCGGCGGACTCAAGCAGAGCCGCGCGGGCGGTGTCCAGCTCCCCCATCGCGGCCAGGTCGCCGCCGGAGACGTCCAGCAGGCGTTCGTGCCTCGCCGGGTCTCCGGCCAGGTCGGCGAGAGCGGTCACGTCGCCGCTTTCCTGGACCAGCCGGAAGTAGCCGCGCAGCAGGAACTGGGGAGTGTCCGGCGGCCAGCCCGCCGACCGGTATCCGGCGGCCCATTCCCCGATCGCCGCGCGGTACCGGGACAGTTCGCCGCCGAGGGCTTCGGCGGCCTCGCGGTGCAGACTTTCGTGGCCCAGCAGGAAAACCGCCGGGGCCTCGTGCGGACGCCAATGCGCCGGGCGGCGGGTGAACGAACGGCTCGCCACACTGTTCAGGACCCGTTCGACGGCACGGGGCCGCCGCTGAGTCAACTGCGCCAGATCGTCGCTGCTGAGCCCGCCGCGAGCCGCGACGAGGAAACCCAGCAGGTCCTCTTGGTCGTGGAGCAGTGCGTCCAGTTCGTGCTCCATGTCGGCCTTCGCCGCGACAGCTGCGGGCGAAGGCGCCAGAGAGCGCTCGATTCCGGGAGCCCGCAAAGGATGGTCACCGCGCACATCCGGCGGGACATCGGGGTTGAGGCGGCTCGCGACGATCACTCGAAGACCGTTTTCGGGGAACGGCAGCAGCGCGGCGATGCTGTGCCCGCCGGAGCTGGCGCCGCGATCCTCGTCCAGGCCGTCGACGACCAGCACCAAGCGCTCGCCGCGGTTTCGGCAGTGCGCGGCGGCTTCGGCGAAGACCGCGTTGAGGTTTCGGGCCTCAGTGTCCTTTGCCGCGCCCAGGACTTCGGCCAGTTGCTCCTGGACGACGTCCACGAACGCCTCACGTGTGTCGTCGCCGAGCGAACGGGCCGTGACGAAGAACGACACCACTCGCACTCCGTCGGGCGGCGAGAGCACGAACGAGGACAGCAGGGCCGACTTGCCGGTCCAGGGAGCCGCGCGCCACCAGACATACGCGGGCGCGTCGTCCGGGGCCGTGCAGAACCGGGCCAGTTCGGCCAGTTCGGTTTCGCGGCCGATGAGCTGGTCCGGCGCCACCTGGCGCACCCATTGCCGGTAGCGGGACCGGGCGGGCGGAGCCGAGTGGACGACGACCGAGCCGGCGTGGCCCACCTGCACGACCTCGCCCGTGACCGGGCCCAGGACCTGGTTCGTGATCCGCTCGTCCACCTGGGTGTCCCCCCTCCGACGCGGTTCAGCTTCGCACGAACCGTGTCGGCCGGGTCACATCAGCTGGAAGTTGACACCGGTGTCAACGAATAGCGTCGGTTTCGACCAGACCGGCGAGCAGGAGGGATCAGCGAATGAGCACCGTCTTGGGATACCGGGCGTTCGGCGCGGCTGACGTCCAGGAGTACTTCGACCGGCCCGGCCCGGTGCCCGGCCCCGCTGAGGTTCTCGTCCGCGTGGCGGCCGCGGGGGTGAATCCGCTCGATCATCTGCTGCGGTCCGGGCACGTTCCCGACCTCAACGGGCATCTGCCGTTTCCCCAGGTCATCGGGATGGAAGCGGCGGGAACAGTGCTCGCCGCGGGCGGAGACGTGACGGGGCTCCAGGTCGGCGACCGGGTCACCGGGTTCGCGTTGACCGGTGCGGGCACGTACGCGGAAACGACGCTGCTGCTCGGCGAGTCCACCGCCCGCATCCCCGACACGCTGCCGTGGGCCTGGGCGGCGACCATCCCCGTCGCGGGCACCACCGCGCTGGACGTGCTCGACCAGCTTGACCTGTCGAAGGGCGCGTCGTTGCTGGTGAACGGGATCGGCGGCGGAGTCGGCATCGCGGTGGCACAGCTCGCGCGGGACCGTGGGCTCGCCGTGACGGGTACGGGCAGCACGGCCAAGCGGGAACTCGCGGCAAAGCACGGCGCGGCCTTCGTCGACTACACCGCGGGAAACGTCGCGGACCAGCTAGGCCGTTTCGACGCCGTGGTCGACACGGTCGGAGGAGAATCCCTGCGCAGGGTGGCTCCGTTGGCGGAGAAGCTCATCGCGGTCGGGGATCCGTCCGTGACCGAACTCGGCGGAGTGTTCGTCCAGCGGCGCCTCGACAGGGCGGGTCTGGAACGGGTCGCCGAGCTGATGGCCGGAGGGCGGCTCGATCCGCACATCACCGGGACCTATCCGCTCGCCCGGGCGCAGGAAGCGCTGGCGCTCGTCGAGTCCCGGCACGCCTCGGGCAAGCTGGTCATCAGCATCTAGCACGAACTGCCCGCACCCCGCCGGTAGCGGGTGTTCGCCTCGATCAGCACGTCCAGAGCGTCGCGGGCGTCGGCGAGGCGGGCGATGCCGGCGGTCAGCCGGTCGCGTTCGGAAACCATGGTGGTGAAAGCGTCTTCGATGACGGCCGCGTCGTCGCTGTGCACACACGGCAGCAGCCGGGCGATCACCTTGCTGTTCAGTCCCGCGTCGAACAACTGGCGGATCAGCTCGACTCGTTCGACCTCCGCCGCCAGGTAGTGCCGCTGCCCGCCCTCGGACCGAGTGCTCCGCACCAGGCCCTGCTGCTCGTAGTACCGCAACGAGCGGGCGCTGACGCCGGTTCGCTGGGCTAGTTCGCCGATCCGCACGCCCTCCAGCGTAAAGAAACGGGCCCCGGCGCGCCGTTGCGCCGGGGCCCGAGCCAGGGGGAATCACACCACCGCGAGCGGCAATGCGGTCGGGTGCACGGGAGCGGGAAGGTCCGAAGCACCGGTCAGGAACGTGTCCACCGCGGCCGCCACCGAGCGGCCTTCCGCGATGGCCCACACGACCAGCGACGCACCGCGGTGGGCGTCGCCGCAGACGAAGACCCCGGGGGTTTCGGTCTGCCAGTCCGAACCACACGACAGGGTGCCGCGGCGGCTCAAGGTCAGGCCGAGGCCTTCCAGCAGCGGCATTTCCTCGACGCCTTCGAAGCCGATCGCCAGCAGGACCAGGTCCGCGGGCAGCGTTTCGACCTCGCCGTTCACCGGGACGACCTCGCGGCGGCCGGTCTCCTGGTCCTTCTGCACGCGGACTTCCTGCAGCTCAACGGCTTTGACGTGCCCGTCGCCGTCGTCGACGAACTGCTTGACGGCCACGGCGAACTTCCGCTCGCCCGCTTCCTCGTGCGCGGGATAGGTGCGCAGGATGTAGGGCCAGGTCGGCCACGGCGAACGCTCGTCGTCGCGGATTTCCGGCGGCGTCGGGTACTGGTCGAGCTGGGTGACCGACAGCGCGCCTTGGCGGGTGGCGGTGCCGTAGGAGTCCGCGCCGGTGTCGCCGCCGCCGATGATCACGACGTGCTTGCCGTCCGCGTCGACCGGGGACGGGCCGTCGCCCTCCACGAACTTGTTGGCGGGCACCAGGTGTTCCATCGCCAGGTGGATGCCCTCCAGCGAGCGGCCCGGCGTGGTGCGGTCGTCACGGCCGCGCAGAGCGCCCACGGCGAGCACGACCGCGTCGTACTGCGCGCGCAGGTCTTCCACCGTCAGATCGACGCCGACCTCGCAGCCGGTGACGAACTTCGTGCCCTCTTTGCGCAGCTGCGCGAGCCGCCGGTCGAGGACCTTCTTCTCCATTTTGAACTCGGGAATCCCGTACCGCAGCAGGCCGCCGAGCCGGTCGTCCCGTTCGAACACGGTGACCTCGTGGCCCGCGCGGGTCAGCTGCTGCGCCGCGGCGAGCCCGGCCGGACCGGAGCCGACGACGGCCACCTTGCGGCCCGAGGACACCTCGGCCGGCTGCGGCTGCACGTATCCGGCTTCCCACGACCGCGCCGCGATCGTCTCCTCGACGCGCTTGATCGCCACCGGCCCGCCGGACAGCGGCGAGATCGACAGCACGCAGCCCGCCTCGCACGGCGCGGGGCACAGCTTCCCGGTGAACTCCGGGAAATTGTTGGTGGCGTGCAGGCGATCGCTGGCCGCCGCCCAGTCGCCGCGGCGGACGAGGTCGTTCCATTCCGGGATCAGATTGCCCAGCGGACAGCCGGAACCGCCGGAATGGCAGAACGGGATGCCGCAGTCCATGCACCGCGACGCCTGCGTGCGCACCTGCTCGTCGCGCTCGTCCGGCGCAACGTCCGCGTAGACCTCGCCCCACGAGGAAAGCCGTTCCTCGTAGGACTTCTTCTTCGGTTCTTGCCGTTCGTGCTTGAGAAAACCGTTGGGGTCAGCCACGAGCCGCCTCCATGATCGCTTCGTCGACATCGCGGCCGGCGGCGCGCGCCGCCTTCGCCGCATCGAGGACCCGCTGGTAGTCGCGCGGCATCACCTTGGTGAACGCCGCCGCGCGCCGGGTCCAGTCGCCCAGGAGCGACGCGGCCACGGCCGAGCGGGTGAGGTCGTGGTGCTGCTGCACGATCTGCTTGAGCCAGGCCAGATCTTCCGCGTCCAGCGGTTGCAGGTCCACCATCTCCTGGTTGACCTTCGCGCGGTCCAGGTCGAGCACGTACGCGCTGCCGCCGGACATCCCGGCCGCCAGGTTCCGCCCGGTCGGGCCGAGCACGACCGCGCGGCCGCCGGTCATGTACTCGAACGCGTGGTCGCCCACGCCCTCGGCCACGACCGTCGCGCCGGAGTTGCGGACGCAGAACCGCTCGCCGACCTGACCGCGCAGGAACAGCTCGCCGGACGTCGCACCGTAGGCCAGCGTGTTGCCCGCGATCGTCTGCTGTTCTGCGGCGAAGCTCGCGTCCGGATGCGGGCGGACCACGATCCGGCCGCCGGAGATGCCCTTGCCGACGTAGTCGTTGGCGTCGCCGACCATGTCCAGCGTGATGCCGCGCGGCAGGAACGCGCCGAGCGACTGCCCGGCCGAACCGGTGAGCAGCACGTGGATCGTGCCGTCCGGCAGGCCCTCGCCGCCGTAGCGGCGGGTGACCTCCGAGCCCAGCAGGGTGCCGACGGTGCGGTTCACGTTGCGCACCGGCAGTTCCAAACGCACCGGATGCGCGTCTTCCAGCGCCGCCTCGGCGAGCTGGATGAGCGTGCGGTCCAGCGCGTGCGCCAGGCCGTGGTCCTGCTCGCGCACGCGCCGCTTCGCACCGCCGTACGGCGTCTCCGCGGGCATCTCGAAGACCGGGCCGAGGTCGAGCCCGGAGGACTTCCAGTGCCGCACGGCCTCGTCGGTGTCGAGCATGTCGGCGTGCCCGATCGCCTCGTCGAGCGTGCGGAATCCCAGCCGCGCCAGGGTTTCCCGCACTTCTTCGGCGACGAACTCGAAGTACCGCACCACGTGGTCGGCCTGTCCGGTATAGCGCTTGCGCAGTTCGGGGCTCTGCGTGGCGACGCCGACCGGGCATGTGTCGAGGTGACAGACGCGCATCATGACGCAGCCCGCGACGACCAGCGGCGCGGTCGCGAAGCCGTACTCCTCGGCGCCGAGGAGAGCGGCGATCACGACGTCGCGGCCGGTCTTCATCGCACCGTCCACCTGGACCGTGATCCGGTCGCGCAAACCGTTGAGCAGCAACGTCTGCTGCGTTTCGGCGAGCCCGATCTCCCACGGCGTCCCGGCGTGCTTGAGCGAGTTCATCGGGGACGCGCCGGTGCCGCCGTCGTGCCCGGAAATCAGCACGACGTCGGCGTGCGCCTTGGACACGCCCGCCGCGACCGTGCCGACGCCCAGCGAGGACACCAGCTTCACGTGGACGCGGGCCCGCTCGTTGGCGTTCTTGAGGTCGTGGATCAGCTGCGCCAGGTCCTCGATGGAATAGATGTCGTGGTGCGGCGGCGGGGAGATCAGGCCGACACCCGGCGTCGAATGCCGCGTGCGGGCGATCCACGGGTACACCTTGTTCGGCGGCAGCTGCCCGCCTTCGCCCGGCTTCGCGCCCTGCGCCATCTTGATCTGGATGTCGTCGGCATTGACGAGATACTCGCTCGTGACGCCGAACCGGCCCGACGCGACCTGCTTGATCGCGCTGCGCCGCTGCGGGTCGTACAGCCGCTCCGGGTCCTCGCCGCCCTCGCCGGTGTTCGACCGGCCGCCGATGCGGTTCATCGCGATGGCGAGGGTTTCGTGCGCCTCGGCCGAAATCGAGCCGTACGACATCGCCCCGGTGTTGAACCGGCGCAGGATCGCCGACGCGGGCTCGACCTCGTCCAGCGGGATCGGCTCGCGCGCGCCGTCGCGGAACTTGAACAGCCCGCGCAGCGTGCCGCCTTCGCGATAGAGCCGGTGCACCTCTTCGGTGTACTCGCGGTACACCTCGTCGCGCCCGGTCTTCGACGCGTGCTGCAGCAGGAACACCGTCTCCGGCGTGAACAGGTGCAGCTCGCCCTCGCGGCGGTAGGCGTACTCGCCGCCGGTCTCAAGGCCGCGGTGGACGCGGTCGGTCGGGTTGTCCGGGTACGCCCGGCGGTGCCGCACCGCGACCTCTTCGGCGAGCACGTCCATTCCGACGCCGCCGAGCTTCGACGACGTACCGGTGAAGTACTCGTCGAGCAGTTCCTGGCTCAGGCCAAGGGATTCGAAGACCTGCGCCGCGGTGTACGCGCCGACCGTCGAAATGCCCATCTTGGACATGATCTTCAGGACGCCCTTGACGAGCGCCTGCACGTAGCTGCGGACCGCCTTCGCCGACTCGATGCCGGTGATCGCGCCCTGGCTGATCATGTCTTCGATGGTTTCGAAGGCCAGATACGGGTTCACCGCCGCCGCGCCGTAGCCCAGCAGCAGAGCGATGTGGTGCACCTCGCGGGCGTCGCCGGTCTCCACGACCAGCGCGACGCGCAGCCGTTCCTTGGTGCGCACGAGATGGTGGTGCACCGCGGAAACCAGCAGCAGCGACGGGATCGGAGCCATCCGGTGGTCGGAGTCGCGGTCGGACAGCACGAGCGTGCGCGCGCCCGCCGCGATCGCCTCGGACGCGTCGCGCCGCACCCGCTCGATCGCTGCCGCCAGCGCGTCCGCCCCGCCGTCCACTTCGTACAGTCCGGAAAGGACGCTGCAGGAGAACCCGGGCAGGTCCCCGTCGTCGTTGATGTGGATGAGCTTGGCCAGCTCGTCGTTGTCGATCACCGGGTACGGCAGGTTCAGGTGCCGGCACGACGCGGGCCCCGGCGCGAGCAGATTGCGCTCCGGCCCCATGATCCGGCTCATCGACGTGACCAGCTCTTCGCGGATCGCGTCCAGCGGCGGGTTGGTCACCTGCGCGAAGTTCTGCGTGAAATAGTCGTACAGCAGCCGGGACCGCTTGGACAGCACGGCGACCGGGGTGTCCGACCCCATCGACCCGATCGGCTCAGCCCCGTTGGCGGCCATCGGCGCGAGCAGGATCTTCAGTTCTTCTTCGGTGTAGCCGAAAGCGAGCTGGCGGCGCAGCACCGAATCGTGGCTCTGCACCACGTGGTCGCGGTCGGGCAGCTCGGCGATCTTCAGCAGCCCGGCGTGCAGCCAGTCGCTGTACTGCTGCTTGCGCGCCAGCGCGGACTTGACCTCTTCGTCGTCCACGATCCGGCCCGCCGCGGTGTCCACGAGGAACATCCGGCCCGGCTGCAGCCTGCCCTTCGCGACGACGTTTTCCGGTGCCACGTCGAGGACTCCGGCCTCGCTGGCCAGCACCACGCGGTCGTCGGCGGTGCGCCACCAGCGCGCCGGGCGCAGTCCGTTGCGGTCGAGCACCGCGCCGACGAGCGTGCCGTCGGTGAAGGTGACGCACGCCGGACCGTCCCACGGCTCCATCAGACTGGCGTGGAACTGGTAGAAAGCGCGCCGTTCCGGATCCATCGCGGTGTGGTTTTCCCACGCCTCCGGGATCATCATCAGCACCGCGTGCGGCAGGGAACGGCCCGCGAGGTGCAGCAGCTCCAGCACCTCGTCGAAGGAGGCCGAGTCCGACGCGCCGGCCGAGCAGATCGGGTACAGCCGGGAGAGATCGCCCGGGAGGAGATCGGATTCGAGCAGCGCCTCGCGGGCGCGCATGCGGTTGCGGTTGCCGCGGATCGTGTTGATCTCGCCGTTGTGCGCGACAAACCGGAACGGGTGCGCGAGCGGCCACGACGGGAAAGTGTTGGTGGAGAACCGGGAGTGCACGAGCGCGATCGCGCTGGCGAGCCGGGCATCGCGCAGGTCGGGGAAGAAGCGCGGCAGCTGCTCGGGCGTGAGCATGCCTTTGTAGACGATCGTGCGCGCGGACAGCGACGGGAAGTACGTGCCGCAGCCGGACGCGAGGCTCTCGTGCTCGACGCGCTTGCGCAGGCAGAAGGCCAGCCGGTCCAGTTCGAGGCCGGTTTCGCCGTGCGGGGACGACACGAACAGCATCGCGAAATGCGGCATCACCGAACGCGCGGTGGGGCCGATGTCCGCGCCGTCGGCGTCGACCGGAACCTCGCGCCAGCCAAGGACGGCGAGCCCTTCTTCGGCCGCGATCCGTTCGGTGAGCCCGATCGCCTTGCGGCGCTGCTCGTCGTCGGCGGGCAGGAACGCGATTCCGGCGGCATACGCGCCGCCGGCGGGCAACGGGAAGCCCGCCTCGGCGCGCAGCAGTTCGTCGGGCAGCTGCAGCAGGATCCCGGCGCCGTCGCCACTCGTCGGCTCGGCTCCCGCGGCGCCGCGGTGGTCGAGATTCGTGAGCGCGGCGAGACCGTCGGTGACGATCCCGTGCGTACGGCGGCCCTGGACGTCGGCGACCATGGCGACGCCGCAGGAATCCTGCTCGGTGTCCGGGTCGTACAGACCCTGCTTGCCGGGGATGGCGGAGAAGATCATGGAAAAGGGACCTCCTTCGTCGTTTCGTGCGGTGGCCGGCGAACCGGCCGCGGGGAGCGCACGGGACGACGATGGCCCGCTTGTTAGCGCGACTTTAACACCTGGGAAACACCCCAGCAGCGCCTCGGAGCTCCCCGGACGGGGAAGAACGGTAACGATCCGGCAGCGCGGAACGACATAGTTCCGGATGGGTCCTGAGATGCTTCGGTCCGCGAAGCATAAGCCCCGGAGCCGCCGCACGCACCCGGCACGTGACGAAGTCGATGCGCCCGCTTCGTCCCCTTCGCCCGATCCTCCCAGGAAATCGCACGAATTTCCGGGAACCGCCCACACTCGGTGATCGTCGGTTGCCATAGTGTTCGGCAACCGAATAGCTCACGGGGAGGGCGGTTTCTTTCATGTCCGGCATAGAAGTCGACGTCGAGACGATGAACCAGTACGCCGAGGTGCTCGACAGCCTCCACGAGAAGATCAGCAAGATCAACGACTACATGCGCTCCACCGCGTGCGACACGTCCGGGTTCACCGGCCTGTTCGTGGTGCTGCAGCCGGTGGTGCAGCTGGTCGCGAACCTCTACGGCGGAACGCTCGACTTCGGCCACTCGCGGCTGACCTCGCTGTCTGACGGGGTCAAGCAGGCGGCGCAGGCCTACGCGCACCACGACGCCAATTCCGCGCAGCTGCTCCAGCAGTTCATCGACCAGTTCGACGGCGTCGACTCCGGTCGCGGCGCGGCCTGATGCGCATCCACACCACACAGTTCTGACTAGGGGGAACAGACATGGCACGGCACGGCGGAGGGCATGGCGGCAGCCACCACTCCGGGGGTACGGGGACGACGCATCCGCCGTCCCGTTCCGGGGGCGCCCCACCGCACCCCGGCACCCAGCCGCATCCGGGAAACCAGCCGCATCCCGGCAACCAGCCGCCTCCGGGCGGCCAGCAGCCCGGCCATCCGGGCGGAAACCAGCATCCCGGCACCGGCCCGGACGGACGCAGTCCGTCCGGCGGGGACGACCGGACGCATCCGAGCGGCACCGGGGGAAACTCCGGCGACGACAACGGCAACAGCCGGGATGGCCGCGACGGCCGGGATGGTCGAGACGGCCGGGATGGCCGCGACGGCCAGGACGGCGGCGAAGAAGGCGGCGACGGCCGGGGCCGCGACCGCGGCGAAGACGGGGGCGGCGAAGGCGGCTCCGGCAGCGAGGGNNNNGCGGCGAAGGCGGCGGCAACGGCGGAGAGGGCGGCACCGGGGGTTCGGGCGGCGAGCCCGGCGGAGTTCCCGGCGGCACCGGCGACTTCGACCGGGGCGACTCGATCGTCGAATTGCTGCAGCCGCCGGAAGACACCTCCGGCGAGGACGTCCAGGCGCTGGTGAAGGACGCGGGCGTCGAGGTGATGGCCGTCGAGTGGGTGTACCAGAAGTTCACCGGCACCACGCTCACCCAGCAGTTCATCGAACCGCTCACCGGCGACTTCTCGAAGATGTCGGCCGACGCCGAGGCGTGGCGCAACATCTCCGAGGCGATGAAGGCGTTCTCCGAGGTGATGGTCGCCAACGAGAAGACCGTCAGCGATTCCTGGCACGGCATGGCTTCCTTGGAGCACAAGGCCTACGTGCAGGCCGGGTGGCGGGCCGGGCTCGCCGCCGAGGCCGGGATCGCGTCGTTGATCGCCAAGGGCTTCGACCTGCTGTCGGACACGTCGAAGAAGCTCGCGGCCAAGGCGCTCGACCTGCTGAAAAGCCTGATCGACCGGCTGCTCGTGATGGCCGCCGAGGCGTGCGTCCCGATCGCGGGCTGGGTCGCCGACGCGATCACCGCGCTGTCCGAGCTGATCCCGCTGATCAACGCGCTGATCTCGATCATCGAGATGATCCAGGACATCATCACGAAGGTCCAGGACATCTGGACCTCGATCAAGGACATCGGGTCGCAGCTGCAGAAGATCAAGGACGTCGGCAGCATCGGCGATCTCGCCGACATCGCGAAGAACATCGGCGGCGACGTCGGCGACATCAAGGACAACGCCAAGGACATCGGCCAGGACGCCAAGGACGCCGTGCAAGCAGGCAAGGACGGCGTCCACGAGTCGCGCGAGGCGCACGCGGAAAACCGGCGCTCGCGCGAGGGCGGCGACGACGAAGGCGACCNCCGCGCTTCCGGGGACGAAGGCGACCGTTCGCAGGGTTCCGGCGAGCGCGGGCAGAACCAGCGGTCCGAACCGGACGGTCGGCAGCACCAGCCCCCGCAGAATCAGCAGCACCACCAGCCGCCGCAGCAACCGAGTCACCCGCCGTCCCAGCCGAACCACCCGCCCGCGAACCATCCGCCGTCCCATCCGCCCCGGCGCTCGGCGAGCGGCCGGATCCACGGCCGCATCGACTAAGGAGGAACTGCCGAGATGTCCCACCCCGTCACCGCGGACGATTCGTGGAAGACGCCCGAGCTGCGGGAGGCCGAGGCCGCGCTCGACCGGACGGTCCGCAAGTCCCAGCAGCTGCTGAAGGACCTGGAGAAGATCAAGCTCCGGCCGCTGCCCAAAACCGACACCCCGGAACGGATCGAGGCGATCAAGCGGGCCGCCTCGCGTCCGGACGCTCCCGCGCAGCTGCGGCTGATCAAGCGGAAGGTCGACGCGGGCGAATACTCCTGGGAGGACGTCGCCGCGGGCCGGGCCTTCGCCGACCCCGAGGTCCGCGCGCTCGCCGACGAAAAGCTCAGCGAGGCCAAGGACATCCTTGAGGAACTGGAGGAAGGCCAGAGCCCCGAGGAGATCCTCGAGGCGCGCACCGGCGGCGCCGGGAACCCGTTGTCGGACACCGGACGCTCGAAGTATCCGGACACGCCGGACAAGCCCGCCGGGTTCTCCGCCGCGGACCCGCTGGCGGGCAGCGCCCGGCCGCGGCCCCCGGCCCCGCCCGCACCGGAGCCCGCGGAGTACTCGAACGACAATCCGCTCGCCGACCGGACGCCGCCGCCCCCGGCCCCGGCTCCGGCGAAGGAAGAACCGCCCGCTCCCCCTCGGCATCGCGCCCCGGAACCGGAGCCGGAGGACGATTTCGCCGATCCCCTCGCTGATCGAGGCGGCCTGCCGAAGCGGTCCGGTCCCCAGCCGCCGCCGTCGTCGGGGCGCCGCTCCCGGCGGCAGGGCTCCGGCGATGACGACGACTACTTCGGCGGCTCGTTCCTCAGCTGAGCCCGCAGAGCCTGCCGCACACAAAACGAGGCCCCCGCCCAACCCGGGCGAGGGCCTCGTTTCCGTCGCGATGCTCAGGACTTCTCGGACTTGCCGTTCTCGGCGGAGGAAGATCCGGCGTCCACAGTGTCTTCCGCGGCCTTCTCGGCCTTCTCGTCCGGGGCGTCCGAAGTGGACTCGACCGCGGCGGCCCGCTCGTCTCCCTTGCTGCGCAACGCCTCCGGGGCCTCGCGCGGACCGCGTTTGGCCGCGACGACGAAGTAGGCCATCGCGCCGATGAACAGCAAAATCGAGGTCCACACGTTGACCCGCAGGCCGAGGATGTGGTTGGCGGTGTCGGTGCGCATCAGCTCGATCCAGCAGCGGCCGACGGTGTAGCCCGCGACGTAGAGCGCGAACGCGCGGCCGTGGCCGAGCTTGAACTTGCGGTCCGCCCACACCACGAGCAGCGCGATGAGCAGGTTCCAGATCAGCTCGTACAGGAACGTCGGGTGCACCGGGCTTTCCGGCAGCGGGATGTGCCCGGTCGCGACGCCGCCGAGAGCGTCCGGGGCCCCGGTGGCCGGGTCGAAGCGCTGGTAGACCTCCAGGCCCCACGGCAGGTCGGTGTGCGCGCCGTACAGCTCCTGGTTGAAGTAGTTGCCGAGCCGCCCGATCGCCTGCGCGACGATGATGCCGGGCGCGATCGCGTCGGCCATCGCGGGCAGCGGGATCCCCCGGCGGCGGCAGGCGATCAGCGCGCCGACGGCGCCGAGCGCGACCGCGCCCCAGATGCCGAGCCCGCCGTCCCAGATGGCGAAAGCGTTCCAGGGGTTCTTGCCCTCGGTGAAGTACAGCTCCGGGTCGGTGATGACGTGGTAGAGCCGGCCGCCGACCAGGCCGAACGGCACCGCGAACACCGCGATGTCGAGCACCGTGCCCTTGGTGCCGCCCCGGGCCTCCCAGCGCCGCTCGCCCCACCAGATCGCCACGATGATGCCGGCGATGATGCAGAGCGCGTACGCCCGGATCGGGATCGGGCCCAGGTGCCAGACGCCTTGGTCGGGGCTCGGGATCGTGGCCAGGAATGCTGCGGAGTACACGCGGCCACCGTAGCGCGTCGGACCCCGGTCGTGGTCCCGGTGCCGCGGAACCCTTAGTCAAGACCCGGTCACAGCCCGGTCACGGCCGCCTCCGGATACTCCAGGTCCGAGGCCGCGGCCAGGTATCCGGCGAGCAGCGCGCCGGCGACCTGGCCGACCGCGGCGTCCTCGGGCAGGAACGTTTCGCCGTGCAGACTGGGCGCGCCCGCGGTCTCGCCGAGGCCGACGAACAGCATCAGGCCGCGGACGCCGTCGCCGCAGTAATGCGCGAAATCGTCCGCGCCGAAGGACCGGAAATCCACGTCCGCGTCGGCGCCGCCGCGTTCGAGCCAGACCCTCGCGGCAGCCGCCAGCGCCGGGTCGTTGACCAGGACGGGTTCGCACGGGCTGATCCGGAGGTCGGCGGTGCAGCCGTAGGCGCGCGCAGTTGCGTGCACGACCTCGTCGAGAGCCTCCAGCGCACGTTCGCGGTCGCTCGCGCGCATCAGCCGCAGCGAGCCGAACGCGGACGCCGTGTTCGGCACGACGTTCGCCGCCGTGCCCGCGCTGAGCCTGCCGATCGTGCAGACCGCGCCGTGCATCGGGTCGATCCGGCGGCTCGCGATCTGCTGCAGGCTCACCACGAGCTGGCTGAGCGCCAGCACTGGGTCGCGCAGGAGATGCGGGTATCCGGCGTGCCCGCCTTGGCCGTGCAGCACGACCTCGAACTCGTCGGTCGACGCGTTCACCGGCCCGGGCGCGGCCGAAACGACGCCGTACGGCAGCCGCGGCTGGACGTGCGCACCGATCACCGTGTCGATGCCGCGCTCCTCCAGAATGCCCGATTCGACCAGGTCAAGCGCCCCGGACGGGGACATTTCCTCGCGCGGCTGCAAGATCGCGTACAGCGGACGCGGGAGTTCGACCCGCCGCGCCGCTCGGCAGACCGCGGTCAAGGCGGCGAGGTGGACGTCGTGGCCGCAGGCATGCATCAGGCCGGTCTTCGCGGCCCATTCGACGCCGGTGCGTTCTGCTACCGGGAGCGCGTCCAGTTCGGCGCGCAAGGCCACGGCTGGGCCCGGGTGCGGTGCGGCGATCTCGATCAGCCGCCCGGTTTTCGCGACCCGTTCGCCCTCGCCTAGCGCGGCGGCCACGATCCGGGCGGTGTCGTCCTCGTCGCCGGAGGCGCGCGGATCGGCGTGAATCCGGTGACGCAGTTCGACCGCGGCGGGCAACTCCTCGGCCAACGCGGCCCGCCAGGCGTCGACCAGGTCGTTCATTTCCGCTCCAGCCGGTAGATCCGGGTCGCGTTCTCGTGACCGGCCAGCCGGGCCAGCCGGATCGCGTCCACTTCGGACAGTGCGTCGGCGGCGAGAGCGGTGCGCAGGAAATCGGACAGTCCTTGCCGGAACAGCGCGGTGCCCAGGTGATACAACTCGGCCAGGCCGAACGCGTCGGTGGAGAACAGCAGTTTTCCGAACGGGGCCAGTTCCAGCGTCTCGGCCAGGATCGCGGGGGCGCGGAAGCCCGCGTTGTGCGTGATGAGACCGACGTCGACGAAGACGTGCGCGAAGACCTGCGCTAGGTAGGCGGCGTTGCGGTGGAACGGATAGTTGTGCAGCAGCAGAATCGGGACGCCCGCGTCCCGAGTCGCGCGCAGCAAACCGGTGAGCCGCAAGGGATCGCAGCGGTGGAGGTCGACGTCGGAGTCTCCGTAGCCGACGTGGAATTGCACCGGCAGCCGCCGGTCGATGCCGGCCCAGATCAGGTGGCGGTGCAGCACCTCCTCGGCCAGCCGGACCGGTTCGCCCGCCTCGATCCGGGACAGCCAGCGTCCGGCGGCGGCTTCGACCTCGGCCGGAGCCGGGCGTTCCCCGGTCAGCTCCAACCCGGCCCGGTACGCGGCGATCGACTTCACGCCCACCGCGGTGGCAGTGCGACGGTCGAGTTCGGCGGCGAAGTCCTCGGCGAAACCGGCGGCGCTGGTGCCGCGGATGACGTCTTCGGCGACCTGTTCCAGCCGGACGATGTCGTGCGCGCGGGCGTCGGCCAGTTCGGCGAGGTCCGTTGTGGCGGTGAGGGATTCGGGCAGGAAACCGCCGTCCAGCAAGTAATCCGTGCTGCCGGTGCCGCGCAGGAACCGCCGGTTGACCTCTCTTGCGCCCAGCGCGGCGCGGCGAGCGAGATAGTCGTCGGCCGGGGCGTGTTTCGGCAGGTCGAGGACCGGAGCGCAGCGTTCGCGCACGGCCAGGCCGATCAGCGAATCGAACAGCGACGTCCCGAGCGGCGACACGGTGTCCGCCTCGGTGAGCATCCGCTCGAACCCGTCGCGGTCGACGTCGCGGGTGCGCAGGCCGTGGCAGTGGTGATCGACCAGCGGCAGGTCCGCGACGAAATCCAGCAGATCGGTCATGCGTCTCCTTCAGCGAGCCTCTCCCCCACCCTACGGGCGAATCCGGGCGCTGAGGCCACCACGGCACCAGCCAGCACCAGCACCCCTCCCGCCACCACCGGGAACCATCGCGCCGGGTTCTCGGCCGGATACGGCACGACGTTGACGTACACGGTGTAGCCGAGCAGGACCAGCGCCCCGATCGGGAACACCAAATGCCACCACGGCACGCGCATCCGCCGCCGTACGAACAACAACAGGATCGCGCCGACGGTGGTGAGCAGGTAGATCACCAGCAGGAGCAAGGTTCCGATGGATCCGGCCCACGAGAAGGTGTCGTCCGCGGTCGCGCCGAAGAACACCGCGCACACCAGGATGATCAGCGCCGCCGCCAGCGCGACCACGGTCACGGCGACGGCGGGGATGCCCTTGGCGGAGATCCGGCCGATGCCGCGGCCGTCGAAGGCGTCGCGGCCGAGGGCGAACAGCAGGCGCGAACCGCCTACGACGCAGGCGAGGCAGCAGCCGAACGCGCTGATCGCGGCGCCCGCGCTGATGACGTCGCCGACCCACGGGCCGGCGAAGCGGCTGCCCAGGTCGCCCAGCAGCGACGGGGAATCGTGGAACGCGGTGGCGTCGCTGCCGAAGGCCATCATTTCGACGGCAGTCACGAGGACGAAGTAGGCACCGCCGAAGATGGCCGTGCCGAGGATCGCGCGCGGGATGTTGCGGCGCGGGTCGCGGGTTTCCTCGCCGAGCGTCGCGGCGGCCTCGAAACCGGCGAACGACAGGAAACCGAACACCGCGCCGAGGAAAATGCCGGAGATTCCGTTGTCCGGCACGAAAACCTGGAGCGTGAACCGGCCGCTGGGAGCGTCGCCCGCGATCAAGCGGACCAGGATGACCACAGTGACCAGCAGGATGAGCGCGATGGTCGCGCCCTCGACGGCAAGCAACGTGCTGGTGCCGCGGCGGGCCGGGGCGACTGCGAGCAGCCAGCTGCCGATCAGCGCGACCGCGGTGAGCACGAACGGGCCCCACGACGGCGGATGCGGCCAGATCCCGACCTGCGTCAGGAACGCCGTGCCCAGCACGCCCGCGGCGGAACTGGTGACCACGGCGTAGAAGGTGTACGTGCCGAGAAGGCCGATCCCGGACACCACGCCCGCGCGCGGGCCGAGGGTGGCGCCGACGAAGGCGTAGACCGATCCGGCGTGCTGGTAGTGCCGGCAGAGCTGGACGAAGCCGTACGCGACCAGCAGCACTCCCGCCGCCGAAAGCAGGAACGCCAGCGGCACCGCGCGTCCGGCGGCCGCGGCTGTTTGCTGTGGATTGATGTTCGCGGCCATGCTGGGTGCCATGAGCGCGACGGACAACCCGACGGCCTGCCAGACTGACAGGGTGCGCCGCAATTCGGGACGGTCTCCGGACACGGATGCGCTCCTTTCCCCGCGGAGTACACAGTGAACATCCGAGGCGGCGCGCACAACCAGCGCCGACTGGCTGAACCTCGCCCGGCAGTGAAGGAGCGCGCCTTGTCGTCCACCCTCACGAAACTCGACCGCGACCGGCTCGCGGAACTCGGCGCTGCCGCTGCGGGCCGGATGGAGCAGGCGGGCGTCGAACTCGTCGCGCTGAGTTTCGTCGACAACTCCGGGATTTCGCGGGTCAAAGCGGTGCCGGTGGCGAAGCTGGCGACCGTCGCGGCTTGGGGCGTCGGTGCGTCCAATTCGTTCGACTTCTTCCTCGCTACCGACAGCATCGCGAACGGGGAGCACTCCCTCGGCCCAGTCGGCGACCTGCGGCTGCACCCTGACCTCGACGCGCTCACCGTCCTCGCCGCACAACCCGGCTGGGCATGGGCCCCGGCGTGGCGCTACGACCAGGACGGACAGTCGCACCCGCAAGACACACGGGCGCTCGCCGCGACCGCCGTGGCCCAGCTCGCCGACCGCGGCCTGACCGCACGGATGGCGTTCGAACTGGAGTGGATCGCGACCGACGCGGACGGCGTCCCGCTGCCCGGACCGGCCTACGGATACTCCCGGTTGAGCGCGAACCACGAGTATCTGCGCGTTCTCGTGTCCGCTTTGGAGCGTTGTGGCGTGGACGTGGAGCAGGTCCACCCGGAATACGCGGCTGGCCAGTTCGAGCTGTCGATCGCGGCGGCGGATCCCTTGCGCGCAGCCGATTTAGCCGTGCTGACCAGGGAAACGGTGCGGACGGTGACCGCTGCGCACGGGTTGCGCGCGTCGTTCACGCCGAAGTTCGAACCCGGCGGAGTCGGCAATGGCGGGCACGTGCACCTGAGTCTTGGGGACGGCGAGCGGAATCTGTGCGCGGGAGGGACCAGAGCGTTCGGGTTGAGCTCGACCGCGGAATCCTTCGGTGCGGGGATTTTCCGCCGGTTGCCCGCGTTGCTGGCGGTGGGCGCACCGTCGGTGGTCAGCTATCTGCGGCTGGAACCGCGCCATTGGGCAGGCGTGTTCACCGCGTGGGGACTGGAAAACCGCGAAGCACCGCTGCGCCTGATCCGCGGCGCGGCCGGACAGCGCGACACGGCGGCGAACCTGGAGGTGAAGTGCTTCGACCTCACCGCGAACCCGTATCTGGTGGTGGCGGGCCTGCTTTTCGCCGGGCAGGCGGGCATGGACGCCGAGGCGCGCCTGCCGGAACCGGTCAGCGTGGATCCTGGCTCGCTCTCCCCTGCGGACGCCGCCGCTGCCGGAGTCGCCCGGTTGCCGGAGTCGTTGTCGGACGCGGTCGACGCGTTCGAGGCCGACGAGGTGCTGCGGACGGCGTTCGGGCCCCAGCTGGCCACCACGTTGACAGACTTGCGCCGCGCCGAGGTGGCCGAACTGGGATCGCTGGAGCCCGCGGAGTTGTGCCGGGCACTGCGTTTCCTGCACTGAACCCGTTCACTGGAGCAAGGCCGCCACCCGGGACTGCAATTCCGGCAGCATCGCGTACAGCTTGTCGCCCGGGCAGTCGGTGTTGTAGAAGTCGCGGTGTCCCTTGATTTCCTTCACCGGGATGCCGTACTGGCGGCACACGTACGCCACGAACACCACCAGCGAATCGAACTGCGCCTTCGGCGGGGCGACCTGCATGTAGGTGCCCTCGTTCTCGATGCCGATCGCATTGTCGTTCTGGCCGGGGCAATGCGCCGCGCGGACGATCTTCTTGCCGCTGCGCAACGCGTCCAGGCTGCCGTGGCGGCCTTCGAGGCGGTAGCCGCCGCGGGAGACCGTGAAGTGCTGGCCGGTGTCGGACCAGCCGTTGTTGTCGATGTGGTCGGCCTGGTCGTCGCGCGCGACCTGAAACGCGTGTTCGAGCGAGTAGTCGGTGCTGTTCGGGCAGTCGATGTGGTGGATGAGCACGCGATCGGCGGGGTGGTCGAGCGTGGTGAGCGGATCCGCGGGCGGGCGCGCACCCCATTCGGCACAGCTGTAGATGCGCGGCGCGTCGGCGGCGTCCGCGAGACCAGGCAGCACAAGGCCCGCCGCCGCGGCAGCGCTCACGCCGGCCACCCCGCGCAGGAACGTCCTCCGGGGAACTTGTCCGATGTCGAAAGCCATGCGCCGCACTGTGCGCGGAGGGCGTACACGATGCGTACAACTGGCCGCTCAGGCGCGCAGATCCAGCTCCGCGGGGACCGGTTCGGCCAGGGTGAGTACACCGCCTTCGCTCTTCGCGTGCGGCAGGTAGTCGCCGTCGGCAAGCGCGTACAGGGTGGCGGCTTCCTGCTCCGGGTCGACGAGCAGGTAGTACGGGATGAGCGCTTCGGCGTAGAGGGCTTTCTCGAAGATCCGGTCCTGCACCCTGGTGGACGCCGATTCGATCTCCGCGGCCAGCAGCACCTCGGACGCCGGATACCAGGTCGTGGCCACGTCCGGGCAGGTGACGATCACGAAGTCCGGGCTCAACAACCGGCTTTCACCGCAGCGAACATTGACTCCCGGAAGCAGTTCAAGATCGTCCGGCAGCTCGGGCGCCATTGCCCGTTGGAGCCGTTGCAGCAACCGCTGGTGCGACGAGGTCGGGGCCGGGCTCATGAGGAGTGCCCCGTCGACCGCTTCGATCCGGGTGCCGAGAAGCTGCTCTTCCGGCAGAGCAAGCACTTCCGACAGCCACGGGGCCGAGGATCGGCCGGTGTCGTGCTCAGCAGGTGCTGACATGAGAAGTCACCTCCACCCGCGCTTGATCTCTCTTGCCAAGTCCAGTCTGCCAGAGCCGTCGCACTCCCCCTCGGTTCTTCTGCATACCGAGAGAGTACGAACGACCACCGACAGTTTCCGACCGTCGACCCGAGATCAGGCTGGAGCGACCGCCTCGCGCACGCCCTTCGCCAGCTCAGAAGCCAGCTTCGCCACGCCATCGGGACCGTCCGCCGCGGCCGTGACCAGCGCGGATCCGACGATCACCGCGTCCGCGAACCCGGCCACCTGCGCGGCCTGCTCCCGCGACCGGACCCCGAGGCCCACGCCGATCGGCAGCTCCGTGTGCTCGCGAGTCCGCCGCACCAGGTCTTCCGCGTGCACCCCCACCGCGTCGCGGGCACCGGTCACGCCCATCACCGCGGTCGCGTACACGAAGCCCGACGAGGCCGCCGTGGTCTTCGCCAGGCGTTCCGACGACGATGACGGCGCGACCAGGAAAATCCGGTCCAAGCCGTGCTCCGCGGACGCGGCCGTCCACTCGCCGGCCTCGTCCGGGATCAGATCCGGCGTGATCAAGCCCAGGCCACCCGCTGAGGCCAGGTCGCGCGCGAACGCGTCCACCCCGTAGCGGTGCACCGGGTTCCAGTACGTCATCACCACCGCGCGACCGCCGCGCGCGGACACCGATTCCACGACCTCGAACAGCTGCTTCAGCCGGAACCCGCTGGCCAGCGCCGCTTCCGCGGCCGCCTGGATGGTGGGGCCGTCCATCACCGGGTCGGAGTACGGGACGCCGACCTCGACCAGGTCCGCTCCGCCGTCGATCGTCGCGGCGAGCAGGTCCTTCGAACCGGCCACGGACGGGAATCCGGCGGGCAGGTAGCCGACCAGCGCGGCCCGGTGTTCCGCCCGCGTCGCCGCGAACAGCTCGTCGAGGCCGCTCACTTGCCCTCCCCGTCCACGAGCCCGAACCACTGGGCCGCGGTGTCCATGTCCTTGTCGCCCCGGCCCGACAGGTTGACCACGATCAGCCCGTCCGGGCCCAGCTCGCGGCCCAGTTCCAGGGCACCGGCGAGCGCGTGCGCCGATTCGATCGCCGGGATGATGCCCTCGGTGCGCGACAGCAGCCGGAAGGCGTCCATCGCGGCCGCGTCGGTGACCGGGCGGTATTCGGCACGGCCGGAGTCCTTGAGCCACGCGTGTTCCGGGCCGACGCCCGGATAGTCGAGCCCGGCGGAGATCGAATGCGATTCGACCGTCTGGCCGTCCTCGTCCTGCAGCAGGTACGACATCGCGCCGTGCAGGTTGCCCGGACTGCCCTTGGTGAGCGTCGCGCCGTGCCGGTTGCCCTCGATGCCCTCGCCGCCCGGCTCCAGGCCGACCAGCCGCACCGACGGGTCGTCGTAGAACCCGGAGAAAATGCCGATGGCGTTGGACCCGCCGCCGACGCACGCCGCGACGACGTCCGGCAGCCGACCGGCCTTCTCCAGGATCTGCGCCCGCGCCTCCTCGCCGATGACGTGGTGGAAGTTGCGCACCATCATCGGGAACGGGGACGGGCCGGCGGCGGTGCCGAAGAGGTAGTGCGTGTCCTCGGCGTTGGCGACCCAGTCGCGCAGCGCCTCGTTGATCGCGTCCTTCAGCGTGCGCGACCCGGTTTTCACCGGCACTACCTCGGCGCCGAGCAGCTTCATCCGCGCCACGTTCAGCGACTGCCGCTCGGTGTCGACCTCGCCCATGTACACGACGCAGTCCAGGCCGAGCAGCGCGCACGCGGTGGCGGTGGCGACGCCGTGCTGGCCCGCGCCGGTCTCCGCGATGACGCGCTTCTTGCCCATCCGCACGGTGAGCAGCGCCTGGCCCAGCACGTTGTTGATCTTGTGCGAACCGGTGTGGTTGAGGTCCTCGCGCTTGAGGAACACCCGGGCGCCGCCGGCCTGCTCGCCGAACCGCTTGGCCTCGGTCAGCAGCGACGGGCGGCCCGCGTACTCGGTGAGCAGCCGGTTCAGCTCGCCGGTGAACGCGGGGTCGTGGCGGGCCTTCTCGTACTCCGCCGCGACCTCGTCGACCACGCCGATCAGCGCTTCCGGCATGAACCGGCCGCCGTACGGGCCGTAGTAGCCGCGTTCGTCCGGGTCGTGCTCGCCGCGTTCGGTCACCGCGAGGGCCTCGGGCAGGCAGGGTGCGAACCGGCGGTGACGAGCTTGACGACCGCGCCCTTCGGGTCGCCCGACGCCACCAGGCCCTCGCCGACGAGCACCGCGTCCGCGCCGTGGCCGGCGTAGGACATCAGGTCGCCCGGGCCGCGGACGCCGGACTCGGCGACCTTGAACACGTCCATCGGCAGGCCGGGCGCGAGGCGGGAGAACACGTCGCGGTCCACTTCGAGGGTGTGCAGGTTGCGCGCGTTGACGCCGATGACCTTCGCGCCCGCTTCGAGCGCGCGGTCGGCCTCTTCGGCGTTGTGGATCTCCACGAGCGCGGTCATGCCGAGCGATTCGACGCGGTCGAGCAGCGCGGCGAGCGCGTTCTGCTCCAGCGCGGCGACGATCAGCAGGACCAGGTCCGCGCCGTGCAGCCGGGCCTCGTGCACCTGGTACGGGCTGACGACGAAGTCCTTGCGCAGCACGGGAATGTCGACCGCGGCGCGCACCGCGTCGAGGTCGGCCAGCGAGCCGCCGAAGCGGCGCTGCTCGGTGAGCACGCTGATCACGCGCGCGCCGGCGTCCTCGTAGTCCCGCGCCAGCGCGGCCGGGTCGGGAATCGCGGCCAGGTCGCCCTTGGACGGGCTGCGCCGCTTCACCTCGGCGATCACGCCGATGCCGGATTCGCGCAGCGCGGACATCACCTCACGCGGCGGGGCGGCCTTGGCCGCCCTGGCCTTCAGTTCGTCGAACGGCAGCGCGGATTCCCGCTGTGCGAGGTCCTCGCGCACGCCGGCGACGATGTCTTCGAGCACGCTCATCGGACGCCCCTACCCGTTGCCGCATTCCTGGGTTGACTCGCAAGCTCGCTCACAAAAACCTTCCCCTTCCCGCCGAAACGATGCTAACCCCCGCTCGATGACCGTCCGGTCCCGGGTTGCTCAGCGACGGGGATCCGGCGGATCGGTCGGGTCCTCCCCCTCCGACAAGGCCTCCCACAGCTCGGTGTCCGGATCCTTCCGCGCCGCTTTGGCGGCTCCCGGCGCGGCGTACCGGGCCCCGAGCTTGCGCGCGGCTCCCGCCCACGTGATCGCTGCCAACCCGCCGAGCGCGACAAGAATTCCGCCGAGCACGGCGATCAGGTGGCCGAGCACGATTTCCGTGCCGGGCAGCCCGGGCGCGAAGCCGCCGAACTCGATCCCGTCCACGCCGTTCCAGACGCCCGCCGCACCGGCGAGCACCAGCACGATCCCGAGCGCCCGGCGCAGCCAGCCGCCGGTCGCGACCGCCCCGGCGACGCCCGCCAGCGCGAGGAGNCGAGGAGCGCGAGCGGCACGAGCGCGGTGGCGCGCTGTTCGCCGGGTTCGGTGTACAGCACGGTGCCGCGCACGCCCTCGTCGCGGAATTCGGCGAACCACACCATCCGGGACGCTCCCCACAGCGCCAGCGCGCCGAGCAGGAGGGCGAGAATGATCGTCCACAGTGGACGCTTCGCTTTCCCGCCGCCCGCGGACCGAGCTTCCGGGCCCGCCGCTTCCGCCCCGGCGCCGCCGCGCCGCGGTTCCGCCTCGCCGGACCGCTCAGACACCGGCCGCGTCCTCGGCCGGATCCAGCTCCCCCGCCGGGATCATCGTGCCCGCCGCGGCGATCGCGGACAGCACGGTGCGGGCCTTGTTGAGCGATTCGGTGTCCTCGTAGTCCGGGACCGAGTCCGCGACCACGCCGCCGCCCGCCTGCACGTAAGCGATCCCGTCGCGCATCAGCGCGGTGCGGATGGCGATCGCCGTGTCCGCGTCGCCGGCGAAGTCCAGGTAGCCGACCACGCCGCCGTACAGCGCGCGGCGCACCGGTTCCAGCTCCTCGATCAGCTGCATCGCCCGGACCTTGGGCGCGCCGGAAAGGGTGCCCGCCGGGAAGCAGGCCGCGACCGCGTCGAACGCCGTGGCGTCGTCCTTCAGCTCGCCGGTCACCGTGGACACGATGTGCATGACGTGGCTGTAGCGCTCGATCTGGAAGAAGTCGACCACGTGCACGGTGCCCGGCTTGCAGACCTTCCCGAGGTCGTTGCGGCCGAGGTCGACGAGCATCAGGTGCTCGGCGCGTTCCTTCTCGTCCGCGAGCAGGTCCTTGGCCAGCTGCGCGTCCTCCTCCGGATCCGCGCCTCGCCAGCGGGTGCCCGCGATGGGATGCGTGGTGGCGCGGCCGTCGCGGACGGTCACCAGCGATTCCGGGCTGGAGCCGACGATGTCGAAGCCCTCCAGCCGCAGCAGGTACATGTACGGGCTCGGGTTGGAGGTGCGGAGCACGCGGTACACGTCGAGCGCGTCGGCCCCGGTCTCGATCTCGAATCGTTGCGACGGCACGACCTGGAACGCTTCGCCGGCCTTGATCGCCTCGACCGCCTTGTCGACGGCGGCGTGGAAGTCTTCCTTGCTGCGGTGGCGGCGGAACTCGGGCGCGGGCCGGTCGAAGGTCGCGACGGTCGGCGGCGCGGGCACCCGCAGCTGCTCGGTCATCGCGGACAGCCGGGCCAGCGCGTCGTCGTAGGCGGCGTCCACGCGTTCGGCGGAGTCGTCCCAGTTGACCGCGTTGGCGATCAGCGTGACGGTGCCCTCGTGGTGGTCGAACGCGGCGAGATCGGTGGCGAGCAGCATGGTCAGCTCGGGGATGTCGAGGTCCCGTTCGGCCAGCTCGGGCAGCTTTTCCAGCCAGCGCACGGAATCGTAGCCGAGGTAGCCGACCATCCCGCCGGTCAGCGGGGGCAGGCCCGGCAGCGGTTCGGTGTGCAGCGCCTCGACGGTCGCGCGCAGGACCTGCAGCGGGTCGCCCTCGGCCGGCAGGTTGTCCGGCGGGGTGCCGGTCCAGACCGCCTTGCCCTCGCGCACGGTCAGCGCGGCCGGGCTGCGCACGCCGACGAACGACCAGCGCGACCACGATTTCCCGTTCTCGGCCGATTCGAAGAGGAACGTGCCGGGCCGGTCGGCGGCGAGTTTGCGGTAAATCCCGAGCGGGGTCTCGCCGTCTGCGAGGACGCGGCGCACCACGGGGATCACGCGGCGGCTCTCGGCCAGCGCGCGGAACTCGGCGCGGGACGGGCTGACCGGGCCGGGCCCGGCCGTGGACGTGGCTGCTGAGCTGACCATGCGCCTCATTGTGCCGCTACGGCCGCGTCAGCCGGTCAGCGGGCTCTCAATTCAATGACTGTTGAATTCGAGGCGGCGACCGGTCAAGATGGTCCGGTGAGCACCGATGACACTACCGGCCGCCGCCGCGGCCGCCGCCCCGCTGGTCAGGACACCCGCGCGGCGCTGCTCGAAGCGGCCCGCGCGGTGTTCGCCGAGAACGGCTACGAACGCGCGACGGTCCGCTCGATCGCCGCGCGCGCCGGCGTCGACGCGGCCATGGTCAACCACTGGTTCGGCGGCAAGGAAGGCCTGTTCGCGCAAGCGGTGCTGAAGCTGCCGTTCGAACCGGCGGAACTGGTCCCGATCCTGCGCGACGGCCCGGCCGAGGAACTGGGCGTCCGGATCGTGCGCACCTTCCTGACCCGCTGGGACGGCGTCGGCGGCGACACGTTCCAGGCGCTGATCCGCAGCATCGCCAGCCACGAGGCGGCGAGCAGCGTGCTGCGCGAGTTCTTCTCGCAGTTTTTCACCGGACTGCTGAGCGACCTCGGCGGCGATCGCCAGGAGCTGCGGGTGGCGTTGTGCGCTTCGCAGCTGGTGGGGATCGGGTTGATCCGGTACGTGGCGCGGTTCGCGCCGATGGTCTCGGCGGAGGTGGACACGCTGGTCACGGCGGTGGCGCCGACGTTGCAGCGTTACCTCACCGGGAACATCGACTGAGCGACCCTCGTGCGCGGCGATCCCGGTGCGAACCGGGACAGGCGCTCACGAGGCCAGCAGGAAGACCAGCGCCAGCGCACCAGGCAGCACCTGCACGACCAGGATCCGCCTCGACGCAGTCGCGGCGCCGTACAAACCGGCCACGATCACGCAGGCCAGCCCGTACAGCTTCAGCTGAAAACCCGCCGGGTCGGCCGCGATCAGGCCCCAGATCAGCGCGAGGGCGAGAAACCCGTTGTACAGCCCCTGGTTCGCCGCGAGCGTCTTGCTCTCGCGGGCGAATTCCTCGGTGGTCCCGAACGCCGCCCGCGCCCGTGGCGTAGTCCACAGGGCCATCTCCAGCACCACGATGTACAGGTGGATCAGGGCGACCAGCCCGATCAGCACGTTCGCGACGACGGTCATCACGCGTCCTCGTCGGCGAGCAGCAGCCGTTCGTCGGTGTCGAAGCAGGTGCGCTCCCCGGTGTGGCACGCCGGACCGGTCTGGTCCACTCGCAGCAGCACGGTGTCGCCGTCGCAGTCGATGCGGACTTCGCGGACGTGCTGGACGTGCCCCGAGGTCTCGCCCTTCACCCACAGTTCCTGCCTGCTGCGCGACCAATAGGTGCCGCGGCGCGTGGTGAGCGTGGATTCCAGCGCGTCGTCGTTCATCCAGGCCATCATCAGCACGTCGGACGTCGCGTGGTCCACCACGACCGCGGCGATCAGCCCGTCCGCGTTGCGCTTGAGGCGTGCGGAGAGTTCCGGCGAAAGGCTCATCGCACGACCACCCCGCCGGTGCGCAGCGCGCCCTTCACGTCGCCGATCGTCAACTGTCCGAAGTGGAATACGCTCGCCGCGAGCACCGCGTCCGCGCCCGCTTCCACCGCGGGCAGGAAGTGTTCGGTCGCGCCCGCGCCGCCGCTGGCGATCACCGGGACCCGCACCGCCTTGCGGACCAGGTCGATCAGTTCGAGGTCGAAGCCGGTTTTGGTGCCGTCCGCGTCCATCGAGTTGAGCAGGATCTCGCCCACGCCGAGTTCCTCGCCGCGCGCGGCCCACTCCACCGCGTCGATGCCCGTGCCGCGGCGGCCGCCGTGCGTGGTGACCTCGAAGCCGGACGCGGTCGGTTCGCTGCCCTCGGGCACTCGCCGCGCGTCCACGGACAGCACGACGCACTGTGCCCCGAACCGGCGCGACGCCTCGCGCAGCAGCTCCGGGCGCGCGATCGCGGCCGTGTTGATGCTCACTTTGTCCGCGCCGGTGCGCAGCAGCCGGTTGACGTCGTCGGTGGAGCGCACGCCGCCGCCGACGGTCAGCGGGATGAAGACCTGCTCGGCGGTGCGGCGAACCACGTCGAAGGTGGTTTCGCGGTCGCCTGAGGACGCGGTGACGTCGAGGAAGGTCAGCTCGTCGGCGCCTTCGGCGTCGTACCGGCGCGCCAGCTCCACCGGGTCGCCCGCGTCGCGCAGGTCAGCGAAGTTGACGCCTTTCACGACCCGGCCCGCGTCGACGTCGAGACAGGGAATCACCCGAACCGCCACAGCCATGCCGCCAGCCTAGTCGGCCGCTCGGTCAAGCCGGCCGCCACGGCTTCGTCACTAATTTTCGGATCCGAAGCATCACAACCGGCCCCTCGCGCGTCTGATGATCGTGACGACCGGTTTCGACGATTTCGTGGCGGAACGCCTCGACGGGCTGCTGCGCTACGCGACCGTCCTCGCCGACGACCCGCATCTGGCGCAGGACATCGTGCAGGACGTGCTCCTGCGCGCGCAGCAACGCTGGTCGAAGATCGAATCGCCGCCCACCTACGTCCGCCGGATGATCACCAACGAGTACCTGTCGTGGCGCCGCCGCGCCGCCCGCCGCGTGGTCCCGTCGAACCATACGGTGCTCGATGCGCTCGGGCCGCCGACCGCCGATCCCAGCACCGCCTACGACGAACGCGACGAAATGCTCGCCCTGCTGGCCACGCTGCCGCGGAAACAGCGCGCCGCGGTCGTCCTGCGCTACTACGAGAACTACACCGACGCCGAAATCGCCGATTTCCTCCGCTGCGGCGTCTCGACCGTGCGCAGCCAGATCTCGCGCGCGCTGGCGACTCTGCGCGCCGGGATGCCCTCGTTGCCGGCCGCCCTCACCACCGGAGCAGGAGAATGACCCCCTCGAACGAGACCGAGACGCTGGTGCGCGACAGCCTCGAACGGCTCGCCGAGCGGGCGCCGGACGGCAACCAGGTGCTCAATGCGCTCGCGCGGGCCCGGCAACGCCGGCGCCGTCCCCGCCTCGCGCTCGCCGCCGCGGCCGCCGCGGTGATCGCCGTTGCCGCCGGGGTGCCGTTGGTGGTCGACGCGGTCACCGAAGCGCCCGCGCAGCTCACGCCCGCCGCCGGACGGCCGGTGCTCGCGTACACGCCGGGCTGGCTGCCGGACGGCTTCACCGAGCAGTACCGCTCCGGCGGACCCGGGGCCACCGCGCAGGTGCGGCAATGGCAGTCCGGCGCGAGCCGGGTGGAACTCGCGGCGCACTCCACCGCCGATCCGGAATGGGCACAGACCGCACTGCGCATCTCAGCGGTGAGGGACCAGGTCGTGGTGCACGGGCGGGTCGCCATGGTGACCGGCCCGAGCGACACGATCGCCACGCTGACCTGGATGCCGGACAACCGCTATGTGCTGACCGCCAAGGTGGAGGGCGTCCCGGACGCGCGCGAGACAGCCGAGCGAATAGCCGATTCCGTGACCGTCGAACCAGTCCGGGTCCGCGGCGAGGCACGGTTCGGGCCGCTGCCCGCCGGTCTGCACGAAGAAGCCACGACAGTGCGCGGCAGCAGCTCCGACAACGCGACGACGGTGCTCGACGCGAGCGGCCCGAGCGGCAAGGTGCGCGTGACGATCAGCGGCGGTTCCCCGGCGCTCGGCGGATCCGGGCCGGTGCGGGTGCGCGGCCTCCCCGGCGCTTACGTGCCCGCCTCCGGACCGGCCGACGCGCAGGTCACCGTGCGATTGCCGGCCGGGCGCTGGCTGACCGTTTCCGGCCGGTCGCCCCGCGAGCAGCTCGTCGCGGTGGCAGACGGGATCGTGCTCGATCCGGCACCGGAATACGCGTGGTTGGGCACCCGCTGACCACTACCGTGAAGCCCTGCCCGAACTGGGGGAGTCTCAAAGCACGCTTTCGCGAGTGGCGTACACCGTCGGGTTCGGCGCCGTTCTGGCACCTGGTGCGTCGGGGCCGGCTACCTCGCCCAGCTCACCGCGGGCGAGCAGCTGACCTGCCGGTCGCGCGAACTCGTGCCGTGGTCGGGCCTGGGCGTGACGCTGTGGCAGG